>SXUL01000115.1 GCA_005790545.1 Planctomycetia bacterium | reverse complement strand
TCTATCGGAAGTTCCAGTTCCGCCAGCTTGCTTCGCACTTCACAGGGGCGTGGCTTCGCGGTTGTTTCGAGCGAGGTTCGCTCACTGGCCCAACGCTCCGCGGAAGCGGCGCGCGAGATCAAGAAGCTCATCGAGGAATCCGCGACACTCGTTCGCGCTGGCTCCGGCCAGGTCCAGATCGCGGGCTCTACCATGCAGGACGTGGTGGCGTCCATTCGCAAGGTGACCACGCTCATGGACTCCATCGCCGCATCAACCGGCGAGCAAAACGTGGGTATCGCGAAGCTCGCCAGTGCCATGCGCGAGATGGACACCGTCACGCAGCAGAATGCGGCGCTCGTGGAAGAATCGAGTGCGGCCACGCAGGCCATGCGCACCGAGGCGCGCGAGCTCACTCTCAGTGTTGGCCGCTTCCAGTTGCGTGAATCATTGGCCAGCAGCAGCGGCTACCTACCCACGACGAAGCCGCGGAGCGCCGCCGCGCATCATGCCGAAGCAGATGCAGCATCGCGCTCAGCTGAGCCCTGCCTCGCCGGCAGCGGCTCAGACCGCTCCTGATGTTTCCGACTCCTGGGGGGGATGAGTACGGCCGCTGCAGAAGCGCAAATAGTCCGCGTAGACCCCATCCTCCTCAATCAGGTGTCGGTGCATCCAGGCGGTAGGCACATCCATCTGTGTGCGTGCGCTGGTCTGTTCTTCACCACACGGGGCCTCGCGCGGGCAGTGCGTCCCGGAAGAGCAGACGCGGCTCTCTTCGGCTCAAGCCCCGGCCTTTCAACGCTTGACCGACGGCAGTTGTGTGCTGTCGTGACGAATCTGAACCGGATTTTGCGATTGCTTGCGCGCGATCAATGCGCGGGCGCCTCTCAGGCGTGCGCCAGTGCCTGGGCAAGATCGGCGCGCAGATCCTCAAGGTGCTCAATGCCCACGGAGATGCGGATGAGATTGTCGCCAATCCCGCGCGCGGTGCGTTGTTCCACCGGAACGGAAGCGTGCGTCATGATGGCCGGATGTTCGATCAGGCTCTCGACGCCGCCCAGGGACTCCGCGAGGAAGAAGAGCTTCGTCGCTGAGCAGACCCTGCGCGCAGCATCGAGCCCGCCCTTCACGCGGAAGCTGATGACACCGCCACCACCGGATGCCTGCCGCGCATGCACCGCATGGCCCGGATGTGTCGCGAGACCTGGATAGAGCACGTTCTCCACGCGCTCGTGGGTGCTCAGCCACTCCGCGATCTGCAACGCACTGCGGCAATGTGTCTCCATGCGCAGCGCGAGGGTCTTGAGGCCGCGCAGCGTGAGCCACGCATCGAACGGACCGGGCACGCCGCCGGCCGCGTTCTGCAGGAACTTGAGACGTTCGTGCCACTCGGCCGAGTTGGTGCCGATGAATCCGCCCACCACGTCACTGTGGCCGCCGATGTATTTCGTAGTGGAATGCAGCACGAGATCCGCGCCCAGTTCAAGAGGACGCTGCAGTGCCGGGCTCATGAATGTATTGTCGACGACCAACGTGATGCCGCGCTCGCGACAGAGTGTCGCCACGGCTGCAATGTCCGTGATGCCGAGCAGCGGATTGGTGGGCGACTCCACCCACACGAGCTTCGTTGCGGGGCGCAGCGCCGCGCGCACGGCGTCGATGCTCGATGTGTCCACCTGGGTGAACTCAAGCCCGTGTCGCCGCATGACCTTGTCGAACACGCGAAAAGTGCCGCCATAGACGTCATCGCTGCTGACCACATGATCACCAGAGCTGAGCGCGAGCAGGAGCGTGCTGGACGCTGCCATGCCGGAAGCGAAGGCGAGGCCATGCCGCGCGCTTTCCAGAGAGGCGAGGCACTCTTGCAGAGCGTCCCGTGTGGGATTGCTCGTGCGCGAATACTCGTGACCCTTGTGGACACCGGGCGCCGCTTGCGCGTACGTGGAGGTCTGGAAAATCGGGACGACCACAGCACCCGTCTTGCTCTCGGGTTCCTGTCCCACGTGAATAGCTCGGGTCTGGAAGCGCATGGAGTTTCCTCGCTGGTTTCTAGCACGCCCGCGACCGCGGCTTCAGTACGCGAGTTTGACGTGGCGCCAGTCGGAGCGCGCCAGCACGGATCCGTCGGCGCTCCGGGCTTCGGCCCGTACACGCAGCACGATCGCGCTGAGCCCCAGTGGCAACAGATGTTTCCTCGCCAGCGCCGTGATGTTGTCGGGCCGCAAGAGCGGGTCGAGCGCGGCTTCCACGCGGTCCCCGGAGCCGTAGCGCCACGTCCGGAATGCCGAGCCTTGCACACGCTGTGGTGCTTCGGCGGCCAACTGAAAGGCCGTCAGCCACTGGCCCTTCCCTGCACTGAGATGGCACTCGACGGCGATGGACTGCGCCGCTTCGGGCAGACCGACGAGCTGTAGTTCCGTCAATCCGTCCGAGAGGTCCGCGTTCTCCGCCGGCTGCCGGATGGTGAGGGTGCGTGCCACGCGTCCCGCGCGCAACGGAGCTGACAGTGCCGCTCCCGTCACACGGATGCGAGGCGCCTTGGGGGCCAGCATCCATTCCTCATCCTGATCGAGCAACAAGTGCGCCGTGCGCGGTGTGAGCGATTGCGGCAACGACAATTCCCGTCGCAGAGCACGCCCGCCGAAGTCCATTTCAATGGCGACGCTCGCGGCCGGTCCTGCTGTGAACGCGAGCCCGAGTTCCGGAGCGGCCCGCGGTGCCAGTTCGTCATCAAGCCGCCACCAACCTTCCGCATCCGGTCCAGTAGCTGTTCCGAGTTCGGACCCCGCGGGCAGATCCAACCTGCGCATGAGCGCGCTCTGCTGATTGAACTCCAGAATGGTGAGCGGCGCGGCCGCGCTCGCGTGGATCAAGACCTCCTCGCCCAGCAGTGCGCGCCGGTCCGTGAGCGCGATCACGCCCGCATCCTTCTCCCTGAAAGGCGGAATGAAGGCGTATTGCACGAGGTTCCCGAGCATGGGAACGCCATCCCGGCCATCACGCGACCCGAGCACAACGACGGCGCCGGACTGGTCCATGCCGCGCGCCGCCTTGATCATCTGCAGCTCCGCGTTGATTTCGCCACCGACATCCAGCCACAAGGCGCGCATGCGCAGCAGGCCCTCCCCATTGACGACGAGTGCGCCCACAAGGAACGCAAAAGCAAGGATCGTTGTCATGCCCCCTCTGCGCAGGCCCACGTCCAGCGCGAAGGCCCACAGCAGTGCCAGCGCCACACCCGGAAGGTAGAGCGAGCGCAGGAACACCTCGCCAGCCTGAGGCGGCGCCGCGAAGAGTGGCGCCGGAAGCAGCAACGCGAAGGCTGCGAGGGCCGCGAGGCCGCGGCGGCCGCTGCAGGCGCCGACGAGCGCGGGAATCGCCAGCAGACAGAGCGAGACGACGCGTGGCCAGGGCAACGCGGGTGGATGATTCTGCTCGAAGCTGGGCGTGAAGGGCGCCAGCAACACGCGCAGGAGATCCGGGAGCTTTTCCGCAAAGCTCGCAAGCTGCTCCGCATCGAGGCTGAGGCTTCGACCTCCCGCGTAGTGGAAGGACAGGCTGCCCATCACCCAGCCCCGAAAAAGCCAGGCAGCGATGATCGGCGCCAAGAACAACCCCGCGGCGCTCAGCCTGTTGCGCAACGCCGCGGGTGTCCGGTGCAGCGCCGTCAGCAGCAGAAGAACCGGCAATACGGAGAGCATGGTCTCCTTGGAAAGCAGCCCGATGGCGCCGAGAAACCCGGCGCCCAACCACTGTTTCCAGCCGGCATCCGGCCGCACCAGAAGACATGCCGCTCCAAGCCCGACGGCTGTGACCATCAGATCTCCGCTGGCCGCGATCCAGGCGATGGCCTCGCCCCCTGCCGGGAGTGTTGCGAACACCAACGCGCCGAGCAGCGCGGCGCGACGTCCCGTCCAGTTGAGCAGCAACACATGCAGGAGCCAGACGGTCAGAAGATGCAAAGACAACGAGGCTGCATGGTGCACGCCCGGATGCAACGGAATGCCATCGAGAAACGACCATCCGCACAACCACAGAACCAGCACGGGTCGGAACAAATAGTCGCCGCCGCCAAAGGCCGTCTCGGCCGTAGCGCTGTCACCGCCGTGAATGAACACGTACCCGCAGCGCAGGAATGTGTGGTCGTCGAGCTGGAACGGCAACCCGACAACCCACGCCCAGACGCCGAGCGCCAAGCACACGGGTATGGCGCGCTCCCACCAGGGCGCGCGATGCGCCGCACAGATCTCCATGGCCGGATTGTATGCGCGTCCGGCACGCGCAACCGGTCAGGGTGTGATGGTGACCGATACGACGTTGCTGATGAGGAAGTTCGTTGCTGCACCTGCCGGGAACAGCAGGCCCTGGAAGTGGGCAGAGAACCCGACGAGTGCAGGAATCGCGAAGGGAATCTGCACCTGACCGCCCGCCGGAACCACCACCGTCGCCATGATCGCCGTGGATGGTGCATAGAGGTTCAGGCTCAGGCTCCCGATCCCCGGGTAGTACATGCCCTGCAACGCGGTTCCCGCTGCCAACACCACCTGATCGCCCGCCAGACCATTCACCAACAAGTTCCAGGTCTGCCCGACGGACGAAGAGCCTGAGCTTCCGAGCATGGTGCCGGTTGTGGCCGCCGTCATCTTCAAGTCATCGATGTTCCAGCCGCCGTACTGCAGACCGGCATCCGACGTGAGCTCGAAACGAAGCTTCACCTGTGCCTGATTGTCCGCGAAGCTGCTGAGAGGAATGGTGTGCTCGATCCAGTTGGTGTCGATGTGGTCCTGCGAACCGTTGCCGGTCGCGTTCTGCCAGACAACGGTCCAGCTCGTGCCATTGTTGTTGCTGACAAGGATGCGCGCGTGGTCGTAAACCGCGTCTTCGATGGTCAGCCAGCGTCGGTAAACCAGGTTGACTCCGGTGCGGCCGGTGCAGTTGATCGTCGGCGACGTGATGTTGTTGTTTGTGTTCGCGGCGTAATCGCCATTCCAGTTGGCGGCAGGCACGAGGTCGTTGCCCCATGTGAGTGTGCCTTGGTAGGCCGTGTCCGGGTCGTAGGCATGGCCCGGGTTGCCATGCACATTGTTGTGCCAGTCATCCTGCCCCGCTACGAGCATGTGCACCCAGCCACTGGGCGTCTCGAAGCCGTCCGACCAGAAGGCGCCAAGGCGTGAAGTTCTGAAGAGGTGGGGTGCTGCCGCTCCCCCGCTGGGCGAGAGCCCGGTCAGGCCGCCCGCCGCGCTGGCCTGCAGGTAATACTGGACCACCGAGCCCGCGGGTTGCACAGGAATCGCGGCCCGCCATTCGTTGCCGGCGAGCGCCTGCATGGCCACGCTGGTGAACGACGCGCTCGCGCCGTTCCTCCAGAACAACGTCACGCCCGTCGCCCCCGAGCCGCTGAATGCCGTCGCAGTGGCCCGCACTTCGTAGGGCTGGTATTGATCGAGCGTGTCGTGCAGCGGGGCGTGCGTGATGTTGACGAGCGGCAACGGGAAAGGCACCGCATGCTGCACCGTGAAGCCTTGATGGAATTTCGACAAATTGGGGGTGCCATTCGCGAGATTGGCATCGTTGTCATCCAGAATCAGCATGTCCGTCAGGGCGTCCGTCTCCGACTGGGGTGCACCGATGAAGTGCCGGAACAAGTACTGATCCATCTGGGTCTTGCCCGCGGCACCAAAGGCGTTGGCGAATTGGACGCGGGTGTGCCAATAGCAACCACCGATCACCAGTCCGCGCGCATGGATCTCGGTGCCGCAGCTCGACGGGTATTGGCACGTGTTGTTCATGTTGCGGACCATGGTTCCCGGTCCGCTGAATCCGTTGCCAACCGTGGCGGTGTCCTCACAGGCGCCACCAATGCAATCGCCATAGCCTTCGCCGAGATGGCCCGGTACGGCTTGTCCTGAAGCTGCGTAAGTCCGGATGGTAATGCCATGGCCATATTCATGCTCGACAACACTGGCCGATGTGGCTGTATTGATGCACGCGCCTCCCGCCGCATAGAAATTGATGGAATTCGCGCCGGAACTGTAGAACGCGTTGCATGTTCCGGATGTGAGATTCGCATTCGCCACCACTGGTGAGTCCATCTGCGTGATCGTGGGTGCGTGCAATTTCAGGACCCGGTGCGCCTTGTTGGCGAAATAGACCATGTCCCGCTCACCGACGGTGGAATTCGTGTCGTCGAATGTGACATCAAAGACGCCGGACGGAACGGCTGCGTTGCTGAAACTGGCAATGGTGCCTGTGCTGGCCGTCCCTGCAACCCACGGGCCATCCAGAGAACTGGTGACCGGAATCGTGGTGGCGCCGCCGGAGTAGCTCCAGGTGCCCGTGGCGCTGGTGGTGAGCAGGGCGCCATTCACGGTAAGCCGGACCTCCGGGTAGGCCTGCATGGCTGGGGCCTGGCTCGGCAACAAGCCTTCATGGTTCATGCCGCGCACAGTGCCGTTCACGGTGGCCGTCGCGAGCAGAGCGGCCACTTCCTCCGGTCCGCCATGGGAGCAATTGCGGACATCGTTCCAGCACTGAATGACTTCGCCGGTCCGGCTATCCACGTAGCCCACCCAGTCCGCGCGGGGTGTTTCCGTCAGCGCGGTGAGCTTCCAGGCCGCCCTCCCCTCGATATGCGTGCTTCCTTCGAGCACGCGCACCACGTGGGAGGTTTCGAGCCACTGGACGTCGCGCGCAGCGCCGAGCCAGCCTTGATCCATGAGGTATGCCGCAAATCGCTCGCGTGCATTGCCGGCTGATATTTCCGGCGCGGCGTCTCGCTCCGCCATGGGCACGACGAGCCCGCCAACAAGGACAAGATGACCCGTCTTGTCGAAACGCAGTTTGATGACGGCGCCGTCAACAGGAAAATCAAGAATACGCTGCTCCAGGTGCACAAACCAGATGCGTCCGGCATCCTGCACGTGGCGGAGATGTATTTGATTTTCCGGAATGGAATAGAGGCGCGCGAGCAGCGGCCGCAATCTGAGCGCGGCGACGGAGACCTCGTCGGCTGATGGCAATGCGCGCGTCATCAGGATGCCCGGGCCGAAGGCATAACGGGGTGCATGGCTGCGTTCGTCGAGGACGGCCATCCAGCCCGGAAGGTCCTCGCGTGCTGCTTGCCACGCGCCGCTGCGGCGCGCCAGCGCGGCCTGCTGCTCCCAGTCAATGAAGAAAGGCTTGGGACTTGGCGCCTCCGGGCCCACGTGGTCGGAGACCCAGCCCTGAGCGGCGAGGCCCGTCAGTGTCGCCAGGGTCGCGAGACTGCAGAGGAGTGTGCGGTACAGCATATGGCCTTTCGATGCGTTGGGTGAGTGATCTTAGGCCGGGAGGCCCCGAGATGTGGCGCTTCTTCTCAGATGGCGTTCCTTCGATTGCGTCCGCGCCCCACAGTGGCGATGATCCGAACCCGTGAACCGGCTTCTCTCGCTCGTCTTCATCGCCCTGTTCTGGTCCTGCGCCAGCGTGCCGCAGCGCTTGCCCGTGGCGGCCACAGAGATTCGTGTCCCTGGCGAGCCCCTCGCTTTGGTCCACGTCCGCATCAGCGCAGACATGCGTCCGATCGCAGAGCACGGTACGTTCAAGGCATTGGGCCGGCATCAATTACAACACCGACAGTTTGATGTTCCGACACTTGTCGAGGTTGCTTCGGCCGTGGCGCTTGATCTGGTTCGTGCGGGTGTGGCGCTTGAAACAACCCTCTCCGCAGTGGATGCCCCCTACCTCTTGGAATTGGACATTCTGCATCTTGGAACAGAGATCTCCGGGGGGCTGGAGTCGCTGCTGTTTGTTGCTCCAACATGTTCGCTGGTAGCCACTTGCGAGCTTCGGTGGCGGTTTCTCGACCGCCACGGGCGCTGTTTTCTCGACAGCACGACTTTGGCGAGACTGGATGGCCATGCCGCGCCCCTCGGTGGCCTCGAAGGCGAGGCTGCGTGGTTGCTGGGGCGCGCTTTGCGCGCGTCCTGTGATGAGGGCCTGCCGCGCATCCTCCCGGCAGTCGACGCGTGGTGGCGGGCGGAAGGCCTGCCTCCCAGACGCGAACCCCTTGTTAATCCGCTTCCAGTGCCACGTTCCAGTACTGATCGCTGACGAATTTCTCCCAGCTCGCGCGGCGTCGACCGACATGAACCATGAGGCAGGGGGACCATGGCGGCCGCGCCGGCGGGCGGCGCAGTTCCATTCCGGCTTCGAGCGGCGTCCGGTTGGCCTTGCGCACGTTGCAGTCGAGGCACGCCAGGACGCAGTTCTCCCAGCACGTGCCGCCACCGACGCTGCGTGGGACGACATGATCGATGCTGAGCTCGCTCGTCGGTCCGTGCAGGCCACAGTACTGACAACGGTAGCCATCGCGACGATAGAGATTTCGGCGGGAAAATGGCACTTCTCGCAGCGGCATGCGCGCGTGGCGCGTGAGCAGGATCACCTCGGGAACGCGGAACGCGAGGCGCACGGTGCGGACGCAATCCTCGCCCTCGCGCACCGAGAGGTCCGCCCATGAGTCGAAGGTATGGACCTGGTAGGTCTCAGGCTGGATCACGCGAGCAACGCCGCGGTAGACCATCGACACGGCCTCGCGCACGGTCGTGGTGCTGACGGCAACCCACGAGCGATTGAGTACGAGTGTCGGCTCTTCGAGGTGCGGCAAAGGGGCACTTCCCGCTGCATTATAGGCTCCCGTTTTTGAGCGCGAGTGCCTTCGTATAATCGCTTTCCTCCGGAGGAGGACTGCCGTGAAGAACGCTCTGCTTGTGATCGCGTCGGGCCTGCTTTTCGTGGCCTGCACCGAACAGCTCGAAAACCCGCGCACCCTGAACCCCGCGCAGCCGTCTGTCGATGAGACGCGCTCGAGGGAGCTTCAACGAGCACAGATGGACGATGTTCCTGTGCCCGAGCGCTTCGAGCTCGTCGACCGCGAGAACAGGTCGTTCTCCTATGAAGAGGGCGGCGTGAAGCTCTGCGATCAGCACTATTGGGGACTGCTCGACGCGGAACGAGTGGCGACGTTCTACAAAGACACCATGGGGGCCCGCCCGTACGGCTGGACCTCGAAGGGCGACGCGAACGATAGCGGGACCCGCTCTCTCACATTTGCCAAGGACCGTTCCACTTGTCTGGTCGAAATAACGACGGTCAAGGACGGCACACGGATCGTCATCAAGCGCCGCGGCGCCAGCGATCGCTGACAAGGACCCAAGGATTCGACATGGCACAGACTTCAACTGACAAGAACGCGGCTGCCGAGCCGAAGGCCGGACTCGCAGCTCTGGGTGACGATCTTGCGGCGCGCCCGAAGCGCTACGTCACGCTGCTGCTCATCGCGGGCACCCTCGTGGCTGGCATCATCATCGTGCGCAACTTGACCAGCTCCTCGGACCGAGAGGCCTCTGACAAACTCGCCGAGAATTACACTTCTGCGGTGACGAAGCCCGAGGGCGCCGAACGCGCCGCTGCGCTGCGCGACGTCCTTGCGTCGGTGCAGGGCAAGCCGCAGGAAGCCTTTGTGCTGATGAACACCGCGCGTGCCGAGCGTGAGGCGGGCGACAACAGCGAAGACCCCGCGAAGAAGCTCGAGCACTTCAAGCGTGCGCTGGAAGATGCCAGCGCCTTTCAGGGACGCTTCAACGAGAATCTCATCGCGAAGATTCCATGGCGTCCGGTGTTGCAGCCGGGGCAGACTGTGCCCACGGCTCCGGCAAAACTGGTCGAGTATTGCCGCACGCAAATCGCCTGGCTGGAATCGCACAAGGCGGATGCAGCGGAGACTCCGGACGCAAGGCTCAGCGCCACGCTGACCCTCACCGATCCGGATGGCAAGAGCCACGCGCTGGAGTTGCAGTTCTTCTCCGCAGAAGCACCGCAAGCCGTCGACAACTTCATCAAGATGGCGACCGAGGGTCACTTCAACGGCTCGCTCGTTTATGCGCAGGAGCGAGAGACGCTCGAAAGCACTGCGGGGCGGGGTGTCCTCATGGGCTCTGTGCTCGCGCGCGTTGCGCCGGATCGGCAGGACCTCTGGGGCGGCAACTCGGAAGACGCCGGCTTCACTCTGCCGAAGGAAGCCAACCGCTTGAAGTGCAAGCGCGGCCGCTTGCTCATGGAGAAGGCCTTCGATGGTGTTTCATTCGTGGGCATCAGCCCTGTGAACATGCTGCTGCTCACCAAGGAGCTCCCCCGCAACGACGACCGCACGGTCTTCGCAGAGGTGAAGGGTTCGGATGAGGTGCTGACCCAACTCGATGGTGCGCTCGCGAAGAAGGATCCGCAGGGTCATGTGGACCACTGTGCAGTGCACGTGCTCGAGAAGCCGTGGACCATCACTGCGGTGACGGTTACTGGTTCTCCTGCGGTGAAGCCCGCGGTGCCCGTGCTGCGCTCCTTCAAACTTCCCGCGAAGCCCGAAGCCAAGAACTGACGGCGCTTGTCCGCTCCATGACGGCGCGCCTCCCCCGGCGCGCCGTTCGCGCTTTTGCGCCCTCGTGATGGGAGAGCGGTTGCGCTGAATGTCCGGCTCGTCCGGGCGCGACGGCGCGCTTCACCGGTGGCCGTGAAGCGCCGCCGGAAGTGCCACCTCGCGTTGTGTGAACGCGCGTTCAGATTTTGAGCAGGCCGTCATCACCTGAGGCATCCTCTGCGCGCTCGGCGTCGAGAGCGCGGAGTTTGCGCAACAGCCCGTCCAGTTGGCGGCGCGAGCTGTAGCTCACCACCACGCGTCCGCGGTCCAGGCGTCCTCGCACCTGCACGCGTGTGCCGAGAAGGGACTGGATTTCCTCCCCCACCGCCTTGAGGTTGGGATCGACAGGCGTCACGCTGGCCGCCCGCGCCTGTGTCAAGGCTTCAACTTGACGCACCGTCAGCAGGCCCTCGGCCACACGTCGGGCTGCGTCCTCTTGGACCTTGCGGTCCTTGATGCTCAGGAGGGCGCGCGCCGCGCCCATACTGATGGTGCCCTGCGCAATCCGGCTGCGAATACTCGCGGGCAGCTCGAGAAGCCGGAGATGATTGGCAACCGCTGGCCGACTCATGCTCAGCCGCTTTGCCATCTCTTCCTGGCCGAGCCCCGTGCCCGCCATGAAGCGTTGCAGACCTTCTGCGATCTCGAGGGGACCAAGGTCCTGGCGCTGGAGATTCTCCAGCAGCGCCCACTCCATCATCCGGCGGTCGTCAGCTTCCGCCACCACAGCATCCATCTCCGTCCAGCCTAGTTCCTGGGCTGCACGCCAGCGCCGTTCGCCCGCGATGAGCTGATATCCGCTCGCGTGCGTCCGGACCACAATGGGTTGCATCAGGCCATGAACCCTTAGCGATTCCACGAGTTCGTTCAGGGCCTGTGTGCTGAAGTCCTTCCGCGGCTGCCATGGGTTGGCCTGGAGTTTCTTCAAGGGGATGCGCAGCACCTGCAGGCCTGCGGCCGCCACCACCGCCGCGGTGAGCTTGCCTTCACGAGCTGCCGGAATGAGACCTTCCAGCCCGCGCCCCAGTCGACTTCCCTTATCCAACATCGTTCATGACCTCCTGCAACAGTTCCACCAAAGCCAAACCTGACGGACTCATATCCGCGTCCACCACCACAAGTGTCGGCTCAGCGTCGAGGGTCGGCGCGCGATAGGGCAGCACAGGCTCCAGGCCCGCGACCTGTCGGCGCCGCACAGCGCGCTCAAAGACGTCCACGTCCGAGCCCACCACCACAAGCCGCACGGGAGGATGGGACGCACGTTCCACGTGGAACAAGTCGTCCGTGGGGGTATCCAGCAGTCGGAGCTGGAGAACAGGGGCGCCCGGCAGTGCTCCTTCACCAGAAAACCCAACCCCAGGCCCATCAGCGGACCCACCGATCGCGACCCCGTGGGCCGCAGCCGCACTGGCCAGGCGCTGATCTGCGCACACCAAGCCACCACCGACCTTCCCCAGTGCGGCCAAAACCGCTAGATTTGCGGCCACGCGCGCGCGCTGGAAAGCACTTGAGCCTGTGATCTCAACCCAACGCATGGCCGCTCCATGTTCCACGTGGAACGAGACGAAGGCTACACGTGGCTGAGCCCAGCGCCAAGAACCCGTGGGGAGCTTGCGCCAGGGGCGCGGCCCGCCAGGCACTGCGTTCACCGATCACGCGCATAGCCGCGCTCGTTGCTGCCGGTCTGTTTGGTCTACTGGTCGCCCTCCCACTGCCTCTCGGCGATCGCACCGCGGCCCTGCACGAAGCGGCCGCGTCCTGTCAGCTCCTCTTGGTGGTGATGCTCGGCCTGCACACCACTTTGAGCGTGCGTGGCGGGCCCCGAGCTTCACCCATTGGCTCTGGCCTGGAGAGCTCTGCTGCCGTTGTGGGTCGATGGGCCATCGCCGCGCTCGCCCTCATAGCCCTCGCAGCGATTCAACTGCTTGTTTTGCAATGTCTTACGGTTTTTGTTGGTTGTCAAACTCTTGTCCGCGTGCTCACACACAGCCTCGCGGCCACCCTTGTTGTTCTAGCCTGGGCCGTCTTCCTTGGCCGCCGTCTCGGCCCCTTGCCGGGCGCACTCGCGCTCCTGATCCTCTTTTTGGGGGCCTCCGCGTGGGCGGAAGCGGACCAAACCCTGCCTTCCTTGGCCTTCCTGCCGGATCTCGCGCTGCTGGGGCCGGTCGGCCACGGACTCCGCGGCCCTCCACTCCCGGCGCTCCTCGGTTACGCCGCCCTGCAGGCCCTCTTCCCGCTGGCCCTGAGCGCGGTGCTCGCGAGCATCGACGCGACGCGCGGTCGTCGTCAGCGTATTTGATCAACGCCCGTCGAGGGGAATCGACTCCGCGCGATGGTTGCGTCCCTCGATTTCAAGAATACCGACACTGCGTTGGGTCGCTCCCGCGAATGGACCCGCCGGGCCGGGCGCAAAAAACAGGCGCCCATCAATTCGTGAATTACACGCGCTGCGCTGATTTCCGAATAGCACAACCTGCGGGGCCAACTCCTCGAGATCCTTGGCAGTGAGGCGAGAGAGATTGGTGGGTTCGCCAATGACATGCGATGTGTAAACGCCCACTTCGAACCATTTCCTGAATAGCGTCTTCTCGAACGGCACGATCCCGGGGTCGTCATGGGCCGCCAGCACACCGGCCACCGGAGCAATATGCGAGAGCACATCCAGAATGGCCGGGTCACCGATGCCGCCACAATGCAGAATATAGTCCACACCGCCGAACAAGTCGGCGACGCGTGGGTCCAGCTCGCCGCTCGTGTCGCTGATCACTCCGATCCACATGGCGCTATCTCCACTCGGTTCAGGGGCGCGGGAAGCGGCCCCAAGCCGCTCTTCGAGCGGCACTATAGCCATGCGCCGGGGATCATTGATTGCCGCGCCGCTCCGCGCGCCCTAGCATGGCGTTCGACACGGGGATCACTTGCGGGACACCACGGCTCCACCTCCTGGGCGCGCTCCCTTGCTCCTGCGCATCGTGCTGCTGGGGACGGCGCTGCTTCTGGCTGCGCTCTTGCCAGCCGCACGCGCCGGAACCTGCGCACTGCCTGCACTGCTTGTGGGCTGGGTGGCCTTTCGCCACGACCTCCTGCTGCGCTGGCGGAGGCCGTCTGTCTGGATCGCCGGGGTTTCGGGCGCCGCCGCGGTTGCTTGGAGCTTCGAGCTTTGCCTGGGCGCCGCCCTCGGGGCCACTGACATGTGGGGGACAGCGCCCCTGCAACTAGCTTTCGCTTCCTGCCTTCCTTGGGCGCTCTCTCGGGTCTGGATGCTCCTGCCCCCCGACGCCTGTCGCGGAACTTTCAAGCACGGGGAGGTCCAGCGCTGCCTCGGCCTTGCCGCGCAAAACACCCCCTGGCCACGCTGTCGTTGGCAACCCGGACCTTTTCCAGCAGGCGAACCGCCGGACCCTCTCGATATCGCGAGTTCTGTTCAGGTGACGAGCGGGGAGTTGCCGCTTCACCCGGAAGGCCCCGCCGAGGGCATGGCCAGCTGCGTCAAGCGCGTGTGCGACACACTGCTCGTGCTTGCCGCGCTGCCGCTTCTGCTGCCGTGCTTCGCTCTGCTTTTGCTTGTTCTCAAAGGGCTGCAACGCGGCCCCGTTTTCTATGCGCAAGTCCGGCTGGGGCTGGGGGGGCGCCTCTTCATGGTCCCCAAGCTCCGCACCATGGTGGTGAACGCCGAGCCAGGTGGAATCCCGGTCTGGCCAGAGGATGACGACCCTCGCATCACGCGCCACGGCAGGCTGTTGCGCCGGTTTTGGCTGGATGAACTGCCTCAGCTCGGCAATGTCCTCTTGGGTTCGATGTCTCTTGTCGGCCCTCGGCCGGAAAGACCCGCGTTCGCTCAAGCCTTTTCCGCTCGTTGGCCGAAGTACCCCCTGCGTCACCGTGTGCCCGTCGGAATGACGGGGCTCGCGCAGGTCAACGGCTTTCTGGGCGACACGTCCATCAGTCGGAGGCTGCGCCACGACCTCGCCTATGCGCGACGCTGGTCACCGGCCTTGGATCTATGGATCCTGGTGGTGACGGTGTTGCGGGCTGTGCGTCGCCGCCCCATTCCACAACGCGGGTGACGCATGAGGGCACACTCGCCATGGCCGACGCAACGCTCAACATCTATCTCCGTGAGATCAACACGGTGGACCTGCTCGGCCCGGCGGATGAGGTTCGGCTTGCGCGCAAAGTCCAGGCTGGAGATTTCGAGGCCCGTGACCTCCTGATCCGCTCCAATCTCCGGCTCGTCGTGAGTATTGCCAAGCGTTACGTGAACCACGGCATGAGCTTCATGGACCTCATTGAAGAGGGCAACATGGGGTTGATCAAAGGTGTCGAGAAGTTCGACCCGAACGCCGGCTGCCGCTTCTCGACCTATGCCACCTGGTGGATCAAGCAGTCCATCCGACGCGCTCTCACCAACACGGTGAAAACCGTGCGCATCCCTTCCTACATGATGGAACTGATCAACCGCCTGCGCACCGCACAGCGCGACCTCACCGAGAAGCTCGGGCGTCAGCCCACAGAAGAAGAGCTCGCCACGGCGCTCGAGGTTCCTGTGGACAACGTGAACGGCATCGAGCGCGCCATGGCCGCCGCTCAGGGCATGGCTCAGCCCATTCCCATCGAGCCGGACAACTCCTCGGCTGATCTCGTGCGCGACACCTCGCAGCCAACACCGGACGAAGCCTTGCTCGCCCTCGCGGAAAGCGAAGAGGTTGAACAATTGCTCGCTGGCATGGAGCCACGCGAAGCCACCATCCTGCGCCTGCGCTTCGGCCTGGATGGAGAGGCCCCGAGAACCCTCAAGGAGATCGGTGATCTCGTCGGACTGACGCGCGAACGCGTGCGCCAGATCGAGATGCTGACTCTGGAACGCCTGCGCGCCGTGATGGTCGACTGAGTTATCAACAACGATTGCAAGTTTTGGTTGTGCGCACGCCGGAAGACACCTGTCGCGTCCCAGCCTTGGTGCTCTGTTGCAGTCCGTTTCCTGCCGGTATGAGGCCTGGCTTCCGACTGGAACATTCCTTCTTCTTCCGGAGAGCGCGTCCGACAAGCGTCCTTCACCTCGCTTTGTTCGTGCGGCGACAGATGACCGACACCACTATTGAACATTCCACTCTCATCTTTCGTGGAACACGCGCAACTGCTTCTTCCGCTCTTTGAACGTTGTTTTGCGCGCGCCATCTCGCTTCTCCACGAACTTTCACTCACGTCTATGATGACTGCGGTTTCAATATAAAACCATCCTCTCATGACAAGCGCGCGCACGACACCCAGCGCAAGCCGAGAAGCCACGCTCTTCCCGGCCCTGTATGTGCATGTTCCTTACTGCGTCAGGAAGTGTGAATACTGCGCGTTCAATTCGGCTGCTGGACGCTCTCGAGCAGAACAGGAGCGTTATGTCAGTGCCTTGTTGCGTGAAACGAACACCATGCTCACACAGCATGGGCATACGGTTTCCAGCATCTACATCGGAGGAGGAACACCCACGGAACTGGAGCCAGCAGAATTCCGGAGACTCCTGCAAGGCATTGGTTCAATGGTGGAACGCGGACACTTGCGAGAGTGGACAGTCGAAGCCAATCCGGGAACTCTGACGGGAGATCACGTTGAGGCGTTGTGCTCTGCTGGCGTTGATCGTGTGAGTATGGGGGTTCAGAGCATGGACCCTGAGCGCCTCTCGAAACTGGGCCGTGTGCACAGCGTTGAAGATGTTCGTGAAAGTGTCGCCGTGCTGCGTAAAGCCGGTATTCAGCGCATCAACCTGGACCTGATTTACGGACAGCCGTGGCAGAGTAAAGAGGACTGGCTGCAGGACCTGGAGAGACTGCTCGAGCTCGAACCGGAACACCTCTCCGCCTACGCACTCCAGTTTGAGGAGGGAACACCATTCTTCGAGGCGTTGCGCCAGGGTAGAATGAGTGTTTGCCCTGAGGAAACTGTGCGGCGTATGTTCGCGCTCGCATGTGAGCGTCTGAACAAGGCCGGGTTCCATCTCTATGAGATATCCAATTTCAGCCGCGAAGGACAAGAGTCGGTCCACAACCTGAACTACTGGCGCAACCTTGAGTATTACGGTCTGGGTGCTGGGGCATGGGGACGCATCGGGAAACGGCGGACCCGCAATGTGAATTCACCGACGCGTTACATCGAGGCCATCGAGGCCGGCACAAGACCTGTTGAAGAGGAAGACATTCTCGGCCCGCGAGAAGACTGGATGGAGTGTCTCACCAGCGGCCTCAGGACGGCAGAGGGTGTGAGCCTTCAAGAACTCGATCAACGCACCGGCTTCAACACGGCAGGACGATGCAAGGAGATACTGACCGATCTAACGAGAGCGCGTCTGTTGCACGAAGACTCGGAGAATCTCCGACTGACTCACGACGGGCTCTGGCTTCTCGACAGCATTCTGCTCAAACTGTTCGAGGCTTGGCCCAAGGTCTGATCCAGCGTGCTGCTCCTTCTCGATCATTACGATTCGTTCACGCACAACCTCGCGCATCTTCTCGAGGCGGCAGGCGCCAAGGTCCTGGTACAGCGTTGCGACCGCACCAACCTTGCCGACGTCGCAAGCATGCGGCCTGTCGGCATTGTTCTCTCGCCGGGCCCAGGCGCGCCAGGAGAACGCGGTATCGGCATGGAACTGGTGCGCCAGAGCAATGGAGCCATACCGATTCTCGGTGTCTGCCTCGGAATGCAGATCATTGCCAGCGCGTGCGGAGCCGCCGTCGTTCGCGCCTTGGAACAGCGCCACGGCAAGACATCCGAGATCGAGCATTGTGGAGACGGCATCTTCACCGGGGTACCGAGCCCCTGCACGGTCATGCGCTACCATTCGCTCATCGTGGAGCGATCCACGTTGCCAGACTCCGTGACCTGTGATGCAACCGTTGCTGGGGATCCGTCGACCATCATGGCGCTGAGTTGGCCCGCGCGCCGGTTGTACGGCGTGCAGTTCCATCCGGAGTCGTTCCTGTCGGAACACGGGAACGAGATCGCCAAGAACTTTCTCCGCCTGTGCGCGGAGCCACGAGCATGAAACCATTTGCAGCACGACTTCACGAGGCCATGCGTGCGAAGAAATCCGCGGTGTGTGTCGGACTGGACCCTCGCCTCGAGGCGCTTCCAGCACCGCTCCGGGGAGCTGCACGGGGCGACGCTGTGGCGCAGGCCGCGGCCTTCGAGGAGTTCTGTGTTGGCGTGCTCGATGCCGTGCGACATGTCGCCGTGGCGGTCAAGCCGCAGGCAGCCTTCTTCGAACGTTTGCGCAGCCCCGGGGTGGCGGCTCTCGAGCGCGTCATTGCTGCTGCACGCGCGCGCGACCTGCTGGTGATCGCGGACGTGAAACGTGGCGATATCGGAACCACCGCTGAGGCCTATGCGGAAGCCTGGCTTGGGGGCGCGGAGTTCTCGCCGCTGGCTGATGCCTGTACGGTCAACGCGTTCCTCGGCGGCGACGGTGTCAAACCCTTCGTGAAGGCGGCAACACAACACGGCGGTGGGATCTTTGTGCTTGTGAAGACGAGCAACCCGGGCAGCGCCGAGTTGCAGGATCTCGTCAGCGACGGAAAGACGATTAGTGCGCATGTGGCGGCCCTGGTGCGCGGCTGGAACGAGAGGAGCGGGGAGGCGTATGGCCCGGTGGGCGCGGTGGTTGGCGCAACGTGGCCGGCTCATCTCGTGGCCTTGCGCGCGGAGCTTCCCGGCAGCGTGCTCTTGCTGCCTGGCTACGGCGCGCAGGGGGCCGGCGCTGCTGATGTTGTCGGCGGCTTCGATGCCGATGGCCTGGGCGCGATCGTCACGGCGAGCCGGTCCGTCACGTTCCCGTGGGGGTCCAGCGCGGCGCCCGCGGACTGGCGCGGAATGATCGGCGCTGCGGCGGAGAAGATGCGCAGCGAGCTCGACGTGGCCTTGCAGCGGAGAACGTGACGTGGTCGCGGAGGCGCCCTGGTTCGAACGCGCCTTCGGCGAGGATTATCTCCGCGTGTACACGCACCGCGACGAAGCTCAGGCTCACCGCGAAATAGCGGAGTTGGTGCGGCGCCTGCCAGAACGCTCAGCGGGTCGCGTGTTGGATGTGGGCTGCGGCTTCGGCCGTCACCTCGATGCCTGGAAGACGCACAACGTGCGCGGCTTGGGCGTGGATCTTTCGGCTGCGCTGCTCCGGGTTGCGCGGACGCGCGGCAGCGCCGTGGTGCGCGCAGACATGCGCTGCCTCCCGTTCGCGGAGCAGAGCTTCGATCTCGTGACTCTGCTCTTCACGACCTTTGGTTACTTCGAGAACAGCGCCGAAGATGCACGGGTCTTGGCCGAGGTTGCACGCGTCCTTGCACCTGCCGGCATCGTGGCCCTGGACCTCGCGGAGCCCGCGTACGTGCGCGCACACCTTGAGCCGCGCACCGTCCGCATGCTGGTGGATGTCGAGATCACGGAGACGCGGCGACTGCGGGGCGAGCGCGTCGAGAAAACCGTGGAGCTGCGGGATGCCACCGGGACGCGCAGCTGGCAGGAATCCGTGCGGCTGTACACGGCGGAGGAGGCCCGCATTCTCCTGGAGGCAGCGGGGCTGCGCTGGCATTCGTGCCACGGCAACCTTGATGTCGCGTCACGCGCGTTGCGGCACGTACATCTGGCGGAGCGCGTCTGATGGAGTTGCGTGTCGAGCACACACCCGGAGCGGCCACGAGCATCGATGCGGTGCTGCGTCATCAACCCCGGTCGCGCCACACAGAGCTTCTGCCGCGCCCCCCGGATCTCGCCGGGATCATGGAAGTGGCCGCAGAGCAACTCGCGCGTCCCGAGCCAGCAGTGCTGGAGCATCTCCGCGTCTTCAACACAGCGCTCGGCAACCTACACGCAGCGGGGCTGGTGGAGATGCTTCAGCGTCCGGACGTGTTGGTGGTGACAGCCGGCCAGCAACCTGCTCTTTTCGGTGGACCCTTGCTGGCGCTGCACAAGTGCGCCGGCGCCGCACTGCTCGCGCAGAGGCTTCGGGAACACAGCGGCCGGCCAGTGGTTCCCGTCTTCTGGGTGCACGATGTGGATCACGATCTCGGTGAAGCGAATCGCGGCCTCGTTCCAGCAGGCGGAGACTTCGAGAAGGCAAGGCTGCCACTGCATCATGACGGCGCGCCGCTGGCGGCCCGGTTGCTTGACGCGGCGTGCGTGCAACGCATCGCGGGCTGGCTCGCGCGGCTTGGTGTGGCAGATCAACCCGCGTTGCACGCCCACGCTGGAGAGTCTCTTGCGCATTGGTCAACACGCGCGCTCTACCACGCGCTACCGCACGGCATGCCCGTGCTCTTCGCAAGCGCGACAGAGCTGTCGCTGAGCGCGCGCCCGTTCCTCGCGGAGGCTCACGCGCTTCACGCCGAAGTGGCGGTCGCGGCGCACGAAGGCGTGCGGCGTGTGACGAGCGCAGGCTTCACACCTCAGGTCGATCCGCGGGGCGGCGCGCAGATCTGGATGCTGGACCAGCAGGGCGTGCGGCGAGCCCTTCCGGCAAATGCGGCTGAACACACGGGAGCACTTTCACCGGGCGTGTTGTTGCGCCCGCTGGTGCAACAATGGCTGCTTCCGGTGGTGGCACATGTGAATGGCCCCGCTGAGAATGCGTACTTCGCGCAACTCCCGGCGCTCTTCCAAGTCTTCGGGCTCCCCGTGCCGGCGCTCATCCCGCGCCCCTCCATCACTTGGGTCACGCCACGGATGCAGGCGCTCATGAAGGCGCAAGGCATCGCGCTCGCCTTGGCCGCGAGCGCTCCCGGAGACTGGCCGCGCCTGACAGCCGATGGCGCGCGCGTGCATGAGCTCGCCACATGGCTTCGCCCGCGAGGCCGTCCGCAGGAACGAGCTCACTGCTGGTGGGCCATCGGCAAGGAGCCCGCGCAAGAGCTGGAGAGCTACGATGTGCTGGATTCGCGACCGGCCGTCATCTTCCGGCCGGGGAGCGCCTCAACACCATGAAAGAAGACATTGACATCCTGGCCTTCGGTGCGCACCCGGATGATGTGGAGCTCAGCGTGGGTGGCACACTGCTCGCGGCCCGGTCGCGCGGGCAGAGCGTGGTCATCGTGGATCTCACGCGCGGCGAAATGGGCACACGCGGTGACGCGGCCACACGCGCGCGCGAGGCGACCGCGGCGGCGGCGCTTCTCGACGTGAGAGAGCGCGAGCAACTCGAGTTGTCCGACTGCGGTGTGTTGCTGAACGAGGCATCACGCCTGCGGGTGATCGAGAGCATCCGGCGCTGGCGCCCTCGGCTGGTCATTGCGCCGGACGAGGAGGATCTGCACCCGGACCACGCATGGACCGGTCGTCTCGTGCGCGAGGCCGCGTTTCTCGCCGGCGTCGCGAAGCTCGGCACGGGAAAGCCCCACCGCCCGCGCGGAGTGCTGTCGGCCTTCATGCACCACGTGCGCGAACCGGACTTCGTGGTGGACATCAGCGCTCACTTCGCGCGCAAGAAGGAAGCGTGCCTTGCCTACAAGAGCCAGTTTCATGACCCGGCGAGCACCGAGCCCGCGACCTACATTGCGCGGCCGGAGTTTTTCACCTGGTGGGAGGCTCGCGCGCGCACCTTTGGACACGCCATTGGCGCGGAGTTCGGGGAGGGTTTCCTGCACAGGGGGCCACTCCGCATCGACGACCCGGTGGCGCTCTTCGCGCATCCCGGTCGTTATCCCTCCACACAGGCAGCAACATGAACGCGCGCCGGATCGGGATCGTGTGTCATCCAGGGCTTGGCGGTTCGGGCACGGTGGCGACGGAGCTTGCGGCTGCGCTGGCCGAGCGCGGGCACGACGTGCATCTCATCGCCCGGGATCGTCCTTTCCGTTACACAGGGCGCGGACGCCTGCACGTGCATGCGCCGCAAATACCGGAGCACCCCGCCACGGGCACGCCACCGCAACTCATGGCGGAGGCGGCTTGTCTTGCAGCGCTCGTGGAAGAGCACGAACTCGAAATCCTCCACGCGCATTTCGCGGTGCCGCACAGCATGGCCATCTGGATGGCGCGCGCAATGTCGGGCCGCGCTGGAGTGCGTCTCATCTCCACCCTGCACGGCAGTGATGTAACCGTCTTCGGCGCGCACCCGGAGTTCCGACGAGCGGTGTGTTTCGCCCTCGGCGCCAGCGATGCCGTGACAACGGTCTCGGTGTGGCTCGCAGAGGAGGCCACCCGGCTCCTTGGATGCACCACGAATGCGCGCGTCATTCCCAACGGTACGGACACGGAGCGGTTCAGGCCCCGCGAGGGGCTGTCAAGCCGGCGTCGCTTTGCAAGGGAGGGAGAGTTGTTGTTGGGCCACGCCTCGAACATGAGGCCCGTGAAGCGCGTCGGTGACGTGGTGGAAGTCTTCGCACGCATTGCTGCGCAACAACCGGCACGGCTCTTGATGGTGGGCGACGGCCCGGACCGTCAGCGCGCCGAGGAAGATCTCGAACGCCGCGGGCTGGGGGCGCGTGCGGTTTTCCTGGGAGCGCAAGAAGCCGTGGAGAGCGTGCTTCCAGCGCTCGACTGGTTCTTGCTTCCCTCCGCGGGCGAAAGCTTCGGACTTGCCGCTCTCGAAGCGATGGCCTGCGGGGTGCCCGTTGCCGGCTATCGCGCAGGGGGACTCCCGGAAGTGGTGGAGGATGGAGCGACCGGCTGTCTTGTTGGCGTCCATGATGCGGCCGCACTGGCGGCGGCGGTGCAGAGCGTGCGCGAGGAGGCGCACACAAGCATGCGTGTGGCCGCGCGCGCGCGTGTGCTGGAGCACTTTGCGATGGAGCGCATCGCGCCGCGTTGGGAGGCGCTGTACGAAGAGGTGCTGGCGAGCCGGACGTGATCAGCTGCGTGGCGCCGCGAGGCGGGAGAGCCAGCGCGCGGCCACATCTCCGAGCGGTTCGTCCACAACCAGCGCGTGCTTCTTTGCGGCGACATTGAGCATGCGCTGCACAACGGCGGCGAATGCGTCGAAGACGCCTTCACCCCGGAGCGCGCTCGAAGTGAACGAGGGGAGGCCCTCCGGATTGAGAGCCGCTTCCAACTCCTCGCGCGTGAGTGCGTCACTCGCGTCACGTTTGTTGTACTGGAGTACGAGCGGAAAGTGCGCCGGATCGAGGTGGTTCGCGCGCAGGTTGGTACGCAGGGATACAAGCGCGGCGCGATTCTCTTCCAGGCGGTCGCGGGACGCATCGGCAACGAACACCGCGCCGTCAGCGCCCATCAAGAGGCAGCGTCGCGTGAGGTTGTAGCGGACCTGACCAGGCGCTGTGAACCCCTGGATGCGCACGCGGTGTCCGCAGGGCGCTCCGAGATCGAATGGCACGAAGTCGAAGAAAAGCGTGCGTGCGTCCTCGGTGTTCAGCAGCACGGGTCGCGTGGCCTGAGCCGGGTCCAGCAGCGTGTGGATCGACCGCAGCGACGTGGTCTTGCCTCCCAGCCCCGGGCCGTCGTAGACGAGTTTGCAAACAAGGCTCTTTTCGCGTGGATTCAGGATGGACATCTTGGATGTGTTTCAGCGGGTGTACCGGGGAATCCGCGGTACTCCCGCAAGGGCCGCGCGCAGCGTACAACCACGCCATCGTTTTCGGCCAGCCGCGGGGTTCTCTTGACCGCGCCTCCGGAAAACCGACGCCCATGCGCATCTATTGCGACCACAACGCCACCACGCCCATGGAGCCGCGTGTGCGTTCCGCGATGGAGCCGTGGCTCAGCGCCGCGGCGAACGCGTCTTCGTTGCACGCGGAAGGGCGCGCGGCGCGGCGCGCTCTCGAAGACGCCCGGGAAGACGTGGCGGCGCTGTTTGCGGCGGAACCGCGCGACGTCGTGTTCACTTCCGGCGCCACAGAGGCGAACAACATGGCCATGGGTGGGGAGGGCCCCACGGCAGCCTCGGGCATCGAGCACCCGTCCGTGCTGGAGCCGCTGCGACGCAAGCAGCGCCTGAGAACACTCGCTACCGGTCGCGATGGCGTTGTGTGTCTCGCGGACCTGGAGGTAGCGCTCAAGGAAGGCTGTCGCGCCGCAGCGGTGATGGCCACCAACAACGAGACCGGTGTGCGGCAGCCGTGGCGTTCAGCAGCCGCGCTCTGCGCCGCGCAGGGTGCACGCCTGCACGTGGACGCCGTGCAAGAGGCTGGCAAGGGCGAGCTTTGTTGTGCGGCCTTTCCCGGATTCACGATGGCCATTTCAGGGCACAAGCTCGGAGGCCCACAGGGCATTGGCGCTCTCTGGATCGCGCCGGAGACGAGGATTCCGCCGCTCCTTCTCGGCGGCGCGCAGGAGAGAATGAGGCGCGCAGGTACGGAGAACATTGCGGCGGCCGTCGGCCTCGGCGTTGCGTGCCGGATCGCGCGTGTCGAGCGTGAGGAACGGACACTCCGACTGGAGCAGCGCGAGGCGCTTTTTCTTGTGGCAGCCCGCGCAGCGGCCCAGGACCTCCAGATTCACGGAACCCAACAGCCGGGAGGCCGAGCCCCGGGCACACTTTCCCTCCGCGTTCCGGGTCTGCTCGCAGAAACGCTTGTGATCGCGTGCGACCTCGAAGGCCTTGCGCTCAGTGTCGGCAGTGCTTGCAGTAGTGGCGCAGCGAGGCCAAGTCATGTACTTGACACAATGGGACTCGCCGCGGGAGTTGTTGTGGAATCGTTGCGGGTTTCTCTCTCGGCGAGCACACCGGAGGCAGAGGCGACCCGCGCTGGCGAGATTTTCGGGCGCATGGTCAACCGGATGCGTGGACAACGCTGAGCCAGCGCAACTGTGGCAAGGGCCGCGGGTTGCACCGTTCGTGCCGGACGCGGCTTCTGCGGACTTTGAAACATTGTGGAATCGCTGCGGAAAACCGGCGATTTTTCTTGACCTGTGGAGAGCCCGGAAGTAAGAACAAATCGGAATCGCTGCCCGCCGCGCGCCTTCAGGCCGCGGTGGTCGCCGGTGTGGTGAGCATCTCTGGCAGAGATGCACAGCACGACCAGAGCACGGAGCTCACGAGCTTCGAGATCTGAAACCGGCGGCAGGCGGTAGCCACCAGGACAAGTTGGTTAGTGAGTTCAAGCAACGAATCGGTGTCGGGGCACGCCCGGACACCGGATGGGGTTTCGTCACATGTCACCTGATGCACTTGCCGTGACTCTCTGGAACAACGTGCTCGCGGATATTCGCCAGCACGTCACAGAGCAACAGTTCGACACGTGGTTCCGGGGACTTCGTCCGGGACGATCCTCCGAGGACGCCTTCGAGATCACGACGCAGAACTCGTTCGCGCGCGAGTGGATCCGCTCGCGCTTCTCGGACGTGATCCTTGCTGCTCTCGAGAAGGTGACCGGTGGCCGACGCCCCGCGCTCCGCTTCGTGGTGCGCGAGGATGCGCCCGTTGTCAGCACACCGCTGTCCGATGCAGAGAGCGAGGTTTTGACCGGTGCACCGGATGCCGGCGAGCGCGAGGAGCCCGTGCTGCCCGCCCGGAGCGCTCTCGAAGCTCCCGTGCAAGGGCCGCGCTTCGGACTCGCACTCAACCGCGACTTCCGCTTCAGGAGCTTCATCAGCGGGCCGTCGAATCGCGTTGCGGTGGCGGCGGCACAGTCCGTCGTCGATCGGGGCGCGAGGCTCTACAACCCGCTCTGCTTCCATGGCGGCGTCGGCACCGGCAAGACTCATCTCTTGCAAGCCATCGCGCACGGATTCCTCGACCGCAACCCCGCGCAGCGGGTCTTGTGGGTGACCGCCGAGCACTTCGTCAACCTCTTCATCGCGGCGCTGGAAAAGGGTTCTGTGGAGGCTTTCCGCGCACGTTTCCGCGACGTGGATGTCTTGCTCGTCGATGACATGCAGTTCTTCGAGAACAAGGAGCGCACGCAGGAGGAGTTCCTGCATACCTTCAACGCGCTGCACAACGCCGGGCGCCAGATCATCATGAGTTGCGATCGCGAGCCGGGCTTGCTCGAGGGGCTCAACGAACGGCTGCGCTCGCGTCTCGCGGGCGGTTTTGTCTGCACCTTGGAAACACCGGACTATGAAGTGCGTCTCGGACTCGTACGCGCACGGGCGCAACGCCTTGGTGTCGAATTGCCCGAAGAGGCGGCGTCATTCATCGCCGAGCATGTGCGGACCAACGCGCGGGAACTGGAAGGTGCTGTCACGCGCGTCGCTGGCCAGGCGTTCCTCGGCAACCAGCGCATCAGCACGCAGCTCGTGCGTGATGTCCTGAAGGACGTGGTGACCGAGCGTCGCCGCCGCGTGGCGTTCGATCACATTGCGCGCGCAGTCGAAGAGCACTACGGCGTGCGCTTGCACGACCTGCAAGGCAAGCGTCGCACTCAAGCGGTGGCACTCCCGCGTCAGGTCGGCATGATCCTCGCGCGCAAACTCACCGGACATTCCCTCGAAGAGATCGGTCACTTCTTTGGCGGACGCGATCATTCGACCGTCTCGTACAGCATCGACAAGGCCGAAAAGCAGGCCGGCGAGAATGTCGAATTCCGGGAGGTTGTGGAGCGCCTCGCGGCTCGCGCGATGAGCATCGCGGCGTCCTGAGAGAGAGCGACCGCAACCCGTTGCGGTGCAAACATGTTGCAGCCGTGCCCAAGGGCGCGGCGGCACTTCCCGGAAGGGGGGTGTGCCGTTAGCATGAGCACCGCAGCGCGCGGCCTCGGGGAAGGTTCCTCTGGGGGCCCCCGATGGCGCTGCATTGGACCATCAGGGAAGAGGTGATGCGATGCGCTTTTCAGCGACTCGTCAGCGGCTTTTGGACGCGGTTCAGGTTGTCAGCTCAGTGGCCGGGCCCAAGGCCGTGCGGCCAGTGTTGCAGAACCTGCGCCTGATGGTGGACAACAACGGCGCGACGCTGCTGGCGACGGATCTCGAGGTCGCTATTCGCTATCGCGTCGAACTCACGGGCGTTGAAGAAGTGGGCGACATTCTGTTGCCAGTGGCCAGGCTCGCGAGCATCCTCCGCGAATGCGCTGCAGATGTCGTGCGTTTCGAAGTGGAGGACCGTACCGCGCGCATCACCTGCGGCAAGGCGAGTTTCCGCGTGCACGGCGAGAACCCCGAGGAATTCCCGGTGATTCCGGCGTTCGACGAGGAGCGCGCCTTTTCGCTCCCGCGCGACACCTTCAAGCTGCTCATCGCGCGCACGTTGTTTGCCTGTGCGAAGGAGAAGACGCGCTTCGCCTTTCACGGCGTTCGTTTCGAGGTCTCAGGTGATGAAGTGCGCATGGTGGCGACGGACGGCAAGCGTCTGGCCATGAAATCCGCGGGTTTCGAGAACGCGCTGGAAGTGAAGCAGGCGCCCATCGTGCTCCAGAAGGGCCTGATGACCTTCGAGCGCATCCTCGGCAGCGATCCGACGGTTCGCGTGTGCATCGAGGACAAACAAGTGATGGTGAAGAGCGGTTGCGCGGAGGTTTCGTCCCGCGTGGCTGAAGGCGTGTTCCCCGAGTGGCGGAATGTGCTTCCCAAAACCAAGCAGCTCACGGCGACGTTCAAGCGACTCGACCTTCTGACGGCTCTGCGTCAGGCCGCGGTGCTCACCACGGAAGAGAGCCGCTCTGTGCGTCTCAAGTTCGAAGACGACCGCATGGTGATCACCTCGCGGGCCGCCGACATCGGCGATTCCCGCGTGGAAATCGAATGCGTGGTCGAGGGCACCGGCATCGAGGTGGCCTTCAACCCGGACTACATCGTCGAGGGTCTGCGCAACATGGAGTGCGAGGCCGTGAAGCTGGTGATCTCCGGAGCCGAGACGCCCGCGCTCGTCGAGGGCGAAGAGAACTTCGTCTACATCGTGATGCCTGTGACCTTGCGGGCGGGCTGACGCGATGGCGGATGCACGGGGAACACCGCCACCGGTCGGCGTGGTGCTGGCCGCGTTGATGCGCAAGGCCGCGCCGCTGGCGCGCAGCCGGCGCGGCTTTGCGGCCGTGAGCGAGGCCTGGTGTCGCGTGGCCGGTGCGGAGCTTGCAGAACACACGCGTGTGGCGGGGGTGCGGGACGGCGTCGTCACCATCGAGGTGGATTCGCCACCGCTCTGCCACCGACTGGATTCATTCGAGAAGGAACGGCTGCTGCCGGAGCTCGTGCGCGAGGTCCGGGGTGCTGAAGTGCGCGGGCTCAGATTCCGCCACGGAGCGTTTTGACATGGCTGAAGTGACCGCGCCGACAAACGGTGGATACAACGCCTCGACCATCAAGGTGCTCGAGGGGCTGGAAGCCGTGCGCAAGCGTCCCGACATGTACATCGGGGACACCTACGAAAACGGCTTGCACCACCTCGTCTACGAAGTGGTCGACAACGCCATCGACGAGGTGCAGAACGGCCACGCCGATCGTATCCGCGTGACCATTCATCCGGATGGAAGCCTCTCTGTGCTGGACAACGGGCGCGGCATCCCTGTGGACATGCACGAGGAAGAGGGCAAGCCAGCGGTCGAAGTCGTCATGACCAAGCTGCATGCCGGCTGCAAGTTCGATGGCGAGAACTACAAAGTCTCAGGCGGCTTGCACGGCGTCGGTGTCTCCTGTGTGTGTGCGCTCTCGCTCTGGATGGAGGTCGAGGTCTATCGCGACAACAAGGCGCATCTCATCCGCTTCGAGCAGGGCGTGACCGCGCAGCAGTTGAAGGTGCTCGGCACGACGGACCAGCGCGGCACCAAGGTGACCTTCAAGCCCGACCCGGCTGTGATGAAGGTGATGGAATTCAAGGCCGAAGTGCTCATCGCGCGCCTGAAACAACTCGCGTTCCTCAATGCCGGCGTGCGCATCGAGTTCGAGGATGAGCGCGCGGAAGACGACCGCGTGGACATGCTTCATTTCCCGGATGGCGTGCGCGAATTCGTGCGCTCGCTCGGCGAAGGCCACGAGCTCGTTCACAAAAACCCGATCTACTTCCGCGCGCAAACGCCACTTCCGCGCGAGAATGGCAAGACCGCCATCTACGACGTGGAGGTTGGACTCCAATACAACACGTCCATGGGCGAGACGGTGCTGACGTTTGCCAACACCATCGGTACCGCTTCCGGCGGCACACACCTGACGGGCTTCCGCACAGCCCTCACCAGCGCTTTCAACGCCTGGATCAAGGGCCGCGGCAAGGATGACGAACCGCTCACCGGCGCGGACCTGAAGGAAGGCCTCGTGGCGGTGGTGTCGTTGCGCCTGCCTGACCCGGCCTTCGAGAGCCAGACCAAGGTGAAGCTCGCCAATCGCGACGCGCAGACCGTCGTGCAGTCCACGGTCTACGCGGAGCTCTCGCGCTGGCTTGAAGAGCACCCAGCAGACGCGAAGTCCATCGTCGAGAAGGCGCGCATCATCGCCGAGGCGCGCGAAGCAGCACGCAAGGCCAGCGAAAACGTGCTCCGGAAAAGCACACTGCGCGGTGGCGGCCTGCCCGACAAGCTCGCCGACTGCACCACGCGGGACCGCGCGAGCGCCGAGATCTTCATCGTCGAAGGTGACAGCGCCGGTGGCTCGGCGAAGCAGGGCCGCGATCGCGCAACCCAAGCCATCCTGCCGCTCAAGGGCAAGATCCTCAACGTCCAGAAATCGAAACTCGGCAAAGTTCTCGACCACGATGAAATCAAGGCACTCATCGGTGCGTTGGGCTGCGGCATCGGCGAAGACCTGAACCTCGCGAAGCTCCGCTATGGCCGCGTGATCATCATGACGGACGCCGATGTGGACGGAAACCACATCCGCACCTTGTTGCTCACCTTCTTCCATCGCCATATGCGGGCTCTCATCACCGCGGGGCATGTGCACATCGCGCAGCCGCCGCTCTTCCGGGTGAAGAGCCGCAGCTCGGAGCGCTACGTGCTGACGAGCGCGGAGATGGAAGCCGAACTGGCGCGGCTCGGGATCGCCGAATCCGTGCTGGTGGTGCGCGGAGCGCAAGGCCGCTCTGTGGAAGGCGCCGAGCTGGAGGCACTGCTCGGAGTGGTGCAGAGACTCGCGGCACGCGAGGGCCAGTTGCGGCGCGTCGGCCTCTCGCTTGCGGACTACCTCGCCCTCGCGCGCGGCGAGGAACTCGCGCTGCCCCGTTGGCATGGACGCGCCGGTGCAGCGCCTCAATTCTTCTACGATGTGGACGAATTGGCCGCATTCCGCAGTGCCGAGGAGGCACGCCTCGGCCGCGCACTGGTGGTTTGCGACGGCGACGCGAACACCGCGACGCGCGCGCAAGCGGATCTCGTGCTCAACGAGATCTGGGGCAGCAGCGAGCTCGCGCAACTGCTGCGCCAGCTGCGAACGCATGGCTTCACGGCAGCGGACTTCGATTTCTCCTCCGGCGCGCGTGTTCCGGACGTGGAAGACGATTTCCGTTTCGAGGTGCGCACGCGACACAACGAGAGCAAACGCGCCTTGTCGAGGTTGCGCGACCTTCCCGCAGCCGTGCACGAAGCCGGGAAGCAGGGCATCGACGTGCAGCGCTACAAGGGACTGGGCGAAATGAACCCGGACCAACTGTGGGAGACCACAATGGACCCCGCGAAGCGTGTGCTACTGCGCGTCGCCGTTCCCGAGGACGGGAACCAGGACGGAGTCTTTTCATTGCTCATGGGCGAAGAAGTGGCGCCGCGGCGCGAGTTCATCGAGCGCAACGCGCTCAACGTCCAGCAACTCGACGTCTGAAGGCGGATCATGCGCTGCGCTCACCCTGCCGATAGGAGGGGCGCACGAGGTCCGGAAAAGGCCACCCCGCGGGCGCGGGGTTTCCGGGCTCAGAGTGCGCTGCGCAACTGCGCGGCGGGACAAGGTGTCGAGGTTGCCCGTGCCCGTGTCACAAGCCGCGGACAGACTGTCCGCATTCATCCAGAGTGGTGTCATTCCGCCCATGCCGGCGGTGGCACTCGAAGTGGTGCGCCGTACGCGCGCCGCGGAACCAGACGTGATCGCTGTCGCTGACGCGGCGGGGAAAGACCCGGCTCTTGCCGCGCGCCTTCTGAAGCTCGCGAATTCGTCGCTGTTCGCTCGCTCGCGGACGGTCACGAACTTGCGCCAGGCAGTCATGCTGCTCGGTCTCAAGAACGTGCGCTTCACCGCCATCAGCCTCTCGCTGACCGCGACCCGCGAACCCTCGAGCGATGATCCCGCAGCACCGCTGTACCGGGCCTTTCGCCGACGCGCGGTCTTCTCCGCTGTCACGGCACGCGAATGCGCATTGATGCGCTGTCCGGCTGTGGCGGAGGAAGCGTTTCTCTGCGGACTTCTGATGGACGCTGGCACCGGGGTGCTGCTGAATGCGCGCCCCGAGGGTTGGGCCAGTGTGCTGAAGTCGTTCAAGGCCGGCCATCCTGATCCGGAGGTCGAGCGTGCCGTGCTGGGATTCACCCATGCGGATCTCATGGCGGCGATGCTCCGTTATTGGGGGCTCGCGCCGCTGCTTACGGAGCCAGTGCGAACTCACCACGACACCGCGAGCGGCAACGATCAGGCCGCACACATCGTGGAGGCGCTTCGCTGCGCACACAGCGTGGCGGAAACCGAGCTCACGGCGGGCAGCACGCTGCGTCAACTGGTGGAACTGATGCGCGTCGATCAGGAAACGGCGCGGCAGTTGCAGGAGCGCATCAGTCGCCAAGCGACCGAGCTGGCCCAGATCATGGATCTGGATATCGGAGGCGGCGCGCGGGAGGAACTCGCGTTGCAACTTGCCGATGCCCAGGAATCGCTCCTGAGCGACAACATCCAGCAGGAAGAGCGCGTGCAAAAAGCCGAGGCGGAAGCGCAGCGCCTCCGCGTGGATTCGCGCACGGACGCACTGACGGGGCTCCTCAACCGGGCAGCCTTCGATGTGGCTCTGGCGGATACGGGGCGCAAGGGCAGCCTTGTGTTCTTCGACGTGGACCACTTCAAGGCCATCAACGACCAGCATGGTCACCCGGCGGGCGATGCGGTCTTGCGACGGCTCGGCAGCCTCGTGAGAGTGCACTCGCGCGCGGGCGAGGCCTTCCGCTGTGGCGGCGAGGAATTCGCAGTCCTCACGCACGACGCTGGAGCAGATGGTGCCGTGGTGGCGGAACGCCTGCGCAGCATCATCGCGGCGACGCCCGCAGAGCCGGGAGCACCGGCATGCACGATCAGCCTCGGCGTCGCGCACGGGGACGAAGCTGGTGGCGATGCGAAGAAGCTCGTGGCCATCGCGGACCGGAGGCTCTATGCCGCCAAGCGCGGTGGTCGCAATCGCTGCGTGACCACGGGCTGAGCCGCAGCTCAGCCGTTCGAGCCGTGGGGCGGGCGCCCCGCGTCGGCAACCGGCGTCACCACCGGCGCATCATTCGGCGCCGCGGTGGCGACCGGAGCTCCGTCCGCCGCTGCGGCGGGCGCTGCGTCGGTGGGCGGCGCGCTTGCGGGCGTGGCGGCGGAAGCATCCGTGGTCGCACCAGCCGGCGCGGTGGCATCGGAAGCGTGGGCACGCTCAGGTTCGCGACGCTTCAATTCCTCATCGACGCGGCGATCCACGCTCGTCTCGACGTCGCGCATCTCCTCTTTCATGTCGGAGAGGCCCTTCTTGAACTGCGCGACGCTGCGCCCGATGGAGCGCCCCACATTCGGCAGCTTGGAGCCAAACATCAGCAGCCCGACAAAGAGAATGATCAACATCTCCTGGAAGCCGATGTTGCCGAGGAAAAGAAGGGGCATGCGCCCATCATATGACGTTGCCGCGCGGCTTACAGGCGGCAGGCTCAGCGCAGGGTTTCGAAGAGATCGAAGCGCGGTTCGGCGGCACCCACTCCGAAATGGCGTGTGCCGCGGAAGCCGAGGCGTGGTGTGAAGGACAGCGAGAACCCGAAGTCGTTCTCGAGGGGATCGGCGAACAGGGTTCCCTGGAAGACGGCGTCGTGGCCGATGCGCGCGAGGCCGAGGGTGTAGCGCAAGCCTGAGCTCTGACGCACCTCGTAGGCGGTCTGTGCGGCCAGCATCCACTTCTCTTCGATGCGCCAGTCGGACTGCAGGTAGTACGAATCGAACGGGAGCGAACCCGGACGCATGGGTGCGTTGCCGAAGTGGCGCCAGCCCAGCGCCACGCGCAGCGCGTCCGACGGTCTGGCGGCCAGCGCGGTGTTGACGAGGTCGCCGCTGCCCGTGTCGAAGTCCCAGTCGCCATCCGCGACGAACTCGAGATGCGCGATGGGGCGCAGCAACAGGTCAAAGTGGAGCGGAGAGAACTCAGAACCAAACGGCGAGCGCTCGCGGTCGGGGTACCAGGCAAGCGCCAAGTCGACATCCGCCCACTGCACGGGCTCGCGCACACCCTTGGCGGTCCTGATGGTCGTCAGCGTGTTGCGCAGTGCCAGTTCAAGTTCGGTGACGTCGCGTGTTTCCTCGACAGCATCCACGCGAATGAGGGACGCAGGGTCCAGCGTGTTGCCACTCACATCGCGGAGGGTCAAGCCCGCCTGGACGGTGTGGCGCAAGGCTTCCACGCCCAGAAGTTCCGCGAGGGAGGGAAAGTCGCGCCACGCTTGCAACTGCAAGCGAAGTCCCGAGACAGCGGCCGCGCGCGCTGCGGATGCACCTGCTGCATCTCGCGACCAAGTGGACCAACGCACGCCGGCAAAGGGAGTGAGTGTGAATGCGCCGAGATCAAGTGAGTGCTCGAGGAGCGCATCGAGGTCCGAGCGCAGCAGGGAAGCCTCGGAGTCTCCCGGCACGAGGCTGGGGGCCGGCCGCACCTCGGTCAGTTCAGCCGTGACACTGAGCAGCGTCGGACGCTCTGCAATCTCGAACAGCGGTTCAGAGAGGAGATCCCAGCGCAGCTTCGGCTCGAAAGTCGTCGTGTTGTCAAAGCCGTGAAAACGGTGCGAGAAGAGGCCCGTGAGCCAGGAGTTCCCGAGCGTCTGGTGCAGGTAAAGCAGATTCTCCGGCGGCTTTCCCGTTTTGAGCTCGTTCTCGAACCAGGTGGGGTGGTAGCCCGCGTCGCTGAAGAGATTCACCTCGGCATCGGCACGCAGTCCGGTGGCGAGTCGCTGGCGATGCCAGACGGAAAGGCGCCCACGGGTCTCATCAGGCGGTGCGCCATACCACTGGTCCACTCCGCCATCGTGCTGCAGGCGCGAGATCACACGGCCCTCGAAAGAGCGCTCAGTGCTGCCGTATTCGGCATCCACACCAGCAGACAGCCCTCTCGCGGTGAACCATTCGAGCGGGAAGTGCAGGCGCGCGAGCGGCCCGGTGTCATCGCGCAGCGTGGTGCCGATGACCACGCGCGGGCTCCAACCGAACTGATCGGTGTGGCCAAGGCGCGCAGATTCGATGCGGTCGAACAGGTACTCGGACTCGGTGTCGTACGCGAGATCAAACAACGGAATGCTGCCGAGGCTGCCCAGAGACAGCGCGTTGTCCTTGGTGGTGACGCGAAGATGCGGCGCCCCGGCGGCCCGCTTCTCGCGGAGGATTGCGAGCTCGCCCGACGCGAGATGCCAGTGCGGATGACCGAAGGTGCACGTGCTCACCTGCACGCCGAGCGCAACCAGCTGCTCGGGCCCGAGGACACGCAACTCGTCCGCGCGCAAGCGGAGCTCCACCGGCTCCGCTCCCTCCGGTCGTGCGAGCGGCAGTGGCATGCGGCGCACCGCATCCACGATCACTCCTGTGCCATGGGGCAGATCGAGCCACACCCGCTCGGCGCGCGTGAACTCTTCGCCCTGGAAGAGGAGCACGGTGCCCTCGGCGTAGATCTCGACGACCTTCTGACCGCTGCGCTGGAGCGCGCCTGCGTCCGGTGCGGGATCTCCCGCAGCAGAGGGCTCATCCTTTGCGAGCCACGCCATGAGGCTGTCGCAGCGGAGCCGGAGATCGTTCACCTGCACATCGACACCACCGATGAGCACGAGGCGGCGTTCACCCGCATCGAAGCGCTCGATGCGCGGGGTTTTTGTCCGGGTGAGCCGGAACTCGGGCGCGGGTTGCTGGGCGGCGAGGAAGGCAGCGAGAGCGCAGAGCAACAACAGGCAGCGCATTCAGCGGGCCTCCGGCGGAATGGGTCGGTCCACAGACTCGACCACGGGATTGTCGGGGTCGGTGAAATCGACAAGGAACGCGGGGCGCCGGTGGTCCCGCAGCCCGGCGGCGGCGAGACTCAGCACGCAAGGATCGACTCCGCCGCTGAGGAGCATGCGCCGATCAGGTATGTCTGCGCGCAGCACCGCGCCGCGCACATCCATGTCTTCTGTGTGGCAGATGACATCCCCTTCGAGCACGAGGCGTTCGAGGGAGCGATTCGCTTCGGATTCGTCGAAGAAGAAGAGCGCGCGTTGCCCTGAGAGCTCCACGGCGCGAACGGCATCGAGGTTCTGGCGCGCCGCAAGGGGGCCTTCGAGAACGAGGATTCCCCCGTGACTGGAGAGCGAACCGGCGCACGCAATCTCGAGGAGTGCTTGCGTTGTCGCCGCTGTCGGCCGACCGCTCAAACGCAACGGCGGGGCCGCCAGCGCTGCCTGCAAGGGCCCGGCAGCAAGAAGTGCTTCGCCAAACCACTGCACCTCCGGAGCGGTGACAACTTCCGGAGCGCCGTCCTTGCGAGCGAGTTCGAGACGCACGGAACCACGCGCCGCGAAGCGTCGAGGCTCCAGAGTGTATTCAAGTGCGTCCGCGCGCGCTCCGCCACCGGCGGCCTGATGGAGCTGCACCGCCGTCACACCTTCCAGAGACTCGAGGGCGCGGCCATCGCTGCTGAAGGCAAGCTGCCCTCCGGTGCCGCGCGCTTCGGTGGCCTGTATGAGTTGCCCCGGCTCGCGCGTGAATGCGGGCATGCGCACGACACCCTGCCACGGCCCCTCGACGGAGAGCGTGCGCGAGAGCACGGAGAGCCGTAATTCGCCAGCGGTGCACCACTGCAGGGAGCCATCCTCCGCGAGATGCTCGATGCGAGCGGGCGAGCCGCGCAGTTGCACCGCGCTGCCCTTGAGATCGATGTCGAGTGCCTGCGCACGCGCGTTGAAGGGACCACGCTCCAGCAACACGGAGCCCGCCGCTTCCGCACGGATCAGGTCGACACGGCTCTGGTAGCGCACACCCCCGAGAGTTTCGCGCGTGTGCACGTCGAGGAACCCGAGGGACAGCGAGGCGGCTTGCACGCGGGCGAGCACGGGACCACGCTCGTCTCCTTGATGCAGTGACAAACGCACGGCCTCCGTTGCATTCACGGTGCCGGGAAGATGGCGCATTGGATCTGCGAGGACCCGCAGCGGACCGGCGCTCTCAAGCACCAACACCAGCGGCACATCCTCAGCGACACCCAGCACCGCCGCGACACGTCCGGAACCGTCGGAGAGACGCAAGACGAGACGCGGTGCGCCTGTGAGCAGGAGCTCGCGGAGCGCACCCTTCGCTCGCAGCGCGAGTTCTCCGGCGGCAAAGTCCGCGGGGCCGAAATGACCCGTCACGACCCGCGCCGAGATCTCCCGGGGACGCAAGCGTCCGCCCATACCGCGCTCGAGCACCGCATGGATGGCGCGGCCGTTGATGGAAGTGGCCGGGCCGCTCAGACGCGACGATTCGCGGGCCTCGAGTTGCACGAGCCCGTTGGCATCCGGCGCGCTCACGGTGACGAGCCCGTCGGACTCGACCAGTTGGAGCAGGCTGTCCGGATCGCTCCAGCGCAGAGCGAGCGGAGCCCCCGCAGCCTCGACAGTTCCGGTGTTGATGTCGACAAGGACGCGCTCGCCGCTGGCGCTGAACACCGGCAACTGTGCATCCACACCACCCTCAAGATGCAGGCGCTGGATGCGCGCGGGCTCGCCACCGAAAGTGAGTTCCAGAGAGGCGCTGCGCATGGCCGCGGCCCCTTCCTTCGCTTCGACACCGCCCGCAGCCCGCAGTGTTCCACCGGCGGGCAGCACGCGGTCCGTTGTGGGCGCCTTGTCGGGAGTGAAGCGTACGAGCCCGGCACTTTCGAAGCGGAACGGCTCCGTGCCCTCTGGCTGGAGCACGGGACGCAGGGAACGCCCGCTCACATCGCGGAGGAGATCCACACCGCCGGTCACGGAGTCGAGGGCGAGCCCGCGGCTCTTCAGGGCAAACAACGCACCCTCGATATCCACCTCACCGGCGGTGCGCGCGTGCGTGAGCCGCCCTTGGTCGAAGTCGAGAGCGAGATCGGCGGCACGCACGGTTTCTCGCACACCGGCGCTCATGCGCGCGAGCAGTGCGCGGCCTTTCAGATCCACGCGGCGCACGCTCAGCATGGTGTGCCCACCGACCAGTTCCGCGCTGTCCGCGAGGAGCCCCGCTTGACTCGCACTGACAAGCTCTTCCAAGCGGCGCCCGGCTTCGGCCGGCGACAGCTCGTCCGCCAACTGCACGTGACGCGCGAGATCCGCGCGTTGCACAGGCCGCGCGTTCTGCAGCACACGCAGATTCTCGATGCGCAGCCGCTCGCCATCGACCGGCTCCAGCGCGGCACAGTAGAAAAGCCAAGCGGGCCACACGCATTCCGCGCCCTCGAGGGAACAAGTGGCCAGATCCGGCACGAAGAGGTCGCGTCCGGAGGCGGTGCGCGGATCGAGGATGGCCTTGCCGCCGGCGCGCACACGCGGCTTTCCTTCACGCGCGTCCGTGGCCGCGGAACCCGTCCACCAGAGCACGCCCGCCAGAGCGAGGCTCGCGATACAGGCGATGACGAAGGCCTGCTTCATTTCCGGAAGACGGCGCTGACGTCGTCGTAGCGACCCGCACGGCGGAGGAGCTTCTCGATCAGTTCGCGCACTGCGCCGCTGCCGCCGTGGGCGCTGGTCGTTTCGTGAGCGACGGCGCGGATCTCGGGATGGGCCACGGGAACAGTGACCGCGAGGGCCGCGCGGCGCAGCAGCGGAAGATCCGGGAGATCGTCGCCCATGACCGCGGTCTCCGCAGGGCTCACGCCGAGGCGCGCGAGGATCTCCTCGAAGACCGGGAGCTTGTCCTCCACACCGAGATGCACTTCCGAGACTCCGAGCTTCGCGAGGCGGTGTCGAGCCTGCAAGGAAGGGTGGCCCGAGATCACTGCAAGGTGCAGCCCGGCCTTCAGCCAGAGCTTGATGCCGAGGCCGTCCGCGATGCAGAAGCACTTGGTCTCGTTGCCGACGACATCCACGTGCAGATGATTGTCGGTGAGCACGCCATCCACATCCAGCACGAGCAATTTGATCTCTGCCGGCATCAGAGGGTCCTCGAAGAGAGCACGTCCTGGACATCGACCAGGCCGAGAGGCTTGCCATCGGAACCAACCACGGGCAACTGGTCCACGTGACGTGATTGCAGCAAGTGCCAGGCCTGCGAGACGAGTTCATCCGCACGGATGGAGAGCGGCGCCTTGGTCATGATGCTCGATGCTGATTCTGCCAGGAAGCTCGTGCCTTCCTGCAAACGGCGCGCGAGGTCGCCATCGGTGAGGAATCCGCTGAGGCGTCCGTCGGCACTCACGAGCATGGCGGCACCGGGGCGTCCGCGGGTGCTGTTGATAGCGATGAGAACCTCGCGGACGGTCGCAGACTCCGGCATCACGGTGATGCCATCGCCGCGGCGCATGATTTCATCCACGCGGAGGAGTTGTCGTCCCAGCAGGCCGCCGGGATGGAAGCGCGCGTAGTCTTCGCGGCTGAACTGGCGCGCATCCACGAGGGAGAGAGCGAGCGCATCCCCGAGAGCGAGCAGCACCGTGGTGCTGGTGCTCGGGGCAAGCCCGAGCGGACAGGCCTCCGCGGCCTTGCCCACATCGAGCACCAGATCCGCGCCGCGCGCGAGAGCAGAACCTGCCGCACCGGTCATGGCGACGATGTGAACCCCGAGGCGACGCAGCGGGTCCACCAAGCGCACGACCTCTCCGGTCTCGCCGCTGTTGCTGATGAGGAGCGCCACATCCCCGGAGCGCATGCGCCCGAGATCACCGTGGAAGGCCTCAGCCGGATGGAGGAAGTGGGAGGGCGTGCCGGTGCTGGCAAGGGTCGCGCTGACCTTGGCACCGACAAGTCCGGCCTTGCCGAGCCCGCTCACCACCACATGCCCTTGGCAGGCCAGCATGAGCTCCACGACGCGCTCGAAGGGCTCTCCGATGGTCGGCACCAACGCGAGGATGGCGCGCGCTTCGGTTTCGAGGACTTGTCGGGCCCGCTCGATCCTGTTCACAAGGGGATCTCCCGCGCGGGGACGCCTCGCGCGGCGGATTATAGGAACCTCTCACGAACAGCGTCAACGAAGCCGGTGTCGTGCCTTCCACAAGTGCGCCGTAGACTGGTCGCATCATGACCTCCATGCCCCGCACCACGGAGGAGTGGCTGATCTTTGCCGGCGTGGTGTTCATGATCCTCATGACCAATGCCTGCCATGAGGCCGGCCACGCCTTCAGCGCCTTCCAACTGGGCGACCGCCGCGTGGAGGTGTTCCGGCGCGCGACCCTCAATCCTATCCCGCATATCCACTGGCTCTACACGGTGGTGCTGCCATTCCTCTCGCTGCTGCTGCTCGGCTGGATTCTCGGCGGGGCGAAGCCGGTGCGGGTGGACGCGGGAACCATCGGTCCGCGGCGCATGGCACTTGTCGCTCTGGCGGGGCCGCTGGCGAACTTCCTCTACGCGGGGTTCTTCATCGCCGTGCTCGGGTTCCTCATCGGCGGTGGCTGGGTGGACGGCACGGCGGCCGTGGCCTCACCCGTCTGGAAGATCCTCAAGCCCGCCATCTGGTTTTCGGTGATTCTCGGCCTCTTCAACCTGCTGCCCTTTCCGCCCCTCGATGGTGGCCATGTGGTGGCCATGTTTCTTCCGGATCGCCCGCGCCGGGTCTGGTACGCCATCGGTCCTGCGGGCATCATTCTCGCGCTGGTGCTGACGCTCTGGGTCGGCGGCGCTTTGGCAGGTTTCGGCTTCGGCCGCGGTTGGCCCGAGGTGTACGGCTTGCTCGCGGCGCGAGCGGAGGACAACGTGTTCGCCATGGCGGCATTCTGGAGAAGCATCCTGTGAGCGAGGACTGGCGCATCAATCTCGAGCGGTTCGCCGGACCGCTCGATCTCCTGCTTCACCTCGTCCGCAAGGAGGAGGTCGATATCCATGACATCCCCATCTCGAGCATCCTCGACCAGTACCTCGGCTACCTCGCTTTGATGACCGAATTGGATCTCGAGGAGGCCGGGGACTTCATGGTCATGGCTTCAACGCTCATGCTGGTGAAGTCACGCATGCTCCTGCCCTCGGAGGACGTGGACCTCGCCGAAGAGATCGACCCGCGCTACGAGTTGGTCCAGCAACTGCTCGAATACAAGCGTCTGAAGGATTCGACCCAGGCACTCGAAGCGCGCGCGGAGAGCTTTGCGCGCACGGTCAGTCGCCCGGCGAGTGCGCGCCCGGAACCGCTGCGCATCGAGGACAAGAGCTTCGAGGAGGTCGGCCTCTTCGACATGTTGGCAGCGTTCCAGAAGATCCTCGACGCGCTCGGCCCCGAAGCCAATCGCAGCGAACGCCGCGTGCGCATCGATGACAAACCGGTGCGGGCCTATGCAGCCGATCTGCACGAGCGCCTGAAGAAGGACGGCACGCTGCTTTTCAGCGAAATCGTGGGCGGCAAGGCCACACGCCAGGAGACCATCGGGTGGTTCCTCGCGCTGCTGTTGCTGCTGAAGAAGGAACTCATCAGTGTGGCGCAAGGGGACGATGAAGGCGAGCTGCGCGTGGGCTTCCGCGAGGCGGCGGGCACCGTCGATCTCGAACAGGAAGACGATTTCCGCTGAGCGGCGCGCATGTGGAAACGCGGCGTCGTCATTCCCGGAGCGCGCATGCAACGGGCCCTCGAACACCCGGGCACGCGGCGTTTCTCGTTGACGCTGCTCGCGGGAAGTGACGCGGCCATGCGCGTGCAGGACGAGATCCTGCTGGCGCGCCTCTACAACGAGCTGGTCGTCGCCGGGCGCATTCACAAGACCACGCGCCGCAACCGCTTCAAGGGTCTCGACCGCATCATCGTGGAGGTGCTTGGGCGCGAGCTGCCGGACGTGCCGGAGATCGCCCTGCACGATGTGGGCGCGAGCAGCGGCGTCACGACGCTCGAACTCTGGAAGACACTGCTCTCCGTGCGTCCGGGGCGCGCCCATGCGAGCGACTATTACGCCAACATGTTGCTCGTGCGCTGTGAGGGGCATCCGCTCGTGGTGGCCTGTGACGAAGAGGGCGCGCCGCTGCAGTTCACCTTGGGTGAATTCGTGTTCAGTGCGGGGCAGAGGGAGTCCCTCTTCCGCCCGTGCAACCGCTGGTTGCAGGCGCGAGCTCGTGCGCGTCTGCCGGACGTGGCGCGTGTCATCGCTGCGCGCAAAGAGGGCCGGACATTGCCGAGCGGTTGGAGCGTGGAGGTCGTGGCGCTCTGGCACCCTGCATGCCGCCTCGCGGCGGCCGCGGATGCACGCTTCACTCTCGGGCGGCACGATGTGTGTGCGGTCATGTCACCCCGCTGGCATTTCGTGCGGGCCATGAATGTGCTCAATCCGGGCTACTTCTCGCCTGAGCGGCAGCGCGAGGCCGTGCGCGCGCTCGCGGGCAGCCTTCTGCCGGGCGGGCTCTTGCTCATCGGCCGCACCCGCGAAGAAGCGGATTCCTCGAATGTGGCCACGCTTTTCAGGGCTTCTTCCGCAGGGCTCGAAGCCATCCTCGATCTCCGCGGTGGCGCCGAGAACAAGGAGCTTGTGCTTGAGGCGGGGAAGCGCTCATGATGCTTCGAGTCGCGCCCGCGGAGTCAACCCATGCGCATCCTTTCTCTCTTGTCGCTCTTCATTCTCAGCGCCTGCAGCACGGCGACAGGCGGCAATGTCTGGAGCCTCGAAGCGCTCGCCATTGATCCGCAACACGTCAGCAATCGCGGGACACTGCCCGTCTGGCGGCGGGGCGACATTTCTCCCAGCGGTGACGAACTGCGAGCGCACGGAGTCATCGAAACGACTTCGGAAGGGCGCATGCTCGTGACAGTGACCATCAAGGAACAGATCCTGACCCTTGGAGGCCGTGAACGGATCATGAACTGGCCCGTATTCGCTTTTTCCGGCCGCGTGGACGGCTCCAGCGTGGTGCAAGATGACGCGGCCAGCGTGCGTGCTCCTCTGGGTGTCGCGACCCGGCTGGAGTTCTCGCGGAGCGGCGATGTGATGAAGGTCTGGGGCTTCACACGCGAACAGCAGCTGCCGTATGTGGCCACCTTCCGTCGCGGCTCTCCGCGTCAAAGCGCGGTGTTCGTGCCGACGGTGAACTGAAGCGGCGTGCAATTCGATCCGCCGCTGGCTCTCGCGCGCTTTCTCGGGCGCCGCAAGCGTTTCTTCGCGGATGTGGAGCTCCCTGGCGGCCGCCTCACCACCGCCCACCTCGCGAACACCGGTTCCATGATGGGGTTGCTCGCTCCTGGCGCCCGTGCGCTCATCCGGCCGTCCCGCGCCACATTGCCCTACGCTCTTGAGGCCTTGGAAGTGGCCGGCACATGGGTTGCAGTGAACACGTTGCGCGCCAATCAGGTGGCCCGCGAAGTACTGCAAGCAGGCCTCGCTCAGTGCGCGCTTCCGGCGGGGCCAGTGCGGGCGGAAATCGTGCTGGAGCCGGGCTCGCGCACGGACTTCGTTGTCGGGAGCGGAAGTGACGCGCTGGCCATCGAAGTGAAGAGCGTCACCATGGCCTCGGCAGGAACCGCGTTCTTTCCGGATGCGGTCACCGCGCGGGGCCTGAAACACCTTCATTTGCTCACACAGCGTGCGCGCAGGGGCGAAGCCGCGCTCATGCTCTTCATGATCTTGCGCGAGGACGTGCAGGCCTTCGCGCCGGCATCGAGGATCGACCCGGACTGGGCGGCCGCTTTCAGCGAAGCGACGCAAGCCGGTGTGCGCGCCGAAGCCATACGCTGCGCGGTGGACGCAGCGGGCATCACTCCCCTCGGCAGCGTGCCCGTTATCATCTCGCCATGATCGAAGTGCGCCGGACCTGGCGCTTTTGTGCATCGCATCGCCTCTTCCGGCCCGAGTGGTCCGATGAGCGCAATCTCGCGACCTACGGACCGGCAGCGAATGTTGGCGGCCACGGGCACAATTACCGCCTCACCCTCGTGCTGCGTGCAGCCGTTGATCCTGAAACTGGCCGCGCAGTGGATATCGAAGCGCTTGATCGCGCCATCGAGGAGGGAGTGCTCCGCCGTCTCGATCACCGCAACATGAATGTGGATCTCGAGGGCCTGCGGGACAGGGTGCCCACCGCAGAAAACCTCGTGCTCGAAATCCGTCGCCTCGCGGAAGAGTGCGTTCCCCGCGGATCGCTTGTTGAAGTGGTGTTGCAACAGGACGAGTTCCTGTCCGTCTCCTGCCGGACGGAAGCAGCAACCGGCCCCTGAGGAGTGTTCATGATTTCCTTCCTGCAAGTGGCGCACTGGCGCCGCGGAGTGTGTGTTGTTGCGCTGTTGTTGGGCGTGTCGCTGCAAGCCCAGCCGCCGCGCATGGAGCTTTTCTACAGCGCGGAAGTGAAAGCCACGGATGCGAAGCGCATTCACTTCGCGCTCGAGGTGCGTCACCCTGCGGCCGAGGAATTGGTTTTTGAAATCCCGTTCTGGGCGCCCGGGGCCTATCGTCCGCTCACGTCAGGGGTCTTGGGTGGCAAGCCCGCGTTCGAGTGCATGGGCGAATTCCGGGCGGTGTCGGAAGCCGGCGTCGCATTGCCGCTCGAGCGCGCAGGCGAGCGGCGTATCAAGGTGCGTCGCAATGGGGCTGCGAGCGTCCGCTTCAGCTATGTGAACAACGAGCCGGGCGGGACGCCCAACAACCGCTCCTTTCTTGCGGCTGCATCCGGGCTGATCGATGGCCCGCGTTCATGGGCATTCCTCCACGGCGCCCTGGATCAGCCCGCCATGGTGCGTTTCACGTTGCCGCCCGAATGGCAGGTGGCTTGTGGTCTTGAAAGCACGCCGGACCCCTTCGTGTTTCATGCGGATGATTACGACAGGCTCGCAGATTGCCCGGTCGCCATCGGGCGCATGGAGTGTCGCACGCAGCTTGTGCGCGGCGTGCCCCACCGCATTGCGGCGGTGACGGGTGGGGGCGAATCCGGCACGGATTGGCCGGCCCTTGAGGACGCAATTCGTCGCATCGTTGAATGCAGCGTGGACATCTTCGGCGACATCCCGTACCCGCATTACACCTTCATCTACACACGAGGCGGTGGCGGGCTCGAACATCTCAGCTCCACGACCATCGGCACCGCCAATCCGGCGCGCATCACCGTGGCGGGCGTTCGCGGCGTCACCGCGCACGAGTACTTCCACACCTTCAATGTGAAGCGCATGCGGCCATTCGTCCTCGGCCCATTCGACTATTCGCAGCCAGTGCCAGTGGATGATCTCTGGATCTGCGAAGGCCTGACGAGCTACTACGCCAACATGCTCTTGTGGCGCGGCGGCCTCGTGGGCGACTCCGAGTTTTGCAGCATGTATCGCTCGGCCATCGGAGGTTTCGAGAGCAACCCATCGCACCTCGAAGTGTCTCCGCAGGTGTCGAGCCGCGGTGTGTGGACGGGCGATGGGCGCATTTCGTATTACCTGCAAGGCGAGGTTCTCGGACTCGCCCTCGATCTTCTGATCCGCGACAGCAGCAACAACAAGGCGAGTCTCGATACGGCCATGCGCCAGATGTATCGGACCTATGGCGGCATGTACCGGCATGGCAAAGCCGATGCGGGCTTCGCCTCGGCGGATTTCCCACGGGTGATCCGTGAATCCACCGGCGTGAATGTGGATCCGTTTTTCGCAGCGCACATTCGTCGCGCGGAGCCCGTGGACTGGACGCGTTATCTCGCAGCTGCGGGATTCGTCATGGAGACGCAGCAGACGCAGCGTTCGGCCTTCGCGGCCCTGCGCGGGTGGGCACGCGGTCCGGATGCGGCCGCGCTGCCCCTCGGCGAAGGGCTGCCGCTCACGCGCTTCGGCTTGAAAGAGGGTGACGAGATCACAGCGGTGGGAGAAACCGCCGTCGGCAATGTGAAGGATGCGTTGCGCGCTCTCGGCAGCCTCGGGGCCGGCGCAGCCACGAAACTCAAGGTGAAGCGCGGCGCGGGAGAGGTCGTGCTCGAGAATCCGGCACCCGCGGCGGGAGCCCTCGCGCTTGTGCGTTGCCTGGATGCGGAGGGCGGAGTGAGCATTGCAGGCGCTCCCCAGATCAAGGCTTTCCACGGCAAGGCGTTCGAAGGGATGGCGCTGCTGCGCTCGGTCAATGCGGTCGCGGTGCGTCACGCGGCTCACGCACAGCAACTCCTCGCTGGCGTGGGTGTGGATGCGCCGGCGAAACTCGGCGTGGAGATTGATGGCGAGATCAGCACTGTCGAGGTCCGGAACGAGCAACTCCAATCAACGAGCGTGAAGAAGTTCGAGATGGACGCGGCCGCGCCCGCACGTGCGGCGGCGCTCCGCGACGGCCTCAAGACGGGCCATACAAGGCCAGTCGCAGCGCGCTGATGGTCCGCATCCTGCTCGGCACCTCCTCGTGGAGCGCACAGGGTTGGACGGGCACCTTCTATCCCGAAGGTCTGGCGGCGCGGGAGCAGATCCGTCATTACGCGACGCGCTTTCCTGCGGTGGAAGCGGATACCACGTGGTACCACCTGCCCTCAGCGCAATTGGTTCAGGGCTGGGCCGAGCGCACGCCCGAGAACTTCATCATTGCAGCCAAGTTTCCGCGGGACATTGTTCATGGTGGCCAAGAGGCGAAGCCAGATGGCGCCAAGGTGCTGGTGCCGGAGCACACCGCGGCGCCCACCAGTCTCTTCCTTGCGCGCATGCGTGCGCTCGGGCCACGCGCCGGCCCGTTGCTGCTTCAATTCCCGTACTTCAATCGCACGGCCTTCACGGGGCCGAAGCCATTTCTCGAGCGGCTTGACACATTTCTCGGGGGGCTATCCCCGGATTTCCGCTACGCGGTGGAAATCCGCAACGCGCGCTGGATTGACGAGCCACTGCTCGAGATTTTGAGCCAGCACCGCACCGCGCTCACGCTGAGCGAAGTCTCATATATGCCACATCCGGCGGAGTTGGCGGAGCGCTTCGATGTGGTCACCACGGACTTCCTCTACGCCCGCCTCATCGGAAACCGTCAGGCGGTGGACGCGCTGACAACCACCTTCGCGGAGACGGTCATCGACCGGAGCGCGGAAATCGCGCGCTGGGCGGATCTCCTTGCCAAGCTCTCGGAGCGCGTCGCCACCACCTTCGTCTTCGCCAACAATCATTACGCAGGCCACGCCCCCGCGACGGTGCGCGAACTTGCGCGCGGCCTTGGAATATCCCTCCCTGGATGAAGTGCCGGCAAGGCACAGGTTCAGAGGCTTGCGCCGAGCGTCCCTTGAGAGCCTGCGACGCGTTGTTTGCATGCGTCGGGTGTCACCAGCGATGCCAGGCGGGGTGGCCTTCAGTGACGGCGACGAAGGTGCCGCGGAAGGTGGCCGTGACCTTGCCCTTGGCAGTGAGCGTGCCTTCGACAAGGACCTTCGGCCCTTCACTCGACACGGCGCGCGCGCGGATTTCGAGCGCGACATCCACGGGGGTCGGGCGCTTCAACGTGACTGAGTAGTCGGCAGTGACGGTGCACGGCGGCGCGGCAAGATGATCCCGCTGCATCAGATGCCAGGACGCGGTCCAGTTGCAGTGGCAGTCGAGGATCGCGCCCACGATGCCGCCATTCAGCACGCCGGGGAATGCGTGGTGATGGGGTTCCGGAGTCCAGTGGCACACCACTTCATCTCCGGCAGGAAAACTCCGTACGTGCAAGCCCTTCACATTGGAAGGCCCGCAACCGAAACAGATGCTCTGCGCAGCGAATTGATCCTGGAGGGACAGCGTGCTCATGCGTTGAGAGTAGCCGCCGTGTAGGCTCGCGGCCATGCGCATCACATTTCTGGGTGCAGCGGGCGGCGTGACAGGCTCGATGCATCTGATCGAAACCGGCCGCACGCGCGTGCTGCTCGATTGTGGTTTGTTCCAAGGCCGGCGCGACGAGGCGTGGCTGCGGAACTCCCAACCGCGGCTGGATGCGCGCTCCGTGGATGCCATCGTGCTTTCGCATGCGCACATCGATCACTCGGGTGCGCTGCCCATCCTCTATCGACAGGGCTTCACAGGACCGGTGTACATGTCGCGTCCGACGGTGCCGCTCACCGCATTGTTGCTCGCGGATGGCGCCGCCATTCAGGCGCGAGACAATGCTCAGTTGAAGAAGCGGGGCCGGTCCGCGCGCGAACCGCTCTACACGGAGAGTGATGCCGAAGGCGTGGCAGGGCACTTCGTCGGTCAGGCTCGCGGCCGCTGGTTTCCGGTGACCGGAGGTGTCAGCGCGCAGTTCCACGATGCGGGACATATTCTCGGTTCCAGCTCCGTGCAACTCGAAATCGTGGAGCCAGACGGAGGGAAGGTCCATCTCACGTTCACCGGTGATTACGGACGCCGCGGAACTCCTGTTTTGCGTGATCCGGAGGCATTGCCGCCCGCGGATGTCGTGCTGACCGAAAGCACCTACGGCGATCGGGTGCATGAGCATCGGCCCGAAGACGCGGTGCGGCCGTGCGAGGAACTCTGCTCCGCCGTGCGACGCGCCGCAGGGCGCGGAGGCAAACTCCTCATTCCGGCTTTCAGCGTGGGCCGCACGCAGAATCTGCTCTGGTCACTCAACGAGGGGATGGAGAAGGGCTTGATTCCGCGCGTTCCGGTGTTCGTGGATTCGCCTCTCGGCATCAAGGCCACACGGATCATGGAAGAGCATCCGGGAGAATTCGATGCGGCAGCGCTGAAGCGCGTGCGCGGTTCGCTGGCGCTTCTGAAGACCGACCACGTCTACTACACCGAAACGGTGGAGGCGTCGAAGGGCATCAACGCGTATCGCGGCAGCGCCGTGATTCTCGCGGGCTCGGGCATGTGCGAATCAGGCCGCGTGCTGCATCACTTGAGCCATCTGCTCACGGAACCCGAGCACATCGTGGCCTTCAGCGGTTTTCAGGCGCCGTACACACTCGGGCGCCGCCTCGAGGATGGCCAGAACCCGGTTTTCATCTTCGGCGATCCTGTGCACGTGCGTGCGGAGGTCGTGCGCATCCGCGGACTCTCGGCTCACGCGGACCAATTGGAACTTCTGGATGCGCTGACTCCCATCAAGAGCGCCGCGTCGCATGTGTTTGTTGTGCACGGCGAGCCCGCATCGAGTCTTGCCTTCGGTCAGCTTCTTCGGGAACGCGGCTTCAAAGGTGTCGCAGTTCCTCACGAAGGCACGTCAGTAACGATCTGAATTCAAGCGCATCTCACAGGCCATCGATAGGCAGGAAGCACAGACCCGCTGGTTCGTGCATGCATTATGCGCACACTCGCTATCGCCATCTCTTTTCTCGTGATCCTGCTCGTCATGGGCGTGCCTTTCATGAGCACCCGCACAGACGCAAGCCCCGCTGCGGGTCAGGTCGAGGCACTCGCCGCGCAAGCGGCGGCTGCTGTGACGCCTTTGCCAGCGGCGGCCGCGGCCTCGCCTGCGTTGCCTTCTGGCTGGACGGGGCCGCTCGCCGCCAGCGAAAAGCACTCTCTGGCGCAATGTGCTGACGGCTCCGCGAATGCGTGGGGAAGAAACTCCGCCGGACAACTCGGCCTCGGACACACCGTTGATCAGAACACGCCGCAAGTCATCACCGCGCTTGCAGGAGTCGCAGGTCTTGTCACGGGCAAGGAACACACGTTGGCGCTGCTTGCTGACGGCACCGTCAAGGCGTGGGGAAAGAATGGCGATGGTCAACTCGGCCTCGGCAACACGTTTGAGCAGAACTCACCGCAACTCATCCCCGCGCTTGCAGGAGTCACGGCCCTCGCGGCTGGCAAGGAGCACTCCTTGGCGTTACTCACGGACGGCAGCGTGAAGGTGTGGGGGAAGAACGGCGAAGGTCAACTCGGCCTCGGCAACACGTATGACCAGTTGACACCACAGCAAAACCTGGTGCTGGCGGGAGTCGCCGGCCTCGCGGCGGGGAAGGTGCACTCTCTGGCGGTGCTCACGGACGGCAGCGTGAAGGCGTGGGGCAATAACGGCCACGGCCAACTCGGGCTTGGAAACACGAATGATCAACTGTCCCCGCAACTTGTCCCCGGCCTCGCCGGAGTCATGACCCTCGCGGCTGGCAAAGAGCATTCTCTCGCGCTGCTTGTGGACGGCACGGTGAAGGCGTGGGGAAAAACGGCCACGGACAGCTCGGGCTCGGAAACACGAGCAATCAGTCGACGCCACAGCTTGTCCCCGGGCTGACGGGTGCCGCGGCGATCGCAGCCGGTGAAGAGTATTCCTTGGCACTGCTCTTGGACGGCACCGTCAAGGCGTGGGGGAGGAACAGTCACGGCCAGCTCGGGCTCGGGAACACGGTCCATCAAACGGCGCCCCAGCCCATACCGAGCCTTGCAGGCGTTGTGGCCGTCGCAGCGGGCAAGGAGCACTCCATGGCGTTGCTCTCTCTTGGCACCGTGATGGTCTGGGGCCGCAATGGCAATAGTCAATTGGGCCTCGGGAACAGCGTTGATCGGCACAGCCCGCAATTCATCCCGTGTCTCAATCTCAATTCCAACGGCAACAGCTACAGGTTATTGATTTCGCCCTTTGGCGCTGGTGCTGTCGGATTCACCATTCCACGCAACACCGAGGTAAGCGCCCTCGGTGGCACTTACTATTACTTCAACGCATTCAGCCTGGATCCGCTCAATACGTCGGCGCCAGGTGGGGGACTCTGGCATGGCCTGCACATTTCGCAGACCGACTTGATTGCTTGGATGAACCTCGCGACGGTCGGACTGCCCATCGCATTCGGTGCGCTGGGCGCGAGCGGCGAGGCAACAGCCACGGTTCCCGTGCCCCCGGCAGCACTGAGCGGCATCACGCTGCACGGCGTCAGTATCGCGCTCAACCCCGCCACGACGACGATGGTGGCCGACTCGGACGTCTCGAGTTACACGTTCTGATCCGCGTGTCGGCTTCACGGGCCAGCCGGTGAGCGCGCCAGCAACCACACCCACGCACGCGCCGCTGCCGCGGGACTTCGTCTTGCTGGGCCGGCATAGCCTCCAAAGTGTCGCAATTCGCGACGGAACCACGTCGGCAACGCCCCGGCTTCAAGCCCGTCTCCCGGAGCCGCCGATAGGCGGAAGGCATGGCCTCGCGGCCACACATGCCCCATGCGCACACCCACGATTCTCCTTGGCGTCGCCTTTCTCGCCGTGATGGCGCTCATGGCCGTTCCACGGCCGGGCCGCGTTGCTGAAGCGGATGCGGATCGGATCGTCTGGCCTGCGGATACGTTCGAGTGTGGTGATGCGCCGGTGATGCTCCAGGAAGTTCCGGGCTGCTCCGGAGCGCTGGTCGCAGTGCCTGTCACACCGCAGCCAACCGCGCAATGCGACGCGGAGTGGAGCTTCGCCCGGGTCGGCCACCTTGGCCATGCCATCCCCGTGCACTTCGCGCCATCCGAACGGCCACTTGTGATCAGCGCGGGCGCCCTGCGCTGACGAGCGCGCAGCGCCGCGCACTTATGATCGCGGCATGGACTTCGTCAAGGTCGAAGGCTGCGGCAACGATTTCGTGTGCGTCCTTGAGGGCGCGCGCTGGCTTGAGGACGCATCGCGCCTTGCACGCGCCATCTGTGATCGTGAACGTGGCATCGGCGCTGACGGGCTCATGCTCCTCCTCGACAGCGACGATGCCGACGCCCGTATGGTCTTCGTGAACCCGGATGGCACGGAGTCTGCAACCTGCGGCAACGCCCTGCGCTGTGCGGCCATGCTGGTCGCGCAACGGTTGCAACGACGCACGCTGCGCATCCAGTCAGGCGGAGAGGCGCGGACATGCGCGGTGCTTGAAGACAACGGCGCAATAGCGCGTGTGCGCGTGAGTATGGGCCTTGCGCGCCTTGAACGAGGATTGGTGCCCATGGTCGGTCCCGCGGGGCGAGCGATCGACGAGCCCATGGCCATCGGCGGGGAATCACTGCGCATCACAGCGCTCAGTCTCGGCAATCCGCATTGCGTCCTGTTCGTGCCGGATGTGAATACAGCGGACGTGCAAAGACTCGGCGCGCTCATCGAACGCGATCCGCGCTTCCCACAGCGCACCAATGTCGAGTTTGTTGAAGTGCTCTCGCGCACCCAGTTGCGCCAGCGCACCTTTGAGCGCGGTGTCGGCGAAACGAAAGCTTGCGGCAGCGGCGCGTGTGCGAGTGTGATTGCCGGAGTGCTCACGGGGCGCACTGAGCGCAATGCCTCAGTAGAATTGCAGGGCGGCATGCTCGAAGTCGCGTGGCCATCCGAACACGCAGAAGTCCTCCTCACCGGCCCCGTTCGCCGCGATTTCACCGGCCGCTGGCACTGAAGCGCTAGCAGCCCGTTGAAAAACGCGCGTCGCTCAGTGAACCAATTCACTCACCCACGCGTTGAGTCATCGACCACCTGACTAAGGAGAAGACGTAGTGTCGATGGGACACATGGAGCCGGAGCAGGGAGAGTTTTGGATCGTTTCGGGTGCGATCAAGACTCCGGGGCATCCCTTCTTCAAGAAGCTGAACGCCCTTCTCGCGCAGCATGACTTTGATGAGCGCGTGGCGGCTCTTTGCAGGCTTTACTACGCAAAGTCATCTGGTCGCCCTTCGATTCCTCCTGGCCGCTACTTCCGCATGCTGATGATCTGGTACTTTGAGGACATCTGCTCGGAGCGTGGTCTTGCCTGGCGCTGCGAGGACTCGCTGTCGAGGAAGGCGTTTCTTGGACTTGGGGTGGCTGATGCAGCGCCGGATCACAGTTCGCGATCGGTCATGAGGAAGCGGATTCCGCTGGATGTGTTTGACGCGGTGAACAAGCTCGTGCTGGAGATTCTGAAGGACGCAGGGCTTCTGCAGGCGCGGGTGCTGGCACTGGACGCTTCGAGATGGATGCGACTGCAGCGAGGCGGTCGATTGTGCGGAAAGACACCAATGAGAGTTACGCGAGCTACGTGGAAGGGCTTGCGAAGTCGGCTGGAGAGCAAGCTCCAGATCGTGCGACGCAGGTGTCATTCGACAAGAACCGTGAAGGCCGCAGGACTTCGAATGCGGACTGGACTTCAGTAACGGATCCCGCAGCGAAGATCACGCGAACGAAGGACCGGCGCACCCATCTGGCGTACAAGCCGGAGCATGCAGTCGATATCGAGAGTGGTGCGATCGTGGCCGCGACGATCAATGCGGCGGCCCGCAGCGATCGCGACACTTCGACAGGCACACTGGTGCTCGCGCTTGAAAACCTTGAGCACGTCGCCATGCCAGCGCAGGATCTGACGATTGTGGCGGACAAGGGCTACCACTCCGAGGCGGTGATTGCGGGGTGCGCAGTGGCGGAACCGAAGACATGTGTGTCCGAGCTGCGCACGCGGGGAAGGCGTCGGTGGAAGGACAAGAGCGACCTCCCGCGCAGGGCGATGCAGAGGAATCGGAAACGGGTCCGGATTGACTACGGGGAAGCGGCTCTTGCGGAAGAGAGGCGAGCGGTGGAGGTATCGCTTGCACACGTGCTGGAAACGGGAGGGTTGAGGCGGACGCATCTGCGTGGACGAGAGAACAATGAGAAGCGGTACTTGGTGCAGGTGAGCGCCTTCAACTTGGGCTTGGAGATGAGGAAGCTCTGCGGTTTCGGCACCCCGCGGGGGTTTGCCGCCACGTGGGCGGCCATTTGGTGCGCTGTGCTCGCGCTCATTCGTTTCTGGAAACCCACCTGGCGCTCGGTCGCTCGAAAATCACGCGGATGTCATACCCAAGAGAGCGACGGTAGCGCTTCGCACAGTCAGGTCGCGTGGGCTACGCAACCTCCATTGTTCAACGGGCTGCTAATGCGTTATACATCAGTTGCGTCACGCAGTGATTCATGAACCGAACGAGGTGCACACGCGGCCCCCCGCTCTGAGTCGGCGCTTCCGTACGCATCAGGCGTCGGGCAGCGCGGCTGGAGATTCAGGAGCGGGAGTTGGCGCAGGAGCACTGCGATCAAGGGCGCCCTTGCCATCGGCTGCGAGGCGGAGCGGCGGGGGTGTGATGGTGGCGTGCTGTTGCACGGCGGCCTCGAACTCGTCGAAATTGAGCTGCTCGTGTTCGATGAGGACCTCGGCCAACTTGTCGAGGAGCACTCGATTCGTGGTGAGGATGGCGAGCGCGTCCTGGTGGCAGCGGTCAATGATGACGCGCACCTCTGTGTCGATGCGCTCGGCAGTGCTCTCTGAATACTCGTTGGTGCGGCCGCCCATATCGCGCCCGAGGAACGGATTCCCCGGCGCATTCTGGTAGGTCACAGTCCCCAGAGCATCGGTCATGCCCCAACGGCAGACGATGGAGCGCGTGAGGGAGGTCACCTTTTGCAGATCGTCCTCTGCACCGGTGGACTTCTGGCCGAAGACCACTTCCTCTGCGCTGCGGCCGCCGAGTGTCACCTTCACGCGTGCAAGCAGGTCGTCCTGCGTGAGGATGTAGCGGTCCTCGTCGGGGAGGGTGAGCGTGTATCCGAGTGCGCCGCGTCCGCGGGGAATGATGCTGACCTTGTGCACAGGGTCGGCATTGGGAGTGAAGCGCGCCACGAGGGCGTGACCGAGTTCGTGATACGCGAGCACCCGTTTCTCATTGGTGCCGATGACACGCGAGCGACGCTCCGGGCCGGCCATGACGCGCTCAACCGCATCTTCGGCTTCGCGTAGCGAGATGTCCTTCCGGCGCCGACGGGCGGCGAGCAGCGCCGCCTCGTTCATGACATTCGAAAGATCAGCACCGCTGAAACCCGGCGTGCGCCGCGCGACACGGCCGAGATCCACGTCGGCGGTAAGGGGTTTGCCCTTGGCGTGGATTTTCAGAATGGCCTCGCGCCCGCGGAGATCCGGAGCATCGAGAACCACATGCCGATCGAAGCGGCCAGGGCGCAGCAACGCAGGATCGAGAATGTCCGGGCGATTGGTGGCGGCAATCACGATGACGTGCTTCCGGCCATCGAAGCCGTCCATCTCCACGAGGAGCTGATTGAGGGTTTGCTCGCGTTCGTCGTGTCCACCGCCGAGGCCTGCGCCGCGATGGCGACCGACGGCGTCAATTTCATCCACGAAGATGATGCAGGGCGACTTCTGCTTGGCGGTGTTGAACAGATCGCGCACGCGTGCGGCACCCACGCCCACGAACATCTCCACGAAGTCAGAGCCACTGATACTGAAGAAGGCGACGCCAGCCTCGCCGGCAACAGCGCGTGCGAGCAGTGTCTTGCCGCAACCAGGCGGGCCCATGAGCAGCACGCCCTTCGGGATCTTGCCGCCAAGAGCCGTGAAGCGTTCGGGCTCCTTCAGGAAATCGACGATCTCGCTCAGTTCTTCCTTGGCCTCATCGGCGCCAGCGACATCCGCGAAGGTGACGCCGGTCTTGTCCTCGCCCACGATCTTCGCCTTCGAGCGCCCGAAGGAGAGCACGTTCTCGCCGGTCATGCGCGAGGAACGCACCATCATGCTCATGATGAAGATGAAGAAGACCAGCGGCAGCACCCAGAGCCAGATGCCGGTCCAGTCGGTCGGCTTCTCCACCTTGAATTCAATGCCGCGGGCGCGGAGGTCGCGGATGAGATCGTCGCTGACGCCCGGAGTCTCCGTGATGAATGGCAAGTAGTCCTGGCGCACGTAGCTTTCGAATTTCTCGAAGCCCGACTTCTCCTTCACACGCTCCCAGAGCACTTCGCCATGGATGTCCGTGGGCCGCACCACCATTTTCCGGAAGGCCTTGCGGGCATTGGCCGCAAGCTCGGCCTCGTTCAGCAACGAGGGCTTGGTCGGTTCATAGACCTGCTCGCGCACCACGGGCAGGCGCGAGGCTTCGCTCCAGAACGTGCTGTAGTCGATGGCCGCCTCGCCGCCCTGGCCGAGGATGATGTTGAGCATCAGCACACCCGCGAGGATGAACAAGATGATCAGGATGGGATTGCGGCCGAAGAAGCCCTTGGGAGCGGCTCCGCCAGGAGGTGTTTGCGTAGGACGTTCAGACATCAGTGTTGCCGCGGAGTGATCACCACTCGCGCGGCGCGGATGGTACCAACCAGAGTGACGGCGGCCGCTCTACGCAACTCTCGTGGCGTGGCTTCGCATGAAGCCACCCGCCGCGCGCCCGCGCTCAGTCCTCGCGGGCCGATTTCCTCGCCTCGACGCCCAGAGCCTCGCGGAGCCGCTTGTGGATCTTCATCACCCGTTGCACCTGACCGGCTGCCGGGAAGCGCTCGTAGAAGCCCTCCGCCCGGAAGTCCGGCAAGAGGCTCTCCCAGCGCGCGAGCCGTCGCTTCCAGCGTGCCAGCCGGTCTTCGGTCGCGGGGTCGGCTTCGGCGAGGTCGAAGCAGACCCGCAGCAGCGCTTTCAAGGTCACGGGCTTCGTGACCATGAAGCGCTCGTGGCCCCAGGCATCACCCCAGGCATCTTCCGCCGCCTTCAGGAAGTCGCGCACGATTTCGTAGCGTTTCTTCGCCGCCGCGGCGCTGGCGTCGAGCTTCCGCACCCCCGCTACCCACTTGTGCAATTCGTTGAAGAGCTCCGCCTGCAGGATCCACTTCACCTGCCGCGAACGTCCACCGAGACGGTTGATCTTGTAGCGAAGAGGGCTGTCTGCTTCGCTGTAGAGCATTTCCCCCACCCGGGCGGCGAGTTTCTTGTCTGGCGCCGCCCACGAGACCTTCTCGTAGAGATCCACAAGGTGGCTGCGATTGATGCGCGTGGGCGTGCTGTTGATGGTGACGAACATCTCCGTCGCGAAATCGTCGGCCTTGCCGTCGAAGATGACGCAGGGCACATGCAGGCCGCGCACCTCATCGGGATGCTTCCTGCTGTAGAACTGCAGCGCGGCGAGGCGATGCTGGCCATCAATGATGAGGAACGGCCGCTCCGGCTCCTGGAGATCTCCGACGTTCTCGTACTTGCCGAGGGAGCTGAAGGCGAGTCTCTGTGGCGTGAACAGCAGCACGGTTCCCGGGATGGGCGGCTGGCTCACGGCCGTTTCGTAGAAATTCACGATCTGCGTGATCTTCGACTTTGACATGGTGCGCTGGAACGCCTTGTCACTGCGCTCGATCTTCTCGATGAAGCCCGCCACCTCGTCGCCTGGTGCGACCTTCTCCGGCGCGATCTGGTCACCCTCGGCATAGAAGCGGCTGATGAAGCGCACCTTGCGGAGGAGGTCTTCAGCAGGCCACGCCACGAAATAGAACACGCTGTCCTTCTGCCGAATCTGTGTGCCGAGCATTGAAGTCTCCTCTCCCAAACGGGGCGCCCGAGGCCAGTCTCCGGAGCTCGAAACAGGGCACTGTCCGGCACAGAGCGCGCGCCCGCGGGCAGGGCATCTTAGAGGTCCACGGAAGCCCTTGCCCGGCACATGGTTGGGCACGCCCTCGCGACGGAGCCATCTTTTGCCCTAAGTCTTTATAGGACAAAGACCTGATGTAGAATCGGCCAGCGAGAAAACGAGGCCTCCTCGGCCTCAGCCGCTGGCAGTGTGAGGGGGCATGGTTCGGCCGCTCCCAAGCCTCCTTGGAAAGGTTCAAATGAGCGCGGAAGAAGCAGCGACAGCTCCAGACCCGGGCGCAGTGAGAGTGAAGGATCAACTCCTCGAAGAGGAGATGAAGTCTTCTTACCTCACCTACGCCATGAGCGTGATCGTTTCGCGAGCGCTGCCCGATGTGCGCGACGGATTGAAGCCGAGCCAGCGGCGCATTCTCGTCGCCATGAACGACTTGAACCTCGGGCCGCGGGCGAAGTTCAGGAAGTGCGCGAAGATCGCTGGCGACACCACCGGCAACTATCACCCGCACGGCGACCAAGTGGTGTATCCCACGCTCGTGCGCATGGCGCAAGACTTCAACATGCGCTACGTGCTGGTGGACAAACAGGGCAACTTCGGCGCCATCGATGGCTCGCCGCCTGCGGCCATGCGCTACACGGAAGCGCGCATGGCACAGCCTGCCGTGGACATGATGGAGGACCTCGACAAGGACACGGTCTCCTTCGTCCGCAACTACGACGACACGCGCGACGAACCGACAGTCCTGCCCGGCCGCTTTCCGAACCTCATCTGCAATGGGTCGGAAGGCATCGCCGTGGGCATGGCGACGAGCATTCCGCCGCACAATCTCACGGAAGTCTGCAACGCGCTCATTGCGCTCATCAACAATCCCGAGATCCATCTCGGCGAGATCGCGAAGATCTTGACGGGCCCGGATTTCCCTACGGGCGGCATCATTCTCGGCCGGAGTGGCATCGCAGAGGCGTATTCCACGGGGCGTGGGCGCATCACCGTGCGCGCGCGGGCTCACATCGAGCAAGCGGGGCGTGATCGCGAGACCGTGGTCATCACCGAGCTGCCCTACCAGGTCAATCCGACGAACGTGTTCGAGAAGGTGAAGGAACTTCTCGAGCGCAAGGAAATCGAAGGACTCGATTATGTGAACGACGAGACCGACCGCGAAGGCGGGCTGCGTCTGGTCTTCGAGGCGAAGAAGGGCTTCCAGGGCGATGTGCTGCTCAACCAGCTCTACCGCCTCACGCCGTTGCAATCGACGTACGGCATCAACCTCCTTGCGCTCGTCGGTGGGCGTCCGAAGACACTCACCATCAAGGAACTTCTCGCGGGCTACCGCGATCACCGCGTGGACGTGATCCAGCGGCGCACGCGCTTCCTGAAACGCAAAGCGGAAGAGCGCTTGCACATCGTTGAGGGGCTGCTGATCGCCATTGCGGACATCGACGAGGTGGTGCGCATCATCCGCTCGAGTGCTTCACCGGCAGCGGCGAAGACGGGGCTTATTGCGCATTTCGTGCTCAGCGACCGGCAAGCGGACGCCATCCTCGCCATGCGGCTTGCGCGTCTGACAGGCCTCGAAGTGGAGAAGCTGCAGCTGGAGAAGGCAGGCTTGCTCGCGGACATCGAGCGCTACGCGAAGATCCTCGCTGACATCCGCGAGGTGTACGCGCTCATCATCCAGGATCTTGAAGCGTTGAAGGCCGCCATGGGCGACGAGCGCAAGACCGAGATCAGCGAACAGGAAGGCGAGATCGAAGACGAATCCCTCGTGCCCGCCGGGCAGATGCTCGTCACCATGAGCCACGCCGGCTACGTGAAACGCCTCTTGCCGGATTCGTTCCGTGTGCAGGGCCGTGGCGGTGTGGGCGTGATCGGCGCTGACACCGGCGACGACGATTTCGTCGAGCGCATGCTGGTGGCGGACAACCACGACACCTTCCTGATCTTCACCAACTGGGGCCAGGTGCACTGGCTCAAGTGCTGGCGCATCAAGGAATGCACGCGCGAGAACCGCGGCAGCTACATCGGCAACCTCGTGCTGCTGCGCGAGGAGACCGAGGCCGGCGGGCGTGGTCGCGAGAAGGTGGCCAGCGTGCTGCCTGTGCGCGACTTCGACGGACGCTTCATGGTCACCATCAGCAAGAACGGCATCATCAAGAAGACGCCACTTGCTGATTACTCGAACCCGCGCAGCAACGGCATCATTGGCGTGGGCCTCGATGAAGGCGACAGCCTCGTGCGCGCCATGCTCACATCCGGCACGGACGACATTCTTGTCTCCACCTCGCAGGGCCAGACCATCCGGTTCAGCGAAGATTCGGTGCGGTCCATGGGGCGTGGCGCCGTGGGTGTCATCGCGGTGCGTTTCAAGGAAGCCAAGGAAGGCGATCACGTGGTGGACATGGCGGTGGCAGAAGACACGGCGGAGCTCTTGAGCGTCTCTGCAGGTGGCTATGCCACGCGCGTACCGATCAGCGAGTACCCGCAAAAGGGTCGCGGTGGTCAGGGCGTGATCAACATGGGCATGCTGGAGCGGAACGGCGAAGTGGTGGCGGTGAGCGTGGTCCGGAAGGGCGACGAGCTCATCCTCATCAGCGGCGGCGGCATCATCAACCGCATGGCGCTGGATGACGTGCGCACCATTGGTCGTGGCGGTGGTGGCGTGCGTGTGAAGAAGCTGCAGGAAGGCGATCGCGTTGCGTCTGGCGTGGTGCTGCCGGCGAGCGAGGCCGCCCTCGAGGTGCCACCATCCTGATCCGGCGTCGGTTTGCACGCACGCCGCGGGGTTTCGTCCAGCGCGGTGTGCGCCTCTTCGGCCGTCTGCTCATCCGCATCTGGGCGCGGGTGCACGTCGAGAACGAGCCGGATTGGGATGCGACGGGCGTGGTGATTCTCGCGCCCAATCACTGCTCCTTTGCTGATCCCGTCATCTTGCAGCGCGCCTCAGGACGGCATCTCACCTTTCTCATGACGCAGTCCGTGCATCGCATCTGGTGGATGCGCTGGTTCTTCAAGCTCTGGAGCGCCATTCCCGTGCCGGACGCCGGATCGAGCAGCGAGGCCTTGAAGCGCGCGCTCGCGGCACTGGAGGCGGGGCGCAGTGTGGCGATCTTTCCCGAAGGTCGCATCAGTGATGACGGGTGCCTCCATCGCGGACGAGGCGGCGTTGCGTTCCTCGCACGGAAGGCGGGTATCAGCGTGATTCCCGTGGCTCTGCTCGGGAGCTTCACCTTTCTGCCGCGCTCAGCGCGTTGGCCACGGCGCAGCACTCTCACGGTGCGATATGGCGCGCCCCTCGCGCCGCCGACCGCCGACATGGAGAACGACGACTACGCGGCGCGCATCATGGAAGCCATCGCAGCGCTCGGTGCCCCGCAGCGGGACACGGCGACAAGCGCTTGAAGCGCGCGCGGTTCAGCAGAGCTCGCGGCTGAACTCCGCGAGGCGCTGGATGCCTCGGCGGATGTGGTCTTCCGAAACCGTGTAGGTGAGGCGGATGTGGCGTTCGACGCCGAAGGCTTCGCCGGGCACCACGGCCAGCAGCATGTCCTTCAGGAGGATGTTCGCGAGTTCGGCGGACGAGGTGATGGTCTGCCCGCGGAAGCTCCGCCCGATCCAGCGTTCGACGGACATGAAGACATAGAACGCACCGCGCGGCACGGGGAAGGTGATGTCCTTCACCGCTGCGAGCTCGTTGACGATGAGTTTTCTCCGCGCATCAAGGGAGGCGCGACGGGTGGGATCAATCGGGGAACGCAGGGCCGCGATGGCTGCATGCTGCGAAATGGTGTGCGGGTTGCCGATGACCTGGCTTTGCACGCGGATCATGGCCTGGATGAGATCCTTCGGCCCGCCCACGAACCCGAAGCGCCAACCGGTCATGCTGTGCGACTTCGAGAGACTGTTCACGATCACGCACTGCGAGCGGAGATCCGGCGCCACCTTCAACACGTTGAGGAATGGCTCGTCGCTGTAGACGAGGCAGTCGTAGATGTCGTCGCTGATGACCATCAACTGGTGCCGGCGCACGATCTCTGCAATGCCTTCCAGCGTTTTTCGCGAATAGACCGTGCCCGTCGGATTGTTCGGGCTGTTGAGCATGATCGCCCGCGTGCGCGGCGTGATCATCGCGGCGACGCGTGCAGGATCGGGCTGGTAATCGGCGCTGGCTTCGCACGGAATGGGCCGCGGGATGCCTCCTACCGCGCGCACAAGTTCCGTGTAGGAACCCCAGAATGGGCTCGGGAACAGCACCTCGTCGCCTTCGTTGACGGTGCCGTAGATGGCCATGTAGAGCCCGGCCTTGGCGCCCGCGACAGCCATGACGGAATCCGGCGCGTAGTCGTAGCCATCGGCCCGGAAGCGTTCCGAAATCGCCTTGCGGACTTCCGGCAACCCTGCGGCCGAGGTGTAGCGGCCCTTCGAAGCATGGATGGCCGCGATGGCGGCCTCATCCACGAGGCTTGGCGTTCCGATGTCGGGTTCGCCCGCGGCGAAGGCGATGACATCCTTCCCCTCGGCGCGCATCTGCGCCGCCGTGGCGCTGATCTCGAGAGTTGGTGAGCCCTCAATGCTGGCGGCTCGTCGGGAGATGTGCGGCTCGGTGCTCATAGCGGGGTTCGGCGTCGTGCCATACGACGGGCGCGCGGAAGGTACCAGAGGGCCTTCCTGCGGGCCAGACGGTTATGATCCGCCGCTCCATCCGGCCGACGTGACATGGCACGACCAACGACCGCCAGCAGTGGCCGCACCACTCTTCGACCTCGACGCCGTTGGCGGCGCTGGATCTTCGCGGCTCTGCTCGGAGTGATCATCGGCGGCGGCGCGGTGTTGTTCCTCGGCAAGGTGCACAATCCCCTTGGCCCGCGCGTGCCGGACAGTCTCGCACTGCTTCCCGCAGATGCAGACTTCGTCATTTCGATCCCGCGCTTTCCCGCTTTCGTGAAGGACCTGCCCCAGCGTCCGGCGCTCGCGCGCTTGCTCAGCGACGACGGCTTCCGCGAGTTTCTGAATACGCCCACACTGCGGGACACCGGATTGCCCGAAGCTGTGCGCGCGGCCTTCCACGAGATGGAGGTGCTGAACACACGCCTCCCGTTTGGCCTCACCTTGGCGCCGGATGTGACGGGTGAACACGTGGTGATGGCAGGCTGGATGCCGGCCGCGCGCGGGGACGCATTCCGCATGCTGCTCGCGTTCCGGCCTGGTTCGTGGCTGGCGCTGGCGGGCGTGAACGCGCTCCTTGATGAGAGCCTCTGCGATTGGTTCCTCGCGGAGGAGATCGCCGCGGCAGGTATCACCCTCGAACGCTTCCGCGATACGGTGAGCCTCACACCGCGCGGAGGGCGCGCCATGCACATCACGCGCATCGCGGACACGGTGCTGGTCAGCAGCGAAGGCGAACTGCTTGCGCGCATCCGAAATGCCATCGCTCTCGACGGCATGCCGGAGACGAGCGCCGTTCGCTACGGGCCCTTGCTCGCGGGAACCGACGCCGCGACCAGCGCTCTCGCGCTCCTCGTGCGCCGCGACGCTGCCGATGCGCAGTTGCAGGTCGAAGCCTCGCTGAAGCGCCTCTGGGGTCCCGTGGTTTACGGGCTCGTGCAGGATCTTCTCCCGCGACCTTCGGGCGAGGATCTGCTCTTCACCCTCGATGCTGACGAGGCCCTCGAAATCGCGCTCTCGGCGGAGGCTCAGCCCGGGAGCCTGCTCTCTCATTTTCAACCCATGGAGGAGGGCGCGCTGGCAGAACTCCGCCATGCTTGCGGCGGGTACCTGCCCGCGGACTGTTTCGCCATGCTGGGCTGCGACGTGCCGCCGGGGAGGCTCCTGAGAGCGTTGCTCTCGCGGCCGGACGTGCTCAGCGCGGAGGAGAAGCGCACTTTTGATGAGTGGTGTCGCACACAGCTCGCGACGGGAAGCCTCGCGGGGCTTGCGGAGCGTCTCGACGAGGCGCTCGGCTCGCGCGGCGCACTGTTCTTCTTCCGCGAAGAGCGCGAAAACGTGCTCGACAAGTCGACCGCGGGTTTCGCTCTCGTACTGCCGTTGCGTCAACGCGAGCGGCTGCTCGAACTCGTGGGGACCATCGAGAAGGTGCACAAGGCCGATCCGGCGCAGTCCCTCATGCACGAACTCGAACGGAAGGATGAGCAGGGCGTGCTCACCCTGGTTCCGCGCTTGAAGGAGGGCGTGCGCGACGACCCGCGCGTGCTGGTGCCGGGCCTCGCGCTCGTCGGATCGCATGCGATCGTCACGAACTGGGCGCCGCTCTTCGATGTGGTGCGGGCAACGCGCCGCTCCCCGGCATCGAGCTTCGCCGCCATCGAGACCCTCGGGGAGGCAGCCCTCGCCGCACCCCGCGACCTCCTGGCCGGGGCCATCCTCGACGGGCACAACCTCTGGCCCTTTGTGGAGCAGAGCATCCCCGGCTGGGCCTATCAGCAGACAACCCTCGGCGACATCCGCTACCGCCGCTGGCGCGAGGAATTTCAGATGGATGCGGTGCGCCGGGGCCTCCAACCCGGTAGCGCGGCCTGGAAGCAGCAAGAAGACCTGTACATCGCGCGGCAGGAACAGAGCCTGACCGCCGTGGAACGCCCGCGCATCGAGCGCGAAATGCACACGTGGACCTCGTGTTTCAAGACGCTCCTGCGCGCGGCCGCGATGTCCGTGGTGGTGGACGGCTCGCGCTGCGAGGTGCGCTGGCGCCTTGAAGTGAACTGAGGGCCGTTCCGCGAGGTTCGGGGGGCCATTCCGTACCGGGGCTTTTGCAGGCCGAGTCGGGGGATATGATCGCGCTCCCTGTGGACGCTTCTCCTTCGGGAAGGTGGGCACAGGGTTCGGATCGCACGCCCAGGTGGCGGAATTGGCAGACGCACTAGCTTGAGGTGCTAACGGCCGCTTTAGGCCATGCGGGTTCAAGTCCCGCCCTGGGCAACGCTGAGCCCGCCCCTTCACCGGGGCGGGCTCTTCCATTGGTGCTCGGCGCGCTGGCGGAACCCACCCTTGGGTGCGAGGATCCTGCTCGCGCCTCATGGGCAGCGAGCTTCCTTCATGACCGACTCCTGCACACAACTGGCCGAGGATCTGAGGCAACGCTTGTTTCCAGCGCTGCCGGTCGACGGCTTTGCGCCGCAGCGGGACTGGGCCGATCTCGGACGCCTTGTCACAGCGCTCGAAGCGCGCGGCCTCTACCTCATGACCAACTCAGCCGTGGCGTCAGCCTTGAAGCGCATGGCGTCGTTTCACCGCAGCACGGCCACCGGATTCCCGTGCGCGGGTAGCTCCGAGTGGGGCCCGTTCGCCACCCACGGCGAAGCCATCCTCCGCGCGGCCCACGCGGCGCTGCTGCACCCCAAGTTCTGACGCACCGCGCGCTGCGCGGGCGGCGCACCAACGTAGCGGCGCCGCGTGATGCCGACCCCCAGCAACCGCAGCGCTGACGTGTGCGCATGCGACGCGCTCAGCCACGCGCGGGGGTTGCTAGCATCCGCGCGCGCAGCAAGCGGTCATGGAAGGCCCTTCGCGGCGGCAAAAAAGCCCTATGAGCAAGGCCAACATCGACACGTACGGGCAGACGGGTGTGGATACGCACGCGGCGGCGAGCGCCGTGGGGACGCTGGCGGCGTCCATCCGCGGCACGTTCGGGCTCCGCGCAGGCCGCGTCGGCGCCCCCATTCGCGGGCTCGGCTACTACGCCAACGTGCTCGACCTCGGCAATGGCCAAGGGCTCGCCGTCAGCAGCGACGGCGTCGGCACCAAGCTGATGGTGGCAGAAGTGATGGGTCGCTACGACACCATCGGCATCGACTGCATCGCGATGAATGTGAACGATCTCATCTGCGTTGGCGCCGAGCCCATTGCCATGCTCGACTACATCGCGGTGGGGAAGATCAACAACGCGGTCTTTGCCGAAGTGGGCAAGGGCTTGCTCGAAGGTTGCAAGCGCTGCCGGATCAGCATTCCGGGCGGTGAGATCGCGCAGGTCGGTGAAATGCTCCGCGGCACCGGCCCGACGGAAGGCTTCGACCTCGTGGGCACCGCCGTGGGCGTGTTGCCGATGGAGCGCGCCATCTTCGGGCAGCATGTACGGCCCGGTGACGCGGTGGTCGGCGTCGCTTCGAGCGGCATTCACAGCAACGGCTACACGCTGGCGCGACGCGTGCTCGCGCCACAGGTCGAGGACTATCACCGCTTCGAGCCGGCCTTCGGGCGCACCATCGGCGATGAATTGCTGGAGCCCACCGCGCTCTATGTAAACCTCGCGGTGGAATTGTTCGAGACCGGCCCCATGCCGCACGCCGTCTGTCACATCACCGGCGACGGCTACATGAACCTCACGCGCGTGGAGGCCGAGGTGGGCTTCGATCTCGACAATTTCCCCGAGACACCGGCGGTGTTCCGCGTGCTCGCGGAGCGCGGGCGGCTTTCCGCCGCGGAGATGTTCGAGGTCTACAACATGGGTATCGGACTGTGCATCATCGTGCCGCCGACGGACGCGGCCGCGGTGATCGCCTGCGCGGGCCGCCACGGTTTCGCGGCGCGGGAATTGGGCCGGGTCACTGCTGAGAAGGGTCTTGTGCGCATTCCGCAGCACGGACTTTCCGGCACCAAAGCCAAGGGCAGCTTCCGCGCCCACTGAAGCGGATCTTCTCAGGAGTTCGCGAGGATCTTGGCCGCCAGTGATTCCGCGGCGGCGGCGCCTTGGAGTGCGCGCACCAGTGCGAGCGCGAACGGGATCGCAGTGCCCACTCCGCGACTGGTGATGATGCGTTCGTCGACCACAACGGGGTCGGTGCTCAGCATGGCCCCGTGGCATTGTTCCTCGAAGCCAGGGAAGCACGTGGCTCGGCGACCGGCGAGCAAGCCTGCGGCGCCGAGCACGGACGGCGCGGCGCAAATGGCCCCGATCCACTTGCCGGCGGCATGCGCAGCCGTCAGCAGCGCCGCCACGCGCGGGTCCTCTGCCAAATGTCGCGTACCCGGCATCCCCCCGGGAAGGACCACAAGGTCGAACGCGGCGAGGGAGGCGAGATCGCGAGGGAGAACGGAATCGGCTGTGAGGCTGATGTCATGCGCCCCCTTGACGATGCGTTCGCCGAGCGCCGCTACGTCCACGACCACACCGGCGCGGCGGAGGAGGTTGATCACGGTGACGGCTTCAACCTCCTCGAACCCAGTTGCGAGAAGAACCAGTGCGCGGGGCATGGGAACAGCCTAGAGGAACGGCCCCAAAGCTGCTGCAGCACGACGGTTTGGCCTGTTCTTGGGGCGGCCGCGCCCATAGATCCGTTGGCGGCCGGCACCCCGTCGCCGCTATACTCCCCAAGGATCTGCCCTCTTGCTGGCACTTGGACGTTCGTATCCGAGTGCAGGAGCCTCTTCGATGCGACGCACACTTCTTCTTCTCGCGGCCCTAGGCGCCTTCGCGGAGGTCTTGCCGGCGCAACAGTACAACTCCTTCATGGCTTCCATGATGTTCAACAATCAGGGTGGGCCGCCCGTGCCCATCAACCCGGTCAACTGCCCGAGGGGCTACCCGGTTGTGGCCGCCATTCAGTCCGGGCTGCAATGGCAGCCCTTCATCATCGGATACAGCCCGACCATGCTGGCACTCGGGGCGCCTTGGGGCACGAACATCGTGGACCTCTCGCCTGTCGGGTTGCAACTGCCGTTCAACGGCCTTACGAATCCGGTGTTCAACACCGGGGCCAGCGGCCTCTGGATCACCACCTTCACCGTCTCCGCAACATCTCCGGTGGGCGGGGCATCTTGCTGGCAGACGGCCATCGCCAATCCCGCATCCTCGGTGGGCGTGACGCTCACGGCGGCGACGCGCCTGGTGATCACGCAAGGCATCACGGCGCAAGCCTTGAGCCTCGGCGATGACCAATCCCTGAACGTTTCGCTGACGTCGTTCGGCATCAACCTGCCTTTCTACGCGCAGAACTACAACAACATCAACGTGCACTCGAACGGAGAAATCACGTTCGGAAGCGCGAATACGGACTTCACACCCACAACATCCGAATTCGTTTCCCAGATGCCACGCATCTGCGGCGAGTGGACCGACCTCTCGCCCAACGCGGGCGGCACCGTCACGGCGTACATCGACCAGGGCACGACACCACCCAACGTTCACGTGGATTTCGTGAATGTGGCGGAATTCGGCAACGGCGCCAATCACACCTTCTCCATGAAGATCTGGGCTTCTCCGCTCGGCGACGTGGAGATCTACTCGGCGCCCACCACGGCCATGGGCTTCTACGACATGCTTGTCGGCATCAGCGCCGGCAGCAATCTCGGCCCGCAGAATGCGGCGAACCCCATGAAGGATCTTTCCGCCATGAACGTGAACCCGATCTTGGGTGCCGCGAACGAGAATTTCCATGAGTGGTTCGGCACCACGAATGGTTCGCAGCCGTACTACCTGCCGACGCCTTATGTCTCGCGTCCCTTCGATCTGAACGGGTCGACGCAGATCTTCTATGCGAGCAACCCGGGCGCAGCCGGCGCATTCTATCTGGGCACGACCATTCCTTGAGCTGATGCACTTGCGCAGGCACCAGCCAACAGGCGTGCATGCGCGAAGTCACCGGGCCGCACACCGTGAGGTGGCGGCCCTTGGTCTTGGCGGACTCCGGAGCGTGGACGCGCGACAAGCACTCAGGGTCGGGCCATGAAAGTGATCACGCGCGAGAGTTTCGGGCGAGCGGGGTCATCAGCACGCCAGCCCACAACAACGACGTGAATCTCCGTCGGTCTGCCGAAAAATCGCGCGTAGGGCGCGAGTTCAGAGGTCAGATCCATTTCAGCACATGTCGCACCATCTGCTGCAGGTGGAGGCACCGTCATGCGATGCCGCATGTCCACGCCTTCGAGGAAACAGAAGAACTCCATTTCCCTGCAACCGCGCGCATCCACACGTACGAGCAATCGGTCCTTGCTGAGGTCGCAGGGAATCAGCTCACTAGCGGCATGTTCCGGGAGCAACACAGGCAGTTCCCCGCCGAAGTAGTCCTTCCAGTCCCATGGTTTGTCACCGAGGAACGTGATGATCGAATGGACGTCCGCGCTGCGCAACTCGCCGAAGTCGGGAGCGAGAGGGTTTGTGGGCCCGATGCTGTAAGGCTGTCGCCCGCGGATGTGCAACAGCGCTTCCACAGGCGGATGCACCTTCCAGTTGGTCTGCGGCCCGAGATACATGAAGCGGTGGACGGGATAGATGCGGGCGGGCAGCGACGTGCCGATGAAGGGTGGAGCCAGTGCGGAACTGACGCCCCATTGAAAGGTGGGGAAGCCTGCGCGGGATTCCGGCAGACACGAAAAAACCACGGGCCCGAGGTCGATCTTCCATTCCTCGACGCGCTTCTTCTTCTCCGCGCGCACCATGACTTCGGCGGAGCGGAGCAGGGCCTGCGTTTCTGTGTTCGACTGAAGCATCTCGTTCTGCACGCGCCAATGGCCAAACACGACCACCGGCAGCAACCACAGCGGCGCGAAAACCCGTGCGCGGATGAAGAGCCCCGCTGAAAGTGCTCCAACGATGCCCGCGAAACAGGCGATGGCCGCGTACCAACGCTGGCCGGTACTCGGATGCAGCGTGGGATCGAGCAGCACGAGGAGCAGGAACTGGGTCGAGAAGAGCGCGAGCAGCGTGAGCGCAGCGCGCCGCTCGGCGCCATTCGCGAGCCGCCAACCGAACACCAAGAGAAGCACGAGGCTCGTGCCCGTGGCGATAGCCAACCAGCGGTCCGGATCAGCCATGGCCGGCACGGTGCCCGTGAGATCGAGCAGTGCGAGTCCAGCTTGTTTGAGGGCCGCCACGGCGCGCTCGCCACCGCCGACGAGTCCGGCGCTTTCGGGATACCCGCCGCCGACCGTACCGAGCGCCGCGTAGCGCAGGCAGAGCAGGGACGTGCCAGCCGCTGCGGAGAAGGCGTGCCGCATCACGAGCCGAGCGAAGGCTTGGCGTTTGGCGGAGCACAGGTCGAGGGTGAGGGGCAGAATAAGTGCGAGGTACCCGCTCTCGCGGGTGAGCGCTGCAGCAACGGCTGCGAGCACGGCGCCCGTGCGGCACAAAACGGTGCGCATCCCGGCGGTAGGGAGGAGCCAGAGCACGCCTGTGAGCAGGGTGAAGAAACCGGCGAAGGTGCCGCAGCGTCCGGCCAACCAACCTGTCGCGCCCGGGAGAAATGGATGCAGTGCGAAGAGAGCACCGCCTGTGGCAGCACCGGCCGGGCGCACTCCCAGAAGGCGCAGCAGCGCATACAGCAGGAGGGCCGAGAGCCCGTGTACGACCACTTGAAGCACGTGCGGGAGGAAGGGGTCGCTGCCAGCAAGTGCATAGTCGAGTGCATACAGCCCGGTGAACAGCGGGCGGTGAAAGCGGAGGCTTTCGAGTTCCAGCCAGGGCCCGGTCCATTGCGCCGCGTTGCCGTGCCGTGCGGCGTAGTCAAGAAGCGCCCAGTCGTCGCTCAAATGCCCGATGGAGAGCGAGCGCCAGCCGCCCGCGAGGGCAAGAGCAAGCACGAGAAGTGGCAGGAGCCGCCTGGTCATCACTGGTGTGGCGGCATCGTGGCCGCAGTGTGTGCGTCCGGTCAAGCGCGGCCCGGGCGGCGCAACAGATTCGTGGCGTCGCGTTCGACACACGCTCCGTGACGGCTCTTGGTCTTGTGCGCAAGTTCTTTGCTTGAGGCGCTTCCAAACGCGCACTTGACGTCGTGCATGCCGTTGGGGCACACTCCACAGCGACGCGCCACGGCGCCAAGGAAATTACAATGGACTCACGGACTCACGGACTCACGGCAGCGCGCATGCGCTGACGCTGTTCGCTCTGGTGACCGCGTTCATGGTGTACGGCTGGATTGCTGGTGGTTCTTCGGATGAGTCGGCGTGCAAGACGCGCCCGATGTCGGCACGGGCACCCTGCATTGAGCTTCCGTCCGGTTTCCGTGCTCTCACTCCTTGCGCAACAACCATTGACCCCAGCACACACGAGCTGCGTTGCCTGCACAAGCATGCGGGCAAGCACCTGCGTACGTCTCCCGGCGCCTCGGTCACGCTCCTCCCTTCCGGCTTGGTTCACATTGTGGAGTCCTGCGGCGGGTACTCCAAGAAGCACACCAACGCAGACAATACCCAAGAGGGCGACGATCCTTACATGCTCTGGTATGTGATGGCTGCACCAAGCGCAACCGGATTGCCTGGAACGGGCGGCCTGCCTTGCAGTGCTGCCGCTCCCTACGCGGAAGCTCCATATTCTCTTGACGGCACGCCCAACCCCAACAACCCTGACCCAACCGGGGCTTTTTCACTTGTGACAAGGCACTGGCCAGCGGGGGTGCAGGTCCCCTACATCGTCAACATCCCGCCGAGCGCGGCTCAGGTAGCGGACATCTTTGCAGGCCCCGGAGGCGTGCCGCTATTGGGAGCACCTTACACCCAGCAAATGTTCGCCAATGACATCGATGCACTCATGAATGGCGTCAACACTCTGCACACGGCGAACGTCCCTACAGCCGTACGAGTCAACTATCCGTCTACGCCGACAGACCCCACCCCCACATACACGTCTCCGGGCTCCGTCATCACCACAAGCGGGCAGTTCATCTGGTCGCTTGCTTGCGGCGGCCCAACTGGCAATGGCCTGAACGAGTTCGTTTTCCTGCCGACCGTCTCTGGGATCCCGCAGCTGCTGGGCGGAGCAGTGGGCGGGTTGAGCAGCATGCTGGTCAACCCCAAGACAGGCGTCATTTCAGAGTGTGACACCATCTTCGAGTCCGATCCATCCGCATGGGGCGGACTCCTCACCCAGACCAACAGTGGGCTTGCGCACGAGGTGGGGCATTTCTGGGGTCTTGACCACACCAACCTACACCCCGGAGGGCCGACTGCCAATCCGACGGGAGTGCCTTTCCTTCCGACATTGAGGGCGCTCTATTCCAAGGACTTCAACGACGTGCCCGCAATGACAGCGTCCTTTACGAGGACATTGTATACTCCAGCGGCCTTGGCTCCGCCATATGGTGTTTCGGCGCGGAATCGCGTATCGAATCCGTGGCTCCAAGATGACATTGCCGCGTTCTCCATTCTGTATCCAGTGACGTCGATCGCGAGCTCAACAAAGACGCCCCTCATCAACGAAACCGCCAGCATTGTCGGTTCCGTAACTCACGCGGCAAGTTCCTTTGGTCATAATATCTTTGTGGTGAATGACGTTGGCGTGGCACCCTTGACATTGCCCCCCGTCGGCACTCCGTGGGTCGGAACAGTCAGCGGAACCTACCGGTCGGGGCCACAAAGCGTCACCGGGGTCAGCGATACAATTGCTGGTGCACCCTGCACGGGGGAATTCCGTCTGGACGGAATCCCCGTGAGTGCCCCAAGGAATTTCGCGCTATGCGTCGAGCCGCTTGGTAGCTTGGGGTTTGGGGGTGGCACCCTCCCTGCTACCGCATCTTTCGGTGAATGGTGGTACGAGTCAATACTCAATATGCTCAATCTGCCGCCAGTCCTAGTTTCTGGTAGCGTCGCTTATGTGGGTTACTGGAATATCAGTGCTACGACGTTGCCAGCATTACCGGTGAGCAGCATGCGCATGGCGCCAGGTACCATCATACGCCTGCCCGGCGCGATCGATATGAATACGGTGTCTAATGTACTGCAATCCGTGCCGGTGAGCCGTCCCCTTGTTGAGGTGTTTCCACGAAACTCCCTTCCCTTGGGCGGCACCCTGACCATCACAGTCAGTCACAACCGTGCTGCAGCAGGTATCGGGACCGTCGGGAGCAGCAACCCATTTCCGTTGCAGTCGCTCACATGCAAGTGGAAGGGGACGCAACTCCCGACGAGTTTCGTGTCATCGACCAACGCCCCGGGTCCCGCAGGAGGCACGATGAGGGTGAGTGTGTACAGCGTGGCCATACCAGCCAACCTGCCACAACCAGCCACCGTGACGGTGCTCGCTCTGGAGGTGCCCGATCTCGCTTACCCTTCGATCGCGAGCGTGGTCGGTGAGAATCAGGTCTGCTACTGAGGAAGATGTCATGAGTAAACCCAAGCATGTGATTGCTTCCACGCGGTATGGCCTGATTGCTTGCATCCAGTTGCTGATGATGGCGACGGTTATTCCCGGGCAGTACTTTGCGGAAGCGCTCAATGTGCCCATGGCGCCGCCAGGAGGAGGAGTGGCTTACGTCCCACTTGCAGCCGACTTCAATCAGAATGGATATGCGGATCTGCTCTACCTCCACGCGGGATCGGCAGTTTTTGATGTTGATCTCGATCCAGCGATCAGTGGGGTAGGCGTTGACTTTTCGCAAGCCTACTCCACTGTGGGATGGGGCAGCAACATGCATTCCGCTGCGGCTGATGTCAACGGCGATGGCATGCTGGACTTGATCTACGATCGGCTCAATCCGCCAGCTCCAACCGCGTTCTTTTCAACAATACACGTCAACATCGGCAACGGGAATGGCACATTCGTGCCAGCGAGCACGGCCAGTATTACGCTGAGTATCGCCGAAGGTCTGCTGCATTGGTTCGCCATGGCCGATGTCAACAATGATGGATTTCCGGATGTGCTCACGTACTCCAGTGGCGGCAACTATGCGCCGACCTTGTCCTGCTATATCAATCAGTTCCCAAATTGGAACCTGACTTGGCAAGTGCAAGTGTATGCAACGTCGGGCGCCGTCTGTGTAAGTGGCGAAGGTGGTGCCCCACGCGTAGGTGACTTCGATGGTGACGGGAACATGGATCTTGCCGTCCAACACACGGATTTCGGAGCCGGAATGTCCTGGACGACGAATGTTCTCTGGGGTAATGGAGTCGGACAATTCACCGCACCCAGCGCTACTTCCATTCCAGGGTTCTCCTTGTTCCCCACACTCGTCATCGTGGGCCTGGTGGGCGCTGTTGACATGAATGGAGACGGTGTCACTGATCTGATCAGCAGCGTGCCCACGACTGTCGGGGGCGTGCCCACAGTACTGTTCCAAGTGTATCTCGGCAGCGTAGCGCGTACACTCATTCCTGCGGGAACCTTCTCTGCGCCGCCGTCAACCACGTGGTTTACAGCCACCATTGTCGCCGACTTCAATTGCGACGGATTTGGAGACGTGCTCCGCGGCCCCCGTCCGAACCTGAGCGCATTCCCGCTTGCGTGCAACTTCGGTGTGACCATGGCACTTGGGCTCCCCGGAGGGCAGTTTCACCAAACGGGCATGAGCTCTTCGCACACGCCGTGCCCCAACTCTTCGTACTGCCCGTACACCGTTGTCGCTGACTTTGACGGTGACAGCGATCCGGATCTTGTGTGCACGCCGTACTATTGCCCATTCTACTATTTCAGAAACAGTGCCTTGACAGGACCTGGTTGCTCAGGGAGTAGTCCTGCTCCGCCGGTCCTGCTGCCAGGCAATGCACAGCTCGGGAATGCGAGCTTCTACACGGCCCTTTACGGTGCTCTCAACAATGCGCCTGCCGTACTTGCCATAGCTGCCGGGTTGGGCACCAGCCCCATCAATACCTGTGGCGTGTATCTGGATCTCGCAGGACCAGTCGTTTTCCTTCCTGGTGTGACCGACACAAATGGCAATGTGTTCTGGCCAATGCCCCTTCCCAACAACCCGGCATTCCATGGAGTCACATTTCATGCGCAGGCGGCGGTACTGGACCCGCTGGGGCCGAGTATGGGCGGCCTGAACCTCGCTCTCACGCCAGCACGAGCGGTCATCGTCTGGTGAAGAGGCGGATGCACTAACGTTCCGGTCCGGTCAAGCGCGTCCCGGGCGGCGCAACAGATTTGTGGCGTCGCGCTCGACCCGCGCTTCGAGGCGACCGGCGTGTGTGAACCCGTCGAGAACCCAGGTCGCCATTGCCGCTTCAAGCCTTCCGCGGGCCAGCGAGAGCGGCAATCCGTGGGGTGCGTCCGCGTATTCCTCTGTCAAGCGACTGCCCGGTGACACGGCGAAGAACGCGCGCGCTGCGGCGTTGTCCACCACTCGATCGGCTCCGGCGAGCTGCATCAGCAACGGAACCTTCGCGCGATGCGCATCGGCGGCGACTTCGGCCTGCAAGGACATGGTCACGCACGCAAGTCGTGCCGTGATGGTCCGAAGCCTGAGCTTGTCTGCATCGAGCGCGGCCTGCCAATCCCCTGTGCGCGCAACGGCTTTCGAGTCGTAGGGCAACTTCAGCGTCCAGCGAGGCCAGAGCGTTGAGAGCAGGCGGAGTTGGAGGCGCTGCCAGCCGTTGAGCGGCTGCGCGAGCGCGAACGCTGGAGTGATGAGCAGGAGTGATGCAGGGCTGACAACGCCACGAGTCACCGCCGCGGTCGCCAGCAGCGCGCCGAGGCTCACACCAGCGAGATGCAGCGGCGCGCCGGGCACGGCGGCGCGGAGATGTTCGGCAGCGAGCCGGACATCATCGAGGAGGATGTCCGCATCCGGCGCATCACCGCGCACTCCGCCGCTCTTGCCGGTTCCGCGGCGGTCGGCGATGGCCACGCAAATGCCACGGGAGGAGAGTTCTGCCGCAAGCGGCGCATACCAGTCGAGGTGAGAGGCGACGCCATGCACGAGGAGCAGCGCGGCACGCGGAGAATCCGTCTTCCAAAGGGCGCAGCGCAGCGCGACGCCGTCGCTTGCACGCAGCTCGGTGATGGCGGCGGCGTTCACGCATCATCCTCGGCACTGATGATGGCCTCGGGCTCCGAGGTGTCCGGAGTGGTGCGCGTGCGCAGCACAATGGTCTTCGCCTGGAACAGGCGCCCTCCGGCATCCGCGTGGGCCGAGCGTCCCGCTGCGTACCAGCCGTCGCGCATGAGATGCAACACAGGCATGTGCAAGCGCCCCGACGTGCGCTTCGCCGCGTATTCGAGATTCAGACGTTGCAATTCGCTGTCGAATGTGCGCAGGAAGGGTGCACGCGCCATGGGCGGTATGCCACGCTTGCTCTCCACAAGCAACACATAGCGCGATTCGTCGGGATCGGCCTCGGCGCGCCAGTGATCGACGATGCAGCCCGTGGCACGCGCACTTCTGTCCACGGCGAGAATCACCTGATTCACGCTGATCTTCTCGCCGGTGAGACTCGTCATGCCGCGACCCTTGCGGCGGAAGACCACGAGTGGCGTGGCATGGCGGCGGCCGATGACTTCCACGATGTCATTCATGTCGTAGCGCCACAGGCCACCACTGGTGGTGACGATGACGCCGTATTCGCGCCCGGTTTCGAGGGCTTCCGCGGGGAGCGTCTCTGGTTGCGTGCGGTCGAGATTCTCCACCGGCACGAATTCGAGGACGACCTTGTGCACCGAGAGCGCGCCCGCAGCACCGTTGTCCGAGAGCGGAATGCTCCCGCGACATTCCGAGCTCAACCAGCCCCAGTCGCGCACGGGCACGCTGCCACGCCCTGCGCGGAACCAGGCGTCGAACTTCTCCACGTGACCACCGACCGTGCCGCCTTTCCAGCAGCCGATGAGTTCGAGGTGTGGCCAATAGTCCGCAGGCAGCAGTCGCCCGCCGCGTGCTTGCCGCACGGATGCGAGCACTGCAGAGCGTTCCGCGCCGTTCTTCAGCCGTCGCAGCACCGCATCGCGCACAGATGGCTCGAGGTCTCCGGCACCGCGGAGCGAGCGATCGCGGAGGTCGCGCAGCAGTTCCTCCGAGCGCGTGTCGATGGTCTCCACGAGGCGGAGCACGCTGGAGGGATTCGCTGTGGCGAGGAAAGTGACATCCGCGGCGAGCCCGAGGAGTGCGAGGGCGTACCAGCGCGCCTCGTGGGCGGCCGTGGCCGCGAGTTCCTCCGGCGCCACATAGCAGCGCTTCACGAGGCTTGGCATGTGCTGCTGCATGAGCCCGCTCACGGAACCGTAGGGAATGCCAGATGGCGTGCGGCCTTCCACGGCGGGCGAGGTCATGCTGAGCACTGCGCCACGGAAAAGCCCCGGATGATCGCGCAACGCGTGATGAAACCAGGTGCGCAACTGTTCGGCGTGATCGTCAATGCGACAACGGCGCGTGGAGGGAATGAACTTCGGCTCGCCCGAGGTCCCACTCGTGCGTGCGAACAGCTCCACCGGCTCCGCCACCAGCACGCCCGTTGCACCCAGCATCATGCGCTGGATGTCGGCGCGCAGATCTTCGTAGTCGTGGATGGGAACGCGCGCCTTGAAATCGTCGAGTGTGCGCACCGCCGCGAGATCGTGAGCGCGCGCGAATTCGGAGTTCGCATGACGCGCGCAAAGCTCCAGCAGCCGTGTTTGCTGCGCTTCCCGCGGCGCATGGCAGGCGTCATCGAAGCGACGCGCAGGCCCGCGGCCCGCCGCGCTGACGAGGAAACCCGCGAGCCGCCCCATGCTCAGCTCTTCGGGAGGAGTTCTGCGTACTCGGGCACGATGTCCTTGCAGAAGGCCACCATGCCTTCCACGGTCTTGTCGTGGTCGATCATGGCGCGCAGCACTTCGAAGGGCACGGTCCCGACTTGCGCTCCGGCGAGCGCGCATTCCCGAACCTGGCGCGGGTTGCGCAGGCTTGCCGCCAGCACCTGACAATCAATGCCTTGGCGCGTGAACGCGGCGACGCACTCGTTCACAAGTTGCACGCCGGAGGCGAGGCCGTTGTCGTGCATCAGTTCGCCCGCGGCATTCTTCACGCCCTCGGCGGGGAAGTAGTCCATCTTGCCGCCGGCGAAGTTCGCGCGCGCGCGCAGCATGTCGTCGATGCGTCCTGCGAAGGGCGAGACGTAGCGCGCACCGGCCTTCGCCGCGAGCAACGCCTGCTCGGGGGTGAAGATCAGCGTGCAGTTGATCGGTATGCCGCGCTCGGAAAGTGTGCGGATGGTCTTCAAGCCGTCCCAGTTCAGGCCGTCACCGGCCTTCATCGAGGTGTTGACGGGCACCTTCACCACGACGTTGCCGGCAACGCCATTGAAGCGCTCGTGCAGCCAGAGGCCCTGTGCTGTCATCTCGCGCTCGGTGGTGCCGATGACTTCAAGGCTCACGGGCGTCGAATCCGCCGCTTCAAGAATGCGCGTGATGTAGTCGACCATGCTCACGCCGTCGCCGGAGGCCTTGAGCTTCTCGACCGCCTTCTTGATGAGCGACGGGTTGGTGGTGATGCCGTCCACGATGCCCCAGGAGAAGGCTTCGCGAATCTGCTGGATGTCGGCGGAATCAATGAAGATCTGCATGGGCGCTTCCGTTTGCGGGATGAAGCCCCAGCATGTGCCGGAGCGCGCCCAGTCTACGCGGGCTCAGTCCACGCGCACCAGCATCGTGGGGCTGATGCACTGCAGGAATAGCGCGACGGCGGCATCCACGGCGGCCGGGTCTGCGGCCTCCAACGTGACCATCACGCGTACATCACGGCCGTCGTAGCTCGGGTAGGAGCCGAGTTGCACCACCGGGTGTGCCGCATGAACCGTATCGAGGTGCGGCGCGACGAAACCCTCATCGCCCACGAGGTACACGCGGCGGAGACAGAGCGGCGTGCGGCGGAAACGCTCCTTGATGGCACTGAACTTGCGCCTCATGATGCCAGGGTCGCCGGGGAGCACGAGCACATTGCCGACATCGACGATGGGCCAGATGGTACCGGGCGGGTCTGTGAGGAGAGCGCCCGCGGGCACGAGCGCCATCTTCAGGTGCGCCGGAAGCGTGGCTGCGCCGTAGTGCGCGCGGATGGCGGCTTCGAGGCGAGGCTCGATCACCAGCGGGCGTCCGAGGGCGAGTGCGATGGCTTCCAGTGTCACGTCATCCAGAGTCGGGCCGACGCCGCCGGTGGTGATGACCTGTTCGAAGGCGGCGGCGAGGGAGCGCACGGTCTCCGCAATCACCGGCACTTCATCCGGAATGGTGACGATGCGCGCGACCGGCATGCCGACGGCGCGGAGTTCCCTCACGAGCCACGGGGCGTTCGAGTCCTCCACCTTGGCGCTGAGGATCTCGTTGCCGATGACAACAATGGCGGCGGCGCGTTCCATGCAGGGTCGAGGATAACCCGCAGCGCGCCAGATTTGTCGTAACGAACGAGGTGCCGGATTCCTCCGGGGTGCTGCGTGACCGCGCCACATGTCCCGCAAGGAGGTTTGCATGTCGAGTCGAGACAGGTGTGCGGCGTGGATCGTTGCAGTGTGCTTGTCAACGGGATGGGTCATGGGGCAAGTCCCGGTCAATCCGATCCGGACGAACTTCACGGACATTCAGGTGGTGAGGCATGATGCTGGGTGCGTGTGGAGAGACACCGCGATGCCCGCGAGTGCCACTCACACAGATGGTCCGCGCGTGCGGCGGACATTGTTCGGATTCCAGGGCGCTGTCGAGGCGGCCACGACCAAGTGCTCTGGCGGGCTCATCCAGGGCGAGGCCTTCGCCTGGGACGCGACGCTCAACGACTCTGCCGCGGCTGCATCAGAGACGGCATCCACGAGCACGATCCGCATTGACCGCATCCGTGCGTGCAGCAACCCGCAGCCCGTTGTCTCGATCAATTTCAGCTCGTCGTTCATGTGCATTGCCAAGGTGGATGGCGCTGCATCCCATGCGCGCGCCGGCGGCACACTCATCGCTGTGTGCCCGGAGATCGACTTCTCGTGCCCCGTCGGCGGCAGCGTCGAATCATCGTCGTCCTCCACGCAAGCCGGAAGTGTGCCCGTGTATGGCATTCCGATTCCTGTCTTCGTCAGCACCGCGCAGGGCCCGCAGACCAAGCTGTGCCAAGGTCAGCAAAACAAGACGCGCGCGGGAGTCACCTCTGCGACGCTTCAACTGAGCGCGTCCGTCGCGGTCAGCACACGAGCGGATGCCATGCTCGGGTTCTTCAAGACCGTTGCGGAAGCGTATGTAGGTGCCCACGTCGTCGCCTTCGAATTCACGGGCCACTGCAACAGTTGCGGCGGTCGCATTGACGTCATTCGAACCTGAGGAGAGACCGTATGCGATGGGCATTGACCGCAGCAATCACAGTTGTGTCTCTTGGAACGGCGGCGTACCTGCTGATGCAGGAGGAAAGATCGGTGCCGTGTGCTGGCACTGATGATGCGTCGCTCGCTGCGATCAATGCCCACGACGCAGCAGGCGGGATCTCCGTGAATGCGAGCGAGGCTCCGGAATGGTCAGGCGAGCCGTCACTGATCAAGGCTGTGCCGTTCCGGAGAGAGACAGATCGTCAAGAGAAACTGCTGGTCCGCGTGATCGAAGGACCCGTTGGTGAGGAAAGGACCGTGCCCGCAGCGGAAATCCGGTTTCAGACTGGCAAGACGCGCCCGTTGGGCGCAGAGGTGCTGGAGGATCGCGAGGTGACGCGGCGCACTCTCAGCAATCGTTGGGGAGAGGCGCGCTTTGACCTTCCGCGTTCCGGCGCGTGGTGGGTCGAGGTCTCCAAAGGCGGGCGGCGGGTGTCGCTGCGTGGAACCGTGGATGAAGTGCAGAGCGGACTCCTTGTGGTGCGATTCGTCCCACCGAGTGCGTTGCGGGTCAAGCTGGAAGGCGTCACGCAACGCGTCGAGGTGGAGGCGGGTTGGCTTCCGCTTGGTGAGCAAGAGTTTCGCTCGTCCGTGACTACGGAAGCGAAGGTCGGTGACGCCAGGGAGTACGCCCGCGTCATGCCATCCATGTCAACCTTCACGGCAGGCCCAGACGAACCAGTGCTCTTGAATGTCGACGAGGGCCACAGGCTCCGCGTGGAGGTGAAAAGCGTTGCTGGTGCATTTGCCGGTTGGGTGGAGGTGCCTCCGCTCACGGCAGGTGAGACGCGGGACATCACGCTGGTCGTGAAGCAAGGTTGCGTGGTCACGGCGAAGCTGCCCGCAGACTGGCCCGCCGAAGCCGGTGTCGAGGCGTGCTGCGTACGCGTCGAGTCGCATGGGTGGTACACGATGGAGCAACAGAAATGCAAGGCGTCGGACGAGCTCCGTTTCTTGCTGCCCGAGTCCGCCCGTTACGCGATCATGGCGACACGGCGCGGGCCGGACAGCGTCAGTTGTGCGTTCAAGGCTCTGGATGTTGCTGCGGGTGGAGGTGACGCAGGCGTGCTGGATGCAGGGCCGGCCAGCGCGAAGGTTCACTTGAGCATGGCGCCGGATCTTCTTGTGCCAGCCGATGCGGTCCTCCTCCTGCGCATGAATGCGAGCATCCACAACGGGGGTGATTTCGGTGGTTGGAGTCAGGAGCACGCCTTTCGCCCGGGCAGTCTGAATGATTTCCAGATCCACGGCCTGCCGACGGGATTCGTGCTGGAGGCGTCACTCTGGAATTCGAGTTTTCAGCGGTTGCGTCAGCAGAACCAGGAAGTGGCGGAGCGCAAGGACCGCCTTCGCGGTGCTTCCGGAAGTGCGGCAACGAAATCCAACGGGACCGAGTCAGAAGACGAGCGCTCCATGAGGTTCGAGCAACAGTGCGAGTGGCCCCGGCAACGCGTCATGTTGAAGGCGGGCTCGAACACGCTGGCACTGGCCTTGAAGTTGAAAGCGGAACAGCGACGCGCTTCACACCTTGCCTTGTTCATTGCTCCACCGCCGGCGCAGGCGTGGCGTGATGACGGGTACGTGGTGAAGTTCAGGACAGAAGATTCGAATGGCGCCAGCGGGAGCTCACGCCAAGAGGGTGTCTGGAGGCATTGGTTCAGTGCCGGCATCGAGAAGGTGGACGTCCTCATCCTGTGCGGTGATCACGTTCTCGGCCCACGGACCATCCGGCTGAATCCCAATGCGGAAACGGAAGTGCACGTTGATGAGTGGCAAAGCCGCGATGACGCAGCGGTCAGCGCAGCGGTCGACCGCTTCGCACCACTGCTCCGAGCCAGGAGCCCGCGATCAGGGAGGTGACGATGGCGAGCATCACCAGCGCGACGTGAAAGCGCTCGCTGATGATGCCAGCATCGAAAGCAACGGAAGCCAGCACGATGCCGGGGCCACCGCGGGCGTTCATGGCTACGGCGAGGTTCCATGCCGTGCGCGGTGGTTCACCCACCGCGCGCGCACCCGCCCAGACGCTGAGAGCCTTGATGATGCAGGCGAATGCGAGGAACGCGGCGAAAAACAAGGGGTCGAAGTGGTGGAGCAGATCCAGCCGCAATCCCACCAGGGCGAAGTACGCGGGAATGAAGAGCGCGAAGGACACACTCTTGATGTCCGCCCGCGGATGCGCCGCGCCGTCGGGCATGGTTCCGGCGACGAGTCCCGCGAGGAAGGCGCCGAACATGGGTGTGATGCCAAGGAACACGCAGACGGATGTCATCGCCAGCATGAACACGAGCTCGAAAGCAATGGGGTTGCTGATGCGCAGGATGTTGAAGCGGAAGCCGGCGAGTGCGCGATAGATGAGCGGCCCGAGCAGCAGCGCGAAGGCGAAGAACCCAAGCGTCGCCCCTACGTGCCAGAAGGTGGCGTCGCTCGTGCCTGGATGGATGTCGAGGAGAGGCGCGAGCCCGAACTCGTCACGCCCGGCGGTCTGCACCAAACCGAGCGCGACGGCAAGCACCACATAGAGCAGGATGTCCTCGAGCACGGCCGCGCCGAGCACCACCCGCGCGAAACTCGTTTCGAGCACACCGAGGTCGAACATGATGCGCGAGATGACCGGGATGCTGGTGACGGCGATGGCAATGCCGAAGATCAGGAGGAAGCTCGTCTCGTTGGACTTGCTGCCGACCAGTGCGGATGCATCAAAGACGCCGAGGGCGAGCATGCCGACGATGAAGGGGATGAGCGTCCCCGCCAGCACGATGGAGAGAATGGTCTTTCTTTCACCGCGTTGGAAGGTCGAGCGGATCTCGGCCCCCGACAGGAACATCAAGAGCAAGAGCCCCATCTGATAGACGAAGCCGAGGATCTTCGGAGTCGGGCCATAGTCCGGGAAGCACTGCCGCTGGAACTCCGGCAACAAGGCCCCGAAGAGCGTCGGGCCGAGAATGAGGCCCGCGGTGATCTCTCCAAGGACGCGAGGCTGCCGCCAGCGAGCGAAGAGGAACCCCATGACATGGGAACCCACCAGCAGCGCGGTGAGAGCGATCAGGAAGTGTGCAATCTGCGCGAGGCTGAGGCTCATGCGGTGGGCGTGTTGGCCGCGGCAGCATACCCCCCTGCGACCAGAGCGAGAGCCAGGCATGGGGCGCGGAGGCATCGAGAATATCGCAAGCACAACACAGTGCCATGCAACGACTTGTAGCCGAAACAGGCGACGAACAGCCACGACTCTTTACGCTCGCTCCTGCCGGGGGCTACAAGAGTGCACCTCAGAAAGCCCATGACAGCTGAATCCGAAACAGTGACAACCGCTCTCACCCGTGTAGACGGTGAAGCGGGCGTGATCTCCATCCGTGGCTACGACCTCGCGGAGCTGGTGGAACGTGCGGGCTGCGAGGAAGTCACGTTTCTGCTCTGGCGCGGTTACCTCCCGAAGGCCAATGAGTTGCGACGGCTGAAGGCGGATCTTGCCGAAGCGCGGCGCCTGCCACAGCCAGTGATGGATCTCTTGGCCACCTTCCCGAAGGACACCCACCCCATGACCGTGCTGCGCGCGGCCGTGTGTGCTCTCGGTGTGTTCGACCTCGATGCGGAAGGGGACACCGACCAGGACAACGATGCCAAGGCGCGCCACATTGCGGCACAACTGCCTGTTGCGGCCGCATCCTGGCTGCGCATGCGTGAGGACAAGGCGCCGGTCGATGCTCCAGCCAAGGCGCTTCAGAGCACCGCCTTCCTGCACATGCTGCGTGGCGAAGCACCCAGCGCGGACGAAACCGCACATTTCGACCGCATCCTCGTCATCCTCGCGGATCACGGGGTTGATACCCCCGCGGCCGCGGCGCGGCTGGTTGCCAGCACGCGCGGGGACATGTTTGCCGCCATCGGAGCCGGTCTCGGCGCCTTGCAGGGAGGTCTTCACGGTGGCGCCATCAAGAGCGTCATGGAGACCATCCAACGCATCGGCACGCGCAAGAAGGTGGCGAGCCAACTGGAGCGCATGCTCCAGAAGAAGCTGCGTTTACCGGGCTTCGGCCATGCGGTGCACAAGCAGCGCGACCCACGGTCAGCGCTCCTGAAACCCATCGCGGCAGCCCTCGGCAGCATGGCGAAGGAGACGCTCTGGTACGAGATCGCGGCCGATCTCGAAGACGCGGTGGCGGGCGCAGTGCCCGGGCTCACACCCAACGTGGATTTCTACCTCGCACCAGCGCTCTACTCCCTCGGAGTTCCGCCCGACGCGTTCAGCGCCGTCTTTGCATGCGCGAGGGTCAATGGCCTCGCCGCCCATGTGCTCGAACAGCGGGCATCCTCCGGCTGGTCACCCGCGGTGCGCTGGAACGGACCCGGCCCGGCCGTCTGGAAGCCGCTCGCTGAGCGCTGAGCGTCGTGCGCTGAGAGCCGCTCAGCTTCGTGAGCACCGCAAAAGTCGATCCGTGCTGCGTCCTCGCCGCATGGCACCGGTGCTAAGTTGCAGCACGCCATGGCAGATGAAAGCACCGTTGCACTCAGTGGCCGCGAGCGCTACCTCCGCGCCGCGAGGCGCCAGCCCGTTGACCGCGTGCCTTTCTGGGTCATGCGGCAGGCAGGGCGCTACCTCCCGGAATACCGCGAGGTGCGCGAGAAGGCCGGCGGCTTTCTCGCCATGGTGCACGACCCGGCGCTTGCAACCGAGGTGACGCTCCAGCCCATCCGCCGCTTCGGCATGGATGTGGCGGTGATCTTCAGCGACATCCTCGTGCCCGTGGCGGCCATGGGTGTGCCGGTCAGCTTCGATGAGGGCGTCGGCCCGAAGCTCGCGCCCATCGCACCCACGCGCGAAGCCGTGGAGGCCCTCGAAGCGTTCGACCCGGAGGAAAAAACACCCTTCGTGGCCGAGATCATTCGCCGCGTGAAGGCGGAGCTGAGAGACCGCGCTGCGGTGCTCGGTTTCAGCGGCGCGCCGTTCACAAGCTGCTCTTACATGCTGGAGGGCGGTTCCTCGCGCGAGTTCCCCGCCACGCGCAGGTTGATGCACACAGACCCGGCGCTCTTCAGCGAACTGCTCGAGCGCACCACAGACGCACTCATTCCGTACCTCGGCATGCAGGTGTTTGCCGGCGCCGACGCCTTGCAGATCTTCGACAGTTGGGCCGGCACTCTCGATGCGGAGACTTGGCGTGAGCATGTCTTCCCGGCGACCGAGCGCCTCGTCGCTGCCGTGAAGGCCCTCGGTGTTCCGGTGACGCTGTACGCGAGCGGAGCCGACCACCTGCTCGAAGCCCTCGCCGATTGCGGTCCCGATGTGGTGAGCCTCGACTGGCGCACGTCACCGGCCGCGGCCCGAGCGCGCGTGGGCACACGCGTTGCGCTGCAGGGCAACATGGACCCGGGGCGCGCTCTCGCGACGCCTGAGGTGGCGGCCGCCGCTGCACGGAAGACTCTGGCCGAATTCGGCACCGCACCCGGCCACATCTTCAATTTCGGCAGCGGGATCTCGCGCTTCACGCCTCCGGAGTGCATGGCGGCTGTCGCGGAAGTCGTGCGCGGCGGGCGGGACAGATGACCGGACTCTCGGTGCCGCGCGAGCTCCTCGAGCGCTACGCCATCGCAGCGCCGCGTTACACGAGCTACCCCACCGCAGTGGACTGGAATGGCGCGGTCGGCGCGGCGCACTGGGGCGACGCGCTCCGCGCCGCGGCAGGGCGGAACAGCGCACCTCTCGCGCTCTATGTTCATGTCCCGTTCTGCGAAGCGTTGTGTCTCTACTGCGGCTGCAATGTGCACATCACGCGCAACACCAGCCGTGGCCCGGAATACATCCGGATCCTCGAGCGCGAGCTGCGGACGGCCGCGGAAGCGGGGCTCGGCGCGCGGACGCTCACACAACACCACTGGGGTGGAGGAACTCCGACCTGGCTGCCGCCTGAATTGCTCGAGCGACTCTTTCGTGCCGTGACGGGTGTGTTCCGCCACGAGGCCGGCGCCGAAATCGCCATCGAGGTCGATCCGCGCGTGACCACTCCGGAGCAACTCGCGCTCCTCGGCCGCCTCGGCTTCAACCGACTCTCGCTCGGCGTGCAGGATTTTGATCCGGTCGTGCAGGAGGCCGTGCATCGTGAGCAGAGCTTCGAGCTCACGCGCGACATCATTGCGGAAAGCCGTGCACGCGGTTTCCGCTCGGTCAATATCGACCTGATCTACGGCCTGCCGCACCAGACGCGCGCGGGCTTTGCCAGCACGGTGCAGCAGACGCTCACCCTCGCTCCCGACCGGGTGGCGCTGTTCCACTACGCGCACGTGCCGTGGCTGAAAAAGCACCAGCGCGCGGTGGATCAGTCTTCCGTCCCGGGAATGGAAGAGAAGTTCGCCATCTTTGCGGATGCGGTGGCGGCTTTCACCAGCGCCGGGTACGTCTATATCGGCCTCGATCACTTCGCACGCCCGGATGACGAGATGTCGCTCGCGCGCGCGGCGGGCACGCTGCAACGCAATTTCATGGGCTACAGCACGCGCGCTGGCGCCGAGCTTCTGCCGCTCGGTGTGTCCGCCATCGGCGAGATGGATGGCTCCTACTTTCAGAACGAAGGGGAGCTCTTCACCTGGCAACGGCGCGTGGAGGAGAGCGGCAACGGCATTCTGCGCGGGCACAGACTCTCCGAAGACGACAAGCTTCGGCGCGCAATCATCATGGAACTCATGTGCCGCGGCGCTCTCGATTTCGAGCAATGGTCCCGGCAGCTCGGCGAAAGTTTCACAGCGAAATTCGCGACGGAGCTTGCCGAGCTTCCGGCTCTCGCGCAGGACGGGCTCATCGAGCTGGATGCGCGCGGGCTCCGCGTCACGCAACTCGGACAGGCCTTCCTCCGCAACGTGGCGGTGGTCTTTGATGCTTGTTGGCGCCGCCGGGCTGAGGCGCCGCAGCGCGCCTTCAGCAGGACGCTCTGAAGCATGGGACTCAGAGCGCCAGTGGCCATCGTGGGACTCAACATGGGCGGCCCGGCGCAACTCGCCGGTGTGCGCCCGTTTCTGCGCGCGCTCTTCGCGGATCAACGCCTCGTGAGATTGCCCGCTGCTCTGCGTCCACTGCAGGGCGCACTCGCATGGTTGGTCGCAGCGCTCCGTGGAGGCAAGGTGCGCGCGGCCTACGCGCACATCGGAGGTTCATCGCCACTGCTTGCGACCACGGAGGCACAGCTTCGCGGCGTCGCCGGGCTGCTTGCCGCAGGGGGCCAGCCCGCCGAGTCCTTCGCGCTCATGCGCTACACGGCGCCGCACGCGGATGAGGTTGTGCGTGCACTCGCGAAGCACCGGCCGCAAGTGATCGTGGTCCTCTCGCTCTATCCGCAGTTCTCGGAGGCCACCACCGGTTCGAGCCTGGCGGATTTCGAGCAGGCCCTTGCAGCGCAGGGGCAACTGGCCGGGACCCCGCGCGTGACTATCGACCGCTTCGGAACGCTTTCCGGCTATGTCCATGCCACAACCATGCTGGTCCGGCGCGAGCTCGAGGACTGGGCGGATGAAGACCAGCATGTGCTCTTTTCCGCGCATGGCTTGCCCGAGTCCTATGTGCAGCAGGGCGACCCGTACGAGAGAGAGGTGCGTGAGAGCTTCGCGCTCATGCGCGCCGAGTTGCCGCAAAGTTGGCGCGTCGAACTCACGTTCCAAAGCCGCGTCGGGCCGGCGCGCTGGCTTGGTCCGGCCACGGTGGACCGCATCCGCGAGCTCGGGCGCGAGGGCGTGCGCAAACTCGCCATCGTGCCGTTGGCGTTCGTCTCGGATCACATCGAGACGCTTTTCGAACTCGATGTGGATGCCGTCGAGCGCGCGCACGCCGTGGGCATCACGGAGGTGCGCCGCGTGAGTGCGCTCAATACGGAGCCTGTGTTCCTCAGCGCGCTGGCGGGTCTGGTGCGTGAGCGACTGGCAGAGCGGGAGCGCGCAGCATGAGTCGAGTCCTCGTCATCGGTGGCGGCATCAGCGGACTCACCACGGCCTTCACGGCGGCGTCGCGTGGGCATGAGGTCACGGTCGTCGAAGCGCGCGAGCGCGTGGGCGGATGCATCGGCACCAGTCGCCTCGGGCCGTGCCGCTTCGAGAACGGGCCGAACTCGGTGCAGGGGAAAGCGCCGGATTTCCGGCAGCTTTGCAAGGAGCTCGGCATCGCAGAGGCCATTGTTCCGGCCTCTCCCGTAGCGAGTGACCGACACCTCTATTTCCGCGGGCGCCTGCAGCGTCTGCCCACCAGCTTCAAGGATTTTCTTGCAACGGATCTCCTGACCACGGGGCAGAAGTTCCGTGCCGTGATGGAGCGCTTCGTGAAACCGCGGCCTGCCGGCCACGAAGAAACGGTGGCGGAGTTCTTCGGGCGTCGCATCGGACGTGGACTCACCATGACCCTCGTGGACGTGGTGGTGACCGGCACGTTCGCGGGCAATCCCAACCGCATCGGCATGCTCAGCGCGTTCCCCGAAATCGTGCGCATGGAACAGCAGTACGGCAGCCTGCTCAATGCGCTGCGCCTGCGCGCCGCAGAGAGCCGGATGAAGGAAGGCCGGCGCGAACCCGCGATGGTGAGCCTCACGGGCGGACTGCAGACACTTCCTGAAACACTGCGCGCGAAACTGGGAACGGCTGTCCGCACCGGCCTCTCAGCGGAGAGCCTCGTGCGTCGCCCGGAAGGTGGTTACGGCGTGCATGTGCGTGACGCCGCGGGGAACGTCGAAGAACTGCGTGCGGATCAGGTGGTGCTCTCGTTGCCGGCGGAACGCGCGGGGATGCTGCTCGCGCCTCTTGTCGCCGATGCCGCGGACCTGCTCTTCGAGGTCGAGTACGCATCCCTCGTGGTGGCTCACGCGGTGTTCCCGAAGGAGGCCATTCCGGGCTTGCCCGTGGGCTTCGGATTCCTCGTGCCGCGCTGCATGCGCATGCGCACGCTGGGATGGATGAGCACGTCACACATCTTTCCAGACACGGCGCCGGAAGGCCTTGTTGCCATGACCGCCTTTCTGGGCGGGGTGCTTGATCCAGCCGCCATCGACATGGATGAAGGTCAGCTCCGCCATCTTCTCCTTGGTGAACTCGCGCTGGCCTTGCACCAGAAGCAGACGCCGCAGCCGCTCCAATTCCGGCTCGTGCGTTGGCCCTCGGTGCTGCCGCAACTGACGGTTGGCCACGCGCGACGCATCGAAGCGGTGCGGGCGCTTCTTGCGGCCGAAGTGCCGGGCATCCACCTCGCGGGCAACTGGACTGCGGGGCCGGCCATCGAGCGTTGCATTCGCGCGGGGCGCGCGACCGCGGACGCTATCGGGTGCCCGGCATGAAAGCTGCTGCACAAGCGCTCGCAGCCCTCCTGCCCGTGCTCGCAACGGTGCTGATGGTGCTGTACGGGTTTTCCGCCACGACTGCTCGGGGCGAAGGCGCGCGCCGGTTCTTTCTTGTGCTGTTGCTGGCGTTGCATGGCGCGCTGCTCGCCTGCACGTGGAATCTCGGCGGCGTGTTTCCGCTCGCCCATCCCGCCTGGATCTTGAGCGGTGTTGCAGGCGCGTTGCTGCTGCTCTACGCGATCACCGAGTTGACCACGCGCAGTGCCGCGGGCGGAGCTGTGGCAGCAGGTCTAGCCTTGCTGCTGCAGACGGCCTCAGCCATGGTCTGGCCTGCCGTGCTGCCGGAAGTTGCGCGCCAGAGCAGTCCATTCTTCGCGCCGCATGCCATCGGGCTCGTCTTCGGTGTGGCGGCCCTGCTGCTCTCGGGCGCGTACGGGTTGCTCTGGCTGCTGCTCTGGCGTTCGCTGCGTCACGGACGATTCGGGCTGGTATTCCGCATGGTTCCGGACTTGCCGGGCTTGACGCGCATGAACAGGAGAGCCGCGCTCTTCGGTTTCATCGCCACGGGCATCGGACTCAACACCGGCATCTGGTGGGCGCACGATGCAGGTCGCCAGTTCAGTTACCTGAATCCCGAAGTGCTCACGATGGTTGTCGTGTGGGTGCTCTTCGGCCTGCTCGCATTCGCCGGACGCTTGCGCTTCATGTCCGAGCGTCGCGCGGCATGGAGCAGCGCCTTGGCGGCAGCCCTTGCGTTGCTCGCGCTGCTCTTCGCGGTGCTTCCCGGCGGCATTCCGCACGGAGCGGAATGATGGCTGGCGCCAGCGAGATCATGCTTGTCGGTGTGTCGCACGCGGGCACCGCGCTCGCGCAGCGTGAGCGCTGCGCCGTGGCGGCAACGGCGCTGTCGGCGCGCTGTCACGAACTGCGCGCGCACACAGGCGCGCGCGAATGTTGCGTGATCTCCACCTGCAATCGCACCGAGATTCTTCTGGCAGGTGCACCGGCAGGGGCGCCTGTACTTCTGCGCGAGAAAATGTTCGATGGCATCGAAGGTGTTCACGAGTACACGGGGATGGAGGCGCTCTTCCACCTCTATCGCGTGTCGGCGGGGTTGGAGTCGCAGGTGCTCGGCGAGACGCAGATTCTCGCGCAGCTCCGCGAGGCCGCTGCGTCTGCACGCACTGCGGGCACACTCGGCGAAGCCCTCGCCGCAGCCCTCGAGGGCGCGGACAAGGCCGGACGACGTGTGCGCGCGGAGACCGCCATCGGCGAGGGAACGCTTTCGGTTGCCCGGGCCGCGATCCAGCTGGCGCTCAAGGTGACCGGCGAACTTTCCGGGCGGCAGGCCATGGTCATCGGTTGTGGCGCCACAGGTCGCCTTGCGGCACGTTGCCTTGAAGAGGCGGGGGCACGGAAGATCCTCTGCGTCAACCGCACGCGCAGCTCCGCTGAGGAACTCGCCAGCGAGATGTGCGGAACCGCGCACACGTTGGAAGAACTGCCCGGGCTGCTCGCGCGCGCCGATGTGGTCGTCGTGGCGGTGGAAGCACCGGAGCCCGTGCTGCGAGCTGCGCACTTCGAGCACTTCCCGCGGCGGCAGCACCCGCTGGTGCTGCTCGACATCTCTGTGCCCCGCGGTGTTGATCCGGCGCTGCGCGAGCAGCGCGATCTCTTCCTCGCGGACATGGACGACCTCGAAACGATCGTGCGCGGCCATCGCCGCGGGCGTCGCAAGGCGGCCGAGGACGCAGCACTCATTCTTGTTGCCGAGGTCGGAAAGTTCGAGCAGCGTCAGGCGCTTGCCGTGCTGAAGCCGCGCGTGGTTGCGCTGGTGCGGCGGTTCGAGGAAGTCCGCGCGGAGACCTTGAGCACGGAGGCTGGTCGCGGTGATTCCGCGCGCTTCTCCGAAATGCTGACGCAGCGCCTGCTGGATGAAGCGCTGCAAGCTCTGCGGGGAGGCGTGCGCGAAGAAGGACCGGGCGAGGACCTCCTCGCGCGTTACAAGAGCCACATCGGGGAGAGCTGATGACGCGCGAGACCTGCACCATTGCCACACGCGGAAGCGCGCTTGCCGTCTGGCAGGCACGCGCCGTCGCTCAGCGCCTCGCAGCCGTGCATCGCGGTTTGCGCGTGCTTGTGCGCGAGATTCGCACGGAAGGCGACCGCTCGCAGGCCGGTGGCACGCCGCTGGCGCTTCACGAGGGGCGAGGTGTCTTCACGCGCGAAGTGGACAACGAACTGCTGACGCAGCGCGCCGACATCGCGGTGCACAGTCTGAAAGATCAGACCACGACATTGCCGAATGGCATTCGCCTCGGCATGACGCTCGAACGCGGCGCAGCAGAAGATGCGCTTGTCTCGCGCGAGGGCTTGCAGCTGCTCGACCTGCCGCGGGAGGCTTTGCTGGGCACGGGGTCGCCACGCCGGAAAGCGCAACTGCTGCGCATCCGCCCCGATTTCCGCTTCGCGGAAGTGCGCGGCAACATCGACACCCGGCTGCGGAAACTGGAGGAGGGCCAGATCGATGCGCTGGTACTGGCGCGTGCCGGTCTGGAGCGCCTCGGATTTGCGACACGCATCACGCAGACCTTCGCCATGGAGGCGATCATGCCGGCGCCCTGCCAGGGCATTGTCGGCATCACTTGCCGCGAGTCGGATGAAGCGACGCTGGCATTGCTCCTTGCGGCGGACCATCCAAGCACCCACGCCCAGGCTTTGGCGGAGCGGAGTCTCCTGCGCAGACTCGGTGGCGGCTGTCATGCGCCCATCGGTGCTCTCTCGCGCACACACAAGGGCATGCTCTATCTTCGCGCCGTTGTGCTTTCCGCCGACGGCAGAAAGTCCATTGAAGCCATGGGCAAGGGAGAGATCACCGAGGCAGAGGACATCGGCGTGCGCGTGGCGATGGATCTGGAGTCGCGCGGCGCCGTGGCGTTGCTCAGTGAAAGCGCGGGGTGACGACGATGACGCGCGCGGGCCGCGTGCTTCTCACGCGCAGCGGTGAAGACGCCGCCGGGATCGTGGCGCGGCTTGCTGCACGTGGAGTGGCTGCGGAAATCCTGCCGCTCATCAAACGCTGCCGCGTTTCCTGGACCATGCCGCAGGATGCGCACCACTGCGACTGGATCATCCTCACGTCAAAGGCTGCAGCGGTTGAGCTCGGGTCGCTGAATCACCTGCGCGGCACGGCTCGCCTGGCCGTCGTCGGGCCAGGCACGGCGGCTGCGGCGCGCGCGGCGGGTTGGGAGCCAGACCTCACCGGGGATGGCCGCGGCGCAGAGAGCCTTTCCATCGCGATGGCCGTGAAACAGGTACTGGATGGCGCACACTGTTTGTGGCTCCGCAGCGCAGAGGCTCTCCCGCACGTCCGCGACTTGCTCACCGCGCACGGAGCGATCTTGCATGAAGTGGTCGTCTACCGCACGACCAAGCTGGTGCCGGATGCGTGGAAACTCCGTGCTGCGCTGAACGACGTGAGCGTCACCGTGCTCGCGAGCCCGTCGGCCGTGAAAGCTCTCGCGGAAGGTCTCTTCGGTGCGGGGCTTGAGACGACGGCGGCGGGCACCTGCATTGCCACGGGCAAGAGCACCCTGGAAGCCCTCAGTGCCCACGGCTTCCGCCGCAACGCGGTGGCCGATGCTGCAACGGATGACGCGCTCGAAAATGCGATCATGAGCGCCTTGGGAGATGACCATGAATGAACGCACGCCCGAACCGGCCCACCGGCTTCGCCGTCTCCGCAGCAGTGCAGGCATGAGGGCGCTTGTGCGCGAGCATCGACTGCACCCTGCGGAACTGGTGTTGCCACTTTTCGCCGTGACCGGGCGTGGCGTGTGCAGAGAGGTCAGTTCCATGCCGGGCGTGTTCCGCGAATCGCCGGACATGCTGGCAGAGCATGTGCAGCGTGCCGCAGAACTCGGCATCCGTTCGGTGATGCTCTTCGGGCTTCCTGATGGGAAGGACCATGAGGGCCGGAGCGCTCTCGACCCTGCAGGCGTGGTGCCGCAAGCGCTTGCCGCCATCAAGAAGGCTGCGCCGGAAGTGGTGCGCATCGCAGATCTCTGCTTCTGCGAATACACGAGCCACGGCCACTGCGGACCGCTGGATGCGGCAGGGCACGTGGACAATGACGCAACGCTGGCGCTTCTCGGGCAGCAGGCAGAGGTTCTCGCTGCGGCCGGCGCGGATGTCATCGCGCCCAGCGGCATGATGGACGGCATGGTGGCCGCCATTCGCCGCGCGCTGGATGGTGGTGGCCACGAAATGCTGCCCATTCTTTCCTACGCCGCCAAGTATGCGAGCGCGTTCTACGGGCCGTTCCGCGATGCCGCGGATTCAGCGCCGACCTTTGGCGACCGCCGCGCCTACCAGATGGACCCGGCCAATGGGCGCGAAGCGTTGCGCGAAGTGGCGCTCGATCTCGAAGAGGGCGCGGACATGGTGATGGTGAAACCGGCGCTGCCGTGTCTCGACATCATCCGTGCCGTGCGGGAGCGCCATGACGTGCCGCTCGCGGCCTATCAGGTCTCTGGTGAATACAGCATGATCGCCGCCGCCGGTGCGTGCGGCTGGATCGATGCACCACGCGTGATGCGCGAGTCGCTCATTGCCATTCGTCGCGCTGGCGCCGACATGATCATCACGTATGCGGCCGAGAGCGCGAGCCGCGAAATCCGCGAAGGCCGATTCGACGCCTGAGGCATTCCATGCACGAAATCCCGCGATCCGAGGCGCTCATGCGCCGGGCAGAAAAGTCGATTCCCGGCGGAGTGAATTCGCCTGTGCGCGCACACAAAGGTGTGGGCGGTGTGCCCGCATTCATGACGCGCGGCGAAGGTGCGTTGCTGCACGATGTGGATGGCCATGAATACGTGGATCTCGTTCTCGCGTATGGGCCACTCATTCTCGG
>SXUL01000018.1 GCA_005790545.1 Planctomycetia bacterium | reverse complement strand
GGCCCCACCGAAGTGCGCTTCTCGAATCTCCGCCTTGAGAAGATCGAACGCGCGGAACTGAAGAGTCTCGGCTCCGGAAAATGAAACACGTCCGGCGGGCCTGGCCCTCCGGACGTGATAGCGGCGATAGGATTCGAACCTATGACCCGCGGCTTATGAATCCGCTGCTCTAACCAACTGAGCTACGCCGCCATGGCGTGGGGCCGTGATACCAGCGGGCAGGAAACGCGACAAGCGCGGCCGCACGTCGGAGGCTCAGGAGACGCTGGAAAACGCGGCGACTATGCGGGAAGCGCGGGGTTCACGGTGCGGGAAAGAGTGCCGGGTCCCCGCTGGCCATCCAGTGCGGGTTCTTCCACGTGGGAGCTTCTGCGGCGAGCGCGTGACCACCCGGTCCGAAGAGGAAACCGCCACTGGCCGTGAGCAGCGCTTCGCCTGCCGCGGTGTCCCAGATCTTCGTGCCACCGCCACCGAGAGCCACGTGGCCTTCACCCGCGGCGAGCGCCGTGAACTTGAGCGCAGCACCGCGTACCTCGGTCACGTGCAGCGGCAGCGCATGGCGCATGGCTTCGACCTTCCGCGACATGTGCCAACGCGAGACGAAGACCAGCATTTGCTCGCCCGCACGTGCGCGCAACGGGCCTGGCAGCGCTTCCTCCCCGCCCGAGGCTCTGACGCGCCACGCCCCGTCTGACGGAACGCCCGCGAACCCGGTTTCCACGACGGGCACATGCACCACACCCAGCACAGGCCGCGTGCCATCGCACAGAGCGACATTCACACAGAACCCGTTTCCGCCGCGGATGAATTCTTCCGTGCCATCAAGAGGATCGATCACCCAGAAAGGACCGGATGTCGGCAAGGTGAAGTGCTCCGGGTCCTCCTCCGAGAGGAGAGGCACTCCCGGGAGGATGGCGCTCAGCGCACGCGCGAGCACTTCGTGAGCAGCGAGGTCCGCCGCCGTGACCGGCGAGTGGTCGGACTTTCGTTGCACGTCTGCGCGCCCACTCTCTCTGACAGCGAGGATCGCCGCGCCCGCAGCGCGCGCCGCCACTTCCGTGGCGACGGCGATGCGTTTCAGTTCTGCAAGCTCCCGCGCCCTCTCAGGCAACGGTGACCTTGGAGCAGAGATACACGTCCTGGATGGCGTGGAGGAGCTTCACGCCGTCGGCCATGGGCTTCTGGAAGGCCTTGCGCCCGGAAATGAGCCCCATGCCGCCGGCACGCTTGTTCACCACAGCCGTGTACACCGCTTCGGCGAGGTCGTTCTTGCCGGAGGCGCCACCGCTGTTGATCAGACCCGCGCGACCCATGAAGCAATTCGCGACCTGGTAGCGCGTGAGGTCGATGGGATTGTCGCTGCTGAGATTCTCGTAGACCTTCTTGTGCGTCTTGCCGAAGCCGGGGAGCGCGTTGTAGCCGCCGTTGTTTTCGGGGAGCTTCTGCTTGATGATGTCCGCCTCGAGCGTGCAACCGAGATGGTTCGCCTGCCCCGTGAGATCCGCAGCCGCGTGATAGTCAACGCCATTCACCTTGAATGCGTCGTTGCGGAGGTAGCACCACAGCACGGTGAACATCCCGAGCTCATGCGCGCGTGCGAAGGCCTTCGAGACCTCCTGCAACTGGCGCTGGGACTGCTTCGAGCCCCAGTAGATGGTGGCGCCAACTCCGGCGCAGCCCATTTCGAACGCGCGCTCCATCTCCGCGAACATGATCTGGTCGTAACCGTTCGGGTGGCTGAGCAGTTCGTTGTGATTGAACTTCAAGATGAGCGGAATGCGATGTGCGTACTTTCGCGCGACCGCACCGAGCACGCCGTATGTCGTAGCGACGGCGTTGCACCCGCCTTCAACGGCGAGTTCGCAGATGTTCGCAGGGTCGAAGTACATCGGTGCCGGTGCAAAGGATGCGCCCGCGCTGTGCTCGATGCCCTGATCGACGGGCAGGATGCTCACGTAGCCCGTGCCCGCGAGGCGGCCGGAGTTGAAGAGCCCCGCGAGGTTGCGCAGCACGTTCGGGCGACGGTCGGTCGCCGCCATGACGCGATCAATGAAGTCCGGACCGGGAAGGTGCAGCATGGACTTCGGGATGGTCTTGCACTCGTAATCAAGGATGGATGCCTTGTCGGCGAGTTGGGCCTGGATGTCGCTGTAGTTGGCGCTCACGTGATCAACTCCTTGCGGCAGGGGCCGCATGCGGGACGATGCCTTGGCAAGAGACCGCTGCGGCCCTCACCGTTCAATCTCCTGGCGCGTGAAGACCTGCACGATCTCCTCTGTGCGCCCGGGCACTTTCGGCAGCACTTGTTCGAGGCGGAGCTGTGCCCGCTTCACCGCGCCGAGTGGCGCGGAGATCTTCACGACGTCGTTGGCGGGCAGCGAGCCCGCGCCGTGGCTCCACGTCTTCAGAACCCGCGCGGCCGCTTCCTTCGGCTCCGTCACTTCGAGAAGAAGCCGTACGACACGGCCTTCGGAAGCCGGCAGGGCATGCCCGGTGGTCGCCGTGATGCTCACCTCAAGATGATCACCCTGCACCACGGCTTCGACCAGCGCCGCGAGACGGAGCAGGTCACCGCGCCGCGCGCCCACAAACGTGTGCATGCGGCACGCCTGCTCGCCGATGGTGTATTTCTCTTTGATGGTCGGCGAGGTCACGAGTTTGCGTGTCACGGGCGGCATGTGGCAGTCCTGACAACCCGCCGGACGCTCGCCCCGCGCCGCAGCACGGAAGCTGGTGCCCTGATCATGCTGAGGTCGCACCTCTGGCTGACCGTGGCACGAAGTGCAGAGGTCCGGTTTCCTGAAGGCCTCATCGGCATCGACGCCACCGTGCCCGGTGCTGTCGAAGGGCCCTGAGTAGCGGTTCCCGAGCATGTGACAGGTCACGCAGTTCACACCGACTTCGCGGTCCTTCATGCGCGCACGCGGCAGCTTGCCGAGGCCGCCAAGCAACAGTTCTTGCGGTGCATGACAGGGCGCGCAAGACTCGCCCTTGTCCGGAAGCTCGGCGATCTCCGCCTGAAAAACGGGATCCGTCCAGCTCTGGGCGTGCAGAGTGCCTTCCCACTCCTTGCACACGTCTTCGTGACACTTCTTGCAGGTGCCGACGAGGCGTGCGAGACCCTCGCGTTCTTCGGGATCGAGCTGCGTTGACGCTGCTTCAACGCCAGCGCGTGGGTTCGTTCCAGGAATTCCAAACGGCGCGCACAGGATGAGGCTCGCCAGCACGAGGCCGGCGGGGAGGGCGATGCGGAACGCACCCGCCATCATGCGGAGCGGGAGACCGCCGTGGCGACGGCTGCTGCCTTCGCGATGAGATCAGCGAACTCCGCGGCATTCAACGCCTGCCGACCATCGGAGAGTGCGGCCTCCGGGTGTTCGTGCACCTCCACGAGGAGACCATCGGCGCCGGCAGCCACAGCAGCGAGTGCCGCAGGAATGACAAGCTCAGAGCGTCCGGTGGCGTGGCTCGGATCAACGATGACTGGCAAGTGCGTGAGCAGTTTCAGCAGCGGCACTGCGACAACATCGAGCACGTTGCGCGTCTGGCGGTCGAAGCCGCGGAGCCCGCGCTCGCACAAGACCACCTGAGCATTGCCACGCAGGAGGATGTACTCGGCACTGGCGAGAAGCTCGTCGATCTCGGACATCATGCCGCGCTTGAGCATCACCGGCTTGCCCGTCCGGGCAGCGGCCTCAAGCAACGGGAAGTTCTGCACGCTGCGCGAACCGATTTGCAGCATGTCGGCGTAACGCGCGACCAACTCCGCCTGCTCCGGCGCCATCACTTCGGTCACCACCGCCAATCCGAACTCATCGGCCACGGTGCGCAAGAGCTCGAGCCCTCGTTCGCCGAGGCCCTGGAAGGCGTAGGGCGATGTCCGTGGCTTGAATGCCCCGCCACGCAGGACGCGTGCTCCCGAACGGGCGACGGATTCGGCGACCTCGCGGAGCTGGTCCAATGACTCAACGGCACACGGCCCGCCCACGATTTCCACGCGCTGGCTGCCGAATGCCGCCCGGCCAACGTGCACGATGCTGTTCTCCGGCTGGAATGTGCGGCCTGCGAGAACCCAAGGGCCATCCGTCTGCAGAACTCGTTCAACCCCGGGAAGGCGTTCAAATCTCGTCTGTTGTTGGCTGGAGCCACCCCGCACCCGCAGCATTGGTCTGGTGCCGGTCTTGGTGACGCAAACCTCTGCGGCACCGGCAGCTTCCGCCGAATCCACAACTTCCTTGAGTTGAGCTTCCGAGATGCCTTCTTTGAGCAGGACGAACATGGCGGCGCGCTGCGATTTCCCGTGCCGAGGCTACCAGCGAGCCGCCCGGACTCCAACCATGCTGCCGGTGATAGGGCCCCACGGCTGGCCATGGTCAAAAAACTCCACCTCGAACAATCAACGCCCGCTGGGCTTCTATGGAACTCATGTGCCGGCCGTGCGCCGCGCCGCCTGTCCCCACGGCGCCCCGTTGGTCGACCGCAAGAACGTGGTCTGCTCCTCCAACCAGAGGTCCGTGGTCGGGCGCAGCGTCCATCGCTGCATGGCCGTCCTGATGCTGCTCGCCGTTCAACAACTCGGCGTCGCGCAGGATACCGAAGGCCTCGCGCGGCTCGATCTCCTCCGCCAAGCAGACCCCGCCGCGCTGCTGGACGGCCTGCACGTGCACCGCCACGAAGCGGGAGGTCTGTGGCACTTCCTGCTCCAACATTGCATCTCCGAACTCCGCGCAGTGGATGCAACCGGCCAACCGGATTTTCCGACCCGTGTGGCAGAGGCCCTGGACCAGCTCCTCACGACCCGCGCCTTCAGCGAGGACCTCGTACCGCTGCGCCACATCCCGGTTCGCGAACGCGCACACCGGACGGAATTGCTCATCGAACTCGCGAAGGCGCGGCAAGTGGAGCGCGATGCGCACGCCAGTGCTGATTACCCCGCGCTGCTCAACGCAACAACCGTGACAACTGGAGCAATCGCTGGATGCACTGCCTTTGCAGAACGCTTCGAAGATCGAGAGCTTCAGCGCCACCTCACGCTCACAGAAGTCGCGAGGACCCGCGCACTCCCGGCAACGGCGTGGAAGGATCGCGCTCGTGCACTGGGACGTTGCACGGATCTGTTCCAACACCATGACCTCCTCGCGGACGGGTTCGCGCGTCTCGCGCTCATCGAGGCTGCAGCTCTTGCTCTTCAACATGACGGCGCCGTGCTGGCCGAGTCGCTGCTCTCAAGCCTCGGCGAAGCACATGACCTGCCGCCCTTCGCCAGAGCGCAGTTGGCATCGCTTCGCGCGGTTCTGACTGCACGGCGTGGTTTTGACGAAGAGGCTGCCGTGCATCTGGACCATCTCGCCGGACTCTTTGTCCAGCTCAAGTCCGCACCTCTCGACACCGCTTCGCGAGCGCTGTTGGCAGAATGGCGCCTTCAGGCCGCCGATCACTTGCTGCGCAAGCAGCGCAATGCCGAGGCTCTCGTGTGTGTGCGCGAAGCGCCCCTTGATCCCGCACCACGCGCGGGAATCGCTGCGAGACTCTCGATCGTTGCGGCGCGAGCCGCACTGGAACTGGGCAGGCTCTCTGAGGCTCATGCAGACGCCGAGACCGCTCTGCGCGCAGCCGTGAAGATCAGCGCGGCGGAGCCAGAAGCACCGCTGCGCCGTTCCCTCGTCGTGGAAGTGAAAGTGCTCCGGGCCGATCTGGAATTGCGCCTGCAGCGCACCGTGACCGCGCGCGCCACCCTTGCGAGCATCGATCCTGAGGCTCTCTCGGGGGCTGAGCCAGAGCTCCGTGCCGAACGGGAACTGGTCTACGCCCAGATGGCTACCGTCGAAGGCAATCTGGTCGAAGCACTGGCCGCTGTCGACAACGCCATCAAGGTCGCCACGACACCTGCCGCGGCTGACGCACGCATCAGGGCCCTCTGGGCGCAGTCGCGTCTGCTCGCCCAACTTGGCGAGGGTGATGCAGCCATCGCCGCGGCTGAGGATGCGGCGGCCCTCGCGCCCTGTGCCAGCAGGAACCCGGAGCTGTGCAATGCAGCCGCACGCATCAATCTCGCCACGATTCTCGTGAGCCTCGGCCGCCTCGCCGAGGCGGAAGCGCAGGTCCCCGCGTTGAACGCACCTGCGGAGGACGAGAATGCGCACCAGAGGCTGGCCCGTGCCCGGATTCTGCGCTTGAAAGCGGAGATCTTCTGGTGCAGAAACCGTCTCAATGGCGAGAGCATGCGCGAACTCGCGCCCATGCGGCTGGCGCTTGCTGACGCGGTGGACAACCTCGCGCGGGAGAAGTACGGATCGGCGTCGCTGCTCGCGCCTCTGGATGCCTTGGAGGTGCTGCGCGGGCACCTGCTGTTGCAAGAACTCGATCTTTGCGACCGGGGTGCGCGGTCCGGTGAACCGTACGTGCGCGCCGCACAGTCCTGGCTCGAGACCATCGCCAGAGATCATCCCCATTTGCTGAACGGTCCCGCGGGGCTTGAGGCCCCTGCTCTCGTCGAGGCCCTCCGCGCGCGCGACCTTGAGGCGAGGGGCGCCTGCGGCGATGCCCTTGATGCCTGGAGACGAGCCGCGCGTTGCGAGACGCAACTGCGCGCTCAGATGGGACTGATGGCGCCGGATGGACTCTCCATGCGCTTCGAGTTCATTCATGACCGCATCGCCGGGCTCCTCCTCGAACGAGCGGCAAGTCTGGCCACGGAGGGCGCCGCCCGTGAGGCGTTGCTCGAATTGGACAACCTGCGCGCGCGCAGCCTGAAGATCAGGCGTGTGATGAGCTCTCGCGGAGGGACAGCGGGGTTGACTGAATCCCTCTCCTGGATGGGGGCTCGCAGATTGCTTGCTGCCGGCCGCGTCGTCGTGGCCCATGCGCTCACCACGCGCGGCGCATTCGTCCTCGCATGCAGTGCGGAGCGCATCGCCTGTGCGCGGATCGCCTTGGATCGCGACACGCTGATGCGCAAGCTGCATGTCTGGCGCCGCAGCATGGAATGGACGGCCGCCCCGTTCCAGACCGAGGTCGCGTCGAGCGAAGGGCACGCGCTGTGGAAGATCCTCTTCGATCCTGTGGCCCATGTACTCACAGGGGCGCGCGAAATCTGTTGTCTCCCGCCGGCGGAACTGAGTGGTGTGCCCTTCGCCGCGCTCCTCACCCAGCCTTTCGCACCTCCGCCCGGCTGCACGGACTGGTCCAGAGCGCCGTTCCTCGTGGCGCGCCGGGGCATTGAATCCGTTGCAGAAATCCCCTGTCTCGCCACGCTTCATGCAGCACCCAAGACGGCTGCACCGGCACCCGCGGAGCGGGTCCTGCTCGTCGCAGATCCCGTGACCTCTCTGCCGCCGCTTCCCGGCAGTCGTCTCGAAGGAGACCTGTTCCGCCGCCTCTATGGCGACAAGGCCAGTGTGCTCGCCGGAACGGCAGCCCATCGCGGCGCCGTGCTGGATGAATTGCGGAGCAGCCCGACCATCATTCACTTCGCAACCCATGCTGTCGTCGGCGAGCGGGGTGGTTCGGAGCTCGCTCTCTCTGGATCTGACCACAAGAATGCCCGCCTGCGCAGCGCGGACCTCCGCCATCTCCAGCTTCCTTCGCGTCCGCTGGTGGTGCTGGCATCCTGCTGCAGCGCTGCCAGCCACAACGCCGGCTATGAAGGCGGAATCGGCTTGCCCCATGCGTTCCTCGCAGCAGGAGCGCGTTGCGTCGTCGCTGCCTGCATGCCGGTGGCGGATACTGCTTCCGCCACGTTGCTTTCAGGTTTCTATGAAGAGTTGCGAGCGCAACCAACACGAACCCCCGGCGCGGCGCTGTGCGCGGTGCAACGCAGTTGCGCCGCCACAGCGCGCACGAGCTGGCCAGGCCACTGGGCGCCATGGCTCGCCTTTGGACATCCCTGAGGAGAAACCATGCGCAAGACCAGACTCGCGAGCGCCGTGTGTACTGCGGAAGCGCAGGTGGAAGCGGACCTCCTGCAGCGTGCAGCCGATGGAGACGAGCAATCCCTCCGGTTGTTGAGTGAGTCCGAGTCGCAGCGCATTGACGCCATGCAGTGTGCTGGAGTCGCGGTCTTCGGCGCCTTCGGACTCACGACCACCGATGCTGCGCGCGCACTCGCCCGCTGTGCCAGCGCCATCGTCCGCATCGAGGGCGATGTTCCGCGCAGCGCCATCAAGCGCGTTGTTCTCGCGGACGCCTGGTTTGCCGAAGCGCTCCGCCTCGGGCGCGAGGATGCGTGGCTCCACTTTGAGGGCATCGTCGCCGCAGCGGTACGAAGCCTCGGCTCGGAATCCAGATCACTGCTGGGACGCCTCACACTGAAAGATGTCGAAGATGGCGCGCTGGGAGCGTTTTACCTTGATGGTCGCATCGCTAGCTACCGCGCCACTGCACCCATCGGTGCGTGGGTGCGTCAGGTGGTGTTCAATCTGTGGCGGGCCGGGCTCTCGCGGCGGAAGGATCCCCGCGTCGGCGTGCCCCTCTCCCAACTCGCAGCAGAGGATGGCACTGCAGAGGATCTGCTCCCGGCCGCCCGCGATCTCGATCCTGCCGAATGCGCCAGTCGCGAGGAGTGGGATCGCATCCTCGCGCGCGTGGTGCCGGAGGCGCTCGCACAACTCGACCGCGACGAGCGGCGCATGCTGGCGGTTCTGCCAGGGCGCCAGCTGACCCAGGTCGCGCTCGCGGAAGAACTGGGCATCAGTCCGTTCAAGATCAACCGCTGGTACAAAGACGTGAGGGAGCGCTTCCTGCGGGCGGTACGGCGGGGCCTGCAACTGGAGGTCCAGCTCTCGGAATTGCAGGCAGATCGCCTCGTTGCCTGGCTGGCCGGCCTCGACACGACGGGGGCGCCTGGACCGGCCGGAGCGGAAAATGCGCAATCCCGAGCATCCTGCTGATCCTCCCTCTGAAGCGTCGGTTCTCCCCGCCTCCACCCGGGGGCCACGCGACATCCCCATGCATGCTTCTGACGACGAGAAGAGCGAGCAAATGACGGCATGGCTGCTCAGCCACTATGGAGCAGCGCATATGGCTTCCGCGGAACAAGACGCCCCAGACGGAAACGATGTGGCAGCCTACATCCACGGGCGGCTCCCCGCCGCGCGAGCGGCTTTGATTGAACGCGCCATGCTTCACGATCCTGTTCTCGCTGCCGCGGTTGCTGATGAACGCCAACTTCTGCGCTCCGCACGCAATGCGACACGCATGCGTGTCTGCGCGGCCGCTGCTGCCGTGCTCGTGGTGGCCTTCTTGACCGTCGAAATCCTGTCACCCGTGGTGCCGTGGGATGACTCCATGCACGCAGCCTTGCGAAACGGCGACGCGCACCGGATTGCAGAGCTCGTGCACGACTCGGAATCCGCTGGCCAGAATCCATTGCGCGCTCTGGCCCAGATGAGCCTCGGCGACGACGTGGGCGGGCATCCCTTCAGCAGTCCGGCCGTCGGTCGCCGCGTCATGCGCGACGGTACGCCGCGCGCGGAGTTCATGCTGCCGCGCGACTTCGTCACCAGCGCCGCAACGCATTTCATCATCCGCGGTGCTCCCCGCGGAGCGCGCCTTGTTGTGCACACGCTCGGCTCACCGCAAGTGGAACTTCTGAATGTGCGTCTGCCTGAATCCGGAGCGGAACGCATCGCCATTCCGGCGGCCCCGCTCGCTGGCGGGCGGCTCAGTGCAGAGCTTCTTGACGTGGACGGTCACCGCCTCGCACTCACCACTTGGGTCGTGGACAAGCAGAAAGAAGCGCGGCTCGAAGAAGCGCTGACCGGCAGCGCGCGCCTCCTTGCCGAGGGCCCGGCACGTCGCCTCGTGACCGCCAACGTCTACCTGCACCACGGATTCGCTGCGGAAGCGGCGCAGTTGATTCAGAGCGAAGCGGCGCTCACAAACGATGCGCGCGCGCAGCGCACCCTTGAACGCGCCCACGAACTCGCGGGCCTTCAGCCCTGAGCTACCGGGCCACGATCTGCACCAGGCGCCCGGCCGACTCAAAGAGGATCGGCGCTTCAAGCGCAAACACGGCAGACAATTCCGGCGCCTCGTCGAGCAGCACATCCCAAGCGTCGGAGCCCTCACCAATGCGGAGCAGGCGCTGAGCGTCTGTCGGCAACGGAGTTCCTGAGAGCCGCGACTCGATCCAACCGGACTCCTCGCGCACGAAGACTCTCCCGCCGACACGACGCATCTCGTGCAAGAGAGGCACAACCGCCCACGCGAATCCTGCCTGCTTGGAAGGGACGGGCTGCGCCGAGCCGGGCGTGTCGCGAGCCTCTGCTCCGCCTGCGCGACCACGCTCCTGCGGCCATTGCGCAGCAACTCCGCCAAACACTCTGGCTCCGAATGGTGTCGGGATCCCGTAGCGGCGGCCCCACGCTTCGATCTCGCGACGTCCCGCTTCCGCTTCACCTGCTTCACGCCAATACGTGAGTTGATGACTGAGCCAACGCATGCCGTGCAAACCCGCAACCCAGCTCTCGTCGGTGTTGAGCTCTCGCGGCACGGAGTATGTGGAGCTCGAGGGACCGCTGCCGGTTGAATACTCGACTTTGAGCGTCGCAGTGGTCGCCGACGCGATGCGCCCTGTGACGAGGGCCCTCCCCCCCGCAGGAATCCCGCGACGACCCGGCAACGTGAGCTCGGTGAGTGTGCCTCCCTCCACGCTGATGGCGCCGATGTGAAGGACCGCGGGGCCCATATCACGCTGCAAGCGCGCCGCGGCATCAGCGGCATCCGTGAGTGACGGCACGCGGAGTCGAGTTGCGCCAGACAGATCCGCGAGCATGTCGAGCAGGGGCGCTTCCTCCGCCTGGCCAACAGTGACCACGTGTACTGGAACGTGCCGCGAGTTCGCGGAACGGAGATGCTTCAGCACCGAACGCGTGGATGTGGCACCGACCGTCGGCAAGCCATCTGTGCAAAGCACCACGTGCGGCTCCCGCAGCGGATCGACGAGGCGGAGCGCGGTCTCAAGTCCCTCCACGAGATTGGTGCCTCCGGCAGCAGGCAGCGCCTCAAGGGCACGGCTCAAGCCTGCGACTCCGCCGGCGTCAGCGGCGACCAGCGGTTGGGCCACTCTGGCCTCTCCACTGAAGTTCACGACTGCCACCCGGTCCCGCGCACTCAGCTTCGCGGTCACACGACGACACACTTCCCGTGCGAGCAACGCGTGCTCGCCGCGCATGGAACCGCTCGTATCCACGGCGAACACGATGTCCCGCGGTGCCGCCTCGACGGGACGTGCGTCCTCCGCTGTCGCCTCGGGAGCGGCGAAGTAGAGCGCGAACACCCTGCTGTCGTCCACATCCTTCGCCAAGCTGATCTGGGGCGTGCACTGAACGAGATCGCAATGGGACACGACACGCGGACGGGATGATGGTCTCAGCCACTTCAGATCGACCGTGTTTGGATTGAGGCGCACGATCGTCACGTCTTCGCCGCCCGCGTGCACAACGCTGATGGGCTTCTGGCTGGTGACGCGCGCCTGACAGGATTCCGGTTGCTGGCCACTCGCGAAGACGAGTTCGTGACGTACGGTGCGAGCTTCGCTCGCCACGGCCGCATCATGTTCAATGCGCAGCACCGTTTCCGCCGCAGCAGCCACCATTGGCACCTCGGCCACAAGGTGAGGCGCTCCGGCACCGGAGAGCATGGCAGCAGGCGCTCCGGCCCGTACGGCATCACGCAAGGCCCGTGAGGCTGCGCTTGTATCCATGGTGCTCGCAGCGAGGTCGGACGCCGCAAGCTTGATCTTCACGGAACTCGGGATCACGCGTGGTGGCAACGGAACGAGCAACCGGCCGGCGAGATCCGTGCCATTCGGGTTGCCAATCCGCAGTTCAACGACCGTGTGCGCGACCTCGTCCGTCAGCTCCATGCGCGCGCTGCGCACGCTCACTCGCAAAGGCAGGTGCGGAGACTTGGCCGCGGGCACTGCAGCCGGGATCCGCCCTCCGGCCGCACGCAGATCAACGAGGACCTGGCCCGGGGTCGCCGCAACGAGAAGAAAGAAACACAAGGCTGCACAGCGCATGAATGCCGGGGATGCTAACCCCCGCCCCTTGGACGCCGCGCTGGACCCGGGGTTCTCGGCGTTTCAGTGGCCGCCGCAGCAGCGGCAACCTGCAGAGACCCAGCGCACCATGCCGCCGCTCGATGAGATCACGATGCGCATGCCACCCGGGGTGACCCGGATCGGCAGGCCGGGCTGGCGCTCTGCATGCTCCGCAGCCGCGAGCAAAGGAACGAGCACCGGATCGGACGAGTACCAAGGCTTCAGTTCGCGCACGAAGGCAAACGGCTCGCCGGAAGCCAGCACCTGATAGGCACCCGGCAACTGCCCCGCACGCTGGAGGCACCCCGCCTGCATGTAGCGAGCGACGTGGGCGAGAGCTGAAGAACGCGGCATTTCCCCCATGCAGTGCTGCATAGCTTGCAGTTCCGCGAACGCAGCACTCGCCTCGGTCAGATTGCCCCGCAGCATGGAGGCCTGTGCAGCAAGAAACTGGCTCGCGTCCGCGGAAGCGTGGTCCATGGCAGCCAGCGGGCGAGGCGCGAGATACGCAGCCGCGATCCGGTTCTGGCCTTCGCGCGTTCCGAACCACACACCCTGACGCACATGTTCGACTTCCAGCTCCATGGCAGCCAACGCGCCATTGAACCCGCTCGTCTCCAGCGCCTGTTGCATCGCGGCCACGGTATGCCCGGGAACAGCAAGGCGCGCGCGCAGCCCCTCGTTCAGTCGTCCCCATGAAGCGAGGTAGCCGTCCAGCACACGGCGCCGGTCACCACTGCGCACCCACGAGGATTTCCTGGCGGCAGACGCGAGATCGTCGGCGTCCAGCAGCGCGAGTTGCCGGTCCACCAGTTGCGCCGCTTCTTCGCCTGCCTCGGAGGGCATGAGCGCGATCTGACCGGCGAGCATCCTCGCGGCCGCGCTGTGGTCGCGCAGCCTCTCGGGCACGAACCCGGCTTCCAGAGCAGCAGGCCTCTCTCCCAGCCCGGCGCCATCCACAGGACCTGCATCGTGACCGATTTCGAAGGCCACGAGATGCGTGAGCACGAGAATCACCGCTGCTGCAGCCACGCGCCGCCAGCCGATGAAATGGAACCTCCCCGGACGTGCCATTGCGGGGACTTCCGGACGCACGCCGAGATCGAGAGCAGGCAACGGACGCGCGTCCGTCACGATGTTGCGTGCCAGCTTCTGCAGAACACGCTGCTCAGAGAGCAGACGCGCGCAGGCAGGGCAGAGAGCGAGATGGCGCTCCAGGGTGGCGGCCTCCGGATCCGGAAGGCGCCCATCCACGTACTCGGAGATTTGCAGGACAGCAGCAGTACAACTCATGACGTCATCTTTCGCGGCGCTCGCCCGCCACTCCCAAATGTTCACCCAACTCTTCCTGCAGTTGCGCCCGCGCGCGAGAGAGTCTTGAAGACACGGTCTTCACGGGACAACCGAGGATCACGGCAGCCTCCTCGTAGGCGAGTCCCTGCACACCACAGAGCAGGAAGACTTCGCGCAACTTGGGTGAGAGGCGTTCGACCGCTCGATCAAACAAGGTGCTGAGTTCTGAGGTGGAGGCCCGGTCCGCTGGCGTCACACCCGCAGGATCCGCCACCTGCACCGTGGCCGTGTCGTCGTCGCCCGTGGGCGAGAGCGAGACCGTCGGAAGCTTGCGACGGCGGAGCCAATCGATGCAGGCGTTGCGTGCGATGGCGAAGAGCCATGTGCTCAAGTGCGCCGCAGGGTCGAAGGTCTCGGACTTCCTGTAGACCTTCAGGAACACCTCTTGCAGGATGTCATCCCCTGCGTCGGGGTGCGCCACGTAGCGGTTGATGAAGGCACGCACCCGAGGACCGAAGTACTCGTAAATGGTGTCGAAGGCCCGGCGATCGCCCGCGACAAAGCGGGCCATCAACTCCTCAGGCGTGGACTCCAGCGGAGTTTCGGGGGCTGTCAAAGGACGTTCCGGTGCCATCAGCATGGGGGCGGCCCCACTCGGGGGACCCGCCCGTTACGTCACGCTCTGCATCCTACTCCACAGGGCCTTTGGCACCCGCCCGCGACACTTCACACGGTCAAGAAAGTGCTTCGGCCATCACGGCCACCACCGCAGCCTGCTCCTCGGGCGTGACACCGGCAATGGGCAGGGCCAGCGCCTCGCGCGAAGCCCGTTCCGCCTCGGGAAAATCGCCCGCGGCATGGCCGAGGTGGCGACAGGCGGCCTGCAGGTGCAAGGGCTTCGGATAGTAGACCGCCGAACCGATCCCCGCCTGCTCGAAGGCCTCACGCAGCGCGTCGCGGCGCTCGGGAATGCGAACGACGAACTGGTGCGCGGTGTGCCCGGGTCCGATGTCGGGGAGAGCCACAAGGCCCTCAAGGCCTCGCTCCCGGATGAGCTCCAGATACCCTTCGGCGGCCGACCTGCGCGAGCGCGTGCTCTCGTCCAGGAAGGGCAGAGCCGCCGCGAGAATGGCTGCCTGCAGCGCATCCATGCGGAAGTTGCCGCCGAGTTCCTCGTGCTCGTAGCGAGCTTTCTGTCCATGGATACGCAGGCGCGCGAGGCGTGCAGCCATGGCCGCGTCGTGCGTTGCGATCGCGCCCGCATCCCCTGCGGCACCAAGATTCTTGGTGGGAAAGAACGAAAACACTCCGGATTGCCCTTGGCCGCCCGCCAGCGCACCCGCTCTTGTGCGCGCATCGATGGCCTGACACGCATCTTCCACGACCGGCGACTCTGGCAGCTTCTCCTTCACAGGCGTCAGATCCTGGCAATGCCCGAAGAGATGCACCGGAAGAACCACATCGCCCGGCGCCGCCGCACGGAGCGTGGCACCGAGGTCCATGCCGAAGTGGCGGGGTTCGATGTCCACGAAGCGTGGTCGCGCACCGAGGCGGAGGATGGCCCCCACGGTGGCGAAAAACGAGAAGGGCGATGTCACCACGGTGGAGCCGGGGCCGACGCCCGCCGCCTGCAGCGCCATCAGCAGCGCATCAGAACCGTTGGAAGTGGCGACGACATGCGCGACCCCGAGTCTCCGCGCCAAGGCCCGCTCGAACGCGAGTACTTCATCACCAAGGATGAATCGCTTGTGGCGCAACACGCGCAGGGCGGCGCCCTCCATGGCCTGCTGCTGTGCGGCCGGGATGCGTGTGAGATCCGCGAAGGGGACCTTCACGCAGGTGCTCCTCCGGATTCGCCCTTGGGAGCAAGTCCATCACCCGCGGACACGAACGCGGCACCGCAGTCCGGGCACACGCCATCGGAACCTGGCGTGGCGCCGCACCAGCACACGAAGCCGCGCCGCTGCGCGGGCACGCCCATCACGAGCGTGAAGGCAGGCACGTCGCGCGTGACCACGGCGCCCGCCGCGACAAAGGCCCCTCGTCCAATGGTGACCCCGCAGCGGATGGTGGCGTTGGCGCCGATCGTTGCTCCACGCTGCACGAGGGTCTTGGCGAAGGCACCATGACGCGGATGCGCGGCACGCGGCCGCGCAACGTTGGTGAAGACCGCGGAGGGTCCGATGAAGACATCTTCTGCAAGCTCGACGCCCGCGAAGAGGCTCGCGTTGTTCTGCACTCTCGACCCGGCGCCGATGATGACGCCGCCGGCCACGAACACGCCCTGCCCGAGCATGCAGTCGGCACCGATAACGGCACCGGCCATCACATGCGCGTGGCGCCAGATCTTCGTGCCCGGGCCGATGAGCGCCCCCGCTTCGACTTCGGCCGTGGGATGCACGAAGACAGCTGCATTCACGTGCCAAGCACCCCGATGCGCTGACACTCCAACGCAGTGCCGCCAGCGAGCATGCTCCGACGCGCCGTTTCGAGAACGCGCAGCACTTCGAGACCATGGCGTGCGCCTGTCACCGGTTCGCGGCGCGTGCGCACGCAGTCCACAAAGTGGGCGAGTTCGATCTCGAGCGGCTCAGCGGCTTCCACCGGAATGACTTCGCCACAATCCCGCGCCGCAAGGTTGAGGGCCACGCCCGCATCGGCGCCGGCGTCGAACAGTGTGAGCCGTCCTCCGTTCCTGTCGTCACTGAAGACCGCCATGCGCCGCTCGCCCACCACCACGAGGCGGTGCTCCTTGGTCGGATGCAGCCAGCTCACGAAGATGTGCCCGCGCACGCCCTCCGGGAATTCGAGATGAGTCACGGTGACGTCGGAGCGCCCTTCGCGAAGGAACGAGCCGCCGTGCGCTCCCACTTTTTCCGGCCAGTGGCCGGTGAGATCGAGGAAAGCCGCAATGTCATGGGGTGCAAAAGACCAGAGGATGTCTTCCTCTGCACGCACGGTGCCGAGATTCAAGCGGTTGCTGTAGATGTAGCGGATGCGCCCGAGTTCTCCCGCTCGCTGAAGCGCTCGCAGACGCTGATACGCGGGGTGGTACAGCGTGATGTGCCCCGCCATGAGTACACGCTGCCTGCGTCGCGCAAGGCGAACCAGTTCCTCGCCTTCCTCTTCATCGAGGGTGAGCGGCTTCTCCACCAACACATCCTTGCCCGCAAGGAGCGCTTCTTGGGCAACGGCGAAGTGCGTACGGGCCGGTGTCGCAACCACCACTGCACGCAAAGCAGCATCATCCAGCAACGCGGCAAGCGATGCCGCACGCAGGGACTCAGGCAGGGCCTGCAGCGTCTCCGCATCGAGATCGAATCCTGAACGCAACCAGCCCCGCGCCGCAAGGACGCGCGCGTGATTCCGCCCCCAGGGACCAAGACCGATGATGCCGACGAATCCGGTGTTCACGTGCGCACTATAGGCACCAGAAGCAGCGGACACATGGGCAGCCAGGCGGCGTTGGGCAAAGGAAAAACGCGCCCTCATACTTCACGCAGAGGCCGCACCAAGTCATCGGGACAACGTGCGGACTCCGGGCAACGCGCAACTCACTTGTCGCCGTCGGGCTTCCGGCGCGCCGGTCCGCGCGACTTGCGCATGGCCTCCATGAAGCTCTCGAACTGGGTTTCATCAAGGATGCCACGCAGAGTCTTCCCGACCTCCACTTCCAGCGCACGCATGGCTGCGTGTGCCTCCTCCTTGGTGAGAGCTCCGTTCATCCGCTGGGCGTAGAGCTCTTGGATGCTCTTCTTCTGTTCGTCAAAGGCGGCGCGGATTTTCGTTTCCTGTTCGGGTGTGGGGTTGGCAGCCTTCAGCGCCGCCAGAAAGGCGTCCACTTGCGGCGCTCCGGGCCCGCGACGCTCGGCATCCACGCCCCCTGCGCGGCGCTGCTCGATGCGTGTGAGGACGTCTTTTGCAGATTTTGACGAAGCGCCGTCCTTCACTTCAGCCAGCGCCTTCAGTTGCGGCACCGCCGCAGCCCCGAGACGTGCGAGAGCATCCTGCGCAGAGGCGCGAATGACCTCGTTGGGATGCGCGAGTTTCTCGGTGAGCTGCGTGACCCATGCCACCACCTCGGGGTCGCTCGCGTCGGCAACTGGCCGGGCAGGACGGGGCTCCGGAGCATTCTGCGCCAACAGTGAGAAGGTGCAGCAGGCGAGGACGAGCAGTGTCGATTTCATGAAGAAACTCCGCGCCAGCACGTGGCTGACACGGAGTCTACTGTTCGGGAAGTCGGGTCTTTCGCGGTCAGAGGGACTGGGACTTGTACTGCTTCTTGTCCACAGCGTACTTCTTGAGGAGCCTCGAAAGTTGGCCGCGATCCATGTCGAGCGATCTGGCCGCGAGGGCGATGTTGCCGTGGGATTCGCGGAGTCGCGCCCTGATGAGCTTGCGCTCGAAGCTGCGCTTGGAATCACACAGCGAGAAACCGCCTTGCAGTTCGGCGTTGTCAGCCGCCTGAAGGCTCTTCAATTCCTCGGCGTGCAGTGCGTTGTCGAGGGCGATGCCGAGGTGCCGTCCCATGAGGCCCACGAGGTCGATGGCCGCCGTGCCGAAGCGACGCTCGGCGTCACCGATCAGCACAACGAGGCAGCCGTGGACGCGCGGTCCGGCGAGCAGCGGGACCGACAGCACGCGGGTCTGGCCTTGGCCGTCCAGGATCGCGTTGAGACTGGACATGGACTTCTGGGTGAGCAACTGGATGTGCGCAGAGGGGATGGTCTCGATGACCTTCCCGCCGAACGGGTAATGCCGGTCCTGACCGTCCACGCGGCTGACCACCACACCCACGGTGGGGCCAAAGACCGCCCTCAGCCCCTCGACGGTGAGAGGCAGGAGGCGTTCGGCGTCCTGAGCTTGGTGGAAGCGCAGAGCGGCGTCGGTGAGCTGGCGGTAGGCAGAAGTTTTCGCCTCGACCTCACGGGAGCGATCTGCGGTCTGGATACCTGAGCTGGGTTGAAAAGTGTCCATAGGGGGAACCATTTCCTTTTCGGCCTCGTGACCAAAGTTCTCGAGTCGAATCTCTCACAGCCGCTGGGCGAACTCGTGACTCATCAGCTCCATAGAGAAAGAGAGACGATTCCGCGCGGGTTGTGATCTTTATTGCGGATTCATCATCGTCCCAGCATCCCCCTCGCGTCAATCTGATTTTTCTGTTTTTGTGCTTTTTTCTGAATGTCTCCCGGAACTTGTTGCCCTGTGCGGTGTTAGGAATTGTCGGGATTTCGACTCTGAGCATCGCCGTGGCCTTTCTGGTCCCCGTGTTGATGCTACACGTGCCCTTCAAGACCGGCGGGGAGGCCCGCTCCAAGGTGCCGTCCACGGGTTCCACGTGAACAAAACGACAGCAGCCCCACACTCGTTTCCGAGTGCGGGGCCGCCGCAACAACGTGAGAAAACCTCAGAGGCCTTTGGGCGCTTCCGGTGCTTTGGGACTCACGGGTTCGAGAAGCTTCGCTTCTTCATCGAGGACCTTCGCCTTCTCTGCTTCGAGCTTGGCCATGTCGGCCTGATTCTCGGCAAGTTCGCGGCGGCCACGGTCACAATCATGGGACGCGAGGTGTTCCTCGGTGCCCTTGATGGCCTCCTTCAGATCCTCAACCTCCCAGTGGATGCGATCAAGATTCTGGAGGATGCGCGCTTCCTTCTCGACGAGGCCTGCGAGAGCCTTGCCCGTCGTCTCCTTGAAGGCGAGCTCCATGCCTTTGAAGAGCTCCACGGACTCGGTCCGCCAGCCATCCAAACGCTTCAGTTGCTTGCCCTCGCGATCGAGCACGAACAGGGTTGGCTCTTCGCCGCCATAGCTCTTCCGCACTCCGGCGTCCCGAATCTCATCCAAGGAAATGCGCAGGCAGTTGAAAAACCGCGAGCTGAAACCCACGCGTTCGTCGTAGAAAACGCGGCCTTCGTACTCGAGGAGTTTCTCGTCGTTGCGCGCACTGTAGAAGTAGACAAGCAGCGGCAACCCGGCGCGATATCCACCCACGCGCTGGTTTTCTGACGCGAGCGTTGCCAAAGGCAAGGCGCTCTCGCCGTACTCGCCGCCCGCGGACATGGGCAACGTTGCAGGCAGCCAGCGCACCGTCACGCGCTGGGCGCGTTCAGGGCTTGGCGTTGTCGCTGCGCCTCCACCACCGGCAACTTTCATGCCTGGCGTCGGTGTGGCACGACCCATCGGGCGCGTTGCTGCCGCTGCACGAGCGGCAACCCGGCCCCTGCCTCTGCTTCATCACTGCCCCAAGAGCAGATCAGGCATCGCCGCAACCAGCAGCAACGCCAAGAGCGAAAGGCGTAGTGATTTCGCGAACATCAGGCACCTCCCGCCGCGAACCTGCGGCGTCCGGGTTCAGTTCCTGCGGGTACTATAGGGGAAGCCCTTGTCCCGAGGCAAGCACCCCTGATCAGACCATTTCTTCTGGTTTGCCTCATCTATGGCGCCGGGCTTCTCGCTCAGGCCCCCCCGTCCCCCCACCAGTTCTTTGGCTTTGAGCCTGGCGCCGACGGCAGGCTCATCTCTTGGACGGAATTGCTCCGGTACTACGCCGCGTTGGATGCCGCATCCCCGTACCTCGACCTCCAGCAGACCGGGAGGAGCACGGACGGGCGTGCAATGGTCTTGTTGGTCCTCGGCAACCGTACGGCCGCGGGGCTGGCGGAGGTCAAGGCCGGGCAACGCCAACTGGTATTCGGTGCGCCGGGCGACGCGCGCGAGAAACCGGCGACTTCCCATCAGCCAGTAGTGGCCTTCATCCAGGGCACGTTGCACAGCACCGAGGTGGCAGCGTCCATGATGCTGCCATCACTCGTGCACTGGCTCATCACCAGCGGCGATGAAGCCGCGCAACGCATTCGTTCAGACGTGGTGTTGCTCATCATGCCCAGCGCAAACCCGGACGGTCTCGATCTCGTCCACGACTGGAACCGCGACACCTCGGGCACACGCCACGAAGGCACCTCGCCGCCGGCGCTCTACCAGCACTACGCTGGCCACGACAACAACCGCGACTGGTTCATGCTGAGCCTCGCGGAGACGCGTGTGATCTCGCGCGTGCTCTATGAGGAGTGGTTCCCGGAAGTCGTCCTGGACATCCATCAGATGGGAAGCCATGGCGCACGCATGTTCGTGCCACCGTGCAGCGATCCCTTGAATGTGAATGTGCCCGCACTCATCGCGCGCGAGATCGATCTCATCGGCGCTCACATGGCCATGGCTCTGCAAGAGGCGGGGCTGCAGGGTGTGGTGCAGGACGTGGTGTACGACAACTACTGGGCTGGCGGAGCACGCAACACGCCGTGCCGCCACAACATGGCCGGCATCATCACGGAAACCGCCGCCGCCAAGCTCGCACACGCTATCGACATCGAACCGGAGAAACTCCGCGGTCATGGCGCTGGCCTGCCGGAATACAAACGTCAGGGGAACTTCCCCGATCCGTGGCCGGGCGGCCGCTGGACCCTTGCCGACGCGGTGCACTACCAGCGCGTGAGCACGGTCGCCATGCTGGACCTTCTCGCGCGCTGGCGCGGACGCTTCGTGCAGAACTTCGCGACGCTCAACGCGACGTGTCGAGAGCACCCGCCCGTCGGCGGCCCCGCGGCCTTCGCCATCCCTTCCACCGGAGATCGCAGCGCTCTCGCACGACTCGCGGAGAACCTTCAACGCACCGGCATCACCATCCAGCGCACCACGAACGCCTGCGCACTCGAGGGACACAAGCTCCCGCCGGGGAGTCTCGTGGTGCGCATGGATCAAGCCTTCCGCGCCCACGCAAAGGACGTGCTCGAAATCCAGCGCTACCCGGAGCTCAGGTCCACGCCTGACGGAGAAGTGCTGCGACCCTACGACACCGCCGGCTGGTCGCTGCCGCTGCAATTCGGGTTGCGCTGTCACGAGCTGAAGGCACTGCCGGACGCATCGGCGCCGCTCGCGACGGTCGTGGATCAATGGCCGGAGAGCGCGCGTGTTCATGGCCTTGGCAAGGTGGCGCGGTTTGCGGCCGACACCAACAGCGCCTTCACGCTCGCCAATCGCCTGCGCCAACTCGGGGTCGCGCTGGATCGCACCGAGGACGGCACCTTCGTCGCGGATGAAACGGGCACCACAGACTGGCCGAAAATTCTCGCAGGTCTGCACCTGGACGTGCACCTCAGCGCCGAGGCCGTGCCCCCGGCGTGGTCGGCTACGGCGCGCCCGCGTGTGGGCATTTTCCAATCGTGGCCCGCATCCATGGATGGCGGCTGGACACGGCTGGTGCTCGAGGAACACGGTTACGCACCGCGCATGGTGGAAGCGCGCGACATCCTCGCGGGCGCGCTGGATGAACTCGACGCACTCATCCTGCCCGATGTCAGTGCGGCAACACTCGACGCTGGACCTGATGAGGCGCGTCTGCCCGCGCGCTGGCACGGCGGTTTGAAGGGTGCTGGGGTGCAACGACTCCAGCAATTCGTGCAGCGCGGCGGACGCCTCGCAGCCCTCGGCAACGCAGCGCTCTGGACCTCACGCGCACTCGATCTCGGCGTGGTGAACGGCCTCCGCGACGCACCGCTCAAGGGCAAGGATGGCTTCAGTTGCCCTGGATCGCTGCTCGGAGTCACTCCGCCGGATGCAACCGGCGCTCCAGCGCGGAGCGTCATGGCGCGCTTTGCGCGTGCTGCCCGCGACCTCTCGTGTGTGTTCTTCGAAGGCTCGACCACCCTCGCTGCAGTTGCGGACGCCTCGCCGCGGCAGAGTTCCCTGCAAGCAGTGCTCACGTTCAACGGAGAACTGGCGAGCGGTTGGATTGCGCGCGCGGAGTTGCTGCGAGGTCACGCGGCCCTCATGGCCGGTCGTGCAGGAATCGGCGAAGTGGCGCTGTTTGCCATGCGACCACAACACCGCTCTCAGACCCTCGGCACCTTCCGCCTGCTCTTCGAGTTCATCGAAGGCCGCTGAGGAGGCCGCACGGTTTCTTCCAGAGCGAGCAATGCCGCTCCGACGGCACCAGCCGTGTTGCCGAGCCGCGCCTTCACGATGGGTGCTCCGCGGATGAGCGGACGGATGGTCTGATTGCGGAACGCCCGGCGCACCGGTTGCAGCAGCAATTCACCCGCTGCGGCAAGCCCGCCCCCGATGATGATCACTTCGGGATCGACGAGTGCCGCGGCGGAAGCGAGACCGAGACCGAGGTTCGTTCCAATCTGCACGAGAGCAGCGCAGGCCGCATGTGCGCCACGCCGCGCGCTCGCCACGATCTCGCGCGGACTCGCGTCCGCCGCTCCGCCGAGTTCGGTGTGGATGCGCACCAGCGCAGTGGCAGAGGTGTAGAGCTCAAGGCAACCCTGCCCTGCGATGCCGTCATGCCGACAAGGAATGCCCCCGGGCATGAAAACTCCGTGACCAATCTCGGCGCCCGTGCCATGAGCTCCGCGCACCGTGCGCCCGTTGATGACGAGTCCGCCACCCAACCCGGTGCCGACCGTGACCAGCAACACGCCTGCTTTGCCGCGCCCTGCACCACAGCGCGCCTCCGCGAGCGCCGCCACCGTGGCGTCGTTCTCCGCCACGGCCGGCACGCCGGAGATCTGCTCCAACATCGCGGCCACCGGGAGCCCGCGGATGCCCTGAATCTGCGGCGGAACCACCGTCACGATGCCGCGGGGGCCCTTCACGGCCCCCGGAAGACCGAGACCGATGGCCACGATCCTGAGTCGCTTCCGGGCCCCCATGTTCTCTGCCGCCGCGACGGCAGCACGGAAACACTGCGCGAGGCCGCGCCGACCCCGATCTGCCACCGTCGGCGTGGTGCCCCCACCGTGCCTCCTCCCGCGGGCATCCACGAGCGCCCATTTGAGATCCGTACCGCCGAGATCGAGACCGATGGCCACTTCCATGTCGGGGCTCCCTTGTCCTCGCAGGCTGCTTCCCGCCGCCGCTCGGCGGCGGAGAGCTTCGTATGCTGCACACGGAGTTTCGCATGCGACGCGCTTTCGTCATCATCGCTCTTGTCCTCGCGGCCTGCGCGACTCCGCGCGAACCCGTCGACGCCGGACCCATCCTCCACGCGGCCGGACCCGTAGCGCCGGAAATCGCCGCGGAGGACGGCAGCGCCATCAGCGCGCTCAGCCTGGAGGATGCCCGAGCTCTCGCCCTGCAGCGCCATCCAGACGTTCTCGTGACGGAAAGCACGCTGCGCCGCGCGGAAGCCCGCCTTGCCGAAGCCCGCGCCGCCTTCCGGCCGACGCTCGAACTTGGCGGAACCGGCACGCTCAACGATGACGCCGCTTCCTTCGAAATGCCCGGTGCAGGTCCTTTCACGATCCGTCCCCGCTGGCAGCATCAATGGACCGCAGGGGCGGGCATGTCGCTGTTCGCGTTTGGGCGGGACAAGGCCACGGAAGCTTCGGCGCGGCATGAGCGCGCCGCCACCGAGCATGACCTCGCGGCAACCAAGGCGGAGCTACTCGAGGACGTCACGATTGCATGGCACCGCGTACATGCCGCCAGCGGCCATGTCGGCGTCGTCGAAGAAACGCTGAAGCTCTCCGAACAGCAAGTGACGGAGGCAACGGCTCTGGTGGACGCGGGCCAGCGCACGCGCGACACGCTGCTCACGGCGGCGGTCGATCTTCTCGCGCGACGACAGGATCTTGTCGTGGCGCGGAATGCCTTGATCCACGCCCGACGCGTGCTCAACACGCTGCTCGCGCGCTCGGTCGACGCTCCCACCGAACTCGCGCCAGCTCCAGCGCCACAGCATGAGCTCGCTCCTCTCGCGGAGGTCCTCAGAGCGGCGGAAGAGCACCAGCCCACGTTGCTTGCGCTGCGCCGCCGGCGCGAAGCCGCCCTCCTCGCGCGCGAGTCGATTCTGAAGGGTGCTCTGCCGGAACTCTCGCTCCAGTTGAACGCGCGCCACGACGGTACTCCCACCTTCGGTTCGCCCGCGACCAGCGGAGATCTGTCCCTCGCCCTGCGCTGGCTGCTTGTGGACGGCGGGCGCCGCGCGGCTCAGGCAGCGGCACTGCATGCGGACGCCGTCGGCCTCGATGCCCGTGAGCGCTCCGCGATCCTGCGCCTCCACGCAGACATTTCGCGCGCGCACCTCGATCATGAGGAAGCTCGCTCGGCCCTCGAACTGGCGCGTCAGGGCGCGCTCGCTGCGGAAGAGAATCACCGCATTGTGCAGGAGCGCGTACGCGCTGGCACGCTCACCGCGCGTGAGGAGCTCGAGGCGCGTCGCGCGCTCGCAGCCGCCCGGCATGAGATCACCGAGGCCGCCTTCCGCATGGCCAGCGCGCGCGCGCAACTCGAACGACTCAGCGCTGCCGCGACGCCGCCGCGGCCATGACGCGACGGTAAACCTCGGCATGACCCACGGCGCTCGCTTCCCAACTGTGACGCGCCGCGCGTTCGAGCGCGTGCCCCGCGAGTCGGCGCTGCAAGGCCTCGTCGCGCAAGAGATGTTGAAGCACACGCGCGAGATCGTGCGCATCACCTGTGTGGAACGAAACGGCGGCATCACCGCAGACCTCTGCCAAGGCAGCGTCTTCGCTCACCACCAACGGTCGGCCTGAAGCCATGCCCTCGAGAGCGGGCAGTCCGAAGCCTTCGAGGCGGGAAGGCACCACCACCGCGAGCGCCTCGCGATAGAGCTCCGGTAGATCCTCGCGCGCAACATATCCCGGGAGGATCAAGCGCTGCCCGTCGACTCCCGCGGCACGCAGCGGTGCGCGGATTTCGTCTTCGGCCATGAGGGCCTTGCCACACATGACGAGCTGCAAATCCTCGTGGCCCGAACGGATCAGGCGCGCGAAGGCCTCCACGAGCACCAGCGGATCCTTCCGCTGTCTCAGCGTTCCAACCCAGAGCAGATACGGCCCGGGTGCGATGCCGTAGCGATCCCGCCGCAACGGCACGCCGAACGGGCGGAAATCCGGATCGACACCATGCGCAATCACGCTCACGCGCGGCGCGATCCTGGGCTCGACGCTGAGCAACGCGAGACGCGTCGCTTCGCTCGGCACCACGATGTGATCGGCAGCGCGCACGGCATGCAGCAAACGCAGGCGATGGCGCGAGAGCTTTCCCTGGTGGCCCGCTTCACCGAAACGCGGCACGTCGTGGATGGTGGCGACCCGCAACGTCGCACTGTGCATCGGGAGCGCTGCCACCGGCGCGTGCAGCAGGGTGACACCCAGGCGGCGGAGAGCTGAAGGCATGGCACCTTCACGCCAGAGAACGCGCGGGAGGATGCTCGGGACCTCGACGATGCGACCAGGAGGAGTGACCTGCGGCGCAGGCCTCCCCGGCCTCACCAGCACGACAAAATCGAGATCCGGTGCGACGACCGGCAATTGCTCGACAAGACGGCGCGCATAACGCTCGACCCCCGTCTCCGGCTCTGCCTCAAGACATGAGAGATCCAGTCCGACGACCTCTTTCACGCGAGAACCTCCGCAACGAAACGCAGCTCGGCTTCGGCAGCCGAGAACAAGTGGTGCGCACCCAGAGCTTTCAACGCGAGGCCGGACTCCGGCGTTCCGATCCCCACGGCGATGATGCCGTTGGCCGTGGCCGCAAGTACATCACTCGGCGCGTCGCCCACATGGCAGATGCGCTGCTGCCGTAGCTCGCTGCCCGTCGCCGCGCGCGTGCGCGCGATGGCGAGCCGCACGAGTTCCGCGCGATCCGAGCTCTCGCAACCGAACGCGCCGCGCGGAAAGAACCGCTCAAGTCGGGACGGCGCGAGCTTGATGGCCGCGGCAGCACGCACGTTGCCGGTCACCAGACCGAGGTGCACCTCGGCGCGGCACGCGAGCGCTTCGACCAGACGCACCATGGCGGGTTCCGCCGGATCGCCGCACTGTTCCACTTCGTCGGCCAAGTGTTCGAGGTAGCGAGCTTCCACGGCAACGAGATGTGCTTCCGGCTGTGCAGCCGCCTTCAACCCCGCGCGAAAGATGTCATGGTCCGTGGATCCCGTGAAACTGACTCCATCGAACACATCCGGACGCCTGAAGAGTTCGTCGAAGGTGCGCATGAGCGCACGGCGGCCAAGGCCCATCGGCCTGAGCAGCGTGCCGTCAATGTCGAAGAGCACGAGGAACGGCAGCATCGCGCGGATGCTAACGCCCGATTCCGTGCCGAGTATGCATGGGATCTGGTGCTCGCCTCCGTAAGATTGTCCCGGCATGCGCATCCTCCTCACGGGGGCCACGGGTTACCTCGGCCGACACATCCTCCGACGCCTCCTGGAAGAGTCCCACGAGGTCACTGTGATCGTGCGTCAGGCAGGCCGCTTGCCGCAAGACTTGCCGGGGGCGATCAAGATCCTCGCCGCGGACCTCGCGGACCCGGTGCCTCCGAAACTCCTCACCGGACGACAGTTCGATGTGCTCGTGCACGCGGCCGCCTGCACGGACTACGAGGCAACGCCCGAACGCCTGCTGAACATCAACCGCGACGGCACCATCCACGCGCTCCGCGCGGCCGCTCACTCGTTGACCCGTCGCGTCGTGCTCATCTCTTCCCTCGAAGCTGCGGGGCCGACTCTGCTTTCCGACGGCGACGCCTTCGAGGACCGGACGCCTCAACCCTCAACGGAATATGGACGCTCGAAGCTCGCTGCCGAACAGGCTGCCAGTGACCTGACGCGCTTGCTCGGAATGGAGCTCGTGGTTCTCCGCCCCGGCAATATCTACGGTGAAGGCACTACGGGCGTCGCCGGAGTCGTTGCGCGCGCCGTTCTGAACGGCGCACCGGAGCTGCAACGCGAGTGGGCCAATCACCGCTGGCAACCAGTGCACGTCCAGGACGTGGTGCAAGCCGTGTGCCTCGCCCTCACGCGTGGAGATGGTGTCTTCCACATCACGGATGGGCACACGCCGCGCGTGGGTGATCTCGCCGAAGATGTGGCAACCGCCGCGGAGTGGCGCGGCATTCCCGTCGCGCCCAGCCTGCGCCCGACGCTCATGGAGCCCTCGGCGGAGAGAGTCCACTTCCGCTACCGCGTGGACCGCGCCTGGAATGACCTCGGCTATCGCCCGCGGTTTTCTTTCCGCACCGGGCTGCTCGATCTGATGGATCAACTCGGACTCGGACGGCCGCGCCTCGATGCCTCTGTGGCGGCCGGTGTGCTTCCAACGCTGCTGCTCAACACCCCGAGCCTCGCCCTGCGCCTGAACCGCGACATGGGCGGTGGCATGGGCTTCGTGCACGACAGTTCGGATCGCTTTCCGCCGCTCGACCTCCTCTCGCTTGGCACGACCCTCAAGGCGAAGGGCTGGCCTGTAGCCATCGTCGACGGTGGCATCCACGCTCTTGAAGCAACGCACATTTGCCATGTCGTGAACCGCGAGGGTATTCGTGCCGTGGTGGCCGAAGTGAATCTTCCGACCTTCGAGGAGGACATCCGTTTCCTCAGCGAACTCAAGCGCTTCACGACCGCACGCATCGTCGCGAAGACCGCACTCACCGAAGCCCATTTTCACGAACGCCTCCTGCGCGAGGGTGAAGTGGATTTCGTGCTCACCGGCGAGTGCGACCTCACCATCGCGGAGGTCCTGCTCGGGCAGGATGAACGCGGGACAGCGCGCCTGAAAAAGGGCTTTTTGCACGCGGTTCCTGAGATACGCCTCGAGGAACTCTCGAAGCTCCCGCTCCCCGACCGCAGCCTCTTGTCGCACGCCAGCTACACCTACAGCCTGCTGCCGAGCGGCTTCACCAGCGTGCAATCGAGCCGTGGATGCCCGTATTCCTGCGGCTTCTACTGCCCCTACCCCCTCACGCAGGGCAAGACTTTTCGCGCACGACCGGCGGCACATGTCGTGGCGGAATTGAAGGACTGCGCCTCCCGCGGACTGAAGAGCGTTCTCTTCCGCGATGCCACGTTCACCCTCGACAAGGCGCGTGTGCATGAAATCTGCCGCCTCATCCGCGCGGAGCAACTCGATCTCAAGTGGTGGTGCGAAACGCGCATCAACTGTCTGGATGAAGCCCTGCTCGAGAGCATGGCAGGGGCAGGATGTCGCGGCATCAACTTCGGGATCGAGAGTGGCGACGACGAAGTGCTTGCCAAGGGTGCGAAGCAAGGGGTGGATGTGGAGAAGATCCGGCGAGTTCTCGCCGCCGTGCACGCGCACGGAATCCACTCGCATCTCCTCGTCGTGGTCGGGCTGCCCGAAGAAACGCGTGCGAGCATCGCGAATACCTACGACCTCCTGACCCAACTGCCAGCCCGCACCCTCGGGGTCACCGGCGTCACGCCCTTTCCCGGCACGGAACTCTGGAAACAAGCCGTCGCGAAAAACTGGTTGGAAGAGCTCGCCTGGGACCACTACGGCGGCAACCACACGGTCATGCGCACGGATCACCTCAGTTCCGCAGACATCCGCTATGCCGGCCTGATGCTCCACGACGGATTCAAGCTCTCCCGTGCCGACGGGGGCAACGCCGAACAGCGCGCAAACCACCGTACACACCTGCAGCGCTGGGTCACGGGCGGGCTTGCCGCCTTCGCGAATTCCTGATCCAGAAGCCGTTGCGGCTTCAGCAGCAAAGCCTGCGTGGTCGAAGAGGTTTGGGACATTCCTCCATGACGCAACCCAACCCGATCACGCTCGAACGACCGGACACGCGCAGTCACGAACGGTTCCCGTGCGGCGCAGAAGTCACCTGGCTGCTGCCGCGGCTCGCGCGACGCGGCCGTGCCCGGCTGAGAGATCTCGGCCTCGGCGGTGCGTGTCTCGAGTTGCCGTGCGCCATTGAAGGCCCCGAGACCATCGAGCTCTGCCTCGCGGAAGGCACCGCGAACGAACTCCGCATTCTCGGGCGTGTGGTCTGGTCCAGTTGGACGGACGCAGCTTCCACGGGGCGCACCGGTATCCAGTTCACGCGCATGGACGACGCCACGCGCCGCGCGCTCTATGCTCTTCTCAGAAGTGTCTGAGCTTCAACGACCCCCGCTTCAAGAAGTGGTGTGGGTCTGTCCTGAAGGCTGAGCCGCCGCGAGTAGCGCGTCTGCAGCCCCAATGTTGCTTGCGCGGCCGTCCGCACCGCTGTCGGCGAGTTGTTCTCCGACGAGAGGTGCGCGAACACCACTTCGCGGAGCCCCGGCCCCGCATGACGCGCGAGGGCCTCCATGCACGCGTGATTGGCGAGATGGCCACGTGCGCCGCCGACGCGCGCCTGCAACCATGGCGGGTAGGGCCCCGCCGCGAGCATGTCCCGGTCATGATTGGCTTCGAGGATGAGGGCCGTGCAGCGCTCAAGTGCAGCGCCCACTGTGGCATCCACCTGACCGAGGTCGGTGAAGAATCCCAACGTGGAGCCCCCTGCGTGAACGAGAAACCCCACGGGCTCGGCGGCATCGTGAGGCTTGGCGATCACCTCGACTTCCAGCGCGCCACAACTGAAGGACTCGCCCGCTCTGAACGCCGTATGGGATGCAGAACCGAGCTTTCCTTTTTTCGCAGTCGCCGCGAGTGTGCCTTCGGTGCCGAGAACACGAGCCCCCGTCGCGTCTGCCACTCGGCGCACATGGGTGACATGGTCAGCATGCTCGTGCGTGAGCAGGATGGCTTCCGGTCGGCTTGCACATCCAATGCTGGCCATGCGTTCTGCAACTTGGGACGCGGAGATGCCCGCGTCCAGGAGGATCGCGTTGGCTCCCGCTTGAACGAGGACCGCGTTTCCCCGGCTGCCGCTGCCAAGCACGGAAAACTGAAGCCGTACCGCCACGGGCGTCTTGTATGCGTTGCACGAACCGAGGTCAACGCAAAGGCGCGCTAACGTCCGGCAATGCACCACGAAGCACCGCTCCTCGGCCGGTTCCGCGTGCCCATGCCGGCGTTGAACCTGCTGCTCACTCTCCTCGGGCTCATGTTCCTCGGCGAGGTGGTTCTCGATCGCACGCTGAATGCCTGGAATGCCACGCGAGGCTACGCCGGCGAGGACATCAGCTTCGCGACGCTCTACGCGCTGGGTGCTGACAGCCCGGCCTTCCTGGTCGAGGGCGAGGTGTGGCGCACGTTCACGGCTGTGTTCCTCCACGCCGGTCTGATCCACTTCCTGATGAACGGCTTCGCGCTCTGGCAACTCGGCCGAGCCGTGCAGTCTCTTTTCGGTGGCACGCTGCTCCTCGCCAGTTTCCTCTTCACAGGGCTGATAGCGAGCCTCGTCTCCGACGGCTGGTTCTGCCTGCAAGGACAGCCAGGCCTCTCCGTTGGGGCATCCGGCGCGGTGTGCGGGTTGATGGGACTTCTCATCGCCCACTTTCGCCGTCGCACGGACATTGTCGCCCTTCAGTTGCGTCGCCAACTCATCACTTGGGCCATCGTGAATCTCGTCCTCGGGATCATCATCCCGAACGTCAACAACGCCGCCCACGCTGGCGGCTTCGCGGCGGGGTTTCTTCTCGACCACTGCCTCGAAGGGCGAGCGCGTCTCGTGACCGCTCAGCGTGCGCGCGTGGCGACGCTGATTCTCTTCGTCACCGCGCTGGCAGCCATCGCCTGGGGTATCGCCTTCGTGGCGGAGCGCTCGGAAGATGTGCGGATCGGGCTCGGGGCCCTCGAGGGGCGCTGAAAAAAGGAGGGCCTCCGTGATCACCCTGATCACGAAGGCCCCACCCCTCGATCTCCGCCGAGCTCCCCTGCCATCGGTGCCAACCCCGTGTCGGTCCCGATAAAGCCCAGCGGTTCTATTCCATCCAGCCCCCTTGGAGGGCCGTGCCGCACTTGCGTGCGGCGGTTGTGTCCACTGGGAATGGCAAAGAAGCGTCCCGGAACGGCGAAGAAAACCAGAATTTCAGGCGCCAAGCCCCAAGCACTTGCCGAGAGCAGACTTGGAAACGACGTCCTTCACCGGGACATTGCTGGGCAGACCGAGATCCTGCAGGAAACGGAGCCGGCCCCCTGGCGCCTGCAGGAGTTGGTCAAGGAGGCTCCGGGCGCGCTCTTCATCTCCGTCCCCCCTGCGGAGCAGCCGCACATAGATGCCGACGAACGAGGCGAAATAGGGGTCGCGGCCATCCTCTTCGGCCAACACCAAGGCCTTGTCCGCGGACTTCACGGCCCGGTCGAGATCACCGCGGTGCTTGTGCACGTAGGCGAGGTTGCAATGCGCGAATGCTCTGGCATCCCGCGCGCCGTGCGGCTCGGCGAGAGCCGCGAGAAACGCCGCCTCGGCATCCATGAATTCCTCACGCTGGTAGTGGAGCACTCCCAGCCAGTTCCATGCCTTCGCGCGCGAGCGGCAGTCCAGCCCGGTGATGCGCCGGAAGAGCGAACGCGCAAGGTCCGTACGGCGCGCGCGCCGCTCTTCCGTGGCGTCGAGTTCACCACGCACCAGATCGAGATCAACTCCGCCCACACGGCTCGTGCCGGAGAAGTCTTCGGCGTCCGCGATGAGTTCCACTCCAGCCGCCCGGTTCTCGTCGGCGGAGCCGCCACCCTCTTCGGTGATGCGGACATTCTCTGTCTCCTCGGTACCGGGTTCGTCACGAATGAGAGCTCGCGCGAGGTTGAGCAACGCGAGCGCCAGTTCGTCCACCGTCTCGCGGAGGTAACTCGATTCCGGCAGTTCGGCCGTGTGGAAGAATCGCGCCAGCTTCTCCTGGCAGACGACACAGGCCTCCGCGTGGGCCGAGATTTCGGCCAACGTGGCTGTGCCCCGCGAAGCAACGAAGCGGCTCATCCACTTCGCGACAAGCTCGCAATCGGGATCCATGCTCAGGCGGAAACGCGCTCGCTCGCAAGAACGAAGCGCAGCGCAACCTGCCACTTCTCGACCAGCACACCCATTCCACGCCCGGTGTTGTGGTCCCGCAGGCGCAGGTCCTTCTCGCGGATGCTGGCCAGCAATGCATCCTGGATGCGGCGCACCATGGCGACAGGCAGCGGCCCGGAACCGAAGGTCTTCCGCGCCACCCCTGCAAGGAGCGTGTGCAACGCGCGGAGATACTCGCGCTTCGCGGACTTCTCGCTCATTCCCACACGCGTCGCGATCTCGGCCCACCCGGGATGAAGCTCATCCATGCTGGTGCCCGCCATTCCGAAAAGCTCAGCGAGCGGTGACTGTGCATCGCCCTGGAGCTCCGCAGCATGTTGTGCCAGGTAGATCTGCTTCTGTTCGGGGGTGAGTTCCGTCTGGAATACTTCGAGCACCAATTGTATGCGTTCGTGTGGAGCAGCATCGGCCAGTGGTGCCGAAGCCAGCGCATCCATCTCTTCTCCGGCGGACGCATGGTCGAGTGCGTCGTGCGACTTCCTGCAGTAGCTCAGAACCGCGGTCCGCAGGCTGTTGAGGTAGTGCCATGTAAGGCAGTACGGGCGCCCTTCGGCCTCGCGGGCCTTGGCACGGGCGACCACGGCCTTCAGTCCGTCGCGTCCGACGAAAAGCCCGAGATGCTCGGCGTGCACCGCGCTGCAGCTCACGGCTTCGCGCGGCCAGCGGCGTTCGATCTGATCGAGGCCGAAGAAGTACAGCCCGACCTGGATGAAGCTCACCACACTCTGGCTGATGAGCTCGGATCGGCCGATCGCTTCACCCACCGCATTGATGAGGAATGTAGGTTCCAGCAAGCGCGCGCCGAGGCGGCGCGAACAGGCCTCGAGCGATGCGAGGAAGAGCTGTTGCTTGGCGCGAACGCGCTCGGGTGTGGCGGAATCGTGGGACTGGCGCGTGATCTCTGCCAACATGGCGGACGCGCGCAGCAGGAGTTCTTGTTGATGGGAGCGTGGCGGGGCTTTGCGGGAGGCCTCCGCCACAACATCCGTGAGTGGATGGTGCAGCATGGAGTTCTCCTCAGTTCACCGGCAGGACGCCTTCGATCCCGGGGACGGCCGTGGCAAAGATCAGACATTCGTAGGACGTACTCCCGAGAGCACGTCCCTGGATCGCGGTCCACGTCACAGGGAAGAGTGGTGTCGTGGTGCCCGGCATCGGGATGCTCGTGGCACCGCCGGAAGGCAGCGGGATGCCGGCCACCTGCGCGAGCGGGTAGCGGCGCATCCTGAGGCCCCACGGATCCGAGTACTGGATCGATCCATCATTGGAGGTCGTCAGGACCTGGGCCACACAATCAAAGGCCGGCCACACCTCGAAGTTCACCAGATCTGTGATCCAAGTGTGGTTCCCGGCTGCTGTCAGCGTGAAGGGCACATCCATGAAGACCAGACTGCTTCCGCCCAGCGGCAGCAGCGCCATGCGCACGACACCAACCTGCCCCGCAGCTCCCGTGACGTGAATGTGGAGCTTCTGCCCCACAGGCTCCACTGTCATCTGCACACTGACCACTTCGTTCACATTGGGCAGCGTCCCGGCGCGCCCTGGGGCGAGCAGCGTGAGCCCGGGAACGAGGAGCACCGCGAACAACGCGGCCAAGAAATGCGTGCGAAGGACTGTCATGACGCGGCCTCCGAAAATAGCGGGGTCACAGCGCGCCATGCATGGCACGCTCGGCTCCGCTAGCCTGAGTATAACGGCCAGAACTCCGGATCTGGCAGGGCTTTCCTGCCGATTTCGCGCGTCAGAGGGACTTCGCGCGTGCGTTCAAGAAAAGCAGGAGGATGCCAATCCAGGCCGGCAAGAGACTGAACGCAAGTGCCGTTGGCTCAAGGCCTCCGAGCAGGATGCCCCCCAGGCCGCCCGCAGCCGCGGCGGCCATGGCCACGAGACCGAGGACAAGTGTCCCCCTGGCGCCGGTCGCCAATCCGGCCACATCGTTCTTGTGGCGCGCGTGCACGACACCATGGTGCCGCCGCAGGCTGGTGATCCCCTCCTCGGCGGACCTCAGGTCCGCGTCAAGGGATTCGGCCTCCTGCTTCAACGCATCTTCGAACTGCGCGGGCATCACGAATGCCGCTTCCACATCCAGCACTTCGCAAGTGAAGACCTCCTCCAGAGATTCCGTGGCCGCGTTGAAGCGCCGTTGGATGTCTTCCCAGTTCCCCTCAAGATCGAGGAGCCGCTCACTCGCAACGAGCAAGTCCCCCCGCGTCTCTGTGCTGGCCTTGCGTCCTTCCAGTGCGGACAAGCGCCGTTCGATGGTCGCGGTGTTCTCGACGAGTCGAGCTGTCTCCTCACGCGCGCGATGGCAAATGCGCATTTGCGCCTTGAAGAACTCATGAGCTTGCGCCTCGGGAGTTGCCTCCCGCGCGCGCTGCTGTCCATCCCCTTCAAGTGCCATGCCGCACTCGGAGCAGGCGCGCGCATGCCAGCCCACCACGGCGTTGCAGTGGCGGCAGAAACGGACGCGTTCATCCACGCTGGCCATGTGCGAGAGTCTCAGGAGTTCCGCGGCGACTGTCAACGCCCGGGAGGCATTTCGCCCTGCACCCAGCGTGGTCCATCAGGCCCGTGCTCCTGCTTCCAGATCGGCACGCGACGCTTCAGGAGATCCATCAGGCGCTCGACGCAACGCAGAGCCGGAAGTCGATGACGCGAGCCCACTGCCACCACGATGCTCGCTTCGCCGACGCGGAGCAGCCCGAGACGATGCCAGACAACCAGCGCGCCGATTGCGAGCCCGTCGGCAGCCTCGCGCGCGACCGCTTCCAGCTCCGTGCACGCGAGCGGCTCGTAGGCGGTGTAGTCCACAGCGCTCACTGGAAGCTCTTCATGGAAGTCACGCACCACGCCACTGAAAAGCACGATGGCTCCGTGCCCGGACGCCGCAACCAGTGCGCGCGCGGCGGCTTCATCGAGAGCCTCACGCTGGATCCGTACGTCGATCTTCATCCACCGCTCACGGGCGGCAGCAGCGCCACCTCGTCCCCCGGTTGGAGTGTTGTGGCAGCGTCCGACCAGCGGGCATTCACGGCGCACGCCATCCGTTCACGATGCGTCACGAGCCTTGGATATCTGGACTCCAGCAACACGAGCAGGTCAGCAAGTCGACTTGCGGTTGGCAAGACGACCTGGATGGACTCCGCTCCGCTGATGTCTCGCAACTCACCGAAGAAGAGGACTTTGAGTTCTGACGAGCTCACGGCGGGAGCCTAGCAACGGGGGCTATGCTGCCGCGCAGCCATGGCACCTCCCACGCCGACGATTCCATCCAAGCCGGGTCACGCCGTCGGCCGCGAACTGGCTGCCTTCACGCTGCACCTCGTCTTCGTGGCCGGACTTGTCGCCGTGGTCGTGCGCCTCGGCTTGCGCTCGTGGCACCAGTTCGTCGCGCTCCATGCAGAAGACGGCGCTGTCGAAACACTCACGGTCGTGCTCTTCCTGTTCACGGCCTTTCTCGCCCACCTCGTAGCGTTGCAGCATCGGCAGGCAGGATCTCGCGCCCTTGCGTGGTTGCACTGGGTCGGCGCACTGGCGTTCTTTTTCATCGGCATGGAAGAGATGAGTTGGGGTCAACGCCTGCTGCTCCTCGAGACGCCCGAAGCTCTGGCTGCCGTGAACATGCAGCAGGAACTGAATCTGCACAATCTGCCACTGATGCATGGCGTGAACCAGATCAGGGTGTGCCTGGTGCTGGGTGCATTCGGCGTATTCTCATCCGCGGCGCTGCTGCTCGGTCGGCGCGTCCGAGGTGGACAGAAACGCTGGGGAGAGCGCCTCACATTCCTCGAGCACTTCACCGTTCCCGTCCGCTACGTCCCCTACTTCCTCGCGCTCTTCGTGTACATCGTGCTGCGCAGGAACGACAGTGCGCTGCTGTATGAGCTGAAAGACCGGCGGCTGATCAAGGAACTGATGGAGATGCTCTTCGCGCTCGGCTGCTACTTCGTCATGTTCCACCGGCTCCGCGCGTGCCACACGCGGGCCCTTGAACGCGCACTGAGCCGGAGCCCCGGGCCTGCGCCCACGAGTTCCTAGCGTGCGATGTAGAGCGCGCCCTCGTTGTTGTTGACGGGGCCCGAGGGATCGGAGAGCGGCGCGCCGAACACCAGGTCCGCGAAGCCATCGCCGTTGGTATCGCCGCAGGCCATCCTGCGCCCGGCGTTCGCGCCGGCGTTGGCATCCAGCGCGACGCTCTTCACGCGTGTCATGAAATCCGGGCCGTAGGCGACCCATGCCTGCCCTGCGTCCGTGAGTCCGAAGGGATCGGCGTAGAACTCGCCGGCAACGATGTCGAGGAAGCCATCGCGGTTCACATCGCCGAGTGCGACATCCGAACCGAACCCGCCGAGAACGCTTGCTTCCGGCGAGGTGATTTCCGTGCAAGACATGAATGCGGGCCCGAGCAGGATGTGGACCGAGCCGCCATCCAGAATGGCCTCATCGTCAAACTCGGATCCGACCACGAGGTCCATGTGTCCGTCGCCGTTGACATCGCCGTGAGCGATGGCGTCGCCGAGAACTGCACCAGGGTCGAGGGCTTGTGTGTAGAAGACTGCAGGAGTCAAGGCCGGAGAGAAGTAGATAGCCACTCCACCGGTGTCATCCGCCACGCCCACATCGTGATAGGGCACGCATGAGGCGATGTCGCCGACGCCGTCGCCGTTGAGATCGCCACCGGTGAGTGCGTAGCCGAACTTGGCGCCGTTGGTCGGCAGCGGGTTCGCCAGGCTCGCCAGCCAAGCGAGGCTGCCACCCGCGTAGATGTGGAGGTTGCCGGCCTGCGGCACCGTGCCGACGCTGGACTTCGGCGACCCCGCGACGAGATCCTGGATGCCATCACCGTTCCAGTCGGTGGTGCAGAGCGCGTGTCCGATGCGCGCGGTGGCTTCGAGCACCGGCGCCATCAGCGCTGTCACCGATGTGAATTGGGGACCGGCAAAGACGTAGATACGCCCCGCGTCCACCACACCATTCACGTCTTCCTGACGCGCGCCCACGAGGATGTCGGTGATTCCGTCACCCGTGACATCTCCAGCGCGCACCACGTTGCCGAACCAACCTTGCGCCTGAGGCACAGGTGCGCGCAGCGTGTGGGCGAGGGTCATGGATGGCCCGAGAAAGACGCGTACTTCCCCCGCATCGGTTTGCCCGAGAGGATCCGCGCAGGGCAGCCCGGCAAGAACGTCCGCGATGCCATCGCCGTTCACATCCGCGCACTCGGTGCCGTAACCCATGATGGTGGAGGCCGCGTATTCGGTGCCCGTGAGCATGACCTGCCCTGTGAACGCTTCCACGTCGTGACGGATGGTCTTGGTGATCGCGAGTCCGTTGGGCGCGGCGCTGTCGAAGGTGAGCGCGGCAATCCGGAGCGACGGGGTGCCGAGCAGTCGGAGATCCGGCAACGGCACCGTCATGTTCCAACCCAGCGAACCCACCGTGGTCGGAATGGAGATGATCCCCATGCCGCTGGCAGTGCCATCCACCATGAGGACGGTGCCAAGGCCGAGGCCCAGTGCATCGGGTTCATTGGGCAGCGCAAGAGCGCCCGCGAAATCAGTTCGGGCACGCAGATCGAAGGCGATCAACAGAGGGGCTGCACTCTGGGTCGCTAAGGGGCTCGTCACTCGCAGGTCAAGATTTCCTGCGCCCGGCAGATACTTCGCCGCCGTGCTGAGAGCGCCCCCCGCGAAGGAGGTCTCCAGACGGAGGTCGCGATTGTTGCCGACACCTTGGGCGGAGAGATACGCCCCCAAGGCCAGCGCCGTAGCGATGGATGTCCACTTCATGTGCGTCACCAGAACCCCCGAACGCTTCCGGGCCAATGGAAGCTGCCGACACCGTCGGCGCATGCCATCTCATAGAAATGGCCTGCTTCGCTTGTGAGGTTCGGGGGGAGTATGCCTCCCTGTGGACAGCTGAGTCAACAAGAAAACAGCGCAGCACCAGCGGTCGCTGCAACCAATGATCCATTCACGACTTGCGGTCATGGTGCAACCTGAAGAACCTGCGGAATTTGGCGCTGAAAGTCCGGGGAGAGATTCAGCCTGCGTCGCTCTCCGTCGGCTCGGCGGCAGTGGGAGTTGGCGCTTCATCGCCTCCCGTAAAGCTGAAAGTGGCCATATCGGATGCGAGCTGCGTCGCGGGGTGAATCGCGGCCGCTGCGAGGAACATGCGCTCCAGCCGCGCCACGTCGTAGGCAGGGTTGAGATGCGTGAGCACGAGGTGCTTCGCCTCCGCCGCACGAGCGACGCGCGCCGCACCGCTCCCGCTTGCATGGACCAGCGCATTCGGTCCATCCTCCGCTGCACCTTCGTTGTCGAGCCAGGCATCGTGCAAGAGCAAGGCTGCACCTTTTGCGAACGCAGCCGACTCAGACCGTTCCGCGGTGTCCGTGATGTAGGCCACATCGCGCACGCGCAATCCGACGCTCGGGTGGGTGTGCGGCTGCACGATGACTTCCACCTTCTCGCCGCCAATGTTCTGCTTCCCCGGACGAAGATCCACGATGTTGAACCCGCCGCTGAACAGCTCGCTCCAATCGGGCAGCGGCTTCGGCAACAGCGGCGCGCCACCGAAGCGCGCGAGAATGTCGGCCGCTTTCTCGCCCGAGATCTCCGGGCCGGGCCCCGCCAGCGTGACTTCCATGTGGCCAAGGAAGAATGGGAGCGCCGCCAGCCCCTCGATGTGATCGTGATGCCAGTGGCTGAGCAGCACCAGTGCACGCTGGTGGCGCTTCAGCATCTCCTGGAACAGCGGGTCATGCAGCCGCGCGATGCCGCTGCCGCAATCGAGAAAGATCAGACCGCGCCGGGTTTCGATCATGTGCGCGACGGTCTGGCGCGCGAGTGTGGGAATCCAGCCTGACGAGCCAAGCACGAAAAGTCGTGGCATTCTGAGCGCTCTCCCTTGCCGCCCACGGCCTTCCCGGTGGTTTGCGCCTCATGGAGCCGCACGGCGGCGCATGCTAACCCGTGCTCCGGAGCCATCGACGCCATGAGTGACCGACGCCAACGCACGGATGAGATCCTCGCAGCCTTGAAGAGCGTCGTCCTGAACGGCGAAGCGGACGGACTGGCGGCAGGGCGCATCCGCAGTCTCACGCACTGTGATGGTGCGGTGAAGGCCGAACTCCTCCTCGATGCTGACTCTGCGGCCACGGTGCGAGCAGCGGAAACGGCGCTCAAGAAACTTCCCTGGGTGCGCGACGTGCGCTTGAGCGTCGTGGAGCCCATCGCGCCGACCGACCAATCCCCCATCCGGAACATCATCGCTGTGGCCTCAGGCAAAGGTGGCGTCGGCAAGTCCACGGTGGCCGTCAATCTCGCGGCTGGTCTTGCCGCACGCGGTCTCGCCGTCGGACTCCTCGACGCCGACATCTACGGCCCGTCGATCCCGATGATGCTGGGTGTGCGCACAGCCAAGCCAGCCGTCGTCACCGTGAACGGGAAACAGATGCTCGCACCGGTGGAGGCCCACGGGCTCAAGCTCATGTCCATGGGCTTTGTCGTTGAAGAAGGCAAGCCTGTCATCTGGCGTGGGCCGATGCTGCACGGCGCGCTGCGCCAGTTCTTCCAGGACGTGGCGTGGGGCGAGCTCGACTGCCTCGTGGTGGATCTGCCGCCCGGAACAGGCGACGTCGCGCTCACCATGACGCAGACCATTTCCCTCTCTGGTGCCGTGGTCGTTTCGACGCCGCAGCAAGTCGCGATGCTGGACGCCAAGAAGGCTCTGCAGATGTTCCGGGAAACCAATGTGCCCGTGCTCGGCATCGTCGAGAACATGTCAGGCTCGGTCTTCGGCACGGGCGGCGCCCTCAACTGGGCGGAAGCCGAGGATGTGGCACCTCTCGGGACCATTCCATTGGACGCACGCACCTGCGGTGCTGGCGACGAAGGCGTTCCTGCGGTGCTCTCAAAGGCAGAAGACCTCGCCCGCCCCTTCCAGAAGCTGGTCGTCGCTGTGGAAGCGGCCCTCGCTCGTCGCAACGCGGAACAGCCGGCCCGGCGTGCCTTGAAGCTCCAGTCCTGACGCGCTTGCCAGCGCTGGCTCTCTGCGTCACTCGCGCCGCACAGCGCTGACCGATTCCTGCACCCGCGCGCAAACCGCGCCATCTTGACGCGCCGCAGATCCTGCGGCTTGGATGAAGTGCGGTGCTCCTCCTACGATTCACGCCGGAGGCCCCGCTCATGTCCACGACCGCACGCCACACCGGCATCTTCGCCCTCGCACTCAGCTTCGCGCTGCTTTCCGGATGCTTCAAAAACCATGAGGTGGCGGCACCGATGCCTGACATGAAGACGCCCGGCGAGATCATGCGCGCCAACTGCGGCACATGCCACGGGAACGTGGGCGAAGGCGGATGGTCGTGGGTCGATCCCATCTGGCCTGCGCCTGCACTTGTCGGTTACCCATCCGCAGCACTCGGCGCGCACGTCCGCAACGGCCATGCACCCATGATGCCGGCCATTCCGGTGCAGGAGATTTCGGACGAAGAACTCACGGCCCTCGCGCTGTACATCGAAGGTCTGCCAGGGAGCGCGGAACCGGACCCCGCGTTCGATCACCTCGTGCTCGTGACCGATGAAGATCCGTGGTTCAGCCCCATGCAGCTCACCATCGCGCCGGGTGACACCGTGCGCTTCAGGAACGTCGGCAAGACCTATCACCCCGTGGTGGACCTGCAGGATCTCCTTGCCGGCGGTGACGGCGCGTGCTCCGGCAACATCGGGCCCAACGGCACATGGGACTACACCTTCATGACCGAAGGTGATTTCACGTTCCTCTGCGGCATGCACCCGTACATGCGCGGCGAGATTCATGTGAACAGGCCATTCACTGCGCCAACCTACACACCCGCCCCGCCCATGGCGTTGCCCAGTGTGCCCGGTGTGGGTGAGGTCTGGGTGAACTGCCAGTTCCAGGATTGGCCCGGGCGCACACAAGACGGTGTGGTGCAGGTCATTGATGCCTCCACCTTCACGGTCACGAACACCATCCCTGTGGGCAACAACCCGCACAATCTCTGGTTCAGCGCCGCGAACCAGCAAGCCCTGGTCACCAACTGGTTTGACGCCACGGTCTCTCTCATTGACGGCGCCACGAAAACGGAAGTCGGCACCTACGTCGCCGGCGCTGCGCCCGCCCACGTCACGTCCGACTTCACTGGCACGCGCTGGTTCGTGAGCATGGAAGGCTCGAACTACGTGCAGCTGATGACGCAGGACCCCTTCGGCAGCTGGCCCGTGGGCGGTCTCCTCGTCGTGGCGCCGCGCGCGTGGAGTTCGGGCTACGGCCCGCACGGAGTCTGGTACGGACAGGATCGCCTCGTCACGTCCAACTCCATGGACAACACCTTCAGCATCTACGACGTGAGTTCGACCACCTGGCCCTTCCCCATGCCCGAACTCGCGCGCCTGCCGGCGGGCCTCCTGCCTCTCGGCGCTTCATGCAACGCGCAGGCGACCTATGGCGCCGCGGGCAACGGGCTCGGCGCGTCGGTCTCCATCTATGACCTCACGAACAAGATCCGGATCAGAGACATCCCCGTGAGCGGCGGCGCGGTGCAGGTGCCCTTCTCGCCGGATGGAACCAAGATCTTCGCGGCCAACGGTTCGAAGTGCACGATCATTGATGTGGCGCGCGCTGCAAACCCCTTCAACTGGCCGAACCCCGCGGACGCCATCGATGCCACCATCGCCACGGGACGCGGAGCCCACGGTGTGGCCTTCGGTGCGAAGGCCGGCGGCGGACTTTATGCCTACGTCTCCCACAAGTTCGAGAACTACGTCTCGGTGATCGACGTGAGCACCCAGCAGCGCGTCGGGGACATCCCGCTGGTCACCAGCACGACCGGCAAGCTCTCGCTCGCTGGCGTCACGGATACCGGCGGCAACGGCATCGCGGTCCGCCCGAATCCCTCTCCCTGGCAGTGACCATTCCGGGGAGAATGGTCCCCGATGGCACGACATCCGGAAGAAGAGTGTCCGCACTGCGGCGAGCGCTTCCGCGCTGGAAGGTCTTCTTGCCCGCACTGCGGTGCGGACAAGGAGACCGGCTGGCTCTCCGCCGAAGACCAGATGTTGGCGGAGGTGGAATTGCCCGATCCCGAGCCCACCGAAAAAGAACGCGCACGCATCGCTGCGGATGCACGCAGAGAACGCCATCGCGCGCGTGCCGACATGGTGGCGCGCCGCCCATTGATCATACGCACGCGCCCCCTCGCAGCTCTGCTGCTCCTGCTCCTGCTGCTCGCGTTCGCGCTCTGGCGCGCCTTCAGTTGAACCAGCTCATGTCGCGCAGGAGTTCGTGCAGGCGCTGCTGTGCACGGTGATAAAGCACGTTCACCGCGTTGGGTGTGGTGCCAAGCACTTCAGCCGTTTCACGAGCCGACTTCTCTTCGATCTGGCGGAGTTGGATGACCTGACGGAAATGCGATGGCAACTGCTCCAACGCGCGTTCGAGCATCTGATAGCCCTCGCGTTGCAGCACCACCTGCGACGGCGAGTAGCCAGCGCTCTCCACCATGTCTCCGATGTTCGGCCCGCACTCCGTCGATTCGGGGGGCTTTTGCTGCAGTGAAAGCGCATGGGCACCCTGACGCTTCGCGGTCTTGAAGAAGTACTTGTCGAAGTCCTTGATCTTCCAGGCCACCACCGTCACCACCCACTTGTAGAACGAGTCCGCATCGCGCCATTCGAACTTGTGGAAATTGCGGAAGAGCTCGAAGTAGATCTCCTGGATGATGTCATCCGCTTCCACCTGCGCCTTCAGCTTGTCGAGCATCTGCAGACGCACGAGCAGCTTGATGCGCGGGTAGTAGCGCATGAAGAGCTTGTTGAAGGCGGACTCGTCTCCAGCCTGGATGCGCTGCACGAGCAAGCGCGTGCTGGTCTGGTCATGATCAGTCAAGGGCGGCCTCGTTGCCGTGACAGTTTACCTCGCGGCGCAAGACTGCCGCGACGGGCATCCCGGCCCGGATCAGCGAGCAGCAAAGGCGGAGAATGCGCGCTCGAGTTCCACGGCGAACGTGGCCGGCGCTGTCACGTACTCCATCTTGAACGCCAGTTGCAGCAAGACGCGTTCATCCGCGGGGTCGAGCACGAGATAGGCCGGCAAGTTCGGCGCCCCCACGAGACGCTCCTGCAAGTCCTGATTCTCCTTGCGCAGCGCCTTGTCCCGCTCATCCACGTAGACCGTCAACTTCACCATGCGCTCGAAGGACGCGCGGACCCGCGCATCCTTGAACGTGGATTCCTCCACGCTCCGGCAGTTCGCTCATCCATAGCCCGTGAAGTCAATGAAGAGCGGCAGCTTCAGCTCGCGGGCGCGAACACGCGCCGCGTCGTAGTCGTTCTTGAAATGCTCGCCTTGCTGCCCATGCGCATGTGCATCGCCACGCGCCATCGCTTCGCCTTCCAGTTCCGGAGGCAAGTAGCTCGCGATGCTCCAGTTGATGTTCCCGCCAAGCAGCCCGCGGAAGAGGTAGACGCCAAGGATGAGCACGACCATCGCCAGCATGAGATGCACCACGCTCGTGCGCTCGCGGGGTGAGTCATGGGGCAGGCGGAAGTTGCCGAGGAGATACAGCCCGAGCAGCAGACAGCAAACCGTCCAGATGCACAGCACGAGGGGCCGGGTGAACACACCCCAGCCGAGCGTGGCGTCCGCTGCCGCGATGAACTTGAAGGCCGCCATGACCTCCACGAAACCCATGGCCACCTTCACTTCGTTCAGCCAGCCCCCGGATTTCGGCAGGGCCTTGAGCTTGCCGGGAAAGATGGAGAGGAAGAAGAAGGGCACGGCCAGCACGGATGAGAACACCACCATGCCGAGGACCGGGCGCGTCCATTCGCCGCTGGTGGCTGCACTCGCGAGAATGAGGGCGACGAACGGTGCGGTGCAGGTGAAGCTCGTGACGGCAAAGAGCATGCCGAGCAACCACACGCCGAGCACGCCACCCTTGCCACGCGCTCCGCCAGTGAGATTCGTCAGCGCGGCGGGAAGTTGCAAGTCGAACAGCCCGAAGAGCGAGAGCGCAAAGACGACGAAGAGCACGCCGATGAAGAGCTGAGTGCCCCAGTGCAGAGAGAAGGCGCTGGCGCCATCCTGGCCTAGGGCAAGCGTGAGAAGTGCCCCGATGGCCGTGAAGGACACCACGATGCCGAGGGCGTAAACGCTTCCTAGCAGCTTGACGGATCCCTGTTCCTTCTCCGCTTGCTTGGTGAACACCGAGATCGTGATCGGAATCATCGGGAACACGCAGGGCGTGATCAATGCCACGAGGGCCGCGAGCATGGCTTCCAGCAAGAAGTCGCCGAGCGGTGGAACTTGCGGCTGCACGGGGCGGGGCGTCGGGACCGAGCCCGCCTCGGCGCCTGTGACTTTGGCCGCGGGCGGCTCGACCGCAACTGGCGGCGCATCCGCAACAGGCTGGACCACAGCCACGCTGGACGCCGCAGTTGCTGGCGTCACTTCGAGTTTGCCTGTGAGTTCGAGCTCTGCGGGTGGCAGACAGAACTCTTCGGTGCACGCCATGTAGGACATGACGAGCTTGAGCTCTCTCGCTCCCGCCTCGCCCGTCACGGTGACCGGCAGAGTGAAGCTGACCTTGCCCGCCCAGTAGTCGTAGGTGTTGTGCGGATCTTGATGGCGTTCGGGTGGACGGTCCGGCCGTGCGGCTCCGAGTGAGAACCCGGCCGCCCCTGCCGCCAGTTGGAACTCTGTCACCGTTTCGAATCCCACGGCCTTCAGGCCGTAGATGTGAAACTCTCGCTCGATACTGAAATGCGCCACAGCCTCAAAAGTCGCGCCCGCGGCAACCTTGGGTGGCAACTCAAAGCGGGTCAGCCGGACCTTCGCCTCCTCGTTGCCGAACTGGGCGTGCGCCAGCGGCGCCGCGAAGACGCACACGAGAAGCAGCAGAAGTCTTTGCGGCATGGTCATGGAACGAGCGCCGAGTGTAAGGCCTCCCTTCCAGCGGCAAAGCGGCTCGAGAAAAAATCAGCGCAGATTGCAGTGGCAAGTGGCGCAAGATCCACGACTTGCCCGTATCAACATCCGGATGCGCAACGGCGCGCCGCCGCGGGCCCGTGGCGGGGATAGTCTCCATCAGAGACGCCCCGACGGATGTGTGACCCGCGCCCGACGCAGCGTTCACAGACACCATGGAAATCCTCGCCCACTACGAACTCATCCTGAAGCAGGCTCTGCGCGAACTGGGCCCTCTCCGGCGCCCGCAGGACGCCACCAAGGTGTTCGAAGTGGAAGCCGTGGCCGCGCCGGAGCTCGGCGACATCATCTACCGGCTCTGTATCGAACACGGCGTCGCCTACACACCCTTCCGCGAGACCGTCATCAAACTGCTCTCAGACGCGGCGATCCCGTCGACCGCGGGCAGGCGAGACGCTGGCACGCGGAAGCCCTTCGCCGTGCGCATGGGAGCCGACCACTCCCTCATCCTGCTCGCACTTGAGTTGATGCCCCCCGACATGCCCTTCTGAAACCGCGGCGCGGTCGGACGGCGGCGCGAATCCGCGCGCGAGACCGGCACTCAGGGCTGAGGATCTTCCGGCTTCGCCGAGCGCGGCACGCGACGCGCCGCGGAGCGAATCACCGTGGGCGACTTTCTCGGAGTTGCTTCCGATGCACCCGTGCCGTCCGCCGGCTTGACAGTCGCTGCGGGCTTCACCGCTGCCGCCGCAACCTGCAGAGCGGCCGTTTCTGCCGCGGTCGGCTTCGCAGCCGACTTCGCCGCAGACTTGGATGCCGGTCTTGGCTCGGCCTTTGTTCCGGCAGCGGCCGGTTTCTCCGCTGCCGCGGTGACGGGCTGTTGCGTGGCGCGACGCGAGCGCACGCTCGCAGCGGCCGGTGCCTCCAGCTCTCGCTCGGACTGCGACTTCGCGACCTCGGGTTCCAGATCAGGCACCGGAACCGCTTCACGCCAGGCCTGCTTCATGGCCCGTGCCGTGGCGCGCGCGTTGTCCTTCTGATCCTGCACCAGCTTCAACCATGCGGCTGGAGCTTCCGGAACGACGACACCTGAGGCACGCTGAACGAATTCCCGCGCCAGCGCGAGATAATCCTCGGCGCCGTTGCTGGCGGCGGCATAGCGGAAGACCGAGCGGCCATGACTGGTGGCCTCAGAGAGCTTCACATTCGGACGGATCATGCTCTCGAAGAAGCTCTCGCCGGCCCACTTCTTCACTTCATCAAGGACGTCGTTGGTGATGCGTGCACGCCGATCCACTTTGCACGCCACGATGCCACCAAGAACCAGCCGGGGATTCAAGCGGCGTTGCACCAACGTGATGATGTCCATCAGCCGCGCATAGCCCTGCAGGCCGAAGAACTCCGCCTGCAGCGGCACGAGTACCCGGTCCGCTGCCGCCAGTGCATTGAGAGAAAGCAACCCGAGCGAAGGCGGGCAATCGACGAGGATGTCGTCGAAAGCGGGCTTCGCGGTTTTTTCGAGCGCCGCGAGCGCTTCCTTCAACCGGGTTTCGCGGCCCATGGCCGAGACCAGTTCCAGTTCGGCACCGGCGAGGTCGCGCGTCGAGGGCACGAGAAAGACGTTCTCCTCGGCGGTCGGCAGAATGCTCTCCGAAAGCGGCACCTCGTCCACCAGGACTTGGTAGCTGGTCGGAGCTCCTGGCGCCGAATCGAAAACCCCGAGGTGGGCGCTCAGATTCGCTTGCGGATCGAGGTCGATGAGCAAAACGCGCCGGCCGAGGAGCCCCAGGGCCGCCCCGAGGTTCATCACCGTCGTGGTCTTCCCGACTCCACCCTTTTGATTGATGACGGCGGTCGTCTGCATCACGAACTCTGGCTGCGGCGCGACCCTCAAGAATGCCGGACAAAGGACAACAACCGCGCCGTGGGAGCATGGTAGGTGCCTTCTCCGCGCGGTGTCAACCGTCTATCGTCGCGCGAGATCACCGCGTGGCACAAGCGATCGTCCTGCTCTCTGGAGGCCTCGATTCCACCGTGGCAGCATGGCTGCTGCGGCCCGCGGTCGAGCCTGTGTTGGCCTTGACCGTGGACTACGGCCAGAAGGCGGCGCGACGCGAACTCGCCGCCGCCTACAGACTCGCCCTCACGCTGGGCATCCAGCACCGGACGGTCTTCATTCCCTACCTTCGTGAGGCCGCCCGTGGCGCTCTCACGGACCCCAAGCTGGAACTTCCGCGCCCCAGCACCGAAGACCTCGACGACATCGAGGGCGCAGCCAAGACCAACGCAGCACAGGTTTGGGTCCCGAACCGCAATTTCGCCCTGATCGCCATGGCCGCCACCTGGGCGGAAACCAACGGCATCGAGCATGTGGTGTGCGGCTTCAACCGCGAAGAGGCCGCCACCTTCCCGGACAACTCGGCAGAGTTCATCGAAGCCGTGAATGGAGCGCTCCGGCTCTCGACGCGGAACCACGTCTCTGTGCTCGCCCCCACCATCGGCATGAACAAGAAGGAGATCGTGGAGGCCGGACGCAGGGTCGGGGCACCCCTCGAGCACTGCTGGTCCTGTTACCTCGGTGGTGACCGCCCTTGCGGGAGCTGTGAATCCTGCCGCCGGCTTGCGCGGGCGCTTGCGGCGGCAGAGCCATCCTGAGAAAATCCGCACGTTCTCGAAGCACCCACGGGAGGGATGCCATGAAGCCGATCGCAGCGAGCCTGCTGTTTCTTTTTGCCGTCGCGTGCTCCACACCGCCGGCGACGCCGCCAGTGGACGAAGTCAGCGAGAGCCCGGAGTTCGCGAAGGCTCACGTGGTGGACATCGCGGTCGTGCGGCCCGTTGTGCCGGCAGGCTCCGATGAGCATCTCTCCGCACGGCTGCGCGAAGCGGTGCGCAAGACACTCATCAGCGAGAAGAGCTATGCCGTGCCGACTTCGAACTTCGTGGATGGCACACTCGTTGGCGGCAGCGCGAGCGCCGAGGCCATGCACTCCGACGGCATCCTCACGCTCGCGCTCGATGAATGGAACCGGGACGCCTTCCTCTCCAGCGGACGCGTGAAGGCGGCAGGAAAACTGACACTCACCGGCAAGAACGGCGCGGTGCTCTGGGAACGCCGTTTCACCGAGCGCACCGTGCTCTACCCCGGCACCGTGCAAGCCGGTGCCATGCGCGAGGCTGAAGAAGCCGTGATGAAGAGTTTTGCCGCGGACATCCTCGCCAGCCTGCCGAAGAAGCTCGCGCGCTGAGCGTGCACGAGTCGCCGGGCGTGCCGCGCGCACGCCCAGTGCGCGCACAGTCACCCTTGCGACTCGGTGGCGCCAGGAACTGCGAGCATGAACCCGCAGTAGATGGTGGAAGACACCGGCCCGCAGGCCATGCCGCACGAGCTCAACGCGATGAGCACGAGGCGGCTGTCGAACCCCATGGACGCAAGGGCTTCGGGAGACATGGGCGAGTCAAACTCATCGCTGTCTTCATCCACCTCTGCTTGCCATGCATCGAATGCCTGCGTCGTGCTGGGTGTCGCGAACATGAACTCGGCGCTCTCCGGTTCCCAGATGAACGCGAGATGGGAACACGGTGGTTTTGAATCCGTGTCGTAGGGCACCTTGCGACCACACCATGGACAGCAAGGCCAGGCTCTTTCGTATTCGTTCTCGCACTGATCATCAAGATCATCGTCGGCTTCGAGGTCGATGACCTGCGGTGCACCGCGTGCGTGCAGGTGACGAGGTACGCCACCTGCCGACGGCCGATGCCACTCCATGATCTCGAGGGCGAGATTGCGTGCATCCGCGTCCCGCTCGCCTTTCCCGAGAAACGCCGTGAGGACCGGCAAAGGCACGTCGAGCACGCTCTCGCCGGATTCGGCGAGAAGAAGGACCTCCGCGGTGATCCCGAGGTTTGCCGCGGCAGCTTCTGGACTCAGTTCCCGTGCGACACGCACCGCTTTCAACCGCGCGCCGTTGGCCGCGCGCGCCGCGGGAACTTCCACGGGGCCTTCCGCATCGGCGAGCATGGCCGCGTGATCCACGCCCAGTGCTGCCGCGATGGAGTACTGGTAGCCAACAGGCAATGGCAAATGGCCCTGTTCCCACTTCCTGAGCAGCGACGCCGGAAGGTCCAGCTTGGTTGCCAGGGCCGCAAGATTGAGACGTTGACGTCTGCGCAGGAACTTCATGCGCCGACCGATCCCTTCTGTTGAACTCATGCTGATCTCTCCTTCGCCTCTTCCCCGCCCGGGGAGGCGCGCGCACTGTAGAGAGAGGGTCCGACAGTGGCTTCAGGCTTGGGGTTTCAGAAGCGGAAACAGCACCACATCCCGGAGATTGTCCTGATTGGAGAGCAGGCACACGAGGCGGTCGATGCCCATGCCGAAGCCCGAGATGGGCGGCATGCCGTGCTCCATGCAGAGGAGGTATTCCTCGTCCATCTCCATGGCCTCATCATCGCCACCGGTTTTCAGACGAGCCTGTTCCTCGAGACGCTGACGTTGGTCCAGTGGGTCCACCAGCTCCGAGTAGGCATTCACGATCTCCCAGCCTGCAACCACGAGCTGGAAGCGGTCGGTGAGTTCGCCAGCGACATCGTTGCGCCGCGCAAGAGGCGAAAGTTCGATGGGATGCGCGACAAGGAACACCGGGCCGGTGAGCGCTGGCCGCGAGACCTTCTTGTAGAGCTGATCCACGAGATTCCCGAATCCGAGAGCGCGGATTTCCTCCTCCGGAAGCGCGATGCCTTTCGCGCGCACGGCGGCGCGCAACGCATCCGCGTCCTTGCACTCCGCGATGTCGATGCCGCAGTCCTTCAGAATGAGTTCGCGGAAGCTCACGCGCGGCCACTCGCCCGAGAAGTCCACCGCACGGCCGCGCAGTGTGAGCAGAAGCGTGCCGAGTGACTCCTGGATCACGTGTTGCAACAGCGCTTGCGTGAAGCGCATGTTGTCCTCGTAGTTCCAGTAGGACGCGTACCACTCCAGCATGGTGAAGTCCTGCAAGTGCGAGGGGTCCATGCCCTCGTTGCGGAAACAGCGCGCGAATTCATAGACGCGGTCGAAGCCGCCGGCGATGAGCCGCTTCAACCAGGTCTCCGGCGCGATCCGGAGCGTCACCTGCATGTCGAGGCTGTTGTGGTGCGAGAAGAATGGCTTCGCTGCGGCGCCGGAGGCCTTGGTCTGCAGAACAGGTGTTTCGACTTCAACGAACGCGTGGCGGTCGAGGAAGTTCCGCGTGCTCGAGACCACGCGCGAGCGGAGCAGAAAACGCTCCATGGTCTCGCGGTTCATGGTCAGGTCCAGATAGCGCTGCCGATGACAGGTTTCCTGGTCCTGCACGCCATGCCACTTCTCAGGAAGCGGCCGCAACGCCTTGCCGAGGAACTGGACGGACTTCGCTGCCACCGTCGGCTCGCCCGTCTTGGTCACCACCATCTCGCCTTCGATGCCGAGGAAATCACCGAGGTCGATCAGCTTCTTCCAGACCTCCTTGTAGAAAGGCTCACCCACGGCCTCGCACTGCACCGAGATTTGGCAGCGGCCGGATTGATCCTGCAAAGTGGCGAAGCTCATCTTGCCCATGACGCGCATGGTCATGAGGCGGCCACACACACGCACGCCAGCCGTTCCGGCCGGAAGCGCGCGTGCTTCCGCCAGCGTGTGCGTGCGGACGAAGCGCTCCGGCCAAGGATTGATGCCCGCAGCGCGGATGCGCTCCAGTTTTGAAAGACGCACATCCCGCTGTTCGTTGCCGCTGGACGTATTCATGTTCGCGTTCCCGTGCGGGTTATAGCGACACGCAGCGGCGCGCGGCAGGGCGCGTCGCTGCCGGCCCGGCTGGTACCATGGCTCCAATCCCCTCCCGGAACCGATCTTGAGGCATCCCATGCTCCGATTGTTCACCACCACACTCGCGCTGTTCGCACTCGCCCTCACGCCCTTGGCCGCCCAAGATGATGTGGTGGCGAAGGCTGAAGGCCTCCACAAGGACGGCAAGGTTCAGGAAGCCGCGGACCTCCTCAGCAGCCAATGGGACGCACTGCTCAAGAACGCCAAGGGCCTCGCGCTCCTCGCGCGTTGCCACTACGAACTCGAGGACTGCGACCGCGCCATGCAGGTGATCGTGAAGGCCTGCAACCTCGACGCCGCCAACGCCGGATACCAGAAGCTTGCGGCCCAGATCTTCTGGGCGCGGGCGGAAGAAGCGAAAACCGCACCGGGAGCGACGCAAGGGAAGATCGATTCCTACTACGAAGAAGCCCTCTGCTTCGTGCTGGCCGCGCTGAAGCTCGACGCGAAGGACATCGAGTCCGTCACCCTCGCGGGCGAATTGGCTTGGAATCTGAACAGGTTCTCCGATTCCGCGGCGCACTACGAAGCGGCTGCGCTGCTTGAGCCGGGCGAATCGAATCACCTCTTCTTTGCGGCTCGCGGCCATCGCGGCGCCAAGAACTTCGGCAAGGCCCTTGAGGACCTCGACAAGGCACTGAAGATCAAACCAGATGCCGCATGGCTCTGGCGTGAGAAGGGACACGTGACCATGGAGAGCGGTGGCGCTCTCGCCGCAGACCAGGCCATCCCCGCCTATCAGAGTGCACTCACGTGCAAAGAAGTGGATCTGGAAACAATCCAGCAAGTAGGCAACGCCATTTGGGCGCTGCGCGGAGCCACCGGCGATGCCGCTGACGCCCAGAAGATCATGGAAGCCTGGGCCAAGGCTCATCCCGGCGAGGCACGCGCCAAGTGGTGGATCGGCTACTACCTCGCGCAGCAGAAGCAGTGGAAGGAGGCCATCGCGTCCTACACTGTTGCCCTCGAACTCTGGAACGGTGCCTACCCCGAGGCCGCCCTCGAAGCAGGCAAGTGCGCGAAGGAACTCGGCGATCTCGGCGCAGCGGCGGAATGGTGGGCCAAGGCCCAGAAGGGGCTTCCGGAAAACGACAACCGCGGCTGTGATGCACTGTTGATCGTGCTCGGGCCGCTCTTCGAAGCCGGCAAGTTCGGCGACGCCATTGCGGCGCTTGAGCGCTATGCCAAGCTCGCGCCACCCAACTTCAGCGTCTACAACAACCTCGGCTTCGCACTGCGCGAGTTCGGGAGCATGAAGGCCCGCGAATCGAAGCAGGCCGCACGTGAACTCTGGGTCCGCTCCAAGGACTGGTACGAGAGGGCTTCGGTAGAAGTCATCAAGTCCGCGACTGCCGACAGCACCATGAAGGCGCAGACGCTCAATGACACGGGCCTCATGTTCCACTACCACCTGGAAGACATCGCCTCGGGCGTGAAGTACTACCGTCGCGCCCTCGAGCTGGACCCGAACTTCGGCGATGCCATCGAGAACCTCGCCATCTGCTGCAACCTCATGGGCAAGTTCGACGAAGCGTTGCCGCTCCTCGAAAAGCTCCTCAAGGAACAGCCCGGCCGTGGCGTGGCGCTGCGCGAACTCGCCAAGGCGAAAAAGGGCCTCGAGAAGAAGTGATCCTCGCGCACGGCGCGCGGTTGTAGGCTGCTCTGCGGGTCCCATCCCTCCGGGGCCCTGGAGCTGCAACATGAAAAGCTGTTGGCTGATACTGGCGCTCGCCGCCGCCGTGGTCGCTCAAGTCCCTGAGTTTGCGCCACCGGTGCAGATGAAGGCGGGCGGAAAGATCCTGGGCGAAAAGCGACTCTTCCCGTCGCCGGTGTTTCATGATCTCAACGGCGATGGCCTCCGCGACGTCGTCGTTGGCGACCTCCTGGGCAAACTCACCGTCGCGAACGGCAAGGCCGATCGAAGCTTCGACGCCGAGGAGAAGGTGCAGGCCGCTGACGGCGAGATCCTCAACTTTCACAATTGGTGATGCATCGGCATGAGTCCACAGTTCGTGGACTTCAACGCGGATGGCCAAGCTGACATCGTCGCCGGCATCTTTGATGGTTCGCCGCATCTCGCGCGCGGCACCGAGAAGGGCTTTGAACAGCCCACCTCGATCCTCGATCGCGAGGGCGCACGCATCGTCCTGAATGCCTTCTGGAATTTTGATGCCAAGAAGTGGGACTCGACGAAACGCTGCGATCCCGCAGGCCCCGCAGCGGAGAAGGACGGCCACATCACTTCGGCCGTGGCCATGGACATCGATGGCGACGACGATCCCGACCTCCTTCTCGGGGATCACAAGTCCGGGCGCATCTGGGTGCGCATGAACGAGGGCAAGAAAGGCGAACCCGCGTTCGCCACGCGCAACACAGCACTGCTCGTGGACGGCAAGCCAACCGACGTGCCGGGCACCGTCGCGACACTCCGCCTCGTGGATTGGAACGGAGACGGACTCATGGACCTCGCCGTCGGCAGCATGGGCGATGCCTATGGTGCTGGCGAAGGCGGTGGCGTCTATCTCTTCTTGAACGCTGGCGACGCCAAGAACGCGCGCTTCGGAACGATGCAGACGTTGCTCGCGGCAAGCCCGAAGGGTGCGAGTGGCGCCACACGTCCGGACGCGGGAATCTACATGGATTTCGCGGACGTGGACAACGACGGCGACCTCGACATGGCTGTCGGCGGCTACTCCATCTGGACCCCACCAGCGAAGACGCTCAGCGCCGAAGAGACAGCGCAACTCGCAGCACTGAAAAAGGAGCTGGAGAAATCCGTGAAGGCATACGCCGAACTCAACGCCGGAGCGACGAAGGCCACGCAGGGACTCGAGGGAGATGCCGCCGAGGCCAAACGCGAAGAGCACTACAAGGCCCACGAGGAGGAGTACGCGAAGCTCGGCAAGGAGCGCACGCGCGTGAGCGCCGAGATCGCGAAGCTCGAACCAGGGACGCAGCGCTCATCCGCGGTCTGGCTTTACGAGCAGCGCACGCCCGCACGGAAGTCCACGCCTCCGCTGCCCTGATCCCCGCCTAACGCGCAGCAGCATGGGGCCGGAAAGTCCGGCTCCATGCTCACGCGAGGTCGATGCCGTCCTTCGCGCAACGCTGGACCAAGCCCGCATGCACCAACGGATGTGCTGCGCGGAACACGATGCCGCTGCGCCGCACGGAGCAGCGGAGTTCGAGCGCGCGGTCCGCGAGCCAGAGTTGCAAAGCCGGTCCACCGTGCAGCACGAGCGCATCGAGGAATTGCGGCAATTCCTGCGGCGAGACGGCGAGCGCGAGAGGCACATGCGGTACGGAAACGCTCCCGGCGCGGGGCAGCAGACCATGCAGCCCAAGCAGCAACTCGGCCGCTTCGGCAGTCGTCGCTTGCTGCACGCGTTCCGCCATGGAAGACGCAGCGTGTCCGAGCGCAGCCCGGATGGCGAGAGCTTCCGGCGAATAGCCAGGAGCCACAAACCACTCGTCCACCTGCGCGCGCTTCGCGTAGATGGCAAGCAGCCGCAGCAGCTCCGTGACGGCCAAGGCGCGCCGGGAACCTGCGCTCGAAACCCAAGTCGGGTCGAGACTCACCAGCAAGCGGGCCTCACCCACTTCGAGGAAAGCCTCGGAACGTGCCGCCGGAGTGGCAGCAAGCCCGAGGATTTCCTCGCGACCGACGAGTCGCATCGGGCTCAGCGCACGAGGCGGGCGATGCGGTCGACCGTTTCCTGCGCAGCCGTCGGCTTCTTCCCCTGCAGTGCGAGATCCTGCATCTGCTGCAGAGCGCGGCGATTGCGGAGGAGCTCCGCGAGCAGGTCCGCGAAGTCCTCTTCGCAGTTGGCGCGTGCGGCAATGCCGCGGGCGAGCAACCGGTCTGCCATGCGTTCTTCCGTGCTGCCGTGTGGCCGGATGAGCAGCATGGGCACGCCCGCCGCCATGCACTCCGCGGCGGAGTGAAGATTGGCCCGCGTCACCACGAGATCCACCGTGCTCATGACATCGCGGAAGGCTTCAGGCCCCTCCACCACGCGCACCGTGCATGCATTCGTTCCGTCGAGAGCCTGCAAATCCTTCAGCGCCGCGTCGCCGCGCGCTGCGGCAATGATGAGCGCCGTCTGCGCATGGGCATCAATGATGCTGCGCACGAACTTCACGGCCTTCGCGCCGAAGCCGTCTGTCCTCACAGCCACAACGATGCCGCGCAGGCCGAGGGCCTGACGTTGACGATCACGTTCGGGAAGACCTGCAAACGCCGGAGACACGGGCACGCCACACACACTCACGGCATCCTCAGCAACACCACGCCGCACGAGGCGCGTCTTCACGTAGTCGTTGGCCACGATGTAGTGGCTCACCACCGGGGAAACCCAGTGCGCGTGAATGTCCGGCTCCGCGATCACCATGGTGACCGACGCCGTGAGCCGTGAGGCTTCCTTGAGCCCCGCGAGACGCTGGAGTGCCAGCCAGTGCGTGACCACGATGTGGTCGGGCCGCTTCTCGACAACTGCGTGATCGAAGCGGTCACCGAAGAGGTCCTTCGCGAGAGCGGCAATGCGCTCCTCGGCCGTCTGCCCTTCATGTTCCGAACCATTCGCGAAGGGCTTGCCGAACAGATCCTCGGCCCTGCTGATCTCGTCGAGTTCGTAACGCACTTCCGTGGCGCTGCGAGCTTCATTGAGGAGGTCCAGCATGTCGGATTCGCGCACAATGAGATTGCGGTCGAGACCGCGGAAGGCCTCCGCCAGTGCACTCGCCATGCGACCGTGCCCGCAGCCTGTGGTCGCGGAAAGGAGCAGCACCGTCCGTGGAGGACGCAGGAACGGCAGCAGATCGGAGAGCGTGAGGCCAGCGCTCGGGGCGCCCGGCTTCCTCACGCGATGGGGGTCGAGGACATCGATGCCGGATGAGGCGCCGAGCTCCTCCACCTGCTGTCCACGCCCGCCGCCGCCACGCCGGCGGTCCCGGCCGCCGCGGTCGCGATCGCGATCGCGCCCGAAATCCCGACGCCGCTCATCGCGCTGCTGCGGACGCTGGGACTCGGTCGTGGCCTCGACCTCATCTGCGCGCTGGGCACCGCTGTCAGAATCCGGGTCGAAGCGGAGTCCCTGTTCCCAATTCTCTTCAGGCTCCGGAGCGGGGGCGTCGCCGCCCTGTGGACCCGTTGGCTCCTCGAACTGATCGTGCGGATGCTTCTCTTCCATGGCGAACTCCTGAGGGCGGCGTGGCGCGCCGCGCGATGATTCCTGACCAGTGCGGACCGCCTTCCGGAAACCCCGGCGCAATCCCCGCGTGGTTGACGCGCACCATAGCATCGGGCGCGGCCCTAGAATCAGCCCCGTGCTCCGCCTCTCACTCCTCATTCCCTGCTGCGCGCTGTTGCTTCTCGCCCAAGAAGACTCCCTGCGCATTCGCGGCTGGATCGCGGATCTTGAATCCCCCGACTACGCGCGACGCGAGGCCGCCAGCAAGTCCCTTCAGTCGGTTGGTGCCGCCGCCGCGGAAGCCCTGCGTGCGGCGCGGGAGCGTGCGAGTCCTGAAGCACGCTTGCGTATTGAAGCCCTCCTCCTCGAGTCGGGCGCACGCTTGGAGGCGCCTCGCTTCACGTTCTCCGGCACGCGAGTCGCTTTCCCGTCAGAACCGCGCCCGCTTGTGGAGCTGTTGCAGGTCCTCGAGCGCGCGAACAACTCGGTGATCCGCTGCAGCGATGGAAACCCCGGCACGGATCTCGATGCAGCGGGCAACCCGGCGCCCGAGACCGCCTGGGCGAGAGCCAGCCTCACGCCCCCGGCGATCGAGCTCACCTGGATGCAGGCCTTCGAGTACCTCACCTCGGCCGCCGGAGCCTGGTGGCGGCGCGACCCGGATGGTTCCATCACACTTGCTCCGGGCCGCAAGCCCGGAGGACACGTGATCCAGGACGGGGCGATCCGCTGTGCGCTCAACAGCATCAACATCTCGCGCAGCCTGAGCCATGGACAACCGCCGTATGCCGCCATGCACACCCAGTTCCAGCTCGATCTCGAGCCAGGTCCTCTGCCGCTGTACATCCTGCAACCAGTGCTGGAGTGCACAGCAACCGACGATCAAGGACGCTTGATCGCCCCCATGACCAACGCGGGCGTGAAGCAACATGCCAACTTCCTCGGCCCCATGCGCCAGTCCTGGCTGAATGCGAGCTTCGAGCCACCTGCGCGCGACGCGAAGTCCCTCGCCGAGTTGAAGCTCACTCTGGTCTTTGTGGTGCCCGACGAAGTGGCCGTGCATGATCTCCAGCCTCTGCGGCAGGAGAACTCACCTGCGGGCAGTGCACCGTTCGCGATTCTCAAGGCGAACGGCAGGCTTGAAATCGCTTGGCCAGCCGTCGAACCGGAGGCGCTCCCCGGCGTGTCGGGGGTCAGCGCGCAAGATCAGATTCAACTGTTCGATGCTGCGGGAGAGACACTGCATCTGCCGCGTTCCGGCGGCGATGTGCATGAGGGTGTGTCGCGCCAGAGCTTTGATGGCGCCGCCGCGGTCGCCAGCCTGAGAATCATGACCGTCCGCCGCTGGCGTGTCGAACAGCGCCCGCTCATCTGGCGCAACCTGCAGTTGCCGTGAGACGCGCCTTTGAAACCTGGCCCGGGCCCCGGAGAATCGCGGCACATGCTTGAGGACGGTCTGCTGGATTTGATGGCGCGACGCCACTGCGAACGTGTGCGTTTCCGGCGCACGGACGGGCCGGTGAAGCTCCTCGCGGCCACGCCCGAGGGTGGCTGGACTGAGGCGGTCGGGCTCTTCACCACGGAAGAGCTCTTGCCACTGGTCCGTGCATTCGAGCAGGGTGGCCACGAACGCCTCGACTTCGTGCACAGGGAGGATCTCGGCCTCCGGCTCATCGTGGCTGTGCACAGCAGCGAACTCGGTCCGCCCGCTGGCGGGCTCCGCCGACACGAGCTGGTCACACCGGAACGCGAAGTCGTCCGCGATGCGTTGCACCTCTCGCGCGCCATGACCATGAAACATGCCGCGAGCGGCATTGCGCGCGGCGGCTCGAAGATCATCCTGCACTCTCCGGGCGTGCCGGAATACGGCCGCGACCGATTCCTCGGCGCCCTCGCAGAGGAGATCGACCTCTCCGGCACGGCCACCGGCCCGGACATGGGGCTGCCGCCCTCGGTATTCGAAGCGCTCTCGGCGCGCAGCCGCAACGTCACCTGCTGCGGAGCACTCACGAGCGCCGCGGCATTCGGTGTCCATGCGTCCATCGCCGCGGTGGCGGCCACTCTCGGCCAACCACTCACGGAACTGCATGTGGCGGTGCAAGGGCTTGGCACGCTTGGTCAGCCGCTCGCGCGCCAACTCGCGCGCGAGGTTGCGAAGCTCTCCGTCACGGATGTCGACCACCGGCGCATCGACCAGCTCCTCGACAATCTTCATGAAGACGAGCGCGCACGAGTGCAGGTCGTCGCTCCGTACCAGATCGTCGAACTGGCGGCGGATGTGCTCTCGCCCGCGGCCATGGGCGGCATCATCACTGCAGCCCGCATTCCGAAGCTCCGCTGCCGCGCCATCTGTGGCGGTGCCAACAACATCCTCGCGGCCGAGAACTTGCGCGAGGAACTCGAGCTCGCGCGCGCTCTCAACGCCGCAGGCATTCTCTTCGTGCCGGATTGGATCGCCTCGGCCGGCGGTGCCATCCATGCGGCGGTGCGCGAGAAAGAGGGCGCGAGCTTTGACGAGCGTCATGCGCGCGCCCGCATTCAGCGCACCTGCGGCACGGAACTGGATCGCCTGCTCGGTGAAGCGCGTCGATCCGCCCACGCACCCTTCGCCATGGCGCTGCGGGACCTGATCCTGCCGCACGGACTCCGCGAAGCACGCCTGCTCGCCGCAGATCTCGCGCACTAGAGCATGCGCTTTCGGCTGCCCGCGACGTGGCTAGCATGGCCCGCCGGTTCGGGCGCGTGCCCCTCCCGCGCACTGAGGGCTCCCATGAGTTCACGTTGTCCCGGCCTCTGCTCGTCCATCGGAGCCAAGTTCCTGATGGCTGCGAGCGGCCTCGGCCTCGTTCTCTTCGTCATCGCTCACATGTTGGGCAACATGCAGGTGTTCCTCGGACCGGAGGCCATCAATGCCTACGCCGCGAAACTCCAGAGCTTGGGCGCACTGCTCTGGGTCGCGCGCATCGGACTCCTGCTGATGTTCGGGCTGCATGTGGCGACGGCCATCCGCATCACGCGCCAGAACCGGGCGGCCCGGCCCATCCCCTACGCGGTGCACAAGCCGTTCCAGTCAAGCTTCGCGAGCCGCACCATGCTGATGAGCGGGCTCATCGTCCTCGCCTTCGCCATCTGGCACCTCTTGCACTTCACCTTCGGCAGCGTCGATGCAGAGTCGTATCGCATGGCTCATCAAGGCGCCACGCCGGACGTGTACGCAATGCTGGTGCACGCCTTCCGGCAGCCCGTGGTGGCGGTGAGCTACATGTTCGCGATGCTCCTGCTCGCGCTGCATATTTCCCATGGCCTCGGCAGCCTCGTGCAGAGCCTCGGCCTCACCAACCGCCGCACGCGCTCTTGCTGCATGTGTGCGGGACGCCTCGTCGCCCTCGTGATCTTCGCGGGCAACTTGTCGATGCCGCTTGCAATTCTCTGTGGCTGGACGGGAGGAAACTGAGATGAAACTCGACGCACGCACCCCGTCAGGTCCGCTCGCTTCAAAGTGGACGAACTTCAAGGCCGGCATGAAGCTCGTGAACCCGGCCAACAAGCGGAAGTACCGCGTCATTGTGGTGGGCACCGGGCTCGCCGGCGCATCCGCCGCGGCAACGCTCGCGGAACTCGGCTACCAGGTCGACGCCTTCTGCTTCCAGGACAGCCCGCGCCGCGCTCACTCCATCGCCGCGCAGGGCGGCATCAACGCCGCGAAGAACTATCCGAACGACGGCGATTCGGTGTGGCGCCTCTTCTACGACACCATCAAGGGCGGCGATTTCCGCGCGCGCGAAGGCAACGTCCATCGCCTCGCGGAGGTCTCGACGGCCATCATCGACCAGTGTGTCGCGCAGGGAGTGCCCTTCGCGCGCGAATACGGCGGGCTGCTCGACAACCGCTCCTTCGGCGGAGCGCAGGTGAGCCGCACCTTCTACGCCCGCGGACAAACAGGACAGCAACTCCTCCTCGGTGCATACGCAGCGCTTTCGCGTCAGATCGGGCTCGGCCGTGTGCGGATGCACGCGCGCACGGAGATGCTCGATCTCATCGTGGATCAGGGGCGTGCAGTGGGCATCGTGGTGCGCGACCTCGTCACGGGCGCCATCAGTTCCCACGCCGCTGACGCGGTGGTGCTAGGCACCGGTGGTTACGGCAACGTCTTCTTCCTCAGCACCAATGCCAAGGGCTGCAACGTCACAGCCGCGTGGCGTGCTCACCGTCGCGGCGCCGGCTTTGCCAACACCTGCTACACGCAGATCCACCCGACCTGCATTCCCGCCAGCGGCGACCACCAGTCGAAGCTGACCTTGATGAGCGAATCGCTCAGGAATGACGGACGCGTCTGGGTGCCACGCGAGGCGGGCGACCAGCGCACTCCGGCTTCCATCACGGATGCCGAACGCGACTATTACCTCGAGCGTCGCTACCCGAGCTTCGGCAACCTCGCGCCACGCGACATCGCGAGCCGCGCAGCCAAGGTCGTGTGCGATGAAGGCCGCGGCGTCGGTCCCGGCGGACGCGGCGTCTATCTCGACTTCGCGGATTCCATCAAGCGCCTCGGACGCGGCGTGATCGAAGAACGCTACGGCAACCTCTTCGCGATGTACGAGAAAATCACCGCGGAAAACCCGTACGAAGCACCCATGCGCATCTATCCCGCGGTGCACTACACCAGGGGTGGTCTGTGGGTGGACTACTCGCTCATGGGCACCATCCCGGGGCTGTTCGTCATCGGCGAAGCCAACTTCTCCGATCATGGTGCGAACCGCCTCGGTGCGAGCGCACTCATGCAGGGGCTTGCTGATGGTTACTTCATCCTGCCGCTCACGCTCGGTGACTGGCTGGCCTCGAATGGCCCGGCCAAGTCCAGCAGCGGGCCTGCATTCACCGGCACGGTGCGCGAAGCCGTCGAGCGCACGGAAAAGCTCCTCGCCATCCGCGGCCAGCGCTCGCCGGAGTCGCTGCATCGCGAACTCGGCCAGATCATGTGGGAGAAGTGCGGCATGGGCCGCACCAAGGCCGGACTCGAAAGCGCCATGCGAGAGATCAAGGATCTCCGCGGACGTTTCTGGCAGGAACTGCGCGTGACCGGCGACGGTCAGAGCTTGAACACGCAGCTCGAATACGCCGGACGTCTGGCCGACTTCATGGAGTTTGCGGAGCTGATGTGCCGCGACGCACTGGAACGCGAAGAATCCTGCGGGGGCCACTTCCGCGAGGAATGGCAGACCGAAGAGGGCGAGGCCAAGCGCGACGACGACAAGTTCTGTCACGCCGCCGTGTGGGAGTGGCGCGGTGAGAAGGAAGCAGCCATCCGCCACAAGGAAGAACTGGCCTTCGAGGCCGTGCACCTCGCGACCCGGAGCTACAAATGATGAACGTGACGCTCAAAGTCTGGCGCCAGAAGTGCGCCACCGC
>SXUL01000114.1 GCA_005790545.1 Planctomycetia bacterium | reverse complement strand
TGATGCACTCGACGCCGCGCGCCTTCAGCGCAGGCACGATGTCTTCCACCGGCAGTACAAGGCCACTCGGGCTGGTCACATGGTCGAGGAGCAGAAGCCGCGTCTTGGAGGTGACGGCCGCGAGAATCGCCGCGGTGATCTGGTCCTTCGAGCGGAGGGGGAAGGGGAGGCGGAGCGGGCGCACCGTGACGCCCAGATCGCGACTGCGCCGGTCGAGTGCATTGCGGCAGGCGTTGTATTCGTGGTCCGTGACGAGCACTTCGTCACCCGACCTGAACGGGAAGCTGTAGAGCGCGCAGTTCACTCCAGTGGTGGCATTGCGCACGAAGGCGATCTCCGGGCCCGGAGCTCCGATGAGCTGAGCGAGCCGTGTGCGCGCAGCCTCGACGAGCGGTGGCAACTCCACTGACATGAAGCGCACGGGTTCAGCTTCGAGTGCTGCCCGAAGCGCCTGCTGTCGCTCCTGCACCACTTTCGGGCAAGCGCCGTAGGAGCCGTGGTTCAAGAAGGTGATCGTGGGATCAAGGGTCCAGTGCTCGCGCATGGCATCAATCTACCAGCCGGATATTCTCGACCTCATGCAGCGCCTCTTCCTCGTTTCCTCATCTCGCGTTCATGGCCATGGTTACCTCGGACACTGTGAGGATGACCTCCGCAAGTTCTTCGTGGGCATCGACCGCGTGCTCTTCATTCCTTGGGCGCTCCAGAACCACGATGCGTACACCGACAAGGTGGCGCCGCGCTTCGCCGAACTCGGGCTCCAGCTTGAGGGCATCCACAGGACAGCGGACCCGCTGGCGGCTGTTCGTTCCGCCCAGGCGCTCTTCATTGGCGGCGGCAACAGCTTCCGGCTCCTCGACGCGCTCTACGCGCATGGCGTCATGCCGCTCATCCGCGAACGCGTCCGCGCGGGCGAGCTGCGTTACATGGGCAGCAGCGCGGGCACCAACATGGCCTGCCCCACGCTCAAGACCACCAACGACATGCCCATCGTGCAGCCGCCATCCTTCGAGGCGCTCGGGCTCATCCGCTTCCAGATCAATCCGCATTTCATTGATGCGGACCCGTCATCCACGCACATGGGGGAGACGCGCGAGGACCGCATCCGCGAGTTCCACGAGATGAACGCCACTCCGGTGCTTGGTCTCCGCGAAGGTGCGCAATTGATGATCGAGGGCGAGCGCATCGAACTCCGCGGCCTGCGCGGGGCGCGCCTGTTCCAACGCGGTCTCGACCCGGTGGAACTCGCCGCCGGAGCCGTGCTCGATTTGTGATGCGCAGGGTCGGTTCTTCCGTCATGGAGGGTGGCATGCGCCATTTTCTGGCGCGATGGGACGACTCAGTGCAGCACGTACTCACCAGGAAGTGAGGGCCTCCATACAACTCGAGCGGATAGCCGCAGCGATCCACGTGTTCCGTGGACAACGTGTCATGCTGGACGTGGACTTGGCTGCCCTGTACGGAGTCCCGACCAAGCGGCTGAACGAGCAGGTGCGTCGCAACCGTGCGCGATTCCCGGCCGATTTCATGTTCACCCTGACGGTGGCGGAATGCTCAGACTTGAAGTCGCAATTTGCGACCGCAAGTCCTGGATGGGGAGGTCGACGCACGCCACCGACGGTTTTCACCGATCATGGGGCTGTCATGCTGGCCAGTGTGATCAAGACTCGAATCGCCGTGGATGCCAGCATCCATGTAGTCCGGGCCTTTGTGCAGTTGCGCGGCCTCATCGCAACCAATGCGCAACCGGCGCGAAGACTGGATGATCTCGAGCAGAAGTACGACAGTCGATTCAAGGTCGTGTTTGAGGCCATGCGTGGGCTCATGGCCCCTCACGAACCAGCGAAGAAGCGCATCGGATTCAATCGTGATGGCGCGGAGGAATTGCAATGACTCCGGAACCGGCGTTTCGGCGCTGGTGACACCATGGCCATGTGTCGTTGAGCCACTGTCCGAGGAGTCGCGTGCTCAACGCTGCCTGTCGGCTGCGAGGGCGGTGCGGAGGGAGCCGCCTGCGGTCGTGAGGCGTGAGCGCGCCGTGGTGGCATCGAGGTTGCGGAGCAGCATGACGGCTGCGGTGCGCACTTCGAAGTCCGCAGTCGCAAGGGCGGCACTTGCGGCATGGGTTTCCGCGCCAGTGATTTCGATGAGCACCCGCAGCGCGCGCGCGCGGAGTTTCTCGTTGGTCGCCTGCACGCCCACCATCAGGCCTGCATGGGTGTGGCCGAGGCGCACCATCACCGCGGTGGAGAGCATGTTGAGGAGTTGCTTCTGGGCGCTGCCGGCTTTCAGGCGTGTGGAGCCGGAGAGAATCTCAGGCCCGGTGGGTGCGACGAGAGCGCAGTCGGCCGCAGCTTCCATCGGGGAATCGGTATTGCAGACGAGCGCGATGGTGAAGGCACGGCGCGCGCGCGCTTCGTGCAGCACTCCGAGAGCGAACGGCGTGCGGCCGCTGGCGGAGATGGCGACAGCCACGTCGTGTGTCTCGATGCCTGCATTGCGCACCGCCGCGCATCCGAGTTCCGCACTGTCCTCCACATCCTCGACCGCGTGGGTGAGGGCTGCGGTTCCGCCGGCCATGTGACCCTGCACTAGCGAGGAATCGACACCGAAGGTGGGCGGGATCTCGGACGCATCCAGCACACCGAGTCGGCCGGAGGTTCCGGCACCGAAATAGTGCAGATGCCCACCGGCGCGCAGGCGCTCAGCGATGCGATCGACCGCATTCGCGAGAGCGGGCAGCGCGTGCGCCACTGCCGTCTGCACATCAGCGGATGCGGCGTGGAGCGCTTGCACCAGTGCCGCTGTCGCGAGGATGTCGAGATCATCCCGCACGCGTCCTTCCGACGCGATGCGGGCGAAGTTCTCGTTCATGGGGATGATGGCCTTCCCCAGCGGCTCGTCAGTCGGACACCATCTCGACGAGGGAGGTGCCGTCCGGGCCGGAGCGCAGGCGCTCGAAGGCGCTGGCTTCGATCTGGCGGATGCGTTCGGCGCTGACGCCGAGCATCTTGCCGATCTCGGCCAGCGTGTGGGCCTGCGGGCAATCGATGCCGAAGCGGAGGCGCAGCACCAAGCGGTGCCGGTCCGGCAGGATGGAAAGACTGCGGCGCACGAGGTTCTTCACGTCGTCCGCCATGATGGGCGAATCCGGTGAGGCGGCGTTCTTGTCGCCGACGAGATCGCCGAGGCGACTCTCATCCTCCGGACCGTAGTCGAGGCTGAGCACCGGCCGCGCCACGGACGGATTCGAGAGCATGTCCGTGAGCCGGGCACGCTTCGCTTCATCGGTGACAGACGCGGGATCGTCGTAGGCCTCCGGGTCCTGCTTCGCGACCTTGCGGAGGCTCTGCGTGACGTTCACCGGCAGGCGGATGGTGCGCGACTTGTCTTCAAGGGCGCGGAGAATGGCCTGGCGGATCCAGAGGTAGGCGTAGGTGGAGAAGCGCACACCGAAGCGCGCGGAGAAGGATTCCGTGGCGCGGATGAGCCCGAGATTGCCTTCCTGGATGAGTTCGGAGTAGGCGAGAGGCCCGCCGTCGAACTTGCGCGCGACGCTGAGGACGAGGCGGAGGTTGCGTTCGATGAGCGGGCGACGCGCGCTCACGAAGGCTTCGCGGCAGTTCCGGATTTCGTCGCGCACGCCGCGGCCACCTTCTTCGATGGCGGCGTCGCGGTAGCGCTTGAGCGGACCGGGGCGCAGACCGACGTAGAGAAGGACGTGCAGGAGGCGCAGCGTGTGGATCTCGTTGCTGCGGCTGATCTGGAACGGCCGCTTGGTGCGGCGGCGGACGTGGCGCTCGAAGATGCGGTGCAACTTCGCAACGTAGTCCTCGCTGTCTTCGCGGCCCGGCTTCGGCTTCGGGGGTCCAGGAACGAGAGAGCGCGCGGCCATCTCGCCCTTCTGCCAGCGTACGAGGTCTTCCCACACCGCCTTGAGCGCGCCTTCTTTGTGCAGGAAGGCGTTGATCCAGAGATTGCGGAAGTAGATGAGATCGCCGAGGAGCAGATGCTCCTGCTCTGGCTCAAGGAGTTCGTGGCTGCCGACATCCTTCAGGTAGATGCCCAGCGGATCATCCGGCCGTGGCTCGCTGTCCACGCGGGTCTTGCGCCGCGACATTTCTGACGGCGGCGGTTGGCTTGCATCCTGCGCGGCCCCGTGAACGAGGTCGAACTCGGAGACTTCTTCGTGCTTCTCGCGTTCGTCGAGTGACAAGAGAGATTCCTTCGGCATGTGGCTTGTGACTCCGAACCGGACTGCCGCGGGGTGCAGTCTTGTTGTGTGCTTCGATCGTTGTCCTGTTGGCCAGCGTTGTGTTCTGGGCAGGCTACGGTCGAGGCAACAGTTATGGCCTCCGGTTTCCGAGCGCCCGGATTGCTGGGTATCGCCCGGCTCGGGGTCACCAGCCTTTGCGACGCGTGATTTTACTCCCGACCCCGGGGGAAGTCCAATGACAGCTGGCAGGGGCCGTTTCTATGGGTAGAAAAAGAACGGGCCCCGTTCACGAGGAACGAGGCCCGCGGAAGGGCCGATACGTCCAACTTGGCCCGCGGACGTAACGGTTGGTGACGCACTTTTGGTCTGGCACCCCAAGCGCGTAATCCGAGGTTGCCCTCGAACGTTGAGGATCCTATCGGCCACGCTCGCGCTTGGCGAGCAGATTCTCGAGAAAGTTCGCGAGCGACTTTTTCAGCGCTTCTGATGTCTGCGGGAATTGCGGAAATGCCGCCAGAAACAGGACTTGCGCGCGCAAGCCCTCACTCGCGGCAACCACTGTCGGACGCGGGCTTTAGACTCGCGAGCACCAGTGGGAGGCCATCCGATGGCGTTGGTTTGTGGTGCAACGACGGTCGTTCTGAAATCCGCGCTTGTGGCCGCGCTGCGCGAGCGCGCCGCTGCAAATCCGTGGCTGCAGCAGACCGTCGTGGTGTCCAGCGGTGCCTCTCGACAGGACCTCGCGGCCGCGTTGGTGCACAAGGGGCCGGTGCTGGGCGTGGAAGTGATGGCGCTCTGGAGCCTCGCGCAGAATGTTGTTGATTGTCAAGGCAAGCAGATGACTGCTGAACATCCGCTGCACGCACTGAAAGTGCTGCAGGCGGACCCGCTTCTTGAAGTCGGCGCACCGGACAGCGGCTTCAGCGGCGCATTCACCGATCTCTTGAGTGCAGGTCTCGATGCGAAGGGCCTGCCGGCTCTCGAGGCAGCGCTGCAGTCCGTGTCGCACACTGTCTGGCCGATCCGTGAGAAGTTCATCGCCGCCTGCAGGGACGTGCTTGGCAGCGTCGGCGTGCGCGGTCGCGATCGCGTGCTCGCGGAGGCCGCGCGTTGTGTGCGCGCTGAACAGCCCGGCTCACGGAAGGGCGTGCACCTCTACGGCTTCGCTGATGCTACAGGTCTCGCCACGGAGTTCCTTGGCGCGCTCGTGGAGCGTGGTGCAACGCTCTGGCTGGAGGTGCCCGAGGGCGACGCGGCGCGCTTGCCTGTCGCGGCGGCGCGGCGCCATGTGACAGCGTTTGCTCAGCGCGTGGCGGGGCAAGGGGCAGGACTGGAGCCACCTGTCGGCGACCAGACGCCGCTGCCTGCACCGACGTGGATCTGTTTCACGGCGCCTGACGCCACGGCGGAAGCGGAAGAAGTGGCGCTGCGTGTGCACGCCTTGCTCCGTGCGGGGACAGCTCCGCACCGGATAGCGATCGTGCTCACGGAGTACGACGGCGCGATCGGCCCCACTGGACGCGCGTTGAACGGGTTGGACATCCCGTTCCATGTGCGTCGTTCACATGCAGTGACACCGCTGCGGCGCGCGGCCCTGCTGCTCGCTCGCACCTTGCGCAACGGCAGGAGTGCCCATCCGGTACCGGACGCGCTGGATATCGATGAAGCCACGCTGACGCTCGCCGGCTCGGGAGGCGCAGTCACGCTGGCCGGGCTTGAGCAGTGGATGCGTGGCATCGCGGACTGGCTTGGTCGCAGTGCGCACGGTGCCGGTCTTGAAGTTGCGGGCTTCGCCGAACTCGCCAAGAAACTCAGAGAGTTGGCGGACGGGCTTGCGAATGCACCTGACACGGCACCGCTCAGGGATGTTGCCTGTACGCGTTGGTTGGCGCGCGCATTGGAGGCACTTGAGGATTCCGCGGGCAATCGCAAGGATGCAGCTTCCGGAGTCCAGGTGCTCAGCACGGCGCTCGCGCGCGGGCTTTCCTTTGAGCATGCATTTCTCGTGGGCGCAGGCCGCGGGTTCTGGCCGCGTACGAAGAACCATGGCGCGGTTCTTCCGCGGGAGGCACGCAGAGCAGCGCAGCAGGTGCTGCCGCATCTCGCCGCGGATGAGGGCGGCGATGAACTCGCCCATCTCTTCATTCAGATGCTGCACCTCGCGCCGCAGGTGACCATTTCCTGGGCGCGCGGTGGCGGCAAGGAACGCGGGGGCGCTGCACCGTGGGTTCTCTCGGCACTCGCGTTGAGCGAGAAAGAGCTCGAACGCCATGCGCTGCGCGCGGGCACAGAGGCGCGGCTCGAGTCAGCGCTGGAGCGGCACGGTGCACTCGGATCCGAAGGGGCGATCGTCCTCGCTGGCTTGCGCGAGGATGCCGCGCAGCAGGCGGAGCTGCTGGTGGCGGGTGGTCTCCAGCGCGCAGTGGCTCTCGAACGCCAGGCTCTTCTCGATTGCTTCGAGGGCCGAGGCGCTTGGCTGCACAGGAAAGAACTCTCGCCCTGGCATGGCCGCGGTGTCGCGCTCTGGGGGCCGAAATGGCCGAAGCGGAAACGCGACGAGGACGGCGAGCCCCTGTCGGACGATGTCGTGTCGCCAACGCGGCTTGAGGCACTTGCAGGCTGCGGATGGAAGCTGTTTCTCCAACGCGGAGTTTCGGTGGGCCACCCGGTGGACCCGATGGAATCCGAGTGGAGTGTCAGCCCGATGGACCGCGGATCGCTGGTCCACAACGCACTGGACGCGCTCGTGAAAGAGGCTCTGGCGCTTCACTCGCCCTTGCCCCTGTCTACACTGCGTGAATTCACGACCGCTGAACGGATCGACGCCCATGTGAGCGAAGCTCTCGAGCACCTGCGCGCTGATGCTCGCATCCAACAGCGCATGGCATGGGCGAATGTTGACCTGATCAGGGAACGTGAGCTGACCGAAGCTGCTCATGGTGTTCGTAAAGCGTTGGAGTTGCTGTCGATCCATCGCGTGACACATGTCATCGCAGCGGAGCAGTCGTATCCGGTCAACATCGACGGATTGAAGGTGAAGTTCAAGGCGGATCTCGAGGCGAAGACGCCCGAAGAGCGCGTCTTCGTCGATTGGAAGACGGGCCGGAACCCGGCGGACCTCGGGAGCAACAAGAATCAATACGTCCGTCACTTTGCGCGTGGCACGAAGCTGCAGACCGCGATCTACTCGACGTATCAGCCCCAGGATGGACTGGTCACAGGTGCAGGCGCCTACGCCTACGTGTCTTCAGATTTCTCGAAGTCGGAACCCGATCGCTGGCAGGAGGCCTCCGCGTACCTCGGGAACAACAGCTTCATCCCGACCATGCACGCATTGCATGCGATGCTGCTGAGCAGCAACGCACCGCCACGGGTGGCGAAGGACATGGATGGCGATGCTGAAGGGGATGCCTGTCGATTCTGCGACCTCTCGCGGGTGTGTGTGCTGGGCGACTCCCGGCAACGCTGGTTGCTGACGGAGAGTGCGCGCCAAAACGAAGTGCTCGGTACTTGGTGGAGGCTGGCAGGCAGCGCCAAGCAAGGAGCCCCCGATGAGTGAGCGTGCAATGCCATCGAACAGAAGTGTTGCCGATCCGCAAGCGTTGCGCGACGAAGATCAACGCGCCCGGCAGCTCGCATTGCATGAGTTCCGTCTTCCGGTGGTGCTCATTGCCGGAGCGGGCACTGGAAAGACCACAGCACTTGTGCGGCGTCTCGTCACCTGGGCCATGGGCGAAGGTTGGACGCGTCATGAGCAGCATGATGCAGAGCGCACCGCCGGAGAGGTGTTGCAGCGCGTGGTCTGCATTACCTTCACCGACAAGGCCGCGCTCGAGATGGCGACCCGGATCCACGAGGTGCTCTCGGCCATTGCCGAGGGCAAGTCGCAAGATTGGCTGACAGCGCCACAGGATGCGAGTGTGCGCATCGCGCGCGCCCGTGCGCTCATCGCGGCGGAAGGGCGGCTCCGTGTCAGCACCATTCACGGCTTCTGTCAGGGGTTGCTGAAGAGCCACGCCATGACCGCGGGGCTGAAGCCATGCTTCAGCGTTGATGCGGATGGTGACGGGCGACGCTTGATGGCTGAGGAGGTCCTCGCCGAAATCATGCCGCAACTGCTGGATGCACGCAGTGCGGCGTTGAAGACCTTGCTCGAAGATGGACATGGTGTGGAGAACATCCTCGCTACGTTGCGCGAGCTCGTGCACGCGGGGGTGCGCAGCGAGGATCTGGAGGCGATGGACCTCGATGTTGCGCAGGCGCGTCGCCATGCTGCAAAGCTCGCTCTATTGGCGGCGGAGGTGCACGAGTCCGCATCAGAAGGTGCGACGGAGAGTGGGCGAACACGGTATCGGCGCGCGCTTGTTGAATGGCTGCACGCACATGGCACTGGTCGCGATTCCTTCGGGAGCGATGTCCCTGCAGAGATCGCTGCAGCAAGAACGTGTGACTTCAGCGATATCGCGAAGCACCCGGACAAGAAACTGCCTGAACACCTCAGGCTCAATAGTGCGGGTACTTGCGCACTCGCGCGGCAGGTGAGCGAGGGTGCGAAGGACCTGCTCCTCTTCGACCCTGTGCTGCTCGGTGCGGCGCGTGAAGTGTTGCTGCAATTGCTGCGTGGGCTGGAAGAGAGACTTCGCCTGAGAGGGGTCGTGAGCTTTGATGATCTGCTGCGCGGGACGCGGGACCTGCTCGTTGCACATCCGGAGCTGGCGGCGGAACTCGCTGCCGGCATGGACCAGCTCATGGTGGATGAGGTGCAGGACACCGATCCATGCCAGTACGCCATCGTGCAGGCCCTCGCGTTCGGCGCTGGTGCACGCCCTTCACTGTTCATCATTGGTGATCCGAAGCAGTGCATCTACACCTTCCGCAATGCGGATCTCGCCGCGCTCGATGCGTTCCTCGCGCTGCTCCGGGAGCTCGGAGCCGTCGAAGCCCGACTGTCTGTCAACTACCGTTCCAATGCTGTTGTGCTTGAAGAGGTGAGCGCACTCATGGCACCTGCGATGGTGGCGGCGGTCGGCGAACAGCCGCCCTTCGAACCGCTTCTCGCTGCCAGGGAAACCCCCGTGAAGCGTGCGCCCGGCAGCAAGGCCATTGAGGTCTGGGATGCCTCCCCAGTGAAACCTCCCGTTGACGAGGAATTCGGTCCTCGGGGCGGCAAGAAGAAGCCAGCCAAGCAGCCTGCTGGACCCGGCTTGCGCGTGCTGCGCCAACGCGAAGCGGCTGCCGTGGCAGAAGACATTCTTGCCCAGAACCTTGCGGGCACACCGTGGCACGAGTGCCTTGTGCTGTTGCGGGTGCGTTCGGATCAAAACATCCTCTTGGAGGCTATGCGTGAGCGCGGCATCCCGGTGCAAGGCGAGAACGAGAAGAACTGGCATCGCCGACGCGAAGTGGTGGATGCTGCCAACGCACTCATCGCCGTCCTCGATCACAAGGACGATGTGGCGCTGCTGGGTTGGTTGCGGAGCCCGATGGTCGGCCTGCCGGATGTGGCGGTTGCGGCATTCTGGAACACCGAGTGCCGCAAGCAATTGAGCGCTGGGACTCTCAAAGCGGCTGGCGACAACAGCGCAACCGAAACAGAAAACCTCATCAAGAATGCGCTGGCGGACGCAGACACGTCTGCCCATGAGGCTGGCATTGAAGCGCAGTCCTTCACAGCCTCGGTCGCCCAGGCCATCCGCGATCTTCTCATGCTGCGCTGGCACTTCGCACACGCGGACCAGGAGACATTTTTCGGCGAGTTCCGAAAACGCACGGGCTGCTTGGCGACGGAATCCCGGCGCATGCTCGGCGAGCTCAGGCTCATGGGTGTCACAGATCTGCTGGAAGGCGTGCAGGCCGAGCTTGCCGAAGGACGCTCTCCCATGCGGGTTGTGGAGGATCTTCGCGCACGCCTGCGCGCTGACATCGAGGTGGACACAGCGCTGCCCGTGGATCCGCAGGTGGATGCCGTGCGCGTGATGACGGTGCACAAGGCCAAGGGGCTCGAGGCTGATCAGGTGTGGTTCTGCGATGTGAGCCGCAGGAAGCACACGGCGAAGCTGGGGCTCGACCGTTCCACCTGCGTGCACAAGACACCTGAACGCAATGGCCGAGCGAAGAGCTCTGCCTTCGAGATGTTCGATGCGCGATCCCTCGGTGTGGCGGAGGCCAAGGCGGCCACCGAGCGCCGCGAGGAACTCGAAGTGGTCCGATTGCTCTACGTTGCCGCGACGCGCGCACGTCACCGCCTCGTTGTCAGCGGTGCGTTCGAGAAGTTGGCCGAAGCGGAGGGGCCCTCGGAATCACTGCAACTTCTGCGTGTGCTCGCTCCGCGACATGCGGCCGGCTGCGTGCAGGCACAGGGTGCGTTCGCGGCAGGCGCGGACACATGGCTTCAGGAGTCAAGCACGCCCGTGCTCTGGCGGCACGTCGCCGAGAAGCAGCCATCGACCCGCGCTCCCAAGGAAGGGAAGGCGCACTTGTCCATACAGGTGGCGTCATTGCTTCCGCCCGCAATCCTCGCGGCGTCCAGCAAGCCGCTGACCAGCGCCATCTCAAACCTCCACAAGCAAGGCCCTGCCGCTGACCCGGATGCCGACGAGGTGGATCTCGTCGCGGAGAGCTCTCCGAAGGTCGCTGCGCAGCGTGGCACGCTCTTGCACAAGGCGCTCGAACTCTGGGATGCTGCCAATGCTCCTGTTGCGGAGGCCGCGCGGCTCAGCGACGTGCTCCAGCTCGATGTCCTGTCGTCGGAAGACCGGGTTCTGAATGACGCGCGCCGCGAGGCTCAAGCAGCACTGCAGAAGTTCGCGGTGTCGCCTCTCTGCAAGAAGTTCGCGACCATTGCCCCGCGCATTCGCGCACGCGAGTTCCCTTTGCTTGCTCCCGGCGGCGGCCATGCCAGCGGTGCGCTGATCGGGACCATCGACATGCTCTACGAAGAGGTCGACGGCACGCTTGTGATCGTGGACTACAAAACCGATGTATGCACCGGAGAGGAACTCGTTGAGCGTCACCGCACTCAGCTCATGACTTACGTGCGGGCACTCACGGAATTCTTCAAGACCCGCGCCGTGCGTGCCGAGCTCTGGTCATTGCACATGGACAAGGTCGTCACGCTCTGAGCAGCCGCAACGCTCAGGGTGTGACACTGCGCTGATCGCGCGCGTCGTCGCCCCGAGGATGGCGCGCCCCTCGTGGGCCGCGAGCGTTTCAGGCGAAGCGGAAATTGAGCAGCGATTCGTCCGGCAGCGGCGGCACGTGCGAGGTGGCGAGGGTGAAGTTCCTGGCTTCGAGGAGGTCGCCAAAGATCTTGTACTTCGAGGCCGTGCTGTCGAGATAGGCGATGCCGGGCGAGCCGCCGGTCCCGATGCGGGAACCGATCATGCGTTCCACCATGCGTGCGTGGCGGAAGCGGAACATGCGGAAGTTCTGCTCGAATTCAATGAGGGTGTCGAGCAGCGCCGCTGGCCAGCGGAGCAGCGGCAGATGCCGGTAGCTTCCGATGAAGAGGAACGCCTGATGCGCGTGATTGCGCTCGGGCGGGCCTCCGAGGAGCCACGCGCGGAGCGATTCGGCCTGGGCCTCCGCGGCAGCCACGGCCGCGTTCTTCTGCTCTGCTCCGAGATTTGGATTCGTTTGTTGCAGCGCAGACTGCTCGTGGCAGTAGCTCGTGAAGGCCGCGACGAAGCGCTCCGCAAAGGCCGGGAACACCTGTTGAATGGGAGTGCGGGAAAGCCAGTCGAACAGCGCTGCGCGGAGCGTCATCTTCCCGCGCACGGAGGCGAGGCGCTCACGCTCCCAGTCAGTGAGGTCGGTCGCGTAGGGGCGGCCTTCGAAATCCATGCGTGCTTCACCGGAGAGTCCTGCGAGCATCTCGAGCTGGCGGAACTGCACCGACTGGAAGCCCGAAGCGGGAGTGATGAGGTTCCGGAACTCGAGGAAGTTTGCGGGGTTCATGGTCTCCATGACGCGCCACTGCGCCATCAGGATCTGCATGATTTCGTTCACGCGGCGGAGCCCGTTCACGCTGCGCGGGATGTCATCCTCACTCACGCGCTCGCCGCCCTCTGGGCCGCAGCGTCCGAGGAGGTCGCGCACGCGGGTGAGTTCGTGAATGACCAGCGAGAACCAGAGTTCATAGACCTGATGCACCACGATGAAGAGCAGTTCGTCGTGATGCGCGAGCTCGCGCACAGGGCCGCTGGCCGGGTCGGTCCCTGCGGCCACGGCCGCGTAATCCGGCGGCCGTTGCGCGGAGAAGAGTTTCTTCAACTGCAGATAGGAACCGTAATCCACTACCGGCTGGCGTGCGCTCATGCGCACAACTTACTCACGAATGCGCCACGCGCGCCAGTGTGGAACGGATTTCCCGCCGTTTCATTCATTTCGCGTGCCAGCAAGGAGCGCATTGAGCACGAGCCGGAAAGTGCCCCAAGTCTGCGTGCGGAATATGGGAGAGAAGGCGAACAGCGTCACGCGCCCCTTGCCATGTCGCAAGGTGAGGGCTGCGTTGTGTCCTGCTACGAGGGCCTCGCCCTCTGCCCAGCCTGCTGCAACAAGGCCTTCCTTCGCGTAGCGCAGGCGCCCTTCGAGTGCCGGATTCTTGTCATCGGTCAACGTCATGGCGCTGTCATTGTCAAAGAACACCGCGAGCCGATGGGGCAGGCCGTCGTTGAGCGGGGCCATGTCCACGGGCTCTGTCCAGAGGAGCGAGCCCGGGATGTTGAAGCGCGCACGCGGCGCAGTGTTGTCCGGATCCGATCCGAAGTTCCGCTCCTGTCGCGGTAGTCGCACAAACTCCATCGGCAATTGGAACTTCGCGGCCACCCAGCGCGCGGAGCCTCCCCATGCGACGAGGGTGCCGCCCTCGCGCACGAAGTGTTGCAGGGCCGCAACTCCAGCGGCACCGAAGCCGCCATGGGTCATGGGAACGTCTGCTGCGGATGGTGCCCGGTCCAGCACGCTCGCGTTCACATCCGCGAGGATGATGGCGTCCACACGTGTCGCGAGACCGCCGCGCTCGATGTCGGCGTTGTGGAGCTTGGTGTACGCGAGCCCCTGCATGTCGCAGAAGAAGCGCGTCCAGCCTTCATCCATGTTGGCTGACCAGGATTGCCAGACTCCGATGCGTCCGCCAGTGAGCGGTCGCGCAGCGAGACTCTCCGGCGCTGCCACGCTCGCCACCTCTGGCGGCAGATCCACGGCTCCATCGACAAGCAGTGCGTCTGCGGGGAGGCCGGCAACCGGTTCAGCGACACGAGCCACGGGCACACCGCGCGCAAGCAAGCGCAGTGCCGTTACCAGTGCTCCTTCATCGCGGGGATCGAGCAAGACGCGCGCACTCTCGGCCTTCGCGGCGCGCGGCAGGGCAACGACCGGCGGCAATTGGCCCGCGGAAGTGTGCTTGGCCTCTTCGATGTTGCCCGGCCGTTCCGTCAGGTGCACCACTTCGAGATCCATGAGCAGCGGCAGTTCGTGCGCGGTTGCGTCATAGGGTGGGCGGAGATTTCCGTTGGGAAGGCGGATCTCCGGATAGGGCGTGTGCTCGAAAAGCGCAGCGGCGAAGCCGAAGTTGGGCTGGCCATTGAGCACGAGCAGCGTGCCGGCCGGGAATTCACGTCCATTCACCGCGAAACGGTCTTTCGCTCGCGCGACCTCCAAGCCGCCACAGCGCAACACATCCAGGAGTTTCGTGAGTGCGGCACGCCGCGGTTGATCGAGCGGGATTGCATATCCGGCCGGTCCGAGTTTGCCGGCGCAGAAATCGCGCTGGATGGCGAGAAAGTTCCCGAGCCAGCTTTCGCGCGCGGCCGCCGCATGCAGCACCACGGCTTCCGCCGCGTTGTGGCAGTAGCGCACGATGTCATCGAGGCCCCAACGCCCGCCCTTCCATGGCAGAGGGTTGTCTGTGCTCGCGGCCGCAGCTTCTCCACGAGGTGGCAGTGCATTGAGCAGCGGATCCGCTGTGTTCGCCGAGGCCACTTCCGTCAACACACGGACACCGCCGTGGTAGTGCATGTACGCGCGCGCAGGCGACCAGGCATCGAATTGGCGCCGGCTCCACACTCCCGCGAGCCCGGCCTCCGTCATGTGTTGGCGCATGGATGCGCCGAGGTCCTCAAGACCGGATTTCAACAGAGGATGCACATGCGGTTCGTATGGCTCCATGTACGGCGGGCAGAACATGCGCGCGCCATTGCCGCCCATCTGGTGCTGATCCACGATGATCTGCGGGCGCCAACGCAGGTGCATGAACTCCACCGTGCTGCGCGACTCGGCCTGCGTGAACATGAACCAGTCACGGTTGTTGTCGTGGCCGACGTACTTGTGATAGAGAACGGGCAACGGCTCGCCGCGCCGCGTCGGATGTCCTGCGAGTTCATTCCACCAGCGCACCACCGTGTCGTAGCCGTCGGGGTTGTGGCAGGGATTGAGCAGGACCACGACGGAATCGAGGGCTCGCGCAAGGGGCGTTCCTTCCGCTGTGGCCAGCCGATGCGCGAGCAGCATGCCCGCCTGTGCAGGCCCCACTTCATTCGAGTGGATGGATTCATTGACCAGCACGATGGTCTTCGCCCGGGCGAGGATTCTCTCTGCTTCTTCCGGCG
>SXUL01000113.1 GCA_005790545.1 Planctomycetia bacterium | reverse complement strand
TGTACAAGCTGGCCGGCGATCTCAAGCCGTTCTGCTTGCATGTGGCAGCGCGCACCATTGCGACCCACGCGCTCAGCATCTTCGGCGATCACTCCGTTGTGTTGGCCGTGCGCCAGACGGGCTTCACGCTGCTGGCTGCAAGCTCCATCCAGGAAGCGCACGACATGGCCATCATTGGTCAGGCGCTCACACTCGAATCGCGCGTTCCGGTGCTGCACTTCTTCGACGGCTTCCGCACTTCGCACGAAGTCGGTTGCATCGAAGAACTCACCGACGACGATCTCCGCGCCATGCTGGATGCGGACTGCATCGCTGCCCACCGCCGCCATGGCCTCGATCCGGACCACCCCGTACTGCGTGGTGCGGCACAGAACCCCGACACCTTCTTCCAGATGATGGAAGCCCGCAACTCCGTACATGCGGCGGTGCCTGGTGTGGCGGCCAAGGTGTTCGAGCGCTTCGCGGCCCTCACCGGACGCCGCTACTCGGCCTTCGAGTACACGGGTCATCCGGAAGCGGAGCGCGTCGTCGTCAGCATGGGCTCCGGTGCCGAAACCGTGCGCGAGACCGTGCAGTGGCTGAACGCGGAGGGCGAAAAAGTCGGCGTGCTGCGCGTCCGGCTCTTCCGCCCCTTCGACGTTGCGGCCTTCAATGCTGCGCTGCCACCAACGGTGCGCCGCATCGCGGTGCTCGATCGTTGCAAGGAACCGAACGCGCAGAGCGAACCCCTCTGCATGGACGTGGTGGCGGCCCTCGCGGAAAGCGGGCGCCAGATTGCCATCACGGGCGGGCGCTACGGCCTCTCCTCGAAGGAATTCACGCCGGCCATGGCGCGTGCCGTGTTCGATGAACTCGCCACGCCGACGCCGAGGAAGCGCTTCACTGTCGGCATTCTTGACGACGTGACGCACCTCTCTCTCGCGGTGGACGTGTCCTTCGACATCGAAGCCGCGGAAGTGAAGCGCGCGATCTTCTTCGGGCTCGGCTCGGATGGCACTGTTGGCGCGAACAAGAATTCCATCAAGATCATCGCCGAGTCGACGGGCCAGCACGCGCAGGGCTACTTCGTCTACGACTCGAAGAAGGCCGGTGCCGTCACGGTGTCGCACCTCCGCTTCAGCCCGCGGCCCATCCAATCGCCGTGGCTCATCCACGAAGCATCCTTCGTGGCCGTGCACCACTTCCCGCTCATCGAGCAGCAGGACATCCTCCAACACGCCGCTCCGGGAGCGACCCTGCTCATCAACGCACCGCTTCCGAAAGACCAGGTGTGGCCGCATCTGCCGCGCGAAGTGCAGCAGGGCATCATCGACAAGGAACTGCGGCTCTTCGTCATTGATGGCACCAAGGTGGCGCTCGCCGCGGGCATGAAGCGTCGCATCAACACCGTGATGCAGACCTGTTTCTTCGCCATCTCGGATGTGCTGCCGCGCGCGGAGGCTCTCGCCGCCATCAAGGATGCGATCAGGAAGACCTATCGTTCCAAGGGCGAGGCTGTGGTGAATGCCAACTGCGCTGCGGTGGACACAACGCTTGAACATCTCCACGAAATTCGCGTACCTGCGCACGCCGACGGCCTGAAGCTCACAAGCTCCGGCATTCCCGAAAGCGCGCCGGAATTCGTGCGCCGCGTCACCGCCATGATGCTCGCGGGCAAGGGCGATCTCCTGCCCGTGAGCGCCTTTCCAATGGATGGCACCTGGCCCACGGGAACGTGCCTCTACGAGAAGCGCAATCTCGCTCTCGAAATCCCGGTGTGGGATTCCTCGCTCTGCATCCAGTGCAACAAGTGCGCACTCGTCTGCCCCCATGCCGCCATCCGCGCAAAACTCGCCGAACCCGCCGCGCTCGTCGCGGCGCCGACGGAGCTGAAGCACATGAACTGGAAAGGGCGCGAGTTCGGCGCGGGCCTCGAGTACCTGCTCCAGGTAGCACCCGAGGACTGCACCGGCTGCACGCTTTGCGTGAAGGTCTGCCCCGGCAAGGCCCGTGATGGCTCCGAGAGGAAGAGCCTCGAAATGCGTCCGCAGGCACCGTTGCGCGCGCAGGAAGCAGCGAACTGGGAGTTCTTCCTCGGACTCCCCGAGGCAAATCGGAAGGACGTGCGCGCCACTCCGAAACTCTCCCAGTTCGGTCAGCCACTGATGGAGTTCTCGGGCGCCTGCTCCGGTTGTGGCGAGACGCCCTACATCAAGGTGCTCACGCAGCTCTTTGGCGATCGCATGGTGGTGGCCAACGCCACCGGGTGTTCCAGCATCTACGGCGGCAATCTGCCCACGACGCCGTGGTGCAAGACCAGCGAAGGCCGCGGGCCCGCCTGGGCCAACTCGCTCTTCGAGGACAACGCGGAATTCGGACTCGGGCTGCGCCTCGGACTGGATCACCACGTGGATGCGGCGCGGATGCTCCTCACCGAACTCGCTCCGCGCCTCGATGCGGCCGTCGTGCAGACACTTCTCGCGCCAGCAGCCACCGACGCCGAGACCATCTCCCTGCGACGTTCAGCCGTTAGCGCCCTCAAGGCAGCGCTTGTGCGCCTGAACGACCCGCTGGCGCGGCGGCTTCAGGACGTCGCGGACCACTTCGTGCCACGCAGCCTCTGGATCTTCGGCGGCGACGGCTGGGCCTATGACATCGGCTTCGGCGGCGTCGATCACGTGCTTGCTGGAGCGGAGAACGTGAACATCCTCGTGATGGACACGGAGGTGTATTCCAACACCGGCGGCCAGCAATCGAAGGCGACGCAGATCGGCGCGACCGCGCGTTTCGCGGTGAGCGGCAAGGCCTCCGCGAAGAAGGACCTCGGGCTCATGGCCATCGCCCACGGCCATGCGTACGTCGCCTCCATCGCGCTCGGTGCGAAGGATGTGCAGACCATGAAAGCCATCCAGGAGGCGGAGAGTTTCGACGGCCCGTCCCTCCTGATCGCCTACTCGCCCTGCATCGAGCACGGCTACGACATGGGGGAATCTCTCGAACAACAGCGACTCGCCGTGGCGACCGGCTACTGGCCGCTCTATCGCTACGACCCGCGCCTCCTCGGAACGGGCCGCCCCGCGCTGCAACTCGACAGCGAGGCGCCCACGCTGCCGCTGATGGCACTTCTCGAAAAAGAGAACCGCTTCAGGAACATCCTCGTGCGCGATCCCGAACGCGGGCGCATGCTTGCTGCCTCCGCAGAGAGAGAGCTCCAGCGCCGCCGTGCGGTCTACGAGAAGCTCGCGGAACTCGTCATTGCGCCGCGCGAGATGCCAGCCGCAGTGCCGGCGAACGAAGCCTGAAGCGCAGCCGCGTCAGAGTGTCTGCAGGGTCACGCTGCTGGTGATGATGCCTCCCGTGGGCGTCACCACCGCAGCGGCGAGACCAAGCGCGACCGTGCCGGGTGGCAACCACCACGGCACCGCGATGGCAGCCGAGAGCTGGCCGTTGATATCGAGCACACCCCAGCCGAAGCCGCTGAAGATGTTCGCGAGAGACTGCGGTGCTCCGACGAGTTGCAAGGCGAGGTTGTCGAGTTCGAGATCCCACCAAGGCGCTGTGCCGCCGGCGCCGACTCCAAGGCTGAGCGCGGATGCGCCTGCGAGATTCGCGAGCAAGAGCACGCTCATTCCGCCACAGCCTGTTGCCGTGACCGTCACGGCCGGCCCGGTTGGCGTGACAGCAACAGCGAGCAGCGGCGGGTGATTGGTGGCGTCGAGAGGATTGG
>SXUL01000017.1 GCA_005790545.1 Planctomycetia bacterium | reverse complement strand
TCGCGCGAGAGGCGCTGGGCCATGAGGATGCTGTCGCCGTCACTCACGGAAACGATGGCGTCAAGGGCCTTCAAGTCCACGATGGCCGGCACGAATTCGTCCGAGATGCCCTGGATGCGGTGGTGTCCACTCTTGCAGCCCACCGTCAGCACCGGGGATTCCGCTGGCTCCATGGGGTGACAGGTGATGCCGGGGATGGCGGCGCGGAGCGCGCGCGCAATGCCCATGACGCTGCCGCCGGTGCCGACGCCCGCGACGAACGCTTGCGGAGCGAAGCCGCCACGGCTGAGTTGCTCTGTGAGCTCTGCGCCGGTGGTGCGCTCGTGGGCTTCCACATTGTGTTCATTCGCGAATTGGCGCGGCTCGAACACGCCGGGCTTGGAGCGGGCCCGCTCCGCAGCCATGGCGATGGACCCGACGAATCCGCCCTCCGCCGCGCTCACGAGACAGAGTTCTGCGCCGAACTGTGTCAGCAGGGCCTTCCTCTCCGCACTCATCCAATCCGGCATGTAGATGCGCACGGAATGTCCGAGCGCGCGCCCGATGGCGGCAAAAGAGATGGCTGTGTTGCCGCTGCTGGCTTCGACGATCTCATCGCCCGGAGAGATGCGGCCCGCTTCATAGGCACGGCCGAGAATCCAGGCCGCCATGCGGTCCTTGATGCTGCCAGTGAAGTTGAGGGCTTCGTACTTGGCAAGCACCGTGCCGCGGATGCCTTCGATCTCGACCGGGATCACGAGCAGCGGAGTGCGCCCGACCAGCGGCATGATCCCGCGCACAGGATTGCCGTGAGCGAACGGGAGTTCCACGTGACAACAAGCGCGAGCGACGTTCATGTCCGCAGGTTACGCCGTGTCCCCAGCCACTCCCAGAACGAAGCCCCGTGATCCCGAACAAGGTGGGCTAGCATCCGCCCGTGAGCACTCCTCGCGCCGGGTCCATCCGCTTTGATCGCAACGAGTTGGCGGGAGCCTTCGGGGACCTCGGCACGGATCTGCCGCTCGTTGTGGGCATCGCCATCGCGGCGCGTCTCGACGGCACCAGCGTGCTGGTCATGTTCGGGCTCATGCAGATCTGTGCGGGACTGATCTACCGCATGCCCATGCCGGTGCAGCCGCTGAAGGCCATGGCCGCCATCGTCATTGCGACCAAGGTGACGGGCAACGTGCTCTTCGGGGCCGGGCTTGCCATTGGCATCGTGATGCTCGGGCTCTCGCTCACCGGTCTGATCGACTGGCTCGCGCGGGTGGTGCCGCGCACAGTCGTGCGTGGATTGCAGTTTGGACTCGGATTGCAACTCGCGCTGCTGGCGCTGCGTGAGTACGTCGCCTCCGATGGCTGGCGCGGATTCATTCTTGCCGCGTGTGCGTTCGCCCTCGGCATTGCCTTCCTTGGCAACCGGCGTTTTCCCGCGGCGCTGATTCTCGTGGCGCTCGGTCTCGGGTGGTCGCTGTGTTTCGGGCTCGGTTTCAGCCGGCTCGTGGATGGCGTCGGCTTCTCGCTGCCGCAATTCGAAATTCCGGATTGGGCCGCCATCACTGAGGGCTTCGTGCTCCTCGCCCTGCCGCAGATTCCGCTCTCACTCGGCAACTCAATCCTTGCCACACGCCAGACTTCAGAGGATCTGTTCGGTCGCAGCATCAGCGTGCGGCGCATCAGCCTCACGTACGGGTTGATGAATCTCGTGAGCCCCCTCTTCGGTGGCATTCCGACATGTCACGGTTCCGGTGGCATGGCGGGGCACTACGCCTTCGGCGCGCGCACGGGCGGGGCCGTCATCATTGAAGGCCTGCTCTATGTCGGACTTGGTCTGGTGTTTGGCGCCGGCTTTGATGCCCTCGTAGGTGTGTTCCCGCGCCCGCTTCTCGGAGTGATCCTTTTCTTCGAGGGCTTCGCGTTGCTCCGTCTCGTGGGCGACAATGCCGGGCACGGCGAGGAACTCGCCATTGTGTTGCTCGTGGGGCTCATGGCCGTCGCGCTTCCCTATGGATACCTCGTCGGCATGCTCATGGGCATGCTCGTGTGTGCGCTGGTCAAGCATCGCTGGCTCAAATTCGGGATCTGAGAACCTGATTCTTCAGAGCAGCGCGAGAAGCTTCTTCTTCATGCTCGACTCGAAGGATTGGCGCGGGACGGCCATGAGCTTTCTGAGCTCGGTGTCCTTGAGAGCCTTTTTCGCGGCACTGCCGAGGCGACTGACGATGGCACTGGATTCGAGGCCACCATTGAGTCCGGCGTTGAGCCCCGCAAGCGCGCGGTAATAGCCTTGCTGTCCTGTGACGCGCCGCGGTGCGGTGAGCAGTCCGCCAGCGATCTCCGCGCGATCGGCGTCGTTGAAGCCGTCGAAACGCGCGAGCAATTCGCCCCATTCATCGAGGAAGGGCGCGATGGGAAACAGGAGCCTCGGGTCCTTGCGCAAGGGGCGGATCTCGCGCAAGGGATAGTTGCGATGACCCTCTGAAGCCATCAGTGTCTTGTAGATGTTGGCGGCGCGGGCAAACGAACCGCCAAAGCGCTCGTTGCCGCCGTGAGCGAGCTTCGCGTACAGCGGCCGTTCGGAGAGACCGAACTTTGTCCCGAATTCCGCGGAGAGGCCTTGGTCCACATCGCCGGCGTTGTGGGTGATGGCGGCAGCGAGCTTCAGCACATCCAGCTCGCGGCCGCGCGTAGCGAGGACAGATTCGAAGCCAGCCGCTTCACGCACAAGTTCTGCCATTGCAGATTCGTGGAGGATGCGTGCTCGCTCGACATCGCCGGCCTTCTGCATGGCGAGCATGCCGCCGAGAATCACGGAGAGACACTCGCCACCGTGGCCCGAGATGAATCCGTGCTCCGTCGCGATGTGGCGAGTGGAGACGGGACGGAGATCCCAGGTGAGGGTTGCGAGAGCCACGCGCACCATCGCTTCGCGTTCCGCTTCCTCGCGCGGCATGAACCAGAGGTGCGCCCGGATCTTCGTGTCGACGTCCGTGGGCACCCAGCTCGCGCAGGACGTGAAATGGCAGGCGACGCAAAGAGCGAAGTAGTCGGTCAACTGTTCGACGGTCGGCGTCTCAGTGGCCGTTACGGTGCGATGACGGCGCAATACCGCGAGCCAGCCAAGAGGATGTTCCGCGTGTTGCCAAAGCCGTTCGCCCACCGTCGGCGGGTCAACTGGACAATGTGCATTCCCGTCGAAGAGCCACGGCTCCGTGGTGCGCACTTGATCCACGAGACGCAGTGGCCCGATGAATCCGCCGAAGGCGGCGCGGCCTTCCAGTTCCGTCAGATCGCGCTCCATCACGCGCAGTTCACCCGGCACCGCCGCAGCACTTTTTGTACTTCCTGCCGCTGCCGCAGGGGCAAGGGTCGTTGCGACCAAGCTTGGCACTCGGGCGCACATCGGGAGCAAAGCGGGCCTTCCCGCCGTGACGTGGCCGGGCGGAATCGCGCAGCGCCGCCGTGTAACCGTCCCGCGACGCCCCCACCGCATGAACCCATTCGAAGGTGCATGCAAGCCCGCATTCCGCCGCGGTGAAGGTGAGGAACTCCTCCACGAGATCAGGCAGCAGTTGCGCGAAGGGCTCGCGCCCTTCCATGCGCGCAGGCAGCATGCGCTCCATGAGTTCGCGCACCTTCTCTCCATCGAGACCCTCCGGTGTTTCTGCGAGATCTTCAGACAATGTGGCAAGCAGCAGTGCCAAGCCATCGCGCGCAGACGCACCGCGCGCAGCAATGAAGCTCCGCCCCGCAGCGCTCTCAAGGAACGCGGCCTGGATAAGCACCCAGCGTCGACGGACCGCACCATCAGCCATGGTCCGAATGTAACCACGCCCACGGGAGAGCGGACTCTCTCGCGGGCGTGATGAGGGCGTGCGGACGTGATGCCCGCAGCCGGTTCAGTTTTCGGTGATGGTGAGGAGCTGGCCGGGCAGCGTGGCGGGAACCACGTTATTCACGGTCATGCTGATCCCCGAGGGGAAGGTCACAATCACGTCATAGAGCCACGAGGGCCGGAGGCCGCCAATGAACTGCACACCGGGGTCTTGCGCGCCACGGCCGCGGCCACCGCCAACTGTGCGCCAGGCACGATTGACGAGGCTGGTCGATTCGCGCACCCGGATGCGAGCGCCGACGGCGTCCTTGGAGCTGCCACTCAGAGCGCCGCCCTTGCCGATCACGCGCACCTTCAGGCAGTGCACGCCGCCCAGAGTATTGCGGAGAAGGAGGTGGTTGCCGGTGTTGTTGCCCACGTAGATGTCGAGGTCACCGTCGGCGTCAATATCGCCGGCACCGACGAGGCGGCCCTGGCCATTGTCGTTCACGACGCTGCCCGTCTGCGATCCGATCTCCGTGAACTCGGGGATGCCGTCGCTGCCGACCTGGTCGCCGTTGTTGCGGAGGAGCTTGTCGTTGCCGTCACCCGCGAGGTAGAGGTCCTGGCGGCCGTCGTTGTCGAAGTCCGCGAAGACTGCGTCGAAGGCCGAGCCCTGGCCAGAGATGCCCGCAGTCACTGCGACTTCAGTGAAGACGCCGAGGCCGTTGTTGAGCCAGAGCTGGTTGGTGCTGCCCGCGCCGCCGCGGCAGGTGAAGATGTCGAGGTCGCCGTCGTTGTCCACGTCACCGGTGATGACACCGCCGCCGCTGGACACCATGTTGGTGCTGAAGCCGCTGGTGACACCGGCCGTGTTGGCAAAGGCGCCGAGACCGTTGTTGGTGAAGAGCATGCCGGGCGTGGTGTCGCCCACGATCACATCGTCGGTGCCGTCACCGTTGAAGTCACCCATGGCGACCCAGTTGGCGTCACCTTGCGCGGCCTCGATGCCGGAACCATAGATGTGGATGAAGCTGCCACCGTTGTTGCGGATCAGCTCGTTGCCGAGGCCGTCGCCGTCCGCCACGATGGCGTCCAGCCAGCCGTCCTTGTTGTAGTCGAACCACGCGGCGCCACGGAGCATCGTGCCCATGGCCGCACCGCTCGACACGTTCACATCGCTGAAGGTGAGCGTGCCGAGGCCGACGAACTCGTTCTTCCACAGCGTGGAACCGAGGGTCGAGTGGGTGAGCATGACGTCCAAGTCACCGTCGTTGTCGTAGTCACCGAACACCGCCGCACGGTCCGAGTTGAACAGTGCACCGGTGGCCGCGGTGACATCGGTGAAGAGACCTGCGCCGCTGTTTGCAAGCATCTTGCCGGCGCCGCCCACGAAGAGGTCGAGGTCGCCGTCGTTGTCGATGTCCACGAACCCGCCGCCCGCGGCGCCGCCGCTGGTGAGGGCACCGTGCGTGGCCGAGATGTCCGTGAAGGGCACATCCGGAGCTGTAGCGCTTTGCGTGATGGCGAGGCTGCTGCTGTTCCAGGCGGTCAGGACCGCGGCGCTGCTGTTGCCAGCCGCATCCGTGGTGGTGACGCTGAGGGTGGAGCTGCCCGCGAGGTTGAGTCCGACAGTGACAGCCCAACTGCCCGCCACGTTGCTGGTGGTGGTCACTTGCGCCGCGCCGCCTGTGATGACGACGGTGGTCGAGGGATCAGCCGCGCCGGAGATTTCCTGCGCGCTTTCGTTGGAAGGTGTCACCACCGGGTCGACGACCGGAGTCGCCGGAACAACGGTGTCCTTCGTGGCGCTCGTGCCCGTGCCGGCGTTGGTGTTGCCCGCGAGGTCGCTGCACGCGATGCTCACGCTCACACTGCCGTCCGCAAGAGCCGAGGCGTTGAAGGCCGCTGTCTGCACAGTGCCGCCGCCGCCAGGCACCGTCACCTCCGCCGAAGAGCTGTTGGTGCTCCCGTCGCTGAAGGTGACGACGGCGCGGTCGTTGGTGTGCGCCGTGGCACCGTAGACTAGCTCCGCGATGGCCGCCGCAACGGTGTTGGCGTTGATGATGTTCACCGGGTTGCTGCCGCCCACCGGCACAGAGGCCGAAGTCGGCGCGACCGGGGCCGCGGTGTCCTTGGAGACCGTGGTGTTGGCGCTGGTGGAGTTCATGGCGCTGTCCGTCGCCGTCACGCTGAGCGTGATGGTGCCGTCCGCGAGTGCGCCGCAGTTGAGGGCGCTGAAGTCCACGTTGCCGCCGCCAGCGGAAGCTGATTGCGCCGCCGGAGTGACGCTGCCGGCACCGGTGTCGGTGACCGAGAGCGCGATGGATTCGCCGCCGACATAGCTGCCGGGGAGCACTACGCGCACAAGGCCCGTCGCGCTATTGGCGATGGCGAGCCAGCCCGCGTTCCAGCCCGCGCCCGAGGGCACGCTGATGGAACTCGGAGCCGCCGGAGCGACGGTGTCCTTGTTCGCGGAGCCCGCGAGGCTCGCGGAGTTGCCCGCACTGTCGGTGACATTCACTCCCAGGCTGAGCGCGCCGTCGGTGAGCGCCGAGCAGTTGAGCGCAGCCCACGTGACGGTCGCCGCTCCGGCCTGCGCTCCGCCGGACACCGTGGTGGTGCCGTCAGAGATGGTGGCCGTGACGGAGTCCGAGCCGCTGAAGGCGCCGAAGCCCGCTTGCAGAGACACCGCCGCTGCGCCCGCTGCGTTCACGACGTTCACGGGGTTCGTGGGCGTCGAGGCGCTGATGGCGAGGGAGGCGGGAACCGCCGGAGCGATGGTGTCCTTGGTGGACGCGGTGCCGCTGAAGTTGGTCGCATTCCAGGCGACGTCCGTCAGCGTGCCGGCGAGGGTCACGTTGCCGTCCGTCAGCGTGGTGGCGTTGAAGGCGTAGTTCGCCGCGCCGCCGCCTGCCGGAGCGGTGAAGTTGCCGCTGCTGACAGTTGCGCCACCAGTCATGGTGAGGCTCGTGGTTTCAGTACCCGCGAGGCTGGCGTGCCAGTTGACGGCCACCTGCACGGTGCCGACGCTCGCGATGTTGATGATGTCCTGGGCATTGCCCGCACCCGAAGCGACGCGGAAGCTCACAGGAGCTGTGGGTGCAAGCGTGTCCTTGGTGCTGCTGCTGCCCGGGTAGCTCGTGCTGTTCCCGGCGAGGTCCGTGACCACCGCCGTGACCGTGAGCACACCGTCATTCAGCGTGGACATGTTCTGGTTCACGAACACCACACTGCCCGTGGCACCTGTGGGGCCGTAGCTCATGGCGGGGTTCACGCCATCGCTGATCTGCAGCGTGACGCTGTCACCAGCCACAGCCGAGCCGCCGAAGGTCATGCCCACTTCCACCACGGTCTTGCTGGCGTTGTTCACCCAGCCCGCGGGGTTGAGCGCGGTGGCGTTGATGCCTGCGAAGGTGGGAGAGATGGGAGCCGCGGTGTCGCGCGCAGCGCTGGTGCCGCTCATGCTGGTGGCGTTGCCTGCGGCGTCGGTCACGGTGGC
>SXUL01000112.1 GCA_005790545.1 Planctomycetia bacterium | reverse complement strand
GCCACCTTGCCAAGGTGGATGTCGAGGGTTCAAGTCCCTTCACCCGCTCACACTTTGGGGCTGAAAGCGCTGCTTTCAGCCCCTTCTTCATTAGCGGGTATGTCCTGCCTGCGGAAATGATCTGCGCGCTGCTTGCGGCCCTCGCGGTAGGATGCTGGCGAGAACCCGAAAGGACTTGAGCGATGAAGCTCTTGGTTTCGATGCTGCTTTCTTGCAGCGCCCTGTGTTCGCAATCCATCTCGGCAGACACTTCACCCGATCCTGTGACCATACCGGGCACGTCGATCACTTTGACTCTGCGGGCGCCAGCCAGTCACACGATCTCGTTGGCGTCGAGCACGGGATACACCGCAGTACGGCTGGGAAGCCCGACAGGCCCTGATGTGCTCGGCCCTGTCATCGGTCTTCCCATGATCATCTACCTAGGGCCCTGCCTCAGCTACACATGCCCTCCGTGGACGCCGCCTTTCCCTGCGGCCGGCACGCGGGTGAACTACTGGTTCGAAGTTGTGTGGTTCGACGCGGCTTATGCAGCCCACACGGATTTCTTCCCATTCACTGTCGGAACCGGGGGCGCGACGATCTTGCAGCCCAACAGCGCTGCCACTGGCACGATCCTGCAATTGGGCATCCTTGATCCTCCACGAGCTGGTGCTCCTTACATCGGCGCACTTTCGTTCACCACCAACAGTGGATTCGCACTGTCTGGTGTCGGTCACCTCGCCCTCGATCTCGATGCTCTCTTCGGTTTTTGTTTTCCCACTCCGCTATCCGGCTGGGCAACGAACCTGCAGGGCACACTGAACGGGACCGGACAATCTCCGCCGATTCTCATCCCCATCCCCACCATGCCCTGGTTGCTCTGCATGCCACTGCACTTTCAGGCAGCTGTATTGAATCCCGTCACCGGCCAGCCGATGCTCACGCCCTGCCTCGACACGTACATCCAATAGCCTTGCTGTGCAGCACGCTCATTCGATGAACACGGGCCAGCCCGGAAAGGGCTCTCCTCCGCGGAGAGGATCAGCCTCGCGCGGCCATGCTTCAAGGCTCACGCGGCGTGTCGTCGCGGCAACGCGCACGATGGCGTAGCCAGGCGAATAGTCGTGGAGTGCGTCGTGTGTCGCGCCGCGTTGAGCAGGGTTCGCAACGGCAAGCATGGTGAACGGATTGCCGAAGCCGTCCTCGAAGGAGCCGAGTCCTCCACGCCACCACCGCGCATCCTGCGGTCGTGCGCTGGCCGGCATCCAACGGCGGTACCAAGCGTTCCCGACGGCCGGGCTCGATATCGCGAAGGGGCCGTCAGCAAAGGTGTCCATCCCATAGCGGAGAGTGACGGCAAGGTGCTGGTCACCCGTGAGGTGAATGGCGCCAGCAGCCTGCAGGAGTTGTACCGCCCGCGTTCGTGCTTCGATGGGCCAGCCATTCGAATCACAATCACGCGTGGGAACATCACCCTCGGGCCATGCGCCGATCTTCGGCGGCACAGCCATACCGAGCCAGGCATCCGTCTTCCCTGCAGGGAGCGTTTGCGCACACACAAAGGGAGACTGCGAGATCGCGAGCCGCACGGGCGAGCCGCTGCGGCGATCCACCGACCAGTCTTCGAGAAAGCGCTCCTGTGACGGCCCGAGCAGGTGCGCAGACGGTGCGGCAAGGGAAACGCCGCTCACAGCGGGAAAACCGTTGGTGACACGCGCCAGTGGCAGGTGCACGGAAGCCGAGCCCTTCCACATGCGATCACTCAGAACAGCACAATCGAAGGGGCCAAAGGTGACGCGCGTCGTGAAGGTCGTGATGCCTGACGACAGCTCCGGCTCGACGACCGATGGCGGCAGGTGCGCGCACTGCATGCGGTGCACCGCGTTGATGAATGGAACCGGCATGGTGTAGCCGCCACCATCTTGCGGGCTGATCGCACGCGGCGGATCACCCACACTGCGTTTCACGGCAGCAACTCCCCCCGCGCCCCAGAGATTCCCCTGGTACACGTCGTGATCGTCGGGCGTGATGAGGACAGGACGATCGCGCAGCAACGGGCCAAACGCGCGGTGAAAGCGCATCCAGCGTGTCGCGGCATCAAGGAGCACCGTTGCCCCGCGCTCCGGCGCCGTGAAATCACTCTCGTAGTACTGGTCGCCAGCGAACACAATGAGTTGCGGATCGTGTGCCAACACATTGGCCACGAGGTCCGCGTGCGGGTACCAAACGCCGTTGCTGTTCCAGGCGCCGGTGACTGTGAGCCCTTTGACGCATGAGAGCATTGCGACTCGCGCCTCCTCGTCTTCTGAAGGAGCAGCGCGAACCAGACCGGTCGCCACGAAGTCATGCCACGTATTGGTGGTCGCGAGCCAGGTCCCACGCACGCGCCAGCGCAGCCCGAACCCACGAGGAACCGGCGTCGCCGGAAAGCAGACGGTGCCCGACGCCTCGTCGTAAGTCCCTTCCCCGACAGCGCGCCAGTCATCGACCGTCAGCGTCGCAAGATCGAGACCGAAGGTCCCGTAGTCACGCGCCGGAAACGGTGCCATCTGTGCGGTGATGCGCAGTTCCCCGCCGCCACCTGCTGCGTGGTTGACCGTGTAGAGCGTGCCGAACAACGGGCCGAACTCACGGGACGGATCGAGTTCAAGAAGGCTCTTGCCGCTCGCACTGAAACCCTTGAACGCGAGTGATGCGGGAACGTGGTGCGCGACGAGACCGAGGCTGCCGTCAATCTGCGCGGACGCGATCTCGACTTCCGGCGTGCTGGCGAGTTCCTGCCCCTGCGAGCGCAAGGTGAGTCGCACACTGACAAGTCCATCACTCACCAGCCGCCCTTCAAGAACCAACGTGCAGCGGCCCGGGAGCAACTCGCTTCCTCCCTCATGTCCCCCGGATTTCAACAACGACTTCGACTGCGCGAGCACGGGAAGATGCGCCAGGGTGGTGTCACCCGGAAGGGACCACGCATGGCCTTCCTGCCGTGGCACCGAGAAGTCGAGGAGCCGCAACGTGCCATCCGACGCGAGCACCGCGAGGAAACCGCCGTCGGTCCCCGGAGCCTGCTGCACCACTTCGGCAACGCGTGGATCGTCCCCTTGCCGCCCGCAGCCGAGAATGAATCCGGCACATGCGTCAGTGCGCCAGTTCAAACCGGCGTTCTCGAGTTCCACTTCCACATGCAGGGAACCAGTGCTCCGTGGCCGCACGCGAATACGCTCACGCAGACGATGCAGCGTGCGGAAGGGCAGCTTGTCCGTTGCGCAGTGGATCGACTCCCCACGGCGCCGCCAATCCTGGAGACGCGAGGGCATCCATGCCGGCCCCGGCCAGAAATGGTCGGGCACGCGGTCAAGCGCCTTGTCCAGTTGCAACTCGGCTGCCGCCAGCCCACGCATCTCTGTCAGCGTTGCGGCTTCGCGCTCCTTCACGTCCGTCACTTCGCCGACCTCGGCAGCAAGATCCATCAGCGACTCTCCGAGGTCTCGCTGCGCGTACTCCCCCGGCAGTCCTTCCTGCGCAGGCCACTTTCCGCCATCCATCGTGCGGTAGCGGTGCGCCACGTGATATTTCCATGGCCCGCTCCGGATCGACTGCAACTTCGGGCCGTCGTAGTAGAAGGCGTAGCTCGCTCGCGGTGAATCCACCGACTGGCCGATCCAGAGCGGAAGCGCGCTGCGCCCATCCACGCTGGCGGGATCGATGCCGATACCTGCAACCTCGGCAAGTGTCGGCAGGAGATCGATGGCCCCGAACGGAATCTTCGTGCGCGTCCCGGCAGGCACGCGGCCTGGCCAACGCACGATGCAGGGCACACGCACGCCGCCTTCAAACGTTGTGCCCTTGCCCTCGCGCAATGCACCAGCGCTTCCTGAATGAGCGCCCATCTGCAACCACGGGCCGTTGTCCGAAGCGAGGATCACGAGAGTACGTTGCTCAACACCGCACTCATGCAGCGTGTCCAACACCCTGCCGACGGAATCATCCAGTTCGGCCAGCACATCCGCGAAGAGCCCGAGTCCCGTCGTTCCGCGAAAGCGCTCACTCGCGGCGAGCGGCGTGTGCGGCATGGGATGCGGAAGATAGAGGAAGAATGGCCCCGCCTTGTGCTGGCGCACGAACGCACAGGCTCTGGCCGTAAGGGTCTCCGTGAGGGTGTCGAAGGGCGGGTCCGCCTGGAGCAAACGTTCCCCTTCGTAAAGAGGCAAGGGCGAGAACCGGCCGTTGGCATACGGCGACGCGGGAGCCATGTCGTGCGAGTATGGAATGCCCACAAACTCATCGAACCCGCGCTGGAAGGGATGGAACGCAGGACCATTGCCGAGGTGCCACTTGCCGAACACACCCGTCGCATAGCCGCGTGCTTTCAGGATGTTCGCAATCGTCGGCACACCATCAGGCAACCCCCGCCGCTCGCCCGGGAAGATCGCGCCACGCACACCGATGCGATGCGGCAAACGTCCCGTGAGATAGCCCGCGCGCGAGGCACTGCACACGGGCTGCGCCACGAAGAAACTCTCGGCGAGCAGCCCCTCTGCAGCAAGAGCATCCATGCGCGGTGTTGCATGGCGCGCGCCGTAGCAACCAAGATCCGCGTAGCCGAGGTCATCGAAAAGAATGAAGACGATGTTCGGCGGTTCGGTTGAATCCGCTGCCTGCGCAGCCAACGCAACGCAACAACCAAAGAGAACGATCATCCAGCGCGGCAGATGCTCAGGCATGGCGCGAACTCCGGCAGGAGGTGAGCGTCAGCGGGTGATGGGGTGGCAAGCGCTGGAAAGAATACCGCGCGCGGACTTGGCATCCGCGCGCGCTCTGTGCACTGCAGAATTCGAGAACGTGGCTCTTGCGCCGCGCTCCTGGCGGAACTCAAAGCAAGTGCAGGGTCAGTCCGTTCGATGTACCGGCATAGCCGGTACCGTAGAAGGCAGCTTGGAGGTCCACCACGGCGTTCATCAAGGCCGCGTTGGCAGGGATGGGCACTGGAAAGGACCCGGCCCCGCTCGCGCTGAGCGCGATAGGTCCGAGGGGCGAAAGACCTGCACCAGCCACCGCCAGCATGGAGTTCAGTTCAAGGAACAACACGCATGAGCCCACAACAGGCGTGGGCAGGCGGTTGGTGTTGGTGGCAAGGAAGATGAAGCCTTGCCCGCCAGCAGGGCCATTCGCGAGCGTCAACGCGAAGCCGGTATTGCCGACCGTCGCAGCGCCGTTGCTGCCGAGCTTCAGAAGCTGTCCGCCGGGGCCTGCGCAACCCGCTCCCAACTCGACCACCGTCGGGTTGTAGAGGGTCGTGCCGACCGGTGGTGTGGCACCGGTGCCCGGGCCCATGTTCACATTGTCGACAACACCGCGATAGTTGGTCCCGAGGATGTAGGGGAACGCGCTCGCTCCCGCAGCATCGATGGTCATGAAGTAGGCGTAGGTGCCCGCGGGAAAATCCGGCGTGACACAGGTCCGGCCGTTGAACTGGTCCAAGTCGCCAAGACCGGCCACATACTCGAAGTCCTCGATGAAGTAGCCGAGCGGGTACGTCGTGGAAACCGGCGGACCGTACTGCGCCGCAGGCAGAACCGTGCCATTGGGCAGCGTGGTGCGCGTGGTGATGTTTCTCGTGCGCCAACTGGAGGCCATGCGGCGCGCGACACCAGGCGCGTTCGCGAGCGCATATCCATAGCTGCCATAGATCGGGTAGCCGTCGAATGCGAACCCGAGAATGGGAGAGTGGTGCGTGCCGTTGTCGTTCATCTGCTGAGCAAGCGCCAGGCTGCGCTGGTGATTGTGGTACTGCCCCATGGGTGCGGGATGCCCGAGTGCCGAATCAAAGCTCGGCCCCTCGACGATGATGGCGTTCCGGAACCACACGCCCTGATTATTGTAGGAGAACGCGTCCTTGGGATTGAAGACCGTGACGCCGTTCACAAGCACGCCAATGCTTCCGAGCGGCGTGGCCGTCGGTGTTGCAGCCTGCACAGGGTTGCGAGGAATGCGGTACCAGCGGAGCGCGTTGGCCGGGACGTTCGGGTTCGACGGCCATGGGCCGATGGGATAGCTCGGCACACCAGTGCATTGCGCGAACACGTGGGTCGCGTTGTGGCGCACCTGCTGCACGTCCGCGTTGATGACACCCACAATGGCTTGAATCGTCGCAGACGGCGAGGCGCCCTTGGTGTTGTGCAGGTTCAGGCGCCAACTCGTCACTCGGCCGTCCACAGCCTGCGAGACCAGTGGTCCCGCGCACAGCATGAAAACGAACAGCAAAGACTTCAGCATGGGATGATCTCCAGATTCCTGCCGCACGATCCGGTTCAGTCCCGATGACGGCCGGCTCAGTGCCTTGAACGCGGGGCACTCGTGGATGTTGCGCAATCGCATGCACGCTATCCCCCTGCATCGGGAACAGCCTCTTTCCAGCGTTTCTGTTGCTTGAACCGAGGCGTTCGCTTGCATAACGTGCAGGCCGCGATTCTCCGCGCGCCGCGTCCCGAAGTCGCGAGTGGACAGAGGGTTGCGTGCCTGAGAGGCAGACCATGCAAACACGCATCACCAAGTCCGAGCCGTGTCTCCGCGAAATCGAAATTTCCGTCGACGAGGAGACCATCCAGTCCACCCTTCAGCGCTCGCTGAATGAAGTGCGCACTCAGGTGTCGCTTCCAGGCTTCCGCCCGGGCAAGGTGCCCATGGATGTGGTGAAGCGGAAATTTGGCGACCAAGTCCGCCACGATGTTCTCCATGACCTCATGCGCGACGGCATCGAGAAAGGTGTGCGCGAGCACACGCTCGAAATGGTGAGCGAGCCGGAACTCGTCAATCAAGAAGAGGGCTCAGCCCACCATCACCTGCCCGAATCGGGCCCATTCGTCTTCACGTTCCGCGTGGAGGTGAAAGCAGAGTTCGAACTGCCCGAATACAAGAACATCACGGTGCAGCGCTCGCTGGAGCCCGTCTCCGAAGCCGCGGTGGATGAAGTCGTACAGAACCTCCGCGAACGCGCCGCGCGCTATGAGCCCCTCGAAGGCGCCAGCTATGAACCGGGCGATCTCGTGCTGGGAACCTTGAACCTCCGCGCGGGCAACGCCACCGTGTGCGAGAACGCTGATGTGCAAGCCATCGCCGAATACCCGGTGGTCGCTCGCGGCGTCCGGCTCATTGATGCCGAAGCGGTCTTCAAGGCTGCCACCCCCGGTGCCACACTGGAGGTAAGCGCGGAGATCACGCCACACCACGAGACCAAGGAACTCCATGGCAAGACCGCCACGGGTCAGCTGACCGTCACGGCTCTCCGTCGCCGGAAGCTCCCGGAGATCACCGACGAACTCGCGAAGGAGATGGGCAAGGAGAGCATGGCGGAACTGCGCGCCGACATCTCCCGCCGCCTCGAAGCCGATGCCAAGGTGAAGGCTGACCGGAAAGTCGTGACGGATATCCTCGACACCCTGCTCACACGGGTCGAGATTCCCGTGGCCAAGGGGCCGCTCGAACGCATGGTGCTCAGGCGTACTCGCGACCTCGCCCAGCGGCTGATGGAGACTGGCGCACCTGCTGATGCTGTCATGCAGAAGGCCCGCGAGCAGGCTGAGGCCGGGCGCGCAGACCTCGAAAAAGACACGAAGAAATGGCTGCTTGTCGAGAAGATCGCCAAGAAGGAGAAGATCTTCTGCCTTGAAGACGACCTCGATGCGGCCTACCAGGATCTTGCTCGCCAGCACGAAACAACCCCTACCAAAGTGCGCGAACACTATGAGCAGGAGGGACTTGTGTCGGAGCTGCGAGCGGAAATCGTGGAGCGCAAGTGCTGCGAATTCCTCAGCGCGAGCGCACAAATTGCCGATGGTTGATCTGCTGAGGGGAGCCCCATCCGACTCTGGTTTCGGCCCCCCGTCCGTCCCTTACGCTGCCCTCCGAAAGGAAAGTGCCCCGCATGGACCCCAAGGCTGAGTACTACATCCCATTCGTCATCGAGAAGACCGGTCGTGGCGAGCGCCAATACGACATCTACTCGCGCCTCCTCGAAGACCGGATCGTCTTCATTGGCACCGAGGTGACCGACGGTCTCGCCAACGCGATCATCGCTCAGTTGCTCTTCCTCGCGAAGGAGAACAAGAGCCAGGACATCAATATGTACATCAACAGCCCGGGTGGCTCGGTCACCGCGGGGCTCGCGATCTACGACACCATGCAGTTCCTCCCCTGCCCGATTGCGACTTACTGCATCGGGCAGGCGGCCAGCATGGGTGCGGTGCTCCTCGCGGCCGGTACCGCCGGCAAGCGTCACGCTCTCCCGAACGCGCGCATCATGATTCACCAACCTTGGGGCGGTGCTCAGGGCACAGCCTCTGACATCCTCATCCAGGCCGGTGAGATCGAGCGCTTGAAGCACAACCTGAACCAGATCCTCGCCACCCATTGCAAGCGCGACTTCGCGCAGGTGGTGAAGGATACGGACCGCGACTACTTCCTCTCCGCCGAACAGGCGAAGGAATATGGACTCGTGGACCAGGTTGTGAGCACGAAGAAGTAAGCGATGGCACGCACCTCGGGCGAAACGGAGACCTGCACTTTCTGCGGCAAGAGCCGCTTCAAGGTGAAGAGTCTGATCAGTGGCCCGCCCGGGGTGAACATCTGCAATGAGTGCATCGAGATCTGCAACACGATCCTCCTCGAGGAAAATCGCCGCCAGCAGGTTTCCACGCCCGAGACGCGCCCCATCCAGCAGGAGAAGCTCGCTTCACCGGCGAGCATCGCAGCGCACCTCGATCAGTACATCATCGGGCAGACCCATGCGAAGCGCGTGCTCAGCGTGGCGGTGCACAATCACTACAAGCGACTGCAGCATCAGGGCTCGGCGCGCAAGGGTGATGACGTCGAGCTCGAGAAGTCGAACGTGCTGCTCATCGGCCCGACCGGAAGCGGCAAGACACTGCTCGCGCGCACACTCGCCAAGTTTCTTGACGTGCCATTTGCCATCGGCGATGCAACCACGCTGACGGAAGCCGGCTATGTCGG
>SXUL01000111.1 GCA_005790545.1 Planctomycetia bacterium | reverse complement strand
ATGAGCGCGTCGCCGAATTTGTCGCCCGTCGCAGGGAGCGGATTGTCGAGCGCACCGAGGAAACTGAACGGACCGCCGCGGAAGATGAAGATCTTGCCCGCCTGGCTCACGCCGCTGGTGGACATGGCACGCGCGGCCCCGACGCAGACATCCTTGATGCCGTCGTGGTCCCAGTCCGCGAGGGTGAGGCCGAACCCGAGTCGCGCCCCGGCCTGCGGTACAGGAGCGCTGAGCTGTGCCCACGTCGAGTAGGTCGGCCCGCGGAAGACATAGACTGCGCCTGCATCGGCGGCGCCCGGAAGATCCTCGAGGCGCGCGCCCACGATGATGTCCGCGATGCCGTCACCGGTGACATCACCGGAACGCACGATGGATCCGAAGCGTGAGCTTGCCTGAGGAAGAGGCGGCAGAATGGCCGTCGAGGTCGTCTGGTTCGGGCCGTAGTAGATGCGCACTTCACCGCAATCGAACACACCACCCGGGTCCGCGCCGTACATCCCGCTGATCACGTCTGCGAAGCCGTCGTTGTTGACGTCGGCCACCCAGAGGCCGTAGCCGAAGAAGGTGTCCGGTGCGTATTCCGTGGCGTAGAGCGCGGAAGCGGTTGTCAGCAGATCAGGATCGTGCCGGACGGTGCGCGTGAGAGCGAGACCGTTCGGCGCACCACCGTCCGCCGTGGCTCCTTGCAGGAGGATGGAGACCGGTCCGAGCGGCGAGAGATCAGGCAAGGGGATGGGGAAAGTCGTCCCGCCAGCGTTCACTGTGTAGAGGCCGGGGAAGATGGTCGGCAGAAACCCTGTGCCATCAATGAGGAACATGGCCGACGGACCGATCCCGAGCGCGAGCGGCTCGTTCGGCAGAACGAACACATTGTTGTCGGTGCGGAGTCTGAGATCGACGGCGATGATCGCCGGAGCACCGATCAATGTTGCACCTGGAGAATCCAGTGTCAGCGAGAGCAGGTTGCCGGTGCCGTAGAGCTTGGCGGCATCGTTCAGTGCGCCGCTCGTGATGGAGGTGCGCAGGCGCAAGTCACGCAGGTTGCCGATTCCTTGGGCCGGCATGCTGGAGAGCATGAGACTCGAAGCCAGAAACATCAAAACTGCGGTGCAAGTATTGGGCAAGTGAGAGACCGGTAGGCGTGCGGAAACTGCGGGCTTCGGGGCCCACCACGGCAGCATACCGGCAAGCTCACCACGCTGTCGCATCCTTTTGCAAAGATGCGCCATCAGGAGCAATCAAGCCGCCATTGCTGCGCTGCACTTGCATGCATTCCAACGCGTTCTCGCAAGCCTGCAAGAGAGGGGGCGGGGCATGCGCTGCAGCAGCAACGATTCCGTTGCGGAGCTACTGAAACGTGATCGGCAGCGCTGGCGAGATGGTACTGATGCCGGTGGTGGTGCCGGGCGCGGCGACAACGAATGCGGCTTGGACGGTGAGGCCGATGAGGGATGGGAGGTTTGGAATCGTGAAGTTCACCAATGCCGTTCCAGCGGATGAAAGAGTCGCAATGTTGTTGGCGAGAACCCCGTTTGCTGGCGTCAGGCTCATGAACAGGAGGCTGTCGGCGTTGAGCGGGATGACCCTGAGGTCGGGCAGAGCGATTCCCGGTGTCGAGCCCATCGAGACGGCGCACACGAATCCCGCATTGGGATCAGCGGGACTCGACAAGTTGATGCTCTTGATGGTGCCGATGGTGGGTGGTGCGCTGAGACTCAGGGTCGCGGGCGCGCTGCTGATGCGCTGAAACATCAATGCCGGGGGCCAAGTTCCCACGGTCATGGCTTGCCACGTGAAGTCCAGATCGGTGTCCGTGTTGTTGAACAGGGGAAACAACGAGCCACGCACGGATGGCCCGCGGTAGTAGGCGCTTGCGCTATTGACCGGCATTGCGTTCGGGAGAATCGTGAATGATGGAGCGGTCAAGTTCTTTTCGGCGAGGCGCCACGCACCGAACGAGGTGCGATCACGGTACATGATGGAGACCTTGCCAGTCGCTTCCCGGCACGCAAGGGAGACGAGTTGATGGCTTGAGGCCAGAAAGTACGTCGCGTAGTAGGCGTTGAAGATCACGACCTCGGGGCCCCATCCAGTGACAATATTCCAACGCTTGTACCGGAGCTTCCATTGGTAGCCAGGGCCGGGCGCGCAGTCCATCAGATACACGGCGTGAACATTGCCCAGCGCGTCAGCAGCGATTTTCCCCCAGTTATCACTCACGGAGGTCGTATTGCCGAGGGTTGTCGGAGCGCCCCACGTGTTCGCTGAGGGTTTGTAGTGGCGGTGTTGATAGACGCCGGGTGAGCCGGACCTGGAGTATGAGCAATGGATGTTTCCGGCCGCATCGACGGCAAGTTCCACGCCGCTCGCATAGGAGTATGGACAGATCTTCCCGACGCTGGTGAACCGGAGGTCGGGTGCGCCCGGCAGATTGCTGCGCACCAATTGTGGGGCGTAGGGCGATACGCCTTGGGCCGCGATCCACACGGTGTCCGCTGCATCGACTGCGATCGCCATTTCGGTGGCGTACGTGGTGGTCAGCAGGCCGAGGTGCGCCGTCAAGCTCAGCACTCTCGATGCTGCACCAGTCGCCGGATTGAAGTTCCTGTAGTACTGGCGGTAGTTCCAGAAGTAGTGATAGCTGGCCCAAACGGCATGCAGCGTGCCAGCGGAATCGATCGCAAGGTTGCAACCGCTTGCCGGCCAAGGTGGATTGACGCCGCTGTAGCAATCGTTGAACGTGAAAACATGCGGAGTCCACGTCTGCCCGCCATCCGCAGAACTTTGCAGCAAGAGTGGCCGATTGCCGGGCCATCCGGTGCCGTCATCGAAGACGGAGAGCGACCAGAGAGTGCCAGCGGAATCCCGGACGACATGGTGTCCATTGTCAGAAGCGGCCGCGACAGGGTCCGAAGCCAGCACGACCTGCGCAGCGAGTGCGGAGCCGAGGAGCGCGCATGCGGGCAGCAGGAGGGCCCACCGAACACACGAGCTCGGGAATCCCCGCAAAATGCTCCATCGCATACGTTCACTGTACGGTCATGGTGCGGTGCATGTCAGCCCCCGCAACCAGAGAACCTGCCCTGTTCGTCATCCATCACGGGATCATGAATCCGAGCGTGGCAGAGGCTTCAGGAGTTTCGGGATTACTGAAACGTGATGGGGAGCGCGGGGGAGATGGTGCCGATGCCGGTGGGGTTGAAGGGATCGCCGACGACGAAGGCGGACTGAATGGTGATGCCGACGAGCGGCGGGAAATAGGGGATCAGAAAGATCACCGAGGCCGTTCCCGTGGCGGTGAGGGACGCAAGGTTGTTGACGAGGATCCCGTTGGCGGGATCAAGCGTCAGCAGCAGCAGACTGTCGAAGTTGAGAGGAATGACGCGCAGATCCGCAAGGACGGTGCCCGGCGTGGAACCGAGGGCGAGAGCGCAGACAAAAGTCGCATTAGGATCAGCGGCACTGAGGAGATCAATGCTCACAACGGTGCCGATGACTGGGGCCGCGCTCAGGCTCAACGACGCGGACGCACTGCTCACGCGCTGGTACATCCACGCATAGGGCGGCGTGGCCGTCAGCCGCATGTGCCACGTGAGATCGAGATCATTCCCGGTGTTGTTCGAGGCGGGGAACAGCGACCCCCGGATGGAGGGCGCGTGATAGCCGTAGTTCACGCTGCTCGCTGGCATGATGTCCGGGAGATTCGTGAAGCTCGCATCGGCAAGGCCCTTCTCGGCAAGACGCAGCGCACCTCCGGCCGTGAGATCGCGATAGAAGACCGAGGCCTTGCCGCTTGATTCGTTGCACGCGAGCGAGCAAATCTGATAGTTGGCGATCAGGTTGTACTGGGGGTAACTCGCATCGAAGAGCACGACCTCCGGACCCCAGCCACTCACAGGATCCCAGCGTTTGTAGCGGAACTTCCAGACGATGGATGCACCCGCAGCGCAGTCCATCACGTACACAGCGTGCACGTTGCCGAGCGCGTCGGCGGCAAGCTTGCCCCAGTAGTCGTTCGGTGCAGTGGTGTTGCCGAGGGTTGTCGCTGGACCCCACATGTTCGTCGAGGGGTCGAAGTAGCGGTGCTCGTAGTTCCCCGGCGCGACATTCCTGTAGTACGCGCAGTGAATGCGCCCGACGGAGTCGATCGCCAGTTCTGTGCTTTGCGAACTCGCACTCGGGCTGATGTTTCCGACGCTGGTGAATGTGAGATTGGATGCGCCCGGCAGAGTGCTGCGCAGCAGGCGCGAGATCCAACCCGCTGCGCCTTGGGCAGCGATCCAGACGGTGTCGGAGGCATCCACGGCGATGGCGGCTTCCGCGCTCGCGGTCGTGGTGGACACACCAAGCGAAGCCGACAGGTCGAGCACTGCTGACGCCACGGTGGTCAGCGGGTTGTAGTTCCGGTAGTACTGGCGGTAATAGGTCGGGTAGTAGTAGCGCACCCACACCGCGTGCAATGTGCCGGTGGAATCGATGGCGAGAGTGCAGCCGTTCACCGGATTCGGCGCGATGAACCCGCTCGTGGCGTCGTTGAACATGAACGGATGCACGCTCCACGTCTGGCCGCCATCCGTCGAGTTCATGAGAACGAGGGAGCGGTTGCCTGGTGTTGCGGATGCGTCGTCGTAGACGAACAGCGACCACAGCCCGCCGCCGCCGTCGCGGACGACGTTGTGTCCGATGGCGGATGCCGATGCGACGGGATCGGTTGACAACATGACCTGCGCCGGAAGCGCTGCAACAAAGGCGGCCAGAATCAGGGAGAGGAATGAGTTCATGGCGATGTTGACTCCGCGTGCGAGGGGCGTCGGGAAACCCTGCCCGTGATTCTACACCGAACGGGATGCCGGCTGACAGATCGCCTTGCAATGGGCGTGACATCGTGACTACAATCCGCGCGGACTTTCCGCATGGGCGCACCCAAGAACCTGTTCGACCTTCTCAGCTGTCCCTCAACGGGCGAAGAACTCACGCTGCTTGCCGGCGCAATGAGGGCGCCCTCAGGGGCCAGCTACCCCGTGCGCAATGGCGTGCCCGTGCTGCTGCGGGATCCGGACCAGAAAGTCGAGCACGAAGGCGAACTCAACGTGTGGAACGCCTACGAGCCCACACTGCAGTTCATGTTTGATTCGCTGCCATCGGATGCACTGATCCTCGATCTTGGGTCAGGGAATCGCGCGCTCGATCTGCCGCACGTCGTGCGCGCGGACGTCGTGCTCACGCCGCATGTGGATGTGGTGATGGATGCGCACGACCTTCCGTTCAAGGACGAGAGCTTCAGCCTTGTCTACGCCTCCGCCGTATTCGAACACCTGCACACACCTTGGCGGGCGGCTGAAGAAATCTGGCGCATCCTGAAGCCGGGTGGCTTCGTCATCGCCGATTGCAACTTCGTCTTCCCGTTCCATGGTTATCCCGCGGTCTACTTCAACGCCTCCGGCGAGGGGATGAAGCGCCTCTTCACGAAGTTCACGGAACTCGCGTGCTTCGCGGCGCCGTGGCAGATGCCTTCCTACGCCATCAAGGCGGTGCTCGGTGAGTTTTTTCGTCTCTTTCACCCGAAGACGGAGGGCGACGCCAAGATCATCGAGACGCTTGGAATCCTGCAGAGCCTGCCGCTCGATGATGCAGACCATCGCTTCGACCCGAAAGATGCCATGCGCATCGCTGCAGCCACGACATACATCGGTTGCAAACAGCCCAACGGTGACGACTCGCTCTTGCCTGAGTGTGTGCTGAAGGAGTGGCGCGCAAGTCCGGCTCTGCAATCGAGGTTCCCCAAGCCCAATGGCCTTGTGGTACAGATTGCGTCCGAGCGCGTTGAGAACATGTTCGATTGGGCGCGGCGCGAGGGCGCGGCGCAGCACCCCGAAATCGCCGCATGGCTGGAAAGCCGCGTACCCTTCGACAAGCGCGGCAAAGGCTGAGCAGCGCCGGTATCAGCGCCGAATGTCGGAGCCGCCGAGCCCGAAGTCCCGCGTCACGCCCCAATCGTCATCTTCCGGCTTTCCGTTCGCATCGCGTGGCGTGCCGCGTGGCGGGCCTTGCGGTCCATACTTTGGCGGTGGCGGCGCTGCAGCCAACCTCGTGCAGAAGAAATGCAACACGAGAACACCGAGAACGAGCCAGATCCACTGGTAGCTGTCATTCATATGAGGCAAACCTCATTGCACCGCCGGGAAGCCTACACCAGCGACGCACCCGCGTGCCAGTGGGAAGTGTGCTTTCGGTTGCCCGGGCTGGGCTGGGGCGTGTGCTGATGCCAGCTTGAAGGCGCGACGCTGCCGCTGATCCTCCGCAACGTTTGGTCGCGCCGAGCGTTGACGCTGGTCGAGCCGCCGCGCTGTCCCCAAGGAGCCTCTATGCGTCTTGTTGCGATCCTCGTCTGCGTGTCCTTCCTGCCTCTGATTGCACAGGACCCACCCGTTCCCGAAGTAGCGGGGGGGCGTGGACCTGGTCGCGGTGGCATGGGGTTCGGTCCGCCCACTGTGGATCGGGAAGTGGTGAAGGACTACGACAAGAACGGCAATGGCCGTCTTGAGGAAGTGGAACGCAGCCGCGCCCGCGAGGCTCTCGAAAAGGAGCCGCGCCGAGAGCGTGGCGGTCCCGGCGGAGGTGGCCGTGGTGGCGCCAGCCCGAAGGCCGGGCCCCTCCTCAAACCGGAGAAGGTGGCCGAGCATCCGGACAAGGAGCTCTTCGACACCTCGGTACTCCGGACGCTCTTTTTCGAGTTCAAGGCGGCGGACTGGGAGAAGGAGTTGATGACCTTCTACGGCACCGATGTGGAGGTGCCTGCGAAGCTCACTGTGGACGGCAAGGCATTTGAGAGTGTTGGCGTCGGCTTCCGTGGCGCTTCGAGCTACATGGGCGCGGGCGAGGGCCGCGCCAAGTCCATGAACGTCAGCCTCGACTTCCTCAAGAAGGACCAACGTCTAGGAGGCGTGCGCACGCTCAACCTCCTCAATTGCAACGGCGATCCGTCGCGTATGTCCACGGTGCTTTACAGCGAGATCGCGCGTGTTCACATGCCAGCGCCGCGCGCGAATCTCGTGGAGGTGGTGGTCAACGGCGAGAGCTGGGGCATCTTCTGCAGCGTGGAGCAGTTCAACACGGACTTCTTGCAGGAGCGTTTCGGCAACAGGGACGGCGCGCGCTGGAAGGTGAAGGGGCGGCCCGGCGGAGACAGCGGGCTGTCCTTCAAGGGTGAAGACCTTGCCCCCTACAAGCAGCGCTATCAGATTCGCAGCAAGGATCGTGAAGAAGACTGGGTGGCATTGCGCGAACTCTGTCGCGTGCTCGACAAGACGCCGCTCGAAGAACTCGAAGCAAAGCTGAAGCCCATGCTCGATATCGAGGGAGTGCTCTGGTTCCTCGCTCTCGATGTCGTGCTGTCGAACAGCGACGGCTATTGGACCCGTGCCAGCGACTACAGCATCTGGCGCGACGGCAAAGGAGTGTTTCACATCATCCCGCACGACATGAACGAGGCGTTCAGCAGTGGCGGTGGCGGAGGACCGCGTGGCGGGCCAGCGGGCGGACCCACCGGCGGACCTCAAGGCAGGCCGCGCGAGGAAGGAACCACAGCCCGTCCAACGGGCGATGCCGCGGGCGGCGAAGGCAGCGGACGGCGTAGCCCCGGTGGCTTCGGGCCGGGGGGCGGCCCCGGCGGCGGACCCACACTGGACCCTCTGGTCGCACTTGAGGACACGGGCAAACCGCTGCGCTCGCGTTTGCTGAAGGTCCCCACGCTGCGCGAGAAGTACCTCGCGCATGTGAAGGAACTCGCGACCAGCGCCCTCGAACCAGAGGCCTTTGCGGCGCGCATCGCGGAGTTGCGGAAGCTCATCGAGAATCGCATCGCCGTGGAGACGCGCGGTCTCAGTGATCTCGCCGGGTTCCAGGCGCTCACAGCTCCCATGGGCGCTTCGAGCGTCGCACCATCCGAGGCTGCGGGGCCGCGCATGCGCCCGCGCACGTCGCTCAACGCGTTCGCGAAGAGTCGGCGGGAGTTCCTGCTGCGGTGGACCCCGAAGGATCCGGCAACCGCTCCGCCGCCGTCGACACCGACTCCGGACAAGTGAAATCCACAGAGCAGCCGCTGATATGCTCCCGCCCATGACGCTCGCGGTTTCGATGCAGGACATCCCCTTGCTGGATGGTGCCGCGATTGTGTTCGGGCTGATCGAGGTCCTGCAACGCGTGGCGCTCGCAACAGCCCTCGGTCTCATGGTCACAGGCTGCTGGTGGTACAGCACGCGCCGGCGTCTGCGCACTCCGGGCCTCGGCTCGACGCTCATCCTGCTCGCGGTCCTGATCAGCTTCGTGACGCTCTCGGTGGGTTCGAGTGCTGCCACGGCCTTCACTCTGGTCGGCACGCTGGCCATCGTGCGCTTCCGGACTGCCGTGCGCGATTTCCGCGACGCGGCGTTCGTGATCTTTGCGGTGGCCGCGGGCATCGCGGCGGCACGCATGGAGCCTGTGCACGCGGTGCCTGCCACGGCGGTCGTCGCCGCTGTGAGCCTCGGGGTGACGTGGGCGTCCGGGCGCGGCAAGAACGCAGTGACCAGTGGCGGCCCGACCCTTGAGATCCGCTTCGATGGAGCCCATGCCGACATGGCCGCCGTGGAGGCTGTGTTGCGAGCGCGCACCGACGCATTCGCTCTGGTGGAAGCGCGCAGTGGCAGCGATGGCGGCGGGCGCCTTGTCTATGCAGTCCAACTCGAGGCGGGGCGCATCACCGCGCTCATGGACGCTGCGCGCATGCTGCCCGGCGTGCGCCGGGCGAGTCTCGTTCTTGAGCGTGCGGAACCCGACGTCGACTGAGGACGCTCAGTACGTCTGCACGAGCACGGCGTTGGCGACGAACGCCGTTGCCGGAGTGAAGAGCACCACCGGTTGCAGCGCCACTGGCAGTGCGAAGCCGAGCGGAGGGATCGAGATGTTCCACGACGCGCTCGTCGCAGGGATGAGCTCGCCGACTCCGGGAATCGAACTCGCCAGGATGAAGAGCGTCGGGTCCCACTGAGCGAACAGCGCCGGCGGGAAGCACATGCTGCCGACTCCCGCCAGCGGGAACACATCCGCGGCGGTGGGCAGGCCCACCTTCGCCGCGAGCACGAAATGCGCGGGCAGGGGAGACATGGAGAGGTTCGTCATCGAGATGGTGATGGGACTCGCCATCGGGATATCCACGCGCCGCGCCGGTCCGCCGGTCGAACCATTCACATCCAGAAAGACGACGGAGTTGCCGCCGGCGGCGCATGCGCCGAGGAAGGGGCCGAAGGCCACGGCATCCACACGGCCGACATTCGTGAGCGTGGATGTGTCGTGGCCTCGTGTGCCCACGAGCACTTCCGGGAAGCCGTCGAGATCGAGGTCTCCCAGTGCGGATGCGCCGCTGCCCACGCCGTCTTCCGCGACTGTGCCCACGAGAGCGCCCAACTCTGCGCCGTTGCTGCCCGAGAGCACCAGTATCCGGCCGCAATCCTCGAGGCCCGGTTCGTTCCAGCCGAGCGCGCCGACGCCGAGGTCCGCGATGCCGTCGAGATTCACGTCGCCCACGCTCGCGATGGCGTAGCCGAGCCCCTCACCGATGTTGGTGACGGTGGCCGAGGTGTAGCTCTGCGTGCCGTAGCGCACCCAGAGCGGCTGCCCTGTGGCGCCCGAATGCACTTCCACCACTCCCACGTTCACAGCGGCATTGAGATCTGCGGATGGAGAGCCGAAAGCGTAGTCGCCCACACCGTCGCCGTTCACGTCGGGCAGTGAGGCGAGGGTCGCTCCAAAATAGTCTTGCGCGAAGACGCCGTGGTGCGTGCGGAGCAGCGCCTGCGTCGCGCCATCATGGATGAACACACTGCCCGCGGAAGTGACCGTCGGGCTGTTGGCGAGGTTCGCACCCACAGCCACTTCACCGATGCCGTCGCCTGTGAGGTCGGCAAGAGCCGCGACGCTGCATCCGAAGCGCGTGCCCGTCGTGCCGTTGATGGTGGCGAGGGTGGCACCGGAGAAGCCATTGATGAGGAAGACCTGATTGCTGCCGCGCGATCCGACGATGAAGTCATCCACGCCGTCTCCCGTGCGGTCGCCCATGTTGGCGACGGCCGAGGCGAAATCGCTGGAGCCGACCGGCGCGGGCAGCGTGCGGATGACGGTGGCGCCGTTGCCGCTGAGGATGAGCAGCGCGGAGACATTGGGCGTGGGAATCGGACTGGGTGGACCGAAGGCTGGTTGACCGGCAGCGAAATCCGGGATGCCGTCGAAGTTGGCATCACCAGCGGGCACGACCGCAGATCCGAGTTGGGCGAGGTTTTGCGGGCCGAGTCGGTAACCGAGAAGCGTGCCCGTCCATCCGCTGCGCACCATCACACTGCCGAGTCCGGATACACCGGTGGCACTGGGCGTGTTCGGCGAGCCCAGGACGAAATCGCTCCGGCCATCGCCGTCCACATCGCCGATGCAGCAGATGAATCGGCCATGAGCCTCGTTGGAACTTGTTCCAGCGACGGTGCTGAGCACCCGTTGAGCGGCGAGGATGTGAGCGACGATCGCAAGCAGAGCCAGAGCGCGCATGTTGAACCCCTCGTGGGGATGTTCCAAGCACGAGCCTATCCGCTCTGCCTGCATCGATGCCAGCACTTCAGGCCTTGGTCTTGAAGCGGATCGTGAGGGGCTTGAGTGGTGCACCATCCGCGGAGCGGAAGCCGGTGCTCTTGGGGCTGTTCAGGCCGAAGCTGTACTGCTTGCCGGGCGCGAGACGCATGGGGAATTTGAAGGTGCGCCCGTCCTCGCTCAGGAGCGGCGCGCCGTTGATCGCAGGTGCATCGGTGCGGCTGCCCACGATGGAGTAGCTGGCGCCTTGCATGGGCCGGTCGAACTCGATGGTGAGGGTGTCAAGGGAGGAGTCCACGTCTGAAGTGCCGCTGGCAGGATGAATGCGCACGAGCTTCGGTGCCGCGGCACTGAGCACAGTGAGGCGCTCGGCTTCTCTTGCGAGAACTGCCGAGATGCGCGGCATGAACGCTTTCAGCGTCGGCCATGTGGCGCGTCCTCGTTCGTATGCGTCGAACGCACCCACGCACTCGCGCAGCCAGACGAAGCCGCGGCTGGCATCCTCGTCGAGTTGCACGGCGGCGCCGCGGGGGTCGTTCTCCGCCATCCAGCGCAAGACGAGCATCCGCACCAGCGTTTCACACATGGTGACACGGGGCGTGGTGTAGGCCTGTGCACGGAGAGCGGGTGCGCTTTCGGCGAAGAGCTTCTCGGCCGTTCCTTCGAGACTTGACCAGCAATCATCCACCAGCGGGTTGACAAAGGAGTGGGCGAGCTCGTGCACATAGAGCGGCACGGCTGCACCGGAAAAGAGAGGCGTCCCCTCCGCATCGAAGCTCTCGCAACCGAGCACCGGATTCAGTTCTTCGAAGTCCTTGATACGCACACCGCAGCCATAGTTCATCGTGCCGCAGAGCAATCCTGCGATGACGCGACACGGGACCGTGGCGTTGCTGCCGCAGTAGCTCTTCAGCCACGCGGGGGCGTTGCAGTTGGCAAGGCGCGCGGAGAGGCTCTTCTCCGCGGCCGCGAGCACACCAACCTGGCTTGCGAAAAACTTCGCGCCATCGGCATCCTTCCAGAGGCTCCGCAGGGCTTCCAGAAAATGGCGCGTGGGAGCGGGCTTCCAGCGTGCGTCGAGGCGCTCGGGTGCTGTGTCGAATGGAGCCAACTCAGCAAAGGCCGGTGCCGAGGTGAGATGCAGCGCAAGAGAAGCGAGAGCGTCGTAGCCCGTGCCGTGCTCGCGCCTGAGACCCTGCAGTCGCTTCACGGCTTCGTGCGTACGATGAGGAGCGAGCCACTCGTCCACGGCCCGCTGATACGGCGAGGGCTCGCCCTTCTGCGCGAATTCGGGGAAGCCCGCCGTGCGAGCGAGCGCTGTGAGAAACTCCACACGCTGATCGCAGACGAAACTCACCTTGGCGAGTTGTTCCTGCGCGGGCGCGAGGCCGGCGAGGACCACGCAAGCGATTGCGATGCCGTAGTTCATCGGTGCTCCTTCGGAAACTCCCACCCGGGGCGGGAACTCGGAATCCTGTCCCTCAGGATCTTCTGCATTGAGTCCACCAGTTCCGGGTGCTCGTGCGCTCGATCGGTTGTCTCAGCAGGGTCGGCGTGCAGATCATAGAGCTGCAGCTTCGCGGCAGGGTTCTTGCGACCGCCGAGGCGCACGGCTTTCCAGTGCCCGAGCACGACCGCTTCAGCGCCGTCCCCCTGCGGAAACTCGAAGGCGATGCCGCGCCGTGGACGGTCGAGCTTCTTGCCTCGGATGATCGTGCTCAGATCCTCGCCTTCGCTCGCGAACTGCGCTGAAACACCGAGCAGCCCTGCGAGTGTCGGCATCCAGTCCACATGGGCCACGGGATAGTCACTGCTCGCGTTGCGTGGCGTGACGCCGGCCCAACTCGCGATCAGAGGCACGCGCAGCCCGCCTTCGAAAACCTGCCCTTTGTGTCCACGGAGTGTTCCATTGCCGCGGAACCACGCTGCGTCGTAGCCACCGAGGCTCCATGTTGCGCCGTTGTCGCTGGTGATGATGAAGAGTGTGCGTTTCAGTTCGCCGCGCGCGCGCACTGCGGCCACCAGTTCACCGACATGGTGGTCGAGGCGCTGCACCATGGCGACGTAGGTCGCGCGCGGCCGTGCGCAGGGCTGGTAGCTCTTGCCCGTCCACGGGACATCGCCTTCGATGGGCGGGATGGCATCCACCAATGCGTTCGGAGCCTGCAGAGCGAGATGCGGAATGATCGACGGGAAGTAGAGGAAGTACGGGCGATCCTTGTCACGGGCGAGCCACTCGAGCGCCTGCGCGGTGATGAGGTCCGGCGCCCACACATTGCCGTGCGTGCGCATGTTGCCTGCGAGCTTCATGTGCCCCATGTCGTCCTCGAGATACTGCGGAAAGTAACTGTGGGCGTTGCGCTGGCAGAGGTAACCGAAGAAGCGCTCGAAGCCCTGCGCGAGCGGATGCCCTTCCATGCTCTCCGCACTGGCACCGCCCAGACCCCACTTGCCGAAACAGCCTGTGCGATAGCCCGCATCCTTCAGCAACGTGGCGAGCGTGCGCGTTCCACGTGCAAGTGCTGGTTGCCCGCCGAAACTCCCGGGTTCGGGGTTGGCGAGTTCCGCGTTGTCGCGGATCTGTGCGTGCAGGAGATCGCGGCCCGTGAGCAGCACGCAGCGGCTGGGTGCGCAGACGGGAGCTCCTGCATAAGCGCGCGTGAAGAGCAGGCCTTCCGCGCGGAGCGCGTCGATGTGCGGTGTCTTGATGACCTGCGAGCCGGTGCAGCCGAGTTCCGCGCTGCCGAGATCGTCGGCCATCACCATGATGATGTTGGGGCGCGAGGCTTCTTGAGCAACCGACGGCAGCAGCAGAAAAATGAAGAGCAGGAGACTCCGAAGCATGTCGCGAGTCTAGGCGAAGCGGTGGCCCGTGCGGAGCGGCCGCTCTACCATGGGCGCGTGACGAAGTGGCTCATGCTCATGGCCCTCAGCGCTGCCGCCTGCAGCCATGCAGGTGGGCATGCAGCAACGCGACTGGCCGAGGAAGAGTTCGTCCGTGTTCCGGGCGGAATCCTGTTCATGGGCGCTGAGGACACATTCCCGGATGAGCTCCCCGTGGTGCCGGTGCGTGTGCGGCCTTTCCTGATGCAGCGCACGGAAGTCAGCAACCGACAGTTCTCGTGTTTCGTTGCGGCCACTGGCTACATCACCACGGCAGAGAAGGCGCCCGATCTTCTCGTGCTCATGACTGCATTGCCTGCCGGCAGCCCGCAGCCGGACGCGGACCAACTGGTCCCGGGAGCGCTGGTCTTCAGACTCGGCGACGGGTGGAATTGGACGCCCGGTGCGAACTGGCGCCAGCCGCGCGGGCCGGATTCGAGTATCGAGGGTCACGCGGAAGACCCCGTTGTGCAGGTCTCGTGGGACGATGCCATGGCCTTCGCGCGTTGGGCCGGAGGAAGACTCCCCACGGAAGCGGAGTTCGAGTGGGCCGCGCGGGGCGGGCTTGTGCAACAGCGCTACTCATGGGGCGCGGCTCAGAATGGCGCAGATGGCCACTGGAACTGCAACTCCTTCCAGGGCGACTTCCCCGTCAGCGACAGCGGCGAGGACGGATTCAGAGGTCTCGCGCCCGTTGCTCAATTCGCTGCCAACGGCTATGGCTTGCACGACCTGCTCGGCAACATATGGGAATGGTGCGCGGACTGGTACCGACACGATGCGCTTCAGCAACTCGCCCACACGCCCGGCCTCGCGGAGGACCGCGGTGGCCCGCTGACATCCCGTGATCCGGACGAACCGGGCGTCGCGAAGCGCGTGCTCCGTGGCGGCTCCTTCCTCTGTCACCCGGCCGTCTGCCACGGCTTCCGCACCAGCGCGCGCATGAAATCCACTCCCGATACCGGCCTCATGCACACCGGCTTCCGCGTCGTACGGGATGTCTTGCGTCTGTCGCGCTGAGTGCCGGTGCGCGTCAAGGTGAACGCGCAAGTGTCGGCAGCGGCCCGGCCACGCGGCGGTAGAGCTGGATGTAGGCAGTCACCATCGCATCGAGACTGTAGGTGGCGGCGCAGTGTTCGCGCGCGCGCGCGGCCATGAGCGCTGCGGCTGAGGGATCCGCTGCAACGCGCTGGAGAGCGTCAGCAAGTGCGCTGACATTGTCGGAGGGCACCAAGTGACCAGCCTTGCCATGCAGGAGGACTTCGGGGATCCCGCCGACTGCAGTGCCAACGCAAGGCCTGCCCGCAGCCATGGCTTCGATGAGCGAGTTGGGGTGTGCTTCAAGGCGCGAACAGAGCACGAACACGGAAAGGCCCGCGAGGAATGCGGGCACATCGTGGTCGAGGCCTGCGAGCTGCACGCGCGCACCGAGATCGAGTTCCCGGGCGAGCTGTTCGAGTCGCGCCCGCTCGCTGCCTTCACCGGCGATGCGCAGTTCTGCATCCACACCACGTTCGACCAGCGCCTTCACCGCGCGGAGCAGCAGCGCGTGATTCTTGATGGGATTGAGGTTCCCGACGGTGCCCACCACGAAGCGCGGCGACTCTGCCTTGGGGCGCACATAGTCCTCAAGCACGATGCCATTGGAAATGAGACCCACGCGCTGGCGTGGCAGGCCCACTTCTTCAATCAACCGCTCTCGGGCGGCCTCGGAGACGGTGAAGACCTCATCCGTGAAGCGCGCGAGGAGACGGAAGGCCATGCGCCGTCGCCATGGCATGGGTGCCGGCTCGGTGGTGCCGTGAAATGAGAAGATCAGCGGCGCACGGATGCCGCTCCGCCAGCGAGCGCGCACGGTGTCCGGCCATGCGCCCCAGTTGCGCGCATGAACGACATCGGGCCGGAACTCACGCAGGAGTTGCCGCAGTCGTCCGGGCAATGCCCATTCGTTGGGTTTGCCGCGAAGGGAGTGGAGCCGGATTTCCGGAGCGAAGCGATCCGCGATGATCAGCTCACCCGTCATCGCGGCGACGCACTGAACAGCGCCGTGGTCGGCGAGGCGCCGAGAAAGCCGCGCCAGTGCCAGTTCGAGTCCGCCATGCCCGAGGCACGGCACCACATGCAGGATGCGCAGTGATGAAAGCGAGGCGTCAGCGGGCCGAGACACGCGGGAGGATGATATCCCCGAGCGGCGCTGCTGCTGCGGGCTCCAGTGCCGCCGGAGTCTTCGCAGGCGACGGGGCCGTTGACGTGAGCGGCTTGGCAGGCGCCTTGTCCTGCGCTGCAGGCTCTCGGGCCGGAGCAGGAGCACTGGGTGCAGCTTCCTTCGCGGGAGCAGGGTCCTGCGGAAGTGATGTCTTCGCGGGGCCGGGGCCTTTGGCCGGCGAAACCTCCGCCTTCACGCGCTGGAAGCGACACTTCATGTCGGCGTTGGTCAGGCCTTCCGTGCAGCGGAGCGAGAGGCTGAACTCGTCATCGCTCTTGCGTGTCAGCGTCTCGACATACTTCTTGAAGGGTGAGATGCCGCTGGTGGACCCTTCGAGTATCCAGATGTTCTCATTCTCGCCTTGCTTGAAGGTGGCCCGGCCGATGCCGCCATCCATCCCGAACACGAAGGTCGTGAGTTGGTCCTTGTCGAGGTCGTAGCCGGTCATGCCGATGCCGGTCCATACCAGCTTCCCGGCCATCCATGTCTTTGATTCCGCGCGCAGAAAGTGGCCTTCATAAACCAGGCCAACCGTGAACTCCTCTTTGTAGGGCTGCCCCATGCACGTGCCTTCGCCCTTCCACTGGCCGATCATCCAGTGCAGTGGCTTGAGCTTGGCCGGGGATGGCGACACCGGGTGTTCACCTGATTGAGCCAGAAGCACGGCAGACATGCAGACGAGGAGGTAGAGGCTGTTGCGCATGTCGCAATCCTACTGCCGCCTGCTCCGTTGGGGGTGATCCCGCATCCCGGAACCGCTCGGATGCACTCGCAGGCTTCGCTCGGCTGGACCCTGAGCGCTGCGCAGGCGGCACTTGATGCGACGGCCGCTCACGGCAAAGCTCTTGGCCGTGGAAACGCTCCCCATTGATGCATTCCTGCCGGCGATCACGGCCTCGTTGCGGAAGGCGGGGGGGCTCGTCATCACGGCGGAACCGGGCGCCGGGAAAACCACCCGCGTTCCTGCGGCGATTCTCGATGCGGGGTTGGCGGGGACCGGCAGCGTGGTCGTGCTGCAGCCTCGGCGTGTGGCAGCACGTGCCGCAGCACGGCGTGTGGCGGCGGAGCGGAGAAGCGCGGCTGGTGCGGAAGTCGGTTGGCAAGTGCGTTTCGAGAACCGTTCCTCGGCGCTGACTCGCCTGCTCTTCATCACCGAGGGCATCCTCACGCGGCGACTGCTCGACGATCCTTCACTCGAAGGTGTCGGCTGCGTGGTGCTGGATGAGTTTCATGAGCGCAGCCTGCACGCTGACGTCGCACTGGCGTTGTTGCGGGAAGTGCAAACGACCATTCGTCCGGATCTCCGCGTGGTGGTCATGTCCGCAACGCTCACAGCGGAGCCCGTGGCGGAGTTTCTCGGTGCTGTGCCCATCGTGCGCGTACCGGGGCGCGTCTTTCCGCTGGAGATCATCCATGCCGAAGCGCGGGACCAGAGTCCGTTGCCGCAGCGGGTCGCGCTGGCGACGCGCCGAGCCTTCAAGGACTCGACGGGTGATGTGCTGGTGTTTCTCCCCGGTGCGGGCGAGATCCGCCGTGTGCAGGAAATGCTGCGTGATGTGAACGAAGCCGAGGTGCTACCGCTTCACGGGGAGCTGCGTGCGGAAGATCAAGATCGCGCTCTCAGTACAGGCGAGCGCCGGAAGATCATCCTCGCCACGAACATCGCAGAAACATCACTCACCATTCCCGGAGTGCGCGCGGTGGTGGACAGCGGGCTCGCGCGAGTGCTCATTCATGATGCGGACCACGGGCTCGACCGCTTGGAACTGAAGCCCATCAGCCGCGCTTCAGCGACCCAGCGCGCTGGCCGCGCGGGGCGCGTGGCGGCAGGTCGCGTCTGGCGTCTGTGGACCCGGGCCGAAGAAGCTGCCATGCCGGAGTTCGAGGCTCCGGAGATCCGGCGCGTCGAGCTCGCGCGCACGGCCCTCGAACTGCATGCCTTCGGAGAGAGAGACCTCGCGGCCTTCCGCTGGTTCGAAGCTCCGCCCACGGAGATGCTCGCGAGCGCGGACCAGTTTCTGGAGCGCTCAGGCGCGGTGAACAAGGGCTGCATCACCCCGCTCGGTGAACGGATGCTCCGCATTCCTGCGAGTCCCCGCATTGCGCGTCTGCTTCTCGCCGCCGAGGCTGCCGGCGTCGGCCCTGAAGGGGCGCTGCTCGCGGCGCTGCTTTCCGAGCGGGACATTGTGCGCGGCGCCGATGCAGCCAGCCTCGAACAGGAGGCCACCGGTCCGAGTGATCTCCTGCTGCGCCTCGATCTCCTCAGGCGTGGCGGATCCATGCTCGATCGCGCGGCCGTGGATGGCGTGCTCAAAGCCGCGGAACAGTTCGCGGCTGCTGCAGGATTGTCTGCTGCCGGCGCACGCAGAGCACTCGATGCCGCGACGGAAGAGGCGTTGCTGCGCGCATTGCTGTTCGCATTCCCTGATCGGTTGGCGCGCAGGAAGGATGTCGGCCGCAGCGAGGGAGCCATGGTCGGCGGCCGCGGGGTGCAACTCTCATCGCGCTCCGTCGTGCGCGATGCGGAACTGTTTCTCGTGCTCGACGCGGACCTCGGACGGCGCGGCGAGAATACGCGCATCCAAGTGCGCATGGCCAGTGCGGTCGAGCCTGCATGGCTCTCCGACATTCGCGGAGCATTGCACGAGGAGAAGGAATCGGCTTTCGATCCCGACCGCGGGCGCGTGATGCAGCGCCAACGGAGGATGTTCGAGGACCTCGTGCTCGATGAAGTGGTGGCAGCCGTCCACGATCCCGCAGCCGAGAGCGAGGCTCTGCGCGCCGCCTTGCAAGCAGAGCCGGCGCTGTTTCTTGCTGGGCGCGGGGAGGATGAACTCGCCCTGCTCACGCGCATCCATTGCCTCCGCGAGTGGCGAGCGGAGCTCGAGTTGCCGGTCCTCGACGCAGCCGCGCTCGTCACGGCGGCCGACGCATGGCTGGATTCCTGTCGCAGCATGAAGGACGTGGCGGCAATTTCCTTCCACGATGTGTTGTCGGCGCTCCTTGGCGCAGCGGAGTTGCGTCGCTGCATGGATCTGGTGCCGGAGTCGCTGGCGCTGCCAAGCGGCAGTACGCGCCGAATTCTCTACGAAGAAGGCAAGCTCCCGATTCTCGCGGTGCGCTTGCAGGAGTTGTTCGGTGAACCGGACACGCCCACCATCGCGGGCGGGCGGGTGCGAGTCCTCTTGCATCTCCTCTCTCCGAATCATCAGGTGGTGCAGGTGACGCAGGATCTGAAGAGTTTCTGGAACAACACCTATCCGCAGGTGAGGAAAGATCTGCGCGGCCGCTATCCGCGTCACAGCTGGCCGGACGATCCATGGACGGCCGAGCCGACGGCGCGAGCCAAACGGCGCGGCACGCATTGATTCAGCGCGTCTTGATGATGCGTGCGAGCAGTTCCGCTGCGGCCACCATGCGTGGGCCGGGGCGCACGAGTACCGGTGCTTCGAGCAGATGAACGCGGCCGTTCTTCACCGCGGGCAGTTGCGGGAAGCGGCGCCAGAAGGCCTCGCCCGCGGCGAGGGCAGCCGCAGGGTTCTCGCCAATGGAGAGATCGAGGATCACATCCGGAGCGAGGTCGAGCATGGCCTCTGCATGCAACTGGCACCATGGGCGCGGGAGCGGCGGTTGCATGACGGCGTTCACACCGCCAGCGGCGCGGAGGAGCAGATCCACGAAGCTTCCCGGACAGGCGACGAAGGGCGGGTTGCGATCGAGCATGACCAGCACGCGCGGTGGGTCGGCGCGGGCTTCCCGTTGCGTCAGCGCATCGAGGCCCGTCTGGATCGCGCGAATGAGGGCTTCACCGCGAGCCTCCGCGTCGAGGGCCTTGGCCACGGCGCGCAGGCCTTCAAACACATCCGCTTCTCTCTCGGCGCGATGACTGCAGCAGCGGATGCCGAAGTCTGTCTCCAGCACACGGCGCAGGTCCGGCAGCATGTCGAACAGCACCACGAGATCAGGGCGAAGGTCGGCGATGCGCTCCGCTTGAAAGTCCTCGAGCCCGCCGAGGTCCGGGAGTTGTTGCACACTTGCGGGCACGTCGCACCAGCGCGAGCGCCCGACGAGGCGGTCTTCGAAGCCGAGCACCGCGATCAACTCCGTTGCGCTGGGAGTGAGGCTCACGATGCGACGCGGGGCTGCGGGCCCAGTCGCGGGGAAGCTCGTCGGAAGAGTCGGCAGGGGCAGAGCGGAGGCCGCCAACGGCCAGATGCGTGGTGGCGGTGTCTCTGTGGGTTCGTGTTCGTCTTCGCAGGATGTGGCGACGGCGAGGAGCATCAGGCAAAGCACTGCGCAGCGCATGAGGGGGCAGAGTAGCAGTGCCCTCGGGTATGTTGCGCAGGGAGACGCACCGCATGATCAGCCCTCGTTCCTTCGGTTTGCTCAGCTTGATCGGCCTCGCTGCCTGCAGCACGGAGCCGTCGCTGCCGGGCGATTGCGGCCTCGGTGCATGGCGTGGCCGCCCGCATTTCGATCCCGTGGAGGAGGCCGCACTCGCCAAGACGGCGCTCGCGGAGAAGCAGACGGCCTGGAACGCGGAGGCCGCGCTTCACTGGCGCATGGAGGGCACGGATGTCGTGAACGATGGAGAAGGTGCGTACCTCACGACGCAGCGCTCGTTCGCTGATGCGGAGTACGAATTCGAGTACCGCACGGTCGCGCTGGCGGACAGCGGTATCTATCTGCGTGCTCATCCTCAGGTGCAGATCTGGGACACCACCGAGGCTGGCGGGAAGTGGCACATCGGCGCAGACAAGGGCAGTGGCGGGCTGTGGAACAACAAACGCCATTCGCGTGATCCCCTCGTCAAAGCGGACCGACCCTTCGGTGAGTGGAACCGCTTGAAGATCCGTCAGGCGGGCGCGCTCACATGGGTCTGGCTGAATGAAGAGCTCACTGTCGATGGCGTCGCCATGGAGAACTACTTCGCGCCGCAACTGCCATTCCCGCGCGAGGGCCCGCTGCAACTCCAGACCCATGGCGGCGAGATCCGCTTCAGGCATCTGCGGGCGCGCGATGTGAGCAACGAGGAAGCGGACCAGTGGCTGCGGGCGGCAGAGGGTGCAGGATTCACCGAGATCCCGCTGGATGCATCTCTCGCGGCCTTCGACGGCGCGCGCGATGCGTGCAGCGTCACGAACGGCGTCCTCCGTTGGCAGGCAGGCAAGGGCGGCAACCTCTTCACGAAGAGCCGCCACGCAGATTTCTCGTTCCGCTTCGATTTCCGTCTGCCACCCGGCGGGAACAACGGTGTGTTGCTGCGCTACCCCGGGAGCGGCGATGGTGCGTACGCGGGCTTCTGTGAGTGCCAAGTGCTGGATGATGGACATCCGAAGTATGCGGAATTGAAGCCGTGGCAGTTTCACGGTTCCGCCTACGGCATCGTGCCAGCGGCGCGTGGCTTCCTCCGGCCGACGGGCACGTGGAACCACGAGTGCATCACGCTCAAAGGCAAGCACCTCACGGTCACGCTCAACGGCACCGTGATTCTGGATGCGGATGTGGAGAAGCCATTGCACGCCGAAGCGCATCCGGGCCTCGCGCTCACGGAGGGCCACATCGGTTTCGGTGGCCACGGCGACGCTGTGGAGTTCAGGAACCTCGCGGTGAAGGACCTGCGCTAGCGCCGCGCACTCAAGTCGTGCACAACCACCGGGCCCGCAGTGCGTCCGGGGGAGAGAGTCTCAAGCGCAGCGACGAACTCATGGTCCGGCCAGTTTGCGGGGAGGACCAGCACCAAGCGTTGCCGGCCCAGCCGCGGAATGATCTCTCCCGTCGGGTCGCACGCGATCTGCACCAGAGCGAGTGAAGAGAAACCCGTCAGGATCTGGCGCGACGTGTGAGCAGCAACGCCCTCCATGTGCTTCTGAGGGAGCAGGACCACATCCCCGCACTGCGTGACGGATTCGAGCGCTCGCGCCAGATCTCTGCTTCCATCGTCAGCGAGTTCGGTCCCGAGGCGCTTCGATGCGAGCAGGAAACCGTGCAGCGCCATGCTGAGCAACAGCGCCACTGCAGCCCAGCGCAGCCATGATGTTCTTGCTGCGAGGCCCTCTCCGAGAATCCCTCCGGCCAAGAGCGTCAGCAGGGGGAGCAGGGCCTGCAGCCAGTAGTCGTGCTGCAATGCGTGAGAGGAAAAGACGACGCCGAGCAGGACACCCGGCCCTGCGGCGAGGAGGAGCTCCGCGCGCGCGAGCTTGCAACGCCACGGGATGGCGACGGCCGCGAGCGCCAACGCGGGCACTCCATAGAGAGCGCTGAAATGGGCTGCCATTGCGTGCCACCAATCCAGACTGGTCCAGCCGGCAGCGAGATGCGGTCCCTGTGTGAGTCGAGTCACTTCAGCCGACACGGCTTCCCAGCCCCCGAGGACCCAGAGCGTGTGCAGCAGGAAGAGCAGCAATCCCGCTCCGCCCGCCAGTGCGCAGTCGAGTGCCACCTTCCGGCGACGGGTGAGCAACGCCGCGCCGATCGCACAGGGGATGAGCAGAATGGAGTTCCAGTCGATGAGGGCAGCCGCGAAGAGCGCGATGCGCAGCAGCCAACCCGCGCTGGTTTGTGTTGTGCAGCGCCTGAACGCGAGCAGAGCGAGCACGGTGAGAAAGGTCGATGGGCCGAAGCCGGAGGACATGAAGCCGTAGAACGAGGCTGCGGGGAGAGATGCTGCGAGCACGCCTGTCGCCAGCGCGGCGTGTGGCCGCAGAGGCAGAAAGAAAAGCGCGAGACCAAGGGCCGTGGCGACATGGAACAGCACGGCAATCAACTTCAGAACCAATGGAGTGGCACCGAAGGGCTTTGCGAGCGCCGCAAGCAGGACGTAGTAGCCCGGCGGGTGGTTGGTGTACTGAAGCACCAGCGGCTCGCTGTTGCTCGTTCCCTCCAGAACGAACAGCGGAGCCCCGAGGCGTGTGACGCTCACGGGGAATTCGACGAGATTCGTCACGATGCGGCCGCAATACGCGGCACCATTGCTGCCGAAGAAACCGCTGCCGTAGTCTCCGTCCAACTGGCCATGAAGTGCGGCCAGACAGCAGCTCACCGCGAGTGCAGCTGCAACAACCGCGAGCGCGCGATCAGGCGTCAGGCGTCCCACTGATCAGCAGCGCGCAAGCGCTCGATGGCCTTGTCTTCGCCATCCTTCGGCCAGCATTCGAGCCCGACATAGTCGTGGTAGCCGAGTTCGTCGAGCGCACGGAAGACACGTCCGAACTGCACCTCACCAGTACCGGGTTCGTTGCGTCCCGGGTTGTCCGCAACCTGACCGTAGCCGAACTGGTCGAAGCCCTCCTTCAGACGACGGCAGAGATCGCCCTCGCTGATCTGCATGTGATAGAAATCCCAGTTGATCTTCACCATCGGCGAGGCAACCTCGCGGCAGATGCGCAGTGCGTCGGGGCTGCCGTAGAGGCAGTGTCCTTTGTGATCCTGACGGATGTTCATGGGCTCAAGGATGAGCATCACCTTGGCGGATTCCGCCAAGGGCGCCGCGCGCTTGAGCGCGACGATGCAGGCGTCGTGCATCTCGCGCGGAGTCCTGCCCTTGATGTCGTTCCCTGCGACCACCGTCATCTTGCGGCACTTCAGTTTCTGCGCCACGGCGAGTGCATCTTCAATGGCCTTCACAAAGGTGTCGTGCTGTGTCGGCTCATTCATCCCCGGCGAGAAGCCCCATGCGGTGAACTGCGCCACTTCAAGTCCAGAAGTCGTGCAGAAATCCCCAAGCTCGTCGAGTGGCTTCCCCTTCCACGGCCAGAACTCGATGGCGGGAAAACCTGCGGCATGGGTGCGCCGCACGCGCTCCATGAAAGGGAGCGAGCCCCACCAGATCTCGGTGTTCACTGCGAAGCGGGTCCGGAAGGGGCGCAACGGCGTGGAGGCAGCGGCGTCCTGCGTGTTCCTGCTCACGCTGGCACTGCCCAACAGTGACGCCGCCGCGGCCGAACCGGCCGCGGCGAGAAAGTGGCGACGTTGCACTTCCGACATGGATCTCTCCCGCCGCGGCAAGCCGCTGGCGCGAGAGAAATCCTAGCCGAGGCGTTTGGCGAGATTGCGATCGAGGGCGTCGAGGAACTGTTCCGTGGTCAGCCACGGCGCCGACTTCGAGATGAGCAACGAGAGGTCCTTCGTCATCTCGCCGGCTTCCACGGTCTTCACGCAGACATCCTCAAGCGTGTCCGCGAACTTCACCACATCCGGCGTGCCGTCCTTGCGGCCGCGGTGCTTCAGGCCCTGCGTCCAGGCGAAGATGCTGGCGATGGGATTGGTGGAGGTGGGGCGACCGGCTTGATGCTCGCGGTAGTGACGCGTGACCGTGCCGTGTGCGGCCTCGGCCTCAATCGTGGTGCCGTCCGGGGTCAGGAGGACGCTGGTCATCAGACCGAGCGAACCGAAGCCCTGTGCCACCGAATCGCTCTGCACGTCGCCGT
>SXUL01000110.1 GCA_005790545.1 Planctomycetia bacterium | reverse complement strand
TGCAATGAGGGGCAGGATCACCTCCGCGCGCCCCGCCTCCCAGAGCGCACTGAACCTCCCGCCGTCCGTGACCGCTGTGACGCGGATCGCTGCGCCGTTCACCGCGCCTGTCAGGCGCAGAGAGACGGAACCATCACCGGGATAGACGATCAGGTTCTCCGGCAGCCAAGTCGCCAGAGGTGTGCGGCCGACCTCATGAGTTGCCCCGACCGTCAGTGTGCCCTTCTTCGCCCAGACAGTCGCCAGGTCGGTTTCGGCCGGGAGCAGCGGACTGAGCCTCGCTGACGGCAACAATGCAAAGACGCCGTCGATACCCAGCAGCTCGGGATTCACGCAGAACAACTCGTAATCGGGGATCTCCCAGACGAGCAGGCGCGGAAAACGCTGTTTGACCATCTCGCGGACGCAACGCCGAAGTGGTTCGACGGGACCAAGCGCGGGCCAGACTGCGGCGTACCATTCGAGATCCGTCACGTGAGCGAGACTCCGTGGCAGGACCTGCTCCACCCATGAGTAGCTCGTGCCTGCCAGAGCGTGATCGACCATCTTTGGCGCCGCGAGCAACGCGCTCGGCGCTCCGTCCGAGCGCTTCACAAAGCCGACGTTGGCGTGCTCCTCCAGCGCCCACGCACAGCCCGAGCGATCGGGCCTGAACAGACCCGCCATCCTGAGCAGATCCCCGCACAGCAACGCCGTCCCGTGGGTCTTGACCATGGTCGCGCGCTCGGCCACCGGTTTCTGAATGCCGAGAATCCGCGCACATTCCTCGGCAGCGGCCAGTGCGCCCGGCAGATTCCAGTGACTGTCCGTCTTGTAGAACATGTTTTCGCGACCACCGTCCGCAGCGCGAATCGCCCGCGCCGTGTCCACGACAATGACACCACGCGCACGCAAGGCCACGAGGAGCGCTTCGTACAACTCGGGGCGGATCGGGAAGTGCCGCCCTGCGAGATGCTGCTGATAGAGCTCTTCCTTCCGCGGCACGGGCAGGATGACGAGCTTCGTGCCCGCGAGCGCGAACCTGCGCGTCAGGGCAGAGATGATCGTTGCGGGCGCGACGGCCAGCTTCGCTTCGGGCAGATCCTTGGCGCACAGCCGCTGAAGCTGGAACACCCAGCCGTCCTCACCGACAACCACCTGCGTGGGATCGGCCTCCCCAAAGAGAGTGAAGAGCGCGCCCGCATACAGGGGCAGGCTGAAGCTGCGCACTGTGGAGGTCAGCCGGCAGTCCTTCTCGAAGAGGCGCGCCAGACTGCCATCGCTGAAATTCGCCAGACTGCGCTCGCGGTCCTGCTGCACCTTCTCGCGACCGATGACACTCGGGAGTGGCTGCGGAAAGAACAAATCCAGCATCCCGCCGCCGAATCCGACAGCAAAGAAGATCACCGACACGATGATCGCCGTCACCCGACGGATGCCTGGTGAAAACGAGCCCTCACTGCGCGGAACGAGTTCGTCCTCGCGGTAGCCGGCCCAGGTCCCTTCAGAATTGGAAGTAGAGGAATGGGACATTTTGCTGATAGAAGAGATGCAGGATTGCCAGGATGAACAGTGGTTGAATGGCGAGCGAGTAGGCCGGTGCGATCCTTCTCAAGAAGGTCTGTGTGGAGGGAAGTCCCCAGAGGACGACTCCGGAGAGCAGGAGGATCATGATCTGCAGCGGCCTCACATCGAGGCCGGACAGCCCGCGCGACCACTCGCCAAATGAGAACATCGTCCCCAGGTAGTCGAAGGCCGCGTCGAGGTTGGCCGCCCGGAAGAAGACCCAGCCACAGCAGGTGACAACAAAAGTGATCGCGATCTGCAATGGCATGGGCGTGCCTGCCCAGACGGCCTTTTTCCCAGCCAGTCGCTCGATGACCATCCAGACGCCCTGATAGGCGCCCCACGCAATGAAGGTCCAGTTGGCGCCATGCCAGAGGCCCCCCAAAAGCATGGTGAGCAACAGATTGATGTAGGTGCGGAGCGCACCCTTCCTGTTTCCACCCAGCGGCACATAGAGGTAATCACGCAGCCACGTGGACAACGAGATGTGCCAGCGCCGCCAGAAGTCGGTGACAGAAATCGAGCAGTAGGGCCTGTCGAAGTTGATCGGGAAGCGGAATCCGAACATGAGACCAAGACCGATGGCCATGTCCGAGTACCCGGAGAAGTCGAAGTAGATCTGGAACGCGTACGCGATGATGCCGACCCAGGCCGCGAGCGGCGTGAGATCGGAAGCGGCGAAGGCGGAGTCCGCGACCTGCGAGATCGTGTCGGCGAGCAAGAGCTTCTTGACCAGCCCCGTCTGCATGGCCACGATGCCCTGGAAGAACTTCTCGCTGGTGTGCGTGCGCTTCCTGAGCTGCTCCTCGACGGTGATGTAGCGGACGATCGGTCCGGCCACGAGCTGAGGGAACATGGTCACGTAGCAGAGATAATCAATGAAGCTGTCGGCCTTCTTGACGCGGTCCCAGTAGATGTCAATCGTGTAGCTCATCGTCTGGAACGTGTAGAAGGAAATCCCGACCGGCAGGATCACCTCGGTCCACGCAATGGGCTCACCACCCGCAGCTCCCAATAGCGTGTTGAACGACGCAATCCCGAAGTTCGCGTACTTGAAGTACCCGAGCAGCCCGAGGTTCGAAATCATCGAAACGAGGAGCCAGGCCTTGCCGCGGCCTCCCCGCTCGCGGGCGCGCGTGATCTGGATGCCTGTGCCGTAGTCGATGCCTGCGGTGAGCAGCATCAGCAGAATGAAATCAGGCCGCCACCAGCCGTAGAAGACGAGACTGACCGCCGTCAGTGTGGCGGACTTCATCCAGCGCGGACTCAGGTAATAGAGGATCAGTGACGCTGGGAGGAACAGAAAGAGAAAGAGGTGGGAGGAGAAGACCATTGCGGGGCTGAGAGGTCGCGAACGCGCCGGAGCCTACCCCCGAGGTCAGAGCGGAGCCAGAAGGGCTCCGCTTCCACACCTGCGCCGCGGCAAGTGGATTGCAGTGCATGCAGGGCGGCGCGCCAAGAAACACCGCGGGCCGCAGCACTGTCGCCGCGGCCCTGATGATGGAGCAGATGGGGATCGAACCCACTACCTCGTCGTTGCGAACGACGCGCTCTCCCAGATGAGCTACTGCCCCTTTGAGCGCGGCGATCCTACGAGTGACCCTCCGTCCGATCAAGCACGGATGCACCTCGGATCGCCCTCGCAAACGCACGGAAAACACGCGCCTCTTCCCCTGATTGCGGCCATGAAGCGCGCGTGTAGGCTCTCCCGCATGAGTGACGAGGTGCGCAGCGGCAGCGACTTTGAACAGTCGCCCCTCACACGGCCCGAGTACATCGCGGCCATGGTGCACCTCTATCGTGGCGAAATGCACCGCGCCCTCACTTGGCGCCAGCGTCTCGATACCAGCACCAACTGGGCCATCGTCACCACGGGCGCGCTCCTCTCATTCCTCTTCGCGGACTCCAGCCACGAGACCCACATCGTGGCCGTGCTCGC
>SXUL01000016.1 GCA_005790545.1 Planctomycetia bacterium | reverse complement strand
CGGCCGCCGGTCTTCGCACTGAGTTCCTGCAATGCGCGTTCATCCATGACGGGCTCGCGCAACTCGGCGTCAGCAGGAACAACCCGGAATGAGAGCGGAGCGAGGCGTTCCTCGCTGATGCCATCCTCGTGAGGGAGCCACGCGGACCATTCGCCAAGGCTCTCGGCAGCGAGCGCGCGTTCAAAGCGGCCTGCCTCCACACGCCGGAGGAGTTCGCGTTGCTCGTGTCCAGCGGGATCACGCAGCACCACGGGCCATGTGTCTGCTGTCGCCGGAAGGTGGGCGCGGTCTTTCACCCACGCGGTGAGGGTGATGCGGCCGCCCAGTTCGATTTCGCTGCGATCGGAAGTGAGGCGGAAGCGCTTGTCGCCGGCAAGCAGCTTGGTGCGTGCCGAATAGCGCACGAGATTGCCGAAGAAGCGGTGGTGCGAGAAAGGCCCCTGCCCGCGATACCAGCGCCACATCTCATCCAGCGCCGAGAACACCACAGGCCCTTCGCCATAGGTGCCTGCAACGATGAGCGCATGCTGGCCGTGGGCATTCGCCGAGCTCTCGTGCAGCGCCAGCGCCATGGCGCCCGGTTTCGCCTTCTTCACCGGCGCGAACCACCAGAGCGGTGCCAGCGCGAGAGGATCGTCGCCGCCCTCCCAGATGCGCCGATTGCGTTCCGGATCCTCGGTGATCTGCATGATGGGATGATCGAGGCCGAGTTCGGTGAGCTTCATGCGGAAGCCCGCGTCCGTGCCGCCACCGCGTCCGGTCTCCAGAGGATCGAGCAAGACCGGGAGCAACTCGCCGATGGGCGTGTCCTTCCACGCATGGGGTGAATAGCGCTCGCCTGAGAGCATGACGAACCCGCCGCCGGCCTCCACGAAATCGCGGATGTCGTGCATGAGACGGCGTGCTTCCACTTCGTCTCCTGCACCAAGTCCTTGTGGGTCCACGTCGCCGAAGATGATCACGTCATATTCGAACAGCTCCTCGCGCGTGGCGGGGAGGCGGAGCAGTGGCGCGAGGCGCGCACTCGATTCCTGCGGGAAGCCCTTGTCCGCATCAAGGAGGAAGCAGTGCGTGTCGAAAGCCTCCTCGCCGCGCGTCAGAAAGTCCTTCAGCGTCGCGTACTCCCAGCGCGGCACCGTTTCGAGATAGAGCACCTTCAGGCGCTCGTCGCGCACGATGAGCGAAAGCGAGCGGCGGTTGTCGGTGGTTTCCTTCTCGCCGGGCAAGGGGCGTGCATCGACGGTCCATTCCTGCGTGCCGGTGCGTGCCGGGCGATGCACGAACCGGACCAGACGGTCCTCGCCCTCACGACCAAGATCGAGATCCTGTTGTTCGACGACATCGCCATCCACGAGGAGCCGCACTGAGGTGGTAAGGCCGTCGAGCCCGCGTTGCCGGAAGCGCGCTTCGATGACCACGCTGTCATTGAGCAGCGTCACCGAGGGTCCGTCGAGGTGCGTGATCTTGAGATTGCGGAGCGCCGAGGGGTCGCCAGCGCCGATGCAATGCACCGGCAAGTGGCGCTGGCGCAAGGCTTCGACCACCTCTTCGGGCGGAGTCCCCGCCGTGTTGCGCCCATCCGTCACGAGCACGATGCCGCCGACAGGTGCTCCGCGGAGTTCAGGGTCTTCGAGCACGCGCATGAGTGCTGTGCCGATGGCGGTGGAGCGCTCATCTGCCGCGAGGGCGGCGAGGCTGCCGAGTGGCAACACCTTCTCGCCGAAGGAGAGGAGCTTCAGCGGCCGCTCACGCGCGAGCTTCCGCAGGAAGGAGTTCTCGCTGCCATCATCGAGCACGGCCTGTGCGAGTTCGAGGCGGCTCTTCGAACTGATGGCTGTCGCGGCATCGAGCCCGGCCGCCGCCTGCACGCGGCCACCCAGTTCCGGCGCTCCTGCGTAGTCGTCCTTCACACTCATGGAAGTGCTGGCGTCTGCGAGCACCACGGTCATGACCGGTTTCTTCTCAACGATGCGTGTCTCGAAAGCGGGGTCCATGAGGAGGAGCAGAATGAGTGCGAGGACGAGCCCGCGCAGCGACGCGAGCAAGAGGCGCATGCGCGGTGAAGGATCGCGGCCCATGCGGTGGAAGAACCACGTGAAGAGCACCACCGCGGGCAGCATCACCATCACGATGACCCATGGCTCCGGTGCTCCGAGCAGCGTCAGGCCTGGCGCGGCCACGTCGGTGGCGTTCATGGCCGGGACTCCGCGCGAGCACCGAACCACTGGGACAGTGCCGTTTCGAGCAGCAGCGCGCACAGCGCACCAACAAGGAGCCACCACCATGCGTGTTCCGCGGCGGTCGCTGGCGTCTTCCCGCCCTGCGTTCCGGCATCCACGAGATCCACATCTGCGCCAAACACGGAACGCAGCCACGCCGCATCCACGCGGTGCAGATCCGAATCAGCAGGATCAACATTCACGGCGATCCAGCGCGGTGTCGCGTCCACGAGGGGCTGCTGCTCTGCGGGCACGAGGTCCACGCGCCACAAACCCGACTGCTCGAAGGGCTCGCTGGTGAGCCGCTGCGTCTCACCCGTTTCCTCACGCACGGGGCGAAGCACGAGACCTGCCGCATCTCCGCGGCTCACGAGCGCTTCTTTCACCGGGCCCTTCAGGCGCCGCGTCCAGAGGCCACCCACCGCGAGTTCCGCGGCCACGCTGTCGCGCGCGGTCAGCCACCATGCCACTTCGCGTGCGAGCAGCACGTAAGTCGGGAAGGATGGGAGGTCCGTCCACTCTTGATCGCCACTGAACGCCATCAGCGCCACGCGGCCGCGCTCGAAGTTCTTCACTGCCAGAGCCGGGTGCCGACCGTCGCCGCCCTTCTCGCCGCCAAGTTCGAGCAGGACGCGCGTTCCCGCTGGCGCGGGAACAGTGAGGGGCCAGAGGCGTTGAATGGGTGCACGCGGCAACCACGCGGACACTTCCGGGTCGGCGAAATAGGAGAGTTCCGCTGGCACTGGCTGGGGCACGAGCAGGCGGCGGCTGCCCGACTCGGAAGCCGGGAGGGATGCATCGGCGAAGGCGAGAGGCAATGGCCCTAGGCCTTCCTGGAAGAGCAGCGTGTTCATGGCTGCGGGTTCGGTGCGATCGCCGGGCAGCACCCAGAGTGCGCCGCCTTCCGCCACGAATCGTCGCAGCGCGGCCGCGGTGTCCGGGCGTGGGCCCGGCGTGTTCATCAGCACCACGAGGTCTGCGGCGTTGATCCCCGCGCTGTCCATGCGCGCTTCCGGCACAACGGTGACTTCGAAGGGCGGGCGTACACCTTCGATGCCCGGGTCGAGCGCAGCCGCGAGGAACCACGACTCCGCTTCACCCGGTTCTTCCGAAGGCTCGCCGTCCACGATGAGGACCTTGATGCCACCGCGCACATCAAGGCTGAGGGCGCGGCGATTGTCCACCGCGAGGGCGTCCGTGGTGAAGCGCGCTTCGATGACGTGGCTGCCCGGAGCCGGAAATGTGATGCGCGCCTCGACGCTTTCGCTGGCGCCGGGTTTCAGGGATTCGAATTCGCGTGTCTCGAATGGAGCCGCCGAGCCATCGGCATGGAAACTCACGCTGCCCGCTTGCGGTGCGTCGCCGAAGTTGGTGATGACCGCGCTCATGCGCGCGGCGCGCCCGGCAATGACACTTCTTTCGCGGCACTGGATCGCGCTGAGAGCGAGGTTCTCGGTGATGCCCGGGCGAGGGATGACGAAGCGCAGGACGCCCTTCCGCGTGGCAATGGCGCGGGCCGCGAGCCCGAGATCCCGCACGGCGCTCTCATTCTTCGCGTCGCCGAAGGCCGTGCGCTGGAGGTCCGAGAGCACCACGACTTCCGCGCCTTCAGGGAGGGATTCGAGGAGTCCCGCTGCGGCGGTGAGCGCGCCCGCGAGGTCACTCGCGCCGTCGCGCACCGTGAGGCGCCCGATCTCCGTCACCGTGCGGTCGAGTTCCGTGCTGGCCTTGCGCAGCACGCGCACGGGCCGCGAAGCCATGACGACGCTCACGCTGTCACCGCGGTCGCCGCGGAGTTCTCCGGTCATTTCCGCCGCGCGAGCGCGCGCGCGGGCGAAGGGCGTCGCGCCGTCGGTTTCCTGCACGCCCATGCTGAAGCTGTCATCCAGCACCAGCACCAGTTCGCGGCGCTGTCCGGAGATGAGGCCTGTGACATCGCGCAGCGGCTCAGCAAGTGCGAGCGCGATCAGCACGAGCGCGAGAATGCGGAGCAGCAGGATGATGAGATGTTCAAGCCGCACACGGCGCTGCGTCTTCTTGAAGGCGCGGCGCAGGAACTCCATGGCGCCCCATGCGACCTTCTTGAAGCGCTGGCGTGCGAACAAATGGATGAGGATGGGCACCGCTGCCGCGGCGGCCCACCACAGCATGGCCGGAGCACCGAAGAGACCGCCCATCAGCGCACCCCTGCGCGGCGCGCGAGCCACGCTCCAAGGGTGCGATCGAGCGGGACGGCTGTGTCGAGCAGCACATAGTCCACGCGCGTGGCAAGGCAGGCAGTGGTGATGCGTTTCCTGAAGCCGTCCATCTCGGCGAGGAACGCTTCGCGCACGGCCTTCGGATCGAGGGTGAGATGCGCCATGTCCTCAAGGCCCTCGAAGCGCGTCATGCGTTCGAAGGGGAACTGGATCTCGTCCGGATCGAGCACGTGGAAGAGGATCACATCGTGGCCGCGATGGGCCATGTGCTGCAGGCCGCGCAGCAAGGTCTTCTCGTCATCGAGGAGGTCCGAGAACACGGCGACCAGTGAGCGTTGCCGCAGGCGCGCGGCGATTTCGTCGAAGATGTCGCCGATGCCGCTGGGGCCAGTGGCTTCAAGCCCGGCCAGTGTCTCGATGAGATTCCTGTGATGCGCGGCGCTCGAACCGGGCGGAATGAACGTGCGCACATCGTTGCCGAAGGCCACCAGTGCTCCAGCATCGCGCTGCTGCAGGATGAGCTGGAGCAGCGTCGCTGCGGCGTACTTCGATGTTTCGAGTTTGCTCCCGCGTCCCTCGCCCGCGTAACGCATCGAAGCGGATGTGTCGATGGCCACATAGGCCTTGAGGTTTGTCTCTTCCTCGAACTGCTTCATGTAGAAGCGGTCCGAGCGCCCGAAGACCTTCCAGTCGATGCGGCGGAGGTCGTCGCCCGGCGTGTATTCGCGGTGTTCCGCGAATTCGACGGACGAGCCCTTGTAAGGCGACTCATGGCGCCCGCTCATGAAGCCCTCGACGATGCGACGCGCGACCACTTCAAGGCCGCCGACGCGGTCGAGCACCCCCGGATCGAGGTAGTTCTTCTCCTCCTCGCTCATGCGGGGCTCAGGCGCGTTCGGCTGCGGCGCGCGGGATCTCCTTGATGAGGTGATCCACGATGGCGTCGGTGGTGATGCCTTCGGCTTCCGCGCGGTAGTTGCGGATGATGCGATG
>SXUL01000109.1 GCA_005790545.1 Planctomycetia bacterium | reverse complement strand
GGTCAGTCCGTCATGCACCTGCACTTGCACGTGCTCGCCGGACGCAGCCTCAAGTGGCCGCCCGGCTGAACAAGATCTGATTACCGAGGGAGGGACTCGAACCCTCAAGGTCTTGCGACCAGCGGATTTTGAATCCGCCGCGGCTGCCATTTCGCCACCCCGGCACGGGCGCGCATCATAGGCCGCTCCGGCGGCGGCACCAGCACGCCTCAAAGTCGCGCGGAAGGCGCATGGGCGTCATGTGGATCGTTGGTGGTGTCCTCCGGCCACGGGTCAAGGTGGATGAGCACCCGGGCTCCCGGCAGGACCAGTTCCACCGCGGACTTCACCTCTTCGGCCAGCTTGTGTGCCTCGTGCAGGCTGGCCGCCCCATCGATCTCGATGTGGAACTGGACGAACCGGTCCTGTCCACTGCGGCGGGTCATCAGGTCGTGGTAGCCATGAATGCGGCCCTGGAACGAGCGCAGCACCTCGTGGACGGAGTGCACTTCGTCCTTCCCCAGGCCGCGATCGAGCAGCGCGCTGGCCGAGTCCACGAAGAGTTGGAGCGCGGTCCGCAGGATGAGGACCGCGACCAGCAGGGCGACGGCGGCGTCGATCAAGCGTGTGCCCAACCACATTTCGCCGAGGATGGCGACCAGCGCGCCGGCGTTCATGACCCAGTCACTGGTGTAGTGAGCGGCATCGGCACTGAGCGCCGGGCTCCGCGAGGCCTTGGCTGCGCGTGTGAGGTGCAGCGCAAGCAGGATCGCCACGACGGTGCTGACGGCGGCGACGCCGAGGCCGAGAATGGGCTGTTGAAGTGGCTCGCCGCCCTCGATGCGTTGCCAACCCTGCCAGCCGGCCGCCACTCCCAGCGCACCGATGACGAGCGACTGGAACAGGGCCGCCAGATGTTCGAGCTTGCCGTGCCCGAAGGGATGCCCCTCATCGGCTGGTGCGCCGGCCGCGCGAATCACGAGCGCATTCACCGAGGAAATGAGCACGTCCACGAGGCTGTCGAGTGCCGTGGCGAGCAGGCTCGCCGAACCGGTGACCCAGAAGGCCCCGAGCTTTGCGACGGCGAGCAGGGCCGAGACGACCGCAGCAACCACCGCCGGGCGCTCGCGGTTTTTTCCTGCTTCCTGCATGGCCCCATTCTCCGCGACAGGTGTATGGCTGCCCAGTGGGGGAGTGGGAAGTCGCCGGTAACATCGCCGCATGCTGACGCGGGAACAGGCCATCGCACGTTTTGCCGTGGATGGTTGGGGTGCTGGTTATTACTCCATCGACGAGCAAGGCTTCGCGACGGTCGCGGACAAGCCGGGCTCGTCCAACGTCGTTCGCATCCCCGACGTGGTCGAAGAACTGCGTCGCCGCGGCTTCCGTTCCCCCTTCCTGCTGCGTTTCCCGCAGATCCTGAAGGACCGGGTGGGGCGTCTGCACAGCGCCTTCAACGAAGCCATCAAGGAGTTCAACTACCCCGCGCACTTTCAGGGCGTCTATCCCGTGAAGGTGAATCAGCAGCGCGTCGTGGTCGAGGCCTTGGTGCAGGAGAGCAGCGCTTTCCGTTACGGCCTCGAAGCAGGCTCGAAGGCCGAACTCGTGCTGGCACTCACCCAAGAGCTGCATGAAGAGGCGCTCGTCATTTGCAACGGCTACAAGGATCGCGACTACATCGAGCTCGCATTGCGTGCCGCGCAGGCGGGCAGCCGCGTTGTGCTCATCTGCGAGACCATCCACGAAGTGCACGACGTGCTCTCGATTTCGCAGGAGGTCGGCATCAAGCCCGCCATGGGTATGCGCGTGCGCTTGAACTCCAGAGGCTCGGGCAAGTGGATCGAGTCGGGCGGGGCCCACGCGAAGTTCGGGCTCAGCAGCCTCGAAATCCTCGAATGCCTGAAGCTCCTCGAGCAGGCGGGCTGCCCGGATGTGTTGCGCGCGATTCACTTTCACATCGGATCGCAGATCAATGACATTCTCGCGGTGAAGGAAGCGGTGAAAGAGGCTGCGCGCCTCTACTGCCACATCAAGCGTCGCTCGCCCGGTCTCGACTATCTCGATATGGGCGGCGGCCTCGGCATCGATTACGACGGCAGCAGCACGGCCACGGACTGGAGTCGCAACTACACCCTTGAAGAGTATTGCCGCGACTGTGTCTACAACGTGCTGAGCGTGTGCGAGCAGGAGGAAGTGAAGCCGCCGGTCCTCGTGACCGAGTCGGGGCGCGCGGTGACGGCCTTCGGAGCGCTCACGGTGGTCTCGCCGCTGAAAGTGATCGGGCGCACGGGGCCACGCCAGATTGAACCGGGGAAGGACCCTTGTCACCAGGTTGTGGAACTGCGCTCCATTCTCGGAGACATCAGCCGCCGCAACTGGCGCGAGAGCGTCAACGATGCGAAGTCGCTGAACGAGGAAGTGCTGCTTGGCTTCAAGCTCGGATTCGTGAGCCTTGAGGACCGCGCCGCCGGCGAGGCGTACTTCTCGGAGATCTGTGCGCGCGCTCTTGAAGTCATGAATCCCGCGGACGAGGACTCCGAGGAAGTGGCGGAGCTGCAGGGGCACGTCGCGCCGATGGTCGTCTGCAACTTCTCGGTGTTCCAGTCGACCCCTGACACTTGGGCTGTGCGTCAGGTGTTCCCGATCATGCCGCTTTCACGCCTCACTGCGGATGGCTCGGCGCTCGCCACCATCGGTGACATCACCTGCGACTCCGATGGTCGCATCGACGATTTTCTCGGTGAGACGGGCTCCTGCACCAAGACCATTCCGCTCCCGAGTCTCAATCTGGACGAGCCGTTCCTGCTCGGCATCTATCTCGTAGGCGCTTATCAAGACACGCTCGGCGATTACCACAATCTCATGGGCGCGGCGAACGAGGCTGCGGTGTGGATCGACGGCGCCGGTGAATTCCGCGTGGTGAACCAGTATCGCGGCAGCACGGTGAGCGAGGCCATGCAGCCCTTCGGCTACGAGCGCCAGATGTTGGTGAGCCGTTTCGACGACCGCCACGGTGGCGACGATTCGGCGGACACGCTGCGTTACCGGGATTGCTTCCTGCGCGTCCTCAGCTCCGGCACCTATCTGCGGCGCTGAGCTTCACATGCGCTCGAGGAGCGGCATGCCGAGCAGGCCTGCTCCACGTTCGAGTGCGCCCTTGGTCGCGGCACAGAGCGCGAGTCGGCCCTCACGCCACGCGGGGTCCTCCGCCTTCAACACCGGGCAGCGGTCGTAGAAGCGGTTGAGATCGCGCACGAGATCGAGCAGCCACTTGGCGATGGCGCC
>SXUL01000002.1 GCA_005790545.1 Planctomycetia bacterium | reverse complement strand
GGATCGATGATGGCCCACTGTGCGATCAGGCTGCCCGCGGGATTCGCGATGGGGAGCGTGAATGAGCCGGTGGCGTCCGTGAAGAAGGGCCCGCCCACGCTCAAGGGTGCAGGCAGGATGGTCCCGCCGGCGAGGGGGAGATACGCGCTGCTCGTGCCAAGTCCGACATAGATGATGGCGTTCGGCGCTGCGCTGGTGAGGCTGAGTGTGACAGGTGCGCCGACGGCCGTGCTGCCGCAGGCCGAGAAACGCGGGAAGAGCATGTTGCCGCCGAGCTTCGCCATGCCGAGGTCGATGGCTGCGGTGTTGCAAGGGAGAGGGCGCGGGAGGATGAGGTCCACGATCACGGGCCGGTGATCAGAAGCCGTGGTGCTCATGGTGTTGAGTGCGCCTGACCAGCCCGTGAGTGTCGCAGGTGCCAGCCCGGTCGGAATCGTCGCCACGTTGAACACGAAGGAGTTCCTGAGCGTGGCCACACTGTCTTGCCAGACCATGTAGTCGTACTTCGAACCGAACCCTGTGATGGTGCTGAGTGTGAATTCATCTGCTGCGAGATCGAGAATCATGTCCGTGCGGTTGCGGTCCGTGCCATCGCTCGTACCGGCACCATCGAGATTCTGCGCGGCGGTGAGCCACTGCGCGGGCCCGACATCGTTGTTCGTGACCTCGTCCTCATTCCAGTCTCCGCCCATGACGACGGGCGTATTCGCGCCGAGCACCATTGTTGCGGCAGGGGAATCCGCGATCTTCCCGAAGGGGTCTGGTGTGCCGAGGCCTGCGCCGTTGTAGAGGTGATCCACGTAGTAGGCCACGTTGCGCGCGGCGTTCACGCGCTGCGTGTGATCGCTCGCGGTGCCACCAGCCTTCAAGTGCGCGTTGCCCACCACGAGGTCCCCTGCGTAGTTCGCTTGCGGCAGGTCGATTTCCGCGAACATGAAGCCGCGAATGCCGCCCGTGCCACCGCCAGCGTAGAGATGTGCGGTGACCGTCGGCGTGTTGCTCAGCTGCGACACGGTGTCGCCATTCAGGTCTGCATAGGGCCAGCGCGAGAGGATGACGTTGCGGTTGTAGTTGTCGTGGCTGGTGCTGACGAAGATGTGCGGCAGGTCGTAGCCCGGCGCGTAGAGCTGCACGTAGGCGGTGACCGCAGGATTCCCCGACGTGAACGTGTCGGTGCCGCCATGGAGGAAGAGATTCAGCGCGGCGGTGAGGTTCGCTACCGAGTCCATCGTTGTGCCCGTGGTGTTGCCATTGTTGTCCGCGCACTCCTGCAGGACGAGCACGTCAGGCTTGAGCGTGGCAATGATGCGAGCGAGCGCAGTCCAGGCATTGGCACCCGACTGCTTCACCGCGGTGGAGCAGAGCGTGTCCTTCACGTTCCACGTCATCACTCGGACATCGAGAGGGTCGGCCTTGCCCCACTGCCCGGTGGTCGGGCTCCACTGGGCGGGAAGGAGGCTCACGAAAAGTCCAAGCAAAATGGCAAGGGGGCGCATCGCGGCATCCTAGTGCCCAGCGCCCCCCGCTTGCGAGCCTGTTTGAGGGCTCGTTGGCTGCTCAGAGCATGACGTTGATGGCCGGCGACCAGCCGTTGAGAGAGAGCGTCATGGAGTTGTAGTCCACGGTGACGAGCTCGATGGGAATGCCGCTCGGCACCAGGAACGGGCCGAACGTCATGCTGCAGTTGTCCGCGATGAAGTGGAACGGGGGGATGCCGACGGGGGTCATGAGCTGCGGCATCACGTCGCTGATGCTGCCGAAACAGAGCCCCAGGAATGAACCAGTACCGACGCCACCCGGACAGGGCTGCCAGCTCCAGATGTTCCAGATCTCGTGGCCGGGCGTGAGGCTTGTATTGACCAGTGTGAGGTCGGACATGCCGGGGTTCGCGATGTTCGGCACGCTGGTGGCGCTCACGATCGGTGCGGGCGTCGCGCCGACGAAGTTGTAGTTCACGTCAAGCAGGAGATGCACGTTCGGGAAACCGATTCCCGCGAAGGGCGTGGGCGCGGTCATGCCGCAACCAGGTGCGGAGAGGTAGCCCTGGGCCGTCTCGCCAAGCCCGTTCTTGCCGGGGAAGAGCACATTCTGGCCTGCCACACCATCCGGCAGGTAGAGCTCGACCACGAGCAGATCGTTCGGGTTCAGCACGATGGGAGTCAGCGCGTTGATGCCGCGCGTGAAGATGCGCTGCGCCGCGTTGGGAGCGACATTGGGCTGGTTGAAGATCTCGGTGTGCGTGATGGCGGGGATCGCGGCCGGGAAGGTGGTCGGTGCAGTATTGGCAGCGACGCGCAGGCGGATTTCCAACGGCTGGGTCAGAGGCGGATTGGCCGCCGCACCGGCGAGGGCGTATTCAACGGCATAGGTGATGCACGTCACTGTGATGGGCTGCACGACGCCAGAGTCGCTCGGGCGATAGGCGCGCCAGAAACTGTTCTGCACGTGGTATTGCGGTGCGCCCGCGGTGCCACCTGTGTTGCAGGTCACCATGCCGTTGGTGATCAAAGTGTTGTTCACGAGTTGCGTCAGCGTTCCTCCGCTTTGCGCGGAGAGAACCGACGCGAACAGGGCAAGAGCGATGAACTGTGAGATGACGCGCATGTTGATCCTCGAATGGGCAGGAGTCACTGGGTGGGGAGCCCATGAATCATGCCCCGCCACGGGAGGGCGCGTCAAGCTGTGAAAACCGACGGGCGGGAGCACTAAGATCAGCTCCGCATGCTGCGCTTGGTCTTGATTGGCTTGACATTGAGCAACCTGATGTGCGCGCAGGTGGACTCTGCCTGGGAAGCCGCGCGGCCCGTCATCGAGCGCCGTTGCATCGCGTGCCATCATCCGGGAAAGCTGCGTGGTGGCCTTGATTTGAGCACGGCGGCGGGGCTCAAGAACGGCGGCAAGCACGGAGCGGTACTCGACGCGACAGATCCGGATGCGAGCCCGCTCCTGCTCTCAGTGCGGGGCGTCGCGACACCACGCATGCCGTGGAAAGAGGCTCCGCTTCCCGCAGCCGAGATCCTTGCGCTTGAAGCGTGGATTCGCAGTGGTGCAGGAATGAACCCGGAGCCGAAGCTCCCCGCAGGTGCTGTGGCAGAACCCACAGGCAAGGCCTTCTGGTCCTTCCAGCCTCTCGCGCATGTGCAGGTGCCGGAGCTGATCAGCGGAACCCGCGCCCCGTCCACGAACACAGCTGCCACGCGGCCGGGAAGCGCGCACGCAGTGGCCGTGCCGGGCCGTGCGAACGGCGTTGATGCACTGCTCCGCGTGAAGCTCGCAGCAGCGGGGCTCGACTTTGCAGAGCCTGCGGATGACGCCGTGTTCCTCCGTCGCGCGCAGCTTGTTCTTCTCGGGCTGCCGCCGAGCGTCGAGGAGTTGGCGCGTTTCACTGCCGACCCTGCGCCGCAGAAGCGAGCGCGCCTCATTGATCAACTGCTCGCAAGCCCGCACTTCGGTGAACGCATGGCGCGGCACTGGCTGGATGTTGCACGCTACGCCGACAGCAACGGTTACGAGTTCGATGAAGAACGACCGGCGGCGTGGCCCTATCGCGATTTCGTGGTGAAGGCGATGAACGAGAACATGCCTGCGGACCAGTTCATCCGTTGGCAGGTGGCGGGGGATGAACTCGCGGCTGGCGAGCGCTGGGCGCGCGCAGCGACGGGGTTTCTTGCAGCCGGCCCCGTGAACGGCAACGAGGAGAATGAAGGCACGCGTTACACGGAACTCGACGACGTGCTCGCAACGACGAGCAGCGCCTTCCTCGGGCTCACCATCGCCTGTGCGCGCTGTCACGATCACAAGTTTGATCCACTCACCGCGGTGGATTACTACAGCCTGCTCGCAGCCTTCGTCACCACACAGCGTGTGCAGAAGCCCTTTGCTGAAGCCGAGGCTGTGGCGGCCTACGAGACGGCGCAGAAGGAACACGAAAGCGCACTGGCTGCTGCGCGTGCAGCTCTCGACGCGCACAACACCGTGGCGCGTGCGCGAGTGGATGTTTCCGGCCCGGTGGTGGAGGACATCCTCTGGCGCTGCACCTTCGAGGAGCCGGCGGCGGAATGGTTGCTGCCGGAGTTCGACGACTCGAAGTGGAAACTGGCCGCGGGCGGTTTCGGCACCGAAGGCACGCCGGGTGCGGTCATCTCGACGCGCTGGGACGCGAAGGAGATCTGGCTGCGCCGTGAGTTCGAATGGGACGCCGACGCGGGCGAACTCGCCATCGTTGCACATCACGATGAGGACGTGCACATCTACTTGAACGGCACGCTGCTCGCGGACGCGCGTGGCTATGTGACGGAATACAAGGAACTCGGTGTCACCGACTTCGGCCGCGAGAAACTCGTGCGCGGCCGCAACGTGCTCATGGTGCATTGTCGTCAGGACTCTGGTGGCCAGTTCATCGACGTGCGGCCGGTCTTGCGCTCGCGCCTGCGCAGCATGACGCCGCGCGAGGCGGCTCTCGAAGGCCGTGCCGCAGATCCGGACCGCGGGCTTTCCGCGAAGGACCGCGAGGAGAAGCGCCGCCTGTCGAGCCTTGTCGAGGCCCGCCTTCGCTCCGCGCCGCGCCGTTTGCCCGAGATGCTGCACGTCGAGGATTCGAGCCGCGAAGCGACGCAGGCATGGTTGCTGCGGCGCGGGAATCCGGAAGACAAGGTGAGCGAGATTGCGTTCGCGTTTCCGGCGGTGCTGCCGCAGGGGGGTGGTGCGCCGGCGTGGGTTGCGTCGGTGCCGTCGGAGCTTCCCGGCACGCATCGTCGTGCCGCGCTCGCGCAGTGGCTGACGGACGTGGATCACGGCGCGGGTGCACTCGTGGCGCGCGTCTTGGTGAACCGCGTCTGGCAGTGGCATTTCGGGCGCGGCCTCGTCGCGACGCCCAATGACTTCGGCCTCCAGGGCGCGCGGCCCACACACCCGGAACTTCTCGATTGGCTCGCTGGTGAACTGGTCTCTCACGGCTGGGACCTGAAGCACATCCACCGTCTCATTGCGACCAGCCGTGCGTGGGGGCAATCAAGCCACGCAACAGAAGCAGCGCTCGCCGCGGACGCGGATGGATCGCTCCATTCCCGCCGCACGCTCGTGCGTCTCGATGGCGAAATCGTGCGCGACTGCATGCTGACGGTTTCAGGTTGCCTCAACCGGAAGTTCGGTGGCCCGGCTGTGAAGCCGTGGGTGCACCGGGATGTGATCGCTACCGGCTCTACGCAGAAATGGCCGCTCGATGTTGTTGATGGGCCGGAGACCTGGCGCCGCAGCCTTTATGTCTTCATGCGCCGTTCCGTGCGCTTCCCGTTCTTCGAGGTCTTCGATGCACCGGATGCACAGGCGAGTTGCGGCAAGCGTGTGCCGACCGTGACACCGCTGCAATCCCTCGCGCTCATGAACAACGAGTTCGTGCGCGATCAGGCGCTGCGTTTCGCGCGCCGCGTGTGTGGTGAAGGCGCCGCGCCCTCTGCGGCCGCGTTCGCCGCGCGCGCCCTGCGCGAGGCCTATCTCCGCGCGCCAACCTCCGCCGAACTCGACCACGCCACGCACTTTCTCGAGGCTGCGCTGAACTCCGAATCCGCGCGCGTGGATCTCTGCCAAGCCCTCTTCGGTTCCAACGCCTTCCTGCACCTCGAATGACCATGCTTCCCACCGCACCGCGCACACCTCCCTTCACCCGTCGCGATTTCCTCGCGTGCAGCGGCGGAGGCCTCGGGCTGCTCGCACTCGGCGATCTGCTTGCGCTCGATGCCGGCCGCGCGTTGCCGCAGGATGCGGCGCAAGCGTGGTTGCTCCCGAAAGCTCCGGCGAAGTCCGTGATCTGGCTCTTCCTCTATGGCGGTCCGAGTGCCATGGACCTCTTCGATCCGAAGCCGGAACTCGACCGCGGCCATGGGAAAAAACCACCCGCGGGCATCAAGACGTTCTTCAAGGACAACGGCAACCTCATGCGTTCGCCGTATGGCTTCAAGCAGCACGGTGC
>SXUL01000015.1 GCA_005790545.1 Planctomycetia bacterium | reverse complement strand
TGGTGGCCATTCTCGGCGCGAATCTTCTCGAAATCCGCCATGTCGGAGTGGCGCTGGCGGAGGGTGCAATTCAACCCCTGCAACTTCTCGTCGGCGTCGGCACCTCATTCATTGTGAGTTGGATCACCTTGCGCTGGCTCATGCGCTTCATTGCTCGCGGCCAGCTGTGGGTGTTCGGGCCTTGGTGTCTTGCGGTCGGCGTTGCGGCGTTGCTGTGGCTGTGATGGACCAATCTTCGTCGCACACTTCGGACCAAGCCTCCAGCCCGGGGCCATTGCGTGCATTCCTGCGGCGCCTCAGCGCGGAGCTCTCGCTCTTCGGCGAATGCGGGCCGGCGTTTCTGCATGGAGCACCAGCGCCGGAGCTTCTCGAAGGTGTTGCTTCAAGTGCGAGCGAGCTCATCGTGCATGCGGGGGACCGGCGCGTGCGCGAAACCAGGCGCCAACTGCGTGTCACTCACCCGGTGGCCGTTGTCGGTTGTGCGCGCGACGGACAAGGGCTTCCGGTGCACGATCAGGTGGCGAGCACGGGGCTCATCAGCGAGTTGCCGGAACGCGAGAGTGCTGATGCGCTGGAACGAGCACTCTCCATGTTGGGCGATGGCGCGGATGTCGTGCTGGTGTTGCCACGCCGTGGACGTGCGGAGGAGGGACGCCTGCAACGCATGATGGCAGCGGCCTGTGGAGGCGAGGTCGTACCGGTTCCCGGTGCACCGAGTTCTCTCTTCGCACTGCGCGGGAGGCGCGTCACAACGGTCACAGTGGAGAGCACAGGCGCGGTCGCTCCGACACTGCCCGTCTCTGCCATTGTGGTGACCGAGGGCGACGACGGGCTGGAAGCCACTTTGACGGACTTGTTGCTGCGGCAGCACTACACGCCTCTCGAAGTGTTCGTGCTCGATCTCGGGGGTGCCAAGCCGCTCGACGAGAAACTGCACGGTATTCCCGCACGCAGCGCGACGCGCGTGGCTGTGTTTCCGAAGCACGGTGCATCCCTCGCGGCTGCCTTGGAGGACGCTCTCGGCGGCGTGAAAGCGCCCTTTGTGCACTGGTGTCGCGCAGGCGAACGTCTCGCGCCCCACGCGCTTGCGCAACTTGGAATGGCTCTCGAGGCGGCGCCCGACGCGGCGGCGGCCGTTGCCGACACCGCCATCCTCGAAGGTGATTCCATCGGCGACGTCATCCTCGCGGCCACGAGCTTCGAGCAACTTCTTGCAGCGAGGCAGTTCCCCACGGCATCTGTGTTGTGGCGCACCGAGAGGCTGCGCGCATCGGGAATCCCCGGCGGAAGTGCGGACCGGCTGGCGTTGGAACTCGCCTGGCAGCACGCAGCGCAAGGCCTTGCGCGTTGCCCGGGTGTGCTGGCGGGCACGAACGGGATCGGGCTCCGGGGCGCTGAGTGGCACGGATTCCTCGCGGAATGTGCCGTTCCGGCGGGAGTGTGTCCTGAGCTTGCGGCTCACATCGCGCTCCAGCGCGGTCAAGCGGAGGAGGCGTTGCAACTTGCGGCGGGTGCGGGCCCGCGCGCCTTGCTCGTCCGCGTGCAAGCACTGCTCGCACTCGGGAAGCGGGAGCAGGCCATGGCGTTGCTCGACGGTGCACTGCATTCCGGCCATGTGGAAGCTGCGCTGCTCTACCTTCTGCTGTCAGGCGCGAAACCGCAGGCCAGCGTGCGGCGCGCCCAAAACCTGATCCAGGACGCAGGCCTTGCGGATGTCCACTGGATCGATGTGTCGTGATCCATGGGGTTGGGGCTGCCGCCGCCCTTCTGGCAAGATGAGGCGCGTCCACCGCGCATGAGCAAGCCGCCTCCACCCACTCTGTGTCACTGCATGGGTGTGGACATCGACACGGTGCGCCGCGTCATCCGCGAGCACGAACTCGACCATGTGCGGGAAGTCACCGCACATTGCCGTGCGGGAGGCGGGTGCAAGAGTTGTCACGTGGAAATCGTGGAGCTCATCGTGGCGGATCAGGTTTCCAGAGGCTCATTCCTGCGGCGCTTGCTGCGGCGGCTGACAGGACGCGCATGAGGACGATCTACCTCGACAACAACGCCACGACCGCGCCTCACCCGACGGTGATCGAGGCCATGCGGCACGTGCTGGAGCATGTTCCAGGCAACCCCTCTTCGATTCATGGGCCGGGCCAGGCTGCTCGCGCGGTCGTGGATGCCGCCCGTGTGGACGTGGCGGCCCTCCTGGGTGCGCGTCCCACGGAGATCGTGTTCACTTCCGGTGGAACAGAAGCCATCAACACGGCCTTGCATGCCTGCGTGCAGTCCGCGCCAACCGGTTCGCGTCGCATCATCCGCAGTACGGTCGAACACGAGGCGGTGATCGAGGCGGCTCTCCATGGTGCCGATGAGGTGAGCGTCGTGGGTGTGGACGCGGAAGGCCGTCTCGATCTCGCGGGCCTTGCGCGGGAACTCGCTCGGCCGGCCTGTTGCGTCTCGTTGATGCTCTCGAACAACGAGACAGGCGTGCTGCTCCCCATTCAGGAGGCCGCCGCGCTCGCGCGTGCTGCGCGTGTGCCCTTGCATGTGGATGCCGTGCAAGCCGTCGGCAAGAGCGTGTTGAACGTCGAGGAGATCGGCTGCGACTACCTGTCCATCGCGGCGCACAAGTTTCATGGCCCGAAGGGTGTGGGGGCACTGTTCGTGCGGCGTGGTGCGGCCTTTGTGCCGTTGCTGCGTGGCGCGAGCCACGAAAGCGCGCGTCGCGCCGGCACCGAGAACACCGCGGCACTTGCGGGGATGGCGGCCGCAGCACGCGTCATGGGCTGCGGAATCAGTGAACGGCGCGCCCACTTGCGTCAACTTACGGTGCGGCTCGAAGCCCTGCTCGCGGACATTCCCGGAGTGCGTTTCCAGGGAGCCGGTGCCGAGCGCATGCCGGGTACCACAAACGTGGCGTTTGAAGGTCTCGAAGGCGCTGGCGTAGTGCTCCGTCTTGCGCGCGAGGGTATCGCCATCAGTTCGGGCTCAGCGTGCAGCGCGTCGATGGGCGGGGGCAGTCACGTTCTCGAAGCCATGGGGGTGCCTTACAGCCATCTGTTCGGAGCGATCCGCGTGTCCCTTTGCAAGCAAAACACTGCGGACGAGATCGATTTGGCCGCCGCAGCGATTGCCCGCGCGGTTCTGGCTCTCCGCGAACTTCTGCCGGGTGTCTGAATCCGCGCTCTTGCGCGGCAATGTACTTTTTTCCGCTCGATCCGGGATTGTGGCCGTGATTACTTGCCGCGGAGCGGCGGGATGTCGAAAAAAACCACGGTCTTCCATCGCGATGATCGGAATCTTGAAAGCTCTCTTTGTGCGCGGGCTGCTTGTGGCAGCAGCAGGCTGGGCCCTCTTCCAGGTGTTCTTCCTTGAGGAGTGGCCAGCGCGCGACTTCCGCCAGGAACTCGCCGTCAGCGGCAAGCTGCACGCGGATGAGGAACTCTGGGTCGAAGTGGCGCTGCAGCGCATGGTGCTCGAGGTTCATCAGGGTGAGGAGGTCCTCTTGCGTTGCGACATCGGCTACGGCAAGGGTCCTATCGGTCGATCCGGCTCGGAAGCCGGCACACCTCTGGGGGAGTATCGCGTCATGGCCCGCGAACGGCGCACATCCGTGTTCGGTCGCGGAGCGCGCTTTCTCAGACTGGATTACCCGAGCGAGCAGGACGCCGATGCCGCGCTCACTGGCGGCCAGATCACTCCAGACGATTGGCAGCGCATCCAGCAGGCCCACGCAACGGGAGCAGCACCTCCGGTGGACACCCCGCTCGGAGGTCCCATCGGCATCCAGGGGAATCTCTTCGCATTCTCCGGACGCTGCTTCACCGACGGCAGTGTGGCTCTCGACAACGGAGATCTTGTGGCTCTCTTCGACCTGATACCGGCAGGAACGCGTGTGCTGATCAACGATCGTTGACCGGTAACATGGGGCCGTGAACGACGCCCCCAAGGGACATCCCGCAGCGCCCGATGATCTGCTGCCGCTCGAACTCTGTCGTGTGTTGCCGGCGCGGGACAGCGCGGGACTCGTTCTTTCCGGTGGCGGCAAACGCTTCATCATCTTCATCGGGCCTGGCGAAGCGGCTGCGGTGCTCCGCGAACTGAAGAAGGAACTGCCCGCGCGCCCCCTGACCCACGATCTTCTCGCCTGGATTCTCGCGGGTTACGACATCCAGGTGGAAAGCGTCGTGATTTCCTCCGTGGTGAACGGGGCCTTCTGCAGCACTCTCACTCTTCTGCGCAAGGTCGGTGCGGAGGAGGATCGTGTCCGCCTCGACGCCCGCGCGTCCGATGCCATCGTGCTGGCCCTGCGTCATGGCGTTGCATTGCAGGTCACCCGCCGCGTCCTTGATGAGGTCGAAGACGTCTCGAAGATGCTTGCGGAACTCGAGGAGCAGATCGAGAAGCAGGCTCAGAGCGGCGAAGACGACGCTGCAGGATCAGCCGGCGAGGCGAGCGGCGAGTCCACGCCGCCTCTGCTCTGAACCGGCCAGGCGCCGGGGTCGAACAGCAGCAGCGCGACGCCCGCCGTGGCGAGGTCCACCAAGTCCGCGCCACCCAAGGTGAGGAGCATGAGCAGCGCGGGAAGCAGGCGCCGCGCGGTGCGTGGGGCTCTCAGCGCGACCATGGACGCCCAGGCGAGCACGGCGAGGCCCGCTGTCGGCGGAAGCACCTCGAAGCGGAGAGGCGCGAGGCGCGCGGCGTTGGCAGCCAACTCCGGAAACACCTCGAGGAGCGCGATGGTGAGAAGCGCGGCGAGGGCCGGTTGGACGTTCTTCCAGCTTCCGAGGCCGATGCCCAACAGCACGAAACTCGCGATGAGGAGAGCGTCCGTCGTCCACGCGCTTGCGGGGCCGTGGGGCAGCACGGTGCTCGCAGTATCTCCGCAGGCGGCCAGAGCGAGCGCTGCAGCAAAGGGCCGCAGTGTTGGCGAGCGAACGGTCGCGAGGAGCGCTCCAAGGCCGATGACGATGCGTCCGTAGAACGAGGCCTCTGAACAAAGGGGATGAAGCGCCGCGAGAGCCGCGGCGGTCACGAAGAGCCGGGCAGTGCGGCCGAGATCCCTGTCTTGCGGAACTCGTGCTGCTGCCAATGCACATCCCGCGACCACAAGCAGGACGCAGCGGGTGGCGAGCACCACAGGTGCCAGCAGATCCGCGGCGGCAGCCGCGTCGCCCGTCCAGTCGGTCGCACCGGCGCAGTGGAGCAGCGGTCGGCAGAGCAGGATGTCCGCCAAGGTCACCGCGATGCCCGGAACGAAGGCCACGCGCAAGGCGCGCGCGGCGAGCGTCGATTCCGTTTGCTCCGACACTTGATCCACTGAGGGTGTCCTGTACCCTTTCACGCGCGCGGCGACAAGCCCGCCGGGAGGAGCACATGCTGCTGGGACGCGTGGTGGGCACGGTGTGGGCGACCCGGCACGAGCCATCTCTCGACAACGCGCGGTACCTCATCGTGCGGGCCATCAAGCCCGACGGCAAGCTCCTCGACACATTCGTTGTGGCCGTTGACGCCGTGGGTGCCGGCGTCGGCGAGCGCGTGCTCGTGGCGCAGGGGTCCAGTGGCCGCCAGACTGAAGCGACCAAGAACCGGCCCGTCGATGCCGTGGTGATGGCCATCATCGATGACCTCGAAGTCGTGGATCGCGATTGGGCTACCGAGGACGCGCGCCCGCGGCGCGTGAAGGGCTGACAGGAATGGAGCGCGAGGCGCTGAAGAGCCTGGTGCTGGCCACACTGCGCGAGCACCTCACAGGTCCGGTCGCCCCTGACAAGGCGCCTGAGTCCGCACCTCTCGGACTCGTGACGGAACAGGATGTTCTCACCGCGCGTGCTGAGAGCCGGCCCGTGCGCATCACACCCCGCGCCATCGTGACGCCCCTCGCGCGTGAGACTGCCGAGCGCTACGGCGTGGTCCTTGATGCCACTGTCGTCGCGGCGGCTGCTCCCGGCAGCGCGGCGCCGGTGGCGGCGGCCAAGGCCGCGGCCGTGTCGGTGACCTGTGTCAGTTCATCCGCGCCGCTTGAGGACACCGTGGCGCTTGCCAGCGATCACGGCGGATTCGCGCTCAAGCAGTTGCTCGCGCGCTTCCTCACGGATGAAGCTCGCTGCCGTGTGCTCGATCTCGGAACGCACAGCGCAGAGTCCGTGGACTACCCGGATTTCGCACACAAATTGGCCGCATGCGTAGCCCGGGGTGAGGCCCGTTTCGGCGTCTGCGTCGATGGCATGGGACTCGGTTCCGCGATGGCCGCGAATCGGCACAAGGGAGTGCGTGCCGCCACCTGTCGCGAAGTGCTTGAGGCCGTGAATGCCCGCGAGCACAACGACGCGAACGTGCTTTGTCTCGGCGGACGTGTTCTCGGTGACCTGCAGGCGAAGGCGCTCGTGTCGGTCTTCTTGGCGACACCCTTTGCCGGAGGCCGTCATGCGGCCCGTGTAGCCAAGATCGAGTCTGGCGCATGCTGATGGGCCGCGTCATCGGATCGGTGTGGGCGACGGTGAAACACGAACCGCTCGCGGGCGCGCGTTTCGTCCTGTTGCAACCCCTCGATGCGCAGCAGAACAACGCCGGCGATGTGCTCGCCGCTCTCGACACCGCGTCCTCAGGTCCGGGTGATCTGGTGACGTACACGACGGCCTATGAAGCCGTGCTGCCTTGGAGGGAGAGGCATCCTGAAGTGGACGTGGCGGCCGTGGACGCGTGTGTCGTGGCGGTCATCGACCGCGTCGACGTCGGAGCGAAGCCATGATTCTCGGCCGCGTCCAAGGTGCAGTGCATGCCACGCAGAAGAATGCGCATCTCGACGGTGCGAAGCTGCTTCTGGTCACGCCGGTGGGGCTCGACGGCGTCGCCCGCGGCGCACCACTCGTCTGCATGGACCGCGTGGATGCCGGACCTGGCGATCTCGTGCTGGTGAATCGCGAGGGCGGCGGCGCGCGCATTGTGCTCGCAGACGAATCCACTCCCGTGCAGGCGCTTGTCGTGGCCGTGGTGGACAACGTGGAGCTGGCTTCATGAATCTCGACGCCAAGGCCATGGATGCACTGGCGGAGCGCATCGTCGACGAAGTGCTCGCGCGTCAGAACGCTGCGCGTGCGCAGCAACGCGACAAGGTCTGCGGCAATTGCCAAGGGCAGTGCGTGCGCCAGTGTTCGTTCAAGCTGGATGATTTTCTCGCGGCCGGGGTGGCACGACTGGGCGCCGGTCCCGGGGTCGGTGCCCCCAGACCCGCGCTCGCGGCACTCATCGATCACACGCTGCTCAAGCCTGACGCGACGGAGGCCGAAGTTGACCGTCTCTGTGCCGAAGCGGCGGAGCACGGGTTCGCATCCGTGTGCGTGAATCCGGTGTTCATTGAACGCTGCCGTCGCAAGCTCGAAGGCTCGGCGGTGCGCACCTGCACCGTCATCGGGTTTCCCCTGGGTGCAACGCTGCCCGAGGTGAAGGCGCACGAAGCACGTCTGGCTCAGGATCTGGGCGCCGAGGAACTCGACATGGTCATCCCGGTCGGACTCCTCAAGTCAGGACGACAGGATCTCGTGCGCGCGCACATCGAGGCGGTTGTGGCAACACGTCGCGCCGGTGGAGTGGTGAAGGTCATCATTGAAACGAGTTTGCTGACGGATGACCAGAAGCGGGCCGCCTGCCGCATCGCGAAGGATGCGGCCGCCGATTATGTGAAGACCTCCACGGGCTTCAGTGGCGGCGGTGCCACTGCCAAGGACATTGCGCTCATGCGCGAAGTGGTCGGCCCGGCCATGGGGGTCAAGGCCAGCGGTGGCGTCAAAGACCTCGCGGCCATGCAAGCCATGCTGGCGGCAGGTGCCACACGCATCGGCGCCAGCGCAGGCGTGCGCATCGTCAAGGAATCCTCGACGTGAGTGCCGGTGCGCCACGTGGCGGCGAGGGGCGCGCGTACCACATCGGGCTCTTGGCCGGCGAAGTCGCGGAGGAGCTTCTGCTCGTCGGTGACCCGGCACGCGCCGATCGCATCGCGGCGCGCTTCGACTCCGTGCGCGTGAGCACACGTTGCCGGGAATACGTGACGCACACCGGACCGTTCCGGGGGCGCGAAATCTCCGTCATGGCGACTGGCATGGGGCCGGACAACACCGAGATTGCGCTGGTGGAGTTGAAGCCGCTGCTCGCGCAGCCGACCGTGATTCGCGTCGGAACCACCGGGGCCTTGCAGCGCGATATCCAACTCGGGGAACTCGTGATCTCACGTGAAGCTCTCCGCCTCGAGTCGGTCACCGGCTTCTGGGTGGAGCCCGAGTTCAAAGCCCGTGCAAGCGGCACGGTGGCAGAGGCCCTCGTGGCCAGTGCCCGGAACCTCAACGCGGCCGTGCATCAGGGCCTCACAGCCACAGCGCCGTCGTTCTATGGCGCTCAAGGCCGGAGTGTGGGAACGGTGGTGCCGCGTGATCCGGGGCTGCTCGATCGTCTCGCTGCGCAGGGCGTGCTCAACATGGAGATGGAGACTTCCGTCTTGTTCGTTCTCGGCGAACTCCTCGGCATGCGGACGGGGGCTGTGTGCGCAGTGATCGGAAACCGCGCGACCGACAGATTCCTGGATGATCCCGCCGCGAAACACGCGGCCGAAGATCGAGCGACGGAAGTCGCGCTTGGCGCCCTCGACCTGCTCCGTCGGGCCGGAGCAGTGGGCGGTTCAGAAGCGCGCCCGGCCTGAGCCTCTCCGGAATTCAGAGCTGCTGAGGTCCGAAGTGCTCGGGCAGGAGCGCGCGCAGCGTCGTGCGGGCGACGATGGTGCCGGCGTCATCCGCGCGCAGAACTTCGAGTTCGATGCCGAACTCCGACAGCACCTGCCGGCAGGCGCCACAAGGAGCAGCGGCGCCGCGCGACACCACGGCGATGCGTCGGAACTTCCGTGCACCCGCGGCGATGGCTGCGCCAAGGGCGTTGCGCTCGGCGCACACGGTCAGCCCGAAGCTCGCGTTCTCGACGTTGCACCCGCTGAACACTCGCCCGTCCGTGCTCTCGAGGGCTGCTCCGACGGCAAACGAGGAGTAGGGCGCGTGGGCGTGCGCCCTCGCAGCGACTGCGGCACTCACCAACAGATTCTCATCGATGGTCATGCCCGGCCTCCCGTGGCATCAATGGCACGGGCGAGCCCCGTCTCCAGCAACATGCCGAGAACATGGGCAGCCTTCTGCCCTTCAGCGAGCACTTCTTCATGCCGCAGCGGAACTCTGGAGATGCCTGCCGCGAGATTCGAAAGCATGGAAATGCCGAGTACGGGAATGCCGCGCGCCGCGGTCACGATCGCTTCCGGCACGGTGGACATGCCTACGGCATCCGCACCGAGGAGACGCAGCATGCGCACCTCGGCGGGCGTTTCGTACTGCGGGCCTCGGAGCATTGCATAGACACCTTCGCGCAGCGTGACACCGCGTTCATCGGCCACGCTGCGGAAGGCGCGGCGTGCAGCGACGGACCAGACGTTGCTCATGTCCGGGAAGCGCGGCCCATCCGCGGGATCGTGAGCTCCTTCGAGGGGTGAGCCGCCGGAGAGATTCAGGTGGTCCGCGATGAGCATGAGCTCCCCCGGACGAAAATCGCGCTGGATGGCTCCCGCTGCGTTGGTGAGGATGACCAGTCGTGGACCAGTTGAGAGGACGTGGCGCAGAGCGCGCGTGACAACGCCGAGGTTGTGTCCTTCGTACAGGTGGAGGCGCCCCGAGAGCACGAGCACGCGGCGTCCGCCGAGAGTGCCGCAGAGGATCTCGCCGCCGTGACCGCTGACGGCCGCGACAGGCACGCCGGGAAGTGCCGCTTGCGGTTGCACGCAGGCATCCTGCACGCGGCTCGCCACAGCCCCGAGCCCGCTGCCGAGTACGAGTACGGCTTCGGGCTGGAAGCCACCGAGCACTTCGCGCACGCGCGTTTTGTCATCCATGGAGAAACGCTCCGGCAATCGTGGCGGTCATGCAATTCGCGATGGTTGCGGCGAACATCGCCCGCAGTCCGAGACGCGCCACGTCTTCACGGCGCTCTGGCGCAAGAAGAATCGTGCCGCCAATGGTGATGCCCACGGTGCTGAAATTCGCGAAGCCGCAGAGCGCATAGGAACTGATGATCGACGCCCGCGGGGAGAGCGCCTCGGCGTGCAATGAACCGAGATCCTTGAAGGCGATGAATTCGTTGAGCGAGAGCTTGGTGCCGAGGAGCGCGCCCACGCCGTGGCAGTCCGCCCAGTCCACGCCCATGGCCCAGGCGACGGGCGAGAAGAGCCAGCCGAAGATGCGCTGGAAGGAGAGTGGTTCACCACCAAGGTCCACCAGTCCCAGCATCCAGTTCAAGGCGGCGACGATACTGACGAATGCGATCAACATGGCTGCCACGTTCCAGAAGAGCTTGAGCCCTGTGGTGGTGCCTTCGGTGATGGCATCAATGACATTCACTGCTTTGCGCTCGATGCGGAGCGGCACTCTGCCCGCTGTGGTCGAGACATCCCGCTCCGGCAACAGCAGGCGCGCCGCCACGAAGGCTGCGGGGGCGGACATGAAGCTCGCAGCGAGAATGTGGCCGGTGTAAGAAGGGCCAAGGAAGCCGACGTAGGCGCCAAAGACGGAACCAGCCACGGTGGCATAGCCGCCGACGAGCAGACTCGTCAGTTCCGCGCGGGTCATTCCGGCCACGTAGGGCTTGACCGCGATGGGCGCCTCCGTCGGGCCGACGAAGACATTGGCTGACATGGCCAGGGCCTCGGCGCCACTCACGCGCATCAACGTGGTCATGACGCGGGCCATGAGCCAGACGATCACCTGCATCACGCCGAGGTGGTAGAGGAGCCCCATCACGGCACTGAAGAAGATGATGCTGATGAGGCCCGTGAACGCGAAGATGTATCCAGACTGGCCCGCGGGATCGGCGAGAGAGCCGAACACCATTCTTGCACCCTCGCCTGCGAACCCGAGGAAGCGCGTGGCGGCATCGCCGAGCCACTGCAAGGTCGACTCGCCCCAGCTCGTACGCAGCACGAACCAGGCGACCAGCACCTGCATCAGGATGCCCCCGAGGATGGTGCGCCAGTCCACGCGGCGTTGGCAGCCGCCGAGACACCACGCGAGCAGGAGGAAGACGGTCAGGCCGAGGAATGCGCGCGCCAACGTCATGGGGCTGCATTGTCGGGAGTGCAGAGAGGTGCGTCAACTGCGCGGCTACGATCTCTTCATGCACGCGGACCCGACCATTTTCCGGCGTTACGACATTCGCGGTGTGGCGGGCAGGCAGTTGACCGAGGAATTGGCCGAGGGCGTGGGTCGCGCGCTTGGCTCACGCATCCGGCGCGCCGGAGGGACGACTGCGGCTCTCGGTCGCGATGTGCGCGAGAGTTCTCCGGGCCTCGCAGCCGCGGTGGCACGCGGATTCGCTGCGGCCGGCTTGCAGGTCCTCGATTTCGGCATCGTGCCGACGCCCGTCTGGATGCACGGCCTGGTGAAGCGCGCCGCCGGAGGCGGCATCATGGTCACCGGCTCGCACAATCCGCGTCACGACAACGGCCTCAAGTGTTGCCTCGGGGCTGCATCGCTCTGGGGTGCTGACGTGACGAGTCTTCGCACCCAACTTCTCGCAGGCGATTTCGAGCACGGCGCTGGCAGCGTGGAGCAGGTTGATTGGCTCTCGCGTTACATGGCCGAACTGTGTGCGGCGTTCCCACTTCAGCCAGGGCTTCATGTCGCTGTGGATTGCGGCAACGGAGTGATGGGGCCCGTGGTGCTGGAGGTCTTGCGTCGCCAAGGCTGCCGGGTGGAGGCGCTCTACTGCGAGCAGGATGGGACCTTCCCGAATCACATCCCGGACCCGGAAGTGCCGCGCTACATGGAGGCGCTCGGAGCCCGCGTGCGCGCGAGCGGAGCTGCGGCAGGGCTCGGATTCGATGGCGATGGTGACCGGGTGGGGATTCTCGATGAACGCGGTGTGAAACACTCCGCGGACCGCGTGTTGGCCCTCTTCGCGGAGGAACTCCTGCCGCGTCACCCCGGCGGCATCGTGCGCTTTGATGTGAAGTGCTCGGACTTTCTCGCCGATCACGTGCGGGCGCTCGGCGGCCAGCCGGTCATGGGGGAGACGGGCCACTCGCTCCTCAAACGCGACATGAAAGCTCTCTGCGCCGTGCTCGGGGGTGAACTCAGTGGGCACATCATCATCAACGAAGGCTGGCCTCCCATCGACGACTCGTTGCTGAACGGTCTGTTCTTTCTGCGCATCCTGCAGCAGCGTGGTGCGGCTGCATCCCATCTCTTTGCGCGCTGTCCGCAACTGGCGTCCACCAGCGAGATCAAACTCCCTTGTGCTGATGCGGTGAAGGAGTCCGTTGTTGCGGCACTGGCAGACACATTTGCCGCGTCGCACGATGTGTTGCGCATCGACGGTGCACGGGTGCGCACGCAGGAGGGTTGGTTTCTCGTGCGTGCCAGCAACACCACGCCCAATCTGACGGTGCGCCTCGAAGCGCCGGATCATGCAGCCCTGCTGCGCCAGAGGGACATGTTGGTTGCCGCGCTGCGCAGGCATCCGGAAGTGGATGTCGCACCGCTCGCGTCGGAGGTTCAGCCATGAGAAGCCTGTTGTTCCTCGTTGTCTGCACCGTGTCATGCCTCGCGCAGGACCTCGTACGGGTGCGGGCACTCGAACACGCGCGCAGCACGGATGTGACGGCCTGGCGCGAGGTGCTGGCGGCGCCGGAGGCAGCGGTGCATTCCGCAGCCCTCATCGGGCTCGGGCGTGTCGGGGATGCGAGGCTCTTTCCGCTGCTCGCCGAGGAAGTTCGCGTCCTCACGCCTGAAGCGGCGCCAGAACTTCGGGTTGCGGCGACGCTGGCTGTGGCCTTGAACGCGAGCCCCGCGCTACTGCCCGAACTTGCGCGCAGTGTCGGTGGGGCGGCACTGGCTTTCGCGGCTGGAATCTGCGGCGCTTTGCCCGCGGGTCCTGAACGGGAGCTGGTGCTGACTGCGCTGCGCTCCGGCGAGCGCGCCGTGCTCTTGCCCGGTGGTGTGAGCGACCTTGTTGTGGCGCGCCTTCTCTATGGTGGTCGCTATGGCGATCCCGATCTTCTGGATCTCGCGCGCAGCGTCTTCAGCGCCGCGGCGGCGGCGGAATCAGCCGAGGATGCTCCTCATCCGGAACGCTTGCATGCGGCCCTGTTCAGCTTGCAGCGCGGAAAGGCGAAGCCAGCAGCGGAGTGGCGGGCCAGGGTGGCGCCGTTGCTCCTGCATGCAGACACGCGGGTCGCGGGTCGCGCTGCGCGGGTTCTCGCATTGCTTGTTGATGCTGATGCCCGCGATGCGGCCGTGCTTGTGGCCGCGGAGGAAACAGGCGGTGCGAGGGGTGCGCGCATCGAGCGTCTGCGGGCTCTCGGTGCGTTGACCTTGGCGTCCGCGCGCGGGGTCATTCTCAAGGCCCTCGCGAGTGGCGATGTTGCTCTGGAACGCACCGCGTTCGAAAGCCTTGCGGCAGGGGCGGCGAGTCTTGCCCCGGAGGACCGTGCGGCTTTCGCAACGCGCGCGAAGGCAGCCGCGGATGCGGACCCAAATCGCGAAGTGCAGCGCGCGGCGGTGCTGGCTCTCGCTGCGCTGGATCCAACGGGATTCCCCGGGGCGGCCCGGCAGTGGCGTTTGGCCCGGCCTTGGACAGTCCGCGCCAGTGCAGGCGCGGCCTTCGCGCGGCTCCTGCCCCAGGAGGGTGTCCATTTCTGCATTCAGGAGGCGCTGCGAGACTGTGACCCTCGTGTCAAAGCCGCCACGCTGGAGGCTGTCGCCGAGCGCATGGGAGGTGGGAACGCCGACGTCATCGGATTGCTCGCGCTGGTGTGTCCAACTCCGTTGCATGGGCCGGGTGCCGCGTTCGCGCTCTTCGTGCCGCGCGTGGAGGATCCTGTCATGCTGGCCCAGTGGGCGCGCATCGTGAGCGCCTGGGTCAAGGTGACGACGCTGACTCCGCGGGAGCAGGGCTGGGTGAGCGAGTTCATCCAGCAAGCTTGCCGACACATCAAGAGCCACGATGTGGAGTGTCGGCAGAGCCTCGTGGATCTGGCCGTCACCGCGGAGTGTCAAGCAGAGTTGGAGTACTTCGCGCAGACAGCAGAACCTTCCATCAGGCAGCGCGCGCTTGCAGGTCTCCATCGGGAAGCTGATCCAACGCACTGGAGAATGAGAGCGGCCCCGCTCCGCGCAGCCGATCTGCCGCGAGAAGCGACGCTGCAAACCTCGCGCGGCAACATCGTGCTCGAGCTCTTCCCGGATGAGGCGCCGGCAACTGTCCAGAACTTCACGACCCTCGCGCGCGAGGGCTTCTACGACGGGATGCCGTTCCACCGGCGCGTGCCCGGGTTCGTGGCCCAGGCGGGTTGTCCGCGCGGCGATGGCTGGGGCGGGCCGGAGTACACCATCCCCTGCGAGTTGAACGCGCGCAGCTACCGGCGCGGCACTCTCGGCATGGCGCTCGCGGGCAAGGACACGGGCGGCAGCCAGTGGTTCCTCACCCTCGAAGACGCACCGCATCTCGACGGCCGTTACACACTCTTCGGCGCGGTGCGCTCCGGCTTCGATGTGATGGACGCCCTCACTGAGGACGATCTCATCGTGACGGTCTCTTGCGCACCCGCTGTGCGCTGAGGGGTGCTGCCATGCGCTGCGGCGCTGGTCGCTGCCGCGCACGACCGACGCCGTTCAGCGGAGATGAGCGAAGCCCTGCACGAGCAGCAACACTGGCGGTGCGCCGCGGGCCTGCTCCAGAGCTGTGGTGCGGACAACGCGTCCGCGGACGCGCACCTGACGGCTGCGTCGCTGCACCTCCAGGAGTCCCGGATCATCACCACGGACCACGAGATGCACCCGCTTCCACAGGTACTCGGCGCCACCGCGCCTTTGCGTGTGCGGCAATGCCAGCACTCTCGCCGGCATGATGAAGCGCACATTGCGCCCCAGTTCCGTCAGGCCGCCGCTTTTCAAGAAGGCCTCCAGGCGGACCCCTTCGAGAGGTACATCGGATCCCTGCGCAGGCAGGGCGCCGAGCACGAGCAATCCGAGCAGCAACGGCAAGCAGCGCATCTCCGGGTACCGGAGCACAGGGGCAGGGGACTCGTGTTTGCCTTCAAGAAAGTGTGCCAGCTGGGCAGAGACTCTTCAGTGTGCACTCGGCGCAGCGCGGCCTGTTGGCGATGCAGATGGCCCGGCCATGCAGGATCAAGCGGTGCGAGAATCCGATCCAGCGTTCCTCGGGCAGCAGCGCCATGAGATCCTCCTCGATGCGCTTCGGATCTTCGGCTGCGGTGAGTGCGAGCAATCCCGAGAGACGTTGCACGTGCGTATCCACGACCACGCCGGAGACGATGCCAAAGGCCGTGCCGAGCACGACATTGGCTGTCTTTCTTGCGACGCCGGGAAGTTCGAGGAGCGCGGCCATAGTGCGCGGCACGTCACCGCCGTGCTCGCGCAGCAGTTTCTCCGCCGTGGCATGGATGTTCCTGGCTTTGGCCCGGAAGAAACCCGTGGAGTGGACGAGCCTCTCCAGTTCGGTGAGTTCGAGCGCCGCGATGCTGGCGGCGTCAGGAGCGACCCGAAACAGCTCCTCGGTCACGAGGTTCACGCGCGCATCAGTGCATTGAGCCGAGAGGATGGTGGCGACGAGCAACTGGAATGGCGTCCGATGCTCCAGCGCGCATTCGGCGTCCGGGTAGCAGCGCTGGAGCAGATCATCGACGGCCACAGCGCGTGCGGCACGTCGGTCAACGGATGCGCGCGGGGCGGAAGGCTTCGTGCGCTGCCGACCCTGCGGGGAAGCCACCGGCTGGGCGCGCCTCTTCTCAGCCTTGCGCTTCATGATCCGTGACCGGGCGGCGCCCCGCGATGCCATCGTGGAGTCCGTGCCACCAGTCGATATCCGCCTCCCCATGCTTCCAGCACAGGAAAGCGAAGTCATCGTCGTGCCAGGTATAGAAGTCGATCAGCCCCGTGGCCGGATCCTTGAGCACCGCGCCAAGGGAGTTCATTTCTGCGAGCGTGGTGCGGAAGGACTCCTCGAGGGCCGTGCGCTCCGCGGATTCCGGCAGCGAATCACCGGCGGATTCCTCGCGCGCCATGTCCCTGATGCGCGCCGTGAGCTCCATCAAGCGCTCCACGAGTGGGCGTACATGCACAAGTCTCTTCCGCGCTTCCGCGAGGGTGAGCACTTCGGTCGTTGTGTTCAGGCGTCCCATCCACGGCCTCCCGGCCGGTGCACGAGAGAGAGGAACTCCGCGCGCGTCTTCGCATCTTCCCGGAAACTGCCGAGCATGGCACTGGTGACGGCGCAGGAATTCTGTTTCTGCACGCCGCGCATCATCATGCAGAGGTGTCTGGCCTCGATGACCACGCCGACTCCGCGCGGTGCGAGGGTCTCTTGCAACGCCTCAGCCACCTGCAGCGTGAGGCGTTCCTGGACCTGCAGTCTTTTCGCGAACACATCCACGAGGCGGGGCAGCTTCGAAAGCCCGATGATGCGGCCGTTCGGAATGTAGGCCACGTGCGCCCTGCCGAAGAATGGCAGCATGTGGTGCTCGCAGAGGCTGTAGATCTCGATGTCCCGCACCACGACCATCTCTTCGCCACTCTCGTTGAAGATGGCTTCGTTCACCACATCCGCGATGCTCATGTGGTAGCCACTGGTGAGATCGAGCAGTGAGCGCGCGACCCGCTCGGGCGTCTTCACGAGGCCTTCGCGCGCGGGGTCCTCGCCAAGCAGTTTCAGCTGCTCTTCGATCAGGGGCGTGAGACGCGGTGTCATGGGGTTCATGCGAGCTCCGGTCCGGTGTATTCCACCACGTTGTTTTCGGATTCCTTCACGCGCACGAGATGCAGACGTGCGGGCTGGACATGGGGCCGAACGGCATCCCAGATGGCGATGGCGAGATTCTCGGTGGTGCTGAGGCGGCCGTCGAGGAGACCTCCGGCCTCATCGAGACTCTTGTAATGCGTGCGCGCGAGCACTTCACGTTCGAGGATCTCGCGCAGCGTGCGGAGGTTCATCACCATGCCCGTGACCGGATCGGGCCGGCCTTCCACCATCACCTCGACCTCGTAGTTGTGGCCGTGGCCGTGCGGGTGATTGCACTCGCCGAACAGGCGCCGATTCTCGTCCTCGCTGAGCGCGGGATTGTGGAGGCGATGCGCTGCAGAGAATTGGATGCGCTTGCTCAGGACCAGCATGGCGCTTCTTTTAGCAGGCACCATGCAGCAGGGGCGCGGGACGCCCCTGACCTCGTCAGTTCGTGGCGGGAGTCGGGGGAGGCGTGCTGCGACGCTGTCTCAGCATTACCGCCACAAAGAGCGCGACCTCGATGACAGTGAAGCCCCACATCCAGGAGGGGATTTCCTTCGAGGAATTGGCGGCCGCGTAAGAGTGCTGTCCGCTCTGGAAAAAGTTGGTGCCGTAGTAGCACCAAAGCAGAGCCCAGCCGCCCGCCATGGTGCCGAGAGCCGTGCCGAGGTCCTTCAACCAGCCGGCCCAGCGTCCGTGCACCACGACCATGAAGACCAGCCACATCACGAGGGCGCCCACTTCCTTCGGGTCCCAGCCCCAGAAGCGGCCCCACGACGCATCTGCCCACACACCGCCCAGCACGATGCCTGTGAAGAGCAGCACTTCTCCCGGCGGAATGGCGAGCCATGCGGCGCGTGCGAGTTGTTCCTGGGATTCGCCCTTGCCGAGTCCGAGGGCGTAGCGCACCAGCCAGATCTGGCCCAGCACGAACGAGAGCCCGAGCAGCGCGTAGCTCGTCATGATGGCGGGCACGTGAATGTGGATCCAGTCGTTGTTGATGAGCACGGGCCGCAGCGTGGAAATCGCGGGCTGCATGAAGTCCGGGTTGCGCGTGGCCACGAAGAGCCCCGCAAAGGCGACGAGAGATCCTGCGCACAGGAACCAGCCGCGACGCAGGAACAGATCGAGGATGAGGCCGAGAAGACCGGCACTGCCCGCGACAAAGAGCATGGATTCGTAGAAGGTGCCGATGAGCGCGCGCCCGGAGAGCACGGTGCGCTCATGCAGACCGAAGATCATGTAGCCCGTGGCGAGGAGGAGCGGCAGCATCGCAGCAAAGAAGATCCAGCGAGCGCGCGGCGCTGCGAGTGCGACGAGGGCGAGCAGGAAGGCTGCGAAGAACCACCACACGGCGTTCTCGAAAGGCCGTACAGCGTTGAGTTTGATCTCGCGCTCCATGGATTCGAGGCCGGGGAAACCGCCCGTTCCCTCCGGGTATCCGAGAGCCTTTGCACCTTGCAAGACCTTCGCACTTGCGGCGGCGAAGGCCTTGGCATTGCGCGCATCGAAGGCCTGATCGAGCTCCTGCATGGCCGTGATGAACGCCGTCACCAGCGCGGGGGCGTGTCCTGACCCAGGCACTTCCGCGGGCGAGATCCAGCGGTACTTCGCGCCCTTCTGCGGGGCTTGCACCGGCGGTGCGCAAGGCAACCAGCCGCCGAGGCTCTTCGCGCCTTCCCAGCCACCGTCGATGCCGGCAATGGAGCCGAACATGCTGCTGCGTGCGTCGAGGCGGAGCGCCTCCGTGTGCAACTGCGAGTGTCGCGCTTCGGGCAGCGCGCGAGCTTCCTTCAGCAGCGCGTCGAGCTGCTTGTTCTCGGCGAGTTCGTCGAACGAACGAAACGATTCCGCTGCTGAGCCCACGGCGAAGCCGAGATGCGCCGAGAGTTCGCTGGAGGTGAGGCGGATGACCCGCTCCTTGCGCGCGATCTCCGGTGCGCAGCGCCAGTGCAGGAACCACAACATCGACTCGCAATTGTGAAAGCGTCGTGCTCCGGTGATGCGCTCAACCCACTCCAGTGCGAGGGAATCGAGCGGCTTGTAGCGTTCGCCTTCCAGCACCGGGAGCTGCCGGATGGTGGACAGGTCGAGGCCACCCGCATCCACTTCCTGAGCGTTGACGACCGTGATGACGAGAGCAAGGAGTGCGAGGACTCTCATGGCGATCCCTTCCGGGCCGGGTCGAGACGCGGCCCCAACCAACGCACGACAAGCACGGATTCGAGCACCACGCCGAGGGCGATGGCCAGTGCTCCCAAACCTTGCACGGGCCCCGGAGGGAGGAGCGAGATGACCAACACGCCGGGGAGCGTGCTGGCGAGCGCCAGTGCGACAGCGAGCTGTGCTGCACCGAAGCGCGCGAAGGACGTCTTGCTGGCAGCCCAGCGACCCAGTTGGCGCAGGAATGGCTTCTGGAAGAACACCAGCACCATGCCGAGTGAAAGCAGCGCGCAGGCGGGGTAGATCACCGGCAAGCCGGGGTCGCGGTTCACCTGCAGAATGGTCGTCTCGCCGTTCTCCGTGCTGTAGCGCGCCTGAAAGAGACGCCAGCCCTTGAAGCGCAGCGGGTGATTCATGTCGATCTTGATGTCGGCGCCACTTCTGAAGCGGTCATCGTCACTCAGCCTGAGATACGACTCGAAGGTGCTCTCGTTGGCACTGCCGGGGTAGAAGTCGCGCCGGAAGTCGTGCAGTTTGAGCGTGAAAGGAATGGGCTCGCGCGTGCGTTGCCAGCGCAGTCGATACATCTCTTCGCCGCACTCGAAGCTGGTCGATTCCTGCAACGGCAGCCAGGCGGTGGTTTCGCCGCCCGGATGCTTGATCTGCACCTCGGCCACGGACTGCTGTGGGCTGTAGCCTGCGAAGTTCCAGACCTCGCGGCGCGCGAGATGCGAGTACATCCGACTCGGTGTGATGCTCAGCGGGATGCCGAGTTCGAGCGCCTTGCCCGCAGTGACCGGGCCGTGGCGCACTTCGCCACTGCGCGAGCGGAAGGCCCAGAAGGGCTCCGCGCCCGCGCGGGCGACGAACCACAACGCGCCCTTCGGGAGCGCGAACCAGCGCAGGCGCACGCGCAGGTCGGAGTAGACATTCCTCTCCGGAGTGGGCGGGAGGAGATCCGGATACCAGGAGAAGGCCCAACGCACGTCTTCGCCGCGCGGCCCCTTGAGCATCAGCGCGAGCGCCGGGTTTCTCGGATCGTCCGGACTCGCATCCACGGGCCGCCGTTCGCTCGTGGTGCCATCGAGTTGCCAGTTGGCATAGAGCGCCTTGCCCACGGCGTGGATGCCGGTGCCGGGGATCTCGACGTCAAAGGGAACGGGACGTGCAGCCATGGCGGCATCCATGGCGCCCGGTTCAAGTGGCACGCGCAAGAGCACCTTGTCTGCGGGGTCGAGGATCTCCAGAGCGCCGAAGCCAGCGCCGCTCTGACGCAGCAGGGTCGCTGCTTCCTCGTCCACGACGCGGCGACAGGCCATGCTGAGGAGCGTTGGATCGCCCGTCTCTCCGCCGTCTTCGGAGAGCGTGAAGGGGCGCGACATGCCGCCACCAGGCATTTCGATGGTGCCGGACACGCCGAACAGGGGCTCCTTCGCATCATCGGAGAGTTCTTCGCTCTTCCGTGCATCCGGGAACCAGCGCAGCACCTTCACTTCGAAGGTCTGGTCGGAAGGCCCTGCAAGGCTCAATTCCTCCTGCGGTTCCATGGCTGCAGGATTGCCGTCGAAGCGGCAGATGGCCTCGTCGAGTTTGCGCCAGCTCAGTCGGCCCGAGACTTCGCGCGCCTCTTCCAACACGATGCGGGTCTGGTTCTCGGCGAGAAAACTCGAAGCAGCCTCGCCTTCGCCCAGGATGAGTTCCCCTTCGCGCTTGGCCCAGAAGCTCATCATCGAACCGACGATGATCATGACGAGTGCGAGATGCACGACGATCCAGCCGGTCTGGTCAACGCGCCAGGGGTATTTGCGCAGTGTGGCGGCGACGAGTGAGACGGTGAACGCGAAGAAGACAAATCCCAGCCAGCCGCTGGTGTAGATCATGGCCATGGCCGCTTTGTGGCCAAAGGCGTTTTCCACCCAGCTGCCCCACCAGATCGCCGCGGCGAGGAGCGCGAGCAGGCTGATACCGAGCCAGATGTTGCCCGCGGCATGAGCGAGGCGAGCGAGGGTGCGAGTGCCGGGGCCCGGTTCCCAGGCTGTGGCTGGCGCCTTCCAGGCGAGAGGCATCAGCGCGCCGAGCGTTCCCGCCATGGCCGGCGCAAGACGCGCCGCGAGCGGCGACGATTCGACGAGTCCGAAGGCCGCGACCAGAGGAGCGACGACGGAGCCCGCATGGCCGAGCAAAGCCCACCAGGGTGAGTTTCCGCGTCTCTCGGCTGTGATGCCGGCAATGGCGCCGAACACGGTGCTGCCAAGCACCGCGAGGGCGAGGTGCGCCAGCCGTTCGCTCTGCACCCAGGCGGAGTCCGTGCCGTGTGCGAGCAACCAAGGCAGCAGCACGAGCAACAGGATTTCCACTGCGCCGATCAGAAGAAGAATTGCGAGCACTGGCGGCATGGCCGCGGGGCCGCCACGCCGGAGGCCTCCCGCGCGCGGGTCGAGCGCCAGAGGGGCCTGAACGTGGTTCATGGGAGTGTCCTCAGTCAGTCAGGCTTCGGCAGCCAGTTCTTTCAGAGCAGGAGCGGGCTCGCCGGTTCCCGCGCCGAGCGTTTGTGAAATGCGCATGGAGCAGAACTTCGGGCCGCACATGGAGCAGAACTCCGCGGACTTGAAGTACTCTTCGGGCAGCGATTCGTCATGCAGAGCTCGCGCGCGTTCTGGATCGAGGGCGAGAGCGAACTGGCGGTTCCAATCGAAGGCAAAGCGTGCGCGGCTCAAGGCGTCGTCGCGGCGTCGTGCGCCCGGGCGATGACGAGCCACGTCGGCCGCGTGGGCCGCGATCTTGTAGGCGATGACACCTTCGCGCACGTCATCCGCATTCGGCAAGCCGAGATGCTCCGTCGGTGTGACGGAGCAGAGCATGGCTGCGCCGGACCAGCCGGCGATGGCCGCGCCGATGGCGGACGTGATGTGGTCGTAGCCAGGCGCAATGTCTGTGACCAACGGGCCCAGCACATAGAACGGCGCTTCCGAGCACACTTCGCGCTGGCGCTCCACATTCATGGTGATCTGGTCCATGGGCACGTGGCCAGGGCCTTCCACCATCACTTGCACGTCACGCGCCCAGGCGCGGCGGGTGAGTTCGCCGAGGGTGTCGAGTTCCGCGAACTGCGCGCGATCGGACGCGTCATGCAAACAGCCGGGTCGCAGCGAATCTCCGAGCGAGAGCGTGACGTCGTAGCGACGGCAGATTTCGAGGAGGTCGTCGTAGCGGTTGTAGAAGGGGTTCTGGCGTCGATGGGCCAGCATCCACTGGGCCATGATGGCGCCGCCACGGGACACGATGCCGGTGATGCGCCCTTCGACCAGCGGCAGGTGCTCAAGGAGGATGCCGCAGTGAATGGTCATGTAGTCCACGCCCTGCCGGGCCTGGTGCTCGACCATGGCGAGGAGTCCTTCTTCGGTGAGGTCCTCGACCTGCTTCACTTCCTGCAGGGCTTGATAGACAGGCACGGTGCCGATGGGCACGGGTGAGGCTCGCATGATGGCAGCACGGATTTCATCGATGCCGCCGCCGGTGGAGAGATCCATCACGGTGTCCGAGCCGAGGTGCACCGCGCGGTGGAGCTTCTCGAGTTCGCCAGCCACATCGGAGGTGACGGCCGAGTTGCCGATGTTGGCGTTGATCTTGCAGCGCGAGGCGATGCCGATGGCCATGGGCTCCAACTCGGGGTGATTCACGTTGGCCGGGATGATCATGCGCCCGCGGGCCACCTCATCGCGCACGCATTCGGCCGTGAGTTCTTCGCGTGCGGCGACGAAGCGCATCTCTTCGGTGATGACACCCTGACGCGCGAAGTGCATCTGGGTGACGCAGGCTTCGTCCTTCCGCTTCTCGATCCACGCGCTGCGCATCGTCCAAACCTCCCGCGCGCCGGCGCCCGCGCGCTTGGCTGCGCAGGCACCGAATCACGGGCCTCAATCTAGCCGCGTGGGGGGTGCGGGCAAGCACTCAGCGGCGCTTGAATGCGCGTTGGTCAAGGCTTGTTTCCACCCGACCTCCCGGCTTCGTCTTGAGCGTGCCCCGCGCGGTGCCGAGCTTCTCGTGCCACGCGACAAAGGAGAGCTCGGGCAGTTCGGCGGGCACTCCCGCGATGGTGCCCAGACCGTCCTTGCCGCTGACCACCACGAACGGATGCCGCGTGGCGATGACGTGGGACTTCATCCAAGGATGCATGTCGCAGAGCACTTGATAGGTGCCCGAGCGCACGAACGGCTTGGTCACCACGGGATCCGTGGTGGTGAGCATGGCGTTCCAGAGCAGGTTCCCTGCGCCATCCGAGAGTCTTGCCGTGTGCGCGAACGGGTCGCTGTTTCTCACGCGCAAGCCGTGGCCGGTTGCGGCGAAGAGCACGCGCGGTTCAAAGCGACAGTCCTTGTTGTCCAGCAGCGGTTCTCTCAGTGCATCCAGCGGGCCAACGAGGCCCAGCAGGCTGATGGCGACGTGGGCGATGCCGCGGCTCTTGTCATCCACCAGCAATGATTCATCCACCAAGCGGCCTTCCTCTGCGCACTTGCCGCAGAGTTTCGCTTCTGCAGGATTGCGTTCCTTCCACGCGGGATCGAGCCGCACGGCCGCCGGTGCTGGCGGGAGTTCTCCTTCCCAGCGCACGCTGAACACCACACTCATCGGCAGGGGATTCGGCGCGGCATCCTGCGCCGGAAGCGCCGCAGCGAGTGCGAGGCCGAGAGCGAGGCCGAGCGTGAGCATGTTCCATGGCAGCGGCCCGCGGAGGTCGTTGCACAGAGCGGCAGAACCAACGTGCGACGCGGAGCGGTTGTCAGCGCAGTCCATAGCGTTTCATCTTGCGTTGCAGGGTGCGGCGGTCGATGCCGAGGAGTTCGCTCACGCGGCTGACGTTGCCGCCCTCACGTTCGAGCATGGCCACGATGTGACGCCGCTCCGTCTCATCGAGGGTCTCACCGTGCGGCACATCTTCGGTGTTGATCCAGCGCTGCGGTTGCAAGCCGAGACTGCCGCGCAGCGTGGCTGCATCGATGGCGCCACCGGTCGTGAGCAGCACAGCGCGCTCGATGGTGTGCAAGAGCTCGCGCACGTTGCCAGGCCATGAAGCTGCAGCGAGGAGCGCCAGAGCGTCCGTCGTGAAACTCGCGTTGCGCGTGCGTGCCTCGGCCGACTCCGCCAGCCAGGCATTCACGATCATCGGGATGTCACTCCTGCGCTCCCGTAGAGGCGGCAACACGAGGCGGAACACATCGAGGCGCCAGAGGAGGTCTTTCCTGAAGCGCCCTGCGGCAGCTTCCGCCACGAGATCCTTGCCGCTGGCTGCAATGAAGCGCACTTTGACGTGGCGATCGTGCGTGGCGCCGAGGGGTCGGAAGGCACCTGATTCGACCACGCGCAGAAAGGCCGTTTGCAGGTCGGGTGCGAGTTCCGAAATCTGGTCGATGAAAAGTGTGCCGCCGTCCGCGTGGTGAAGCAGGCCTTCCGTCGCCGGTTCCCCGAGGGTCTGCACGCCGAACACTTCGGCTTCGAGGCGGTCCGTGTGCGGGCTCGCCGCATCAAGAGTGACGAAGGGACGCTTGGCGCGACTGGACGCATCATGCAGCGTGCGCGCGACGAGATTCTTGCCTGTGCCGCTCTCACCGAGGATGAGCACCGGGCTCCGCGAATCGGCTACGCGGTGCAGCGTGGTGCGCAATTCCTGCAGGGCAGGGGATGAGCCACGCAGGCACTCGACCGGATCCCCGGGGCCGCTCGGGCCGGGACGCGCAGCGCGTTGCAGCGTGCTGGCCACGTCCTCTGCATCACAAGGCTTCTCGAGATAGTCGAAGGCGCCGAGACGGATGGCCTCGATGGCAGAGGCAATGGAACCGTGGCCCGTGAGCATGACCACCGGCAAGCTGGGGTCCAGCGCACGCAGATGCTTCATGAGCGTGAGGCCATCCATGCCCGGCATGCGGAGGTCGAGCAGCGCCACTCCGGGCGGATGTTTCTGGGCGATGTCGAGGGCCAAGGGGCCGCTGCCTGCGGCATGGACGATGAGGCCCCTGCGCGCGAGTGCTCGCGCGAGTGTGCGGCGAAAGACCTCGTCGTCATCGACGAAGAGGACTTCGATCTGGCCAGTCTGCTCCGCTTTCATGGACAGGGGACCTCGAGTCGGAGCCGTGCGCCACGACCCTTCGCGCACAGCGCGATACGACCCCCGAGATTCTGCATGATGGCGAAGGAGACGTAGAGCCCAAGCCCCGTGCCTTCGCCTGCTTTCTTGGTGGTGAAGAAGGGTTCGAAGAGGCGGCCTCCTGCTTCGGTGGCGAGGCCAGTGCCTTCATCATCAATGTGGATCACGAGCGTCGAGCCTTCCATACCTGCATCCACACGGATCGCGCCTGCGTTTGCGCGAGTGGCATCCACGGCGTTGTCGAGACCGTTCAGGAGCACCTGCAGGAGTTGCGTTCGTACCGTGCGCGGGTGGGGCAGCGTGCCGCGCACCGAGACACTGATGCGGCGTTGCAGTTCGGCATCCCTGAGTGCCACGAGTCGCGTGGCTTCATGGAGGAGCTTCTCCACATCCACGTCCTCGCGCTCTGATTCGCCGGGATGGGCGAGATCGAGCAGGCGCCTGACAAGTCCACCAATGCGCGCGGATTCGTTCTTGATGTCGAGAAGACAGGCTCTCGCTTTCTCAAGGTCGGGGTTGGCCGAAGCCAGTTCGTCGTCACATTCGCTGGCGAGAAGACGCACCGAGCCAAGGGGCGTGTTGACCTCATGGGCCATGCCGGCAGCGAGGCGCCCGAGTGCCGAGAGTTTCTCGGCCTTGAACAGTTGTGTCTCCGCTGCCCGGCGCACTCCCTCCAATGCCTCTGCCGCATGTTTGCTCTCGGCGAGGTCGGCCATGAGACGCGCGGCGAACGGTACGGCGATGCAGCCTGTGAGGAGGAGTGCACCGGCGAGACCCCACTGGAATCCGGTGGTGGCGAACTGGCTCTGGAGATGTTCCGCGCCCGGCAACTGGTCCGTGGCTCCGAGCAGCGCCAAGAGCAGCAGGATCAGTCCCGCGAGGCTTCCGAGGGGCAGCATGAGCCCGGGAGCGAGAATGGTGGCGAGCACCACTTGCACCACGAGAAAGATCGCGAAAGGGTTGTGCAGTCCGCCGCAGAAAAACAGCAGTGTGCCGAGGAGCAGGAGATCCAGTGCGCACTGGGCACCGATTGGTTGCGGAGCGAGCAGGCGCCGCGAGCGCGCATGGAGGACGGCGTTCCATGCTGCGAGCAATCCCACCACCGCGAAGGGAGGCCAAGAAACGGGCAGCAATGCGAGCAGCGGGCCCGTGCCGAGGAGCACGAGCAACACTCCTGCGACGGCTACCCAGCGGAGCTGGATGAGACGCTGGCTCGCCGCTTCTGCAGGATGTCCCGCTGCTGCACGCATGGCACGGGTATATCCGCGCGCGCGTCAGCAGTGAAGAGAGTGTCAGTCCTCGCTGGTGTCGTCAGGTCCCGTCGGCATGGCGGTGGGTTCCGCCACGCGTCGATAGCCAAGGGCCTTGGCGATGAGGAGGATCTCGGTCCACGAGGGGAAGGCGCGGCCCTTCTTGTGCTTGTAGGTCTCGATGGCCTGGATGAAATCCAGAGCCTCCTGGTTCACGGCCGTGGAGAAACGTGACTTGCGCTCGGTTGGAATGGCGCGGCGTGCAGGCGACTTCGCTGGCATGGTTCCCTCGTCTGGGGCTCTTGAAGCCCCCTCGCGACCTATCGGCACAGATGTGCTCCGGCTGTGACTCGCCGCCAAAAGAACTTTGGCGCGCGGCTTTGGCGCCGCGGCTCAGCGCGTCGCGAGCAGTGCCGCGAGGCCGGCGGGCGCGACGACTCCGCGCTCGGTGATGAAGGACGTGATCAAGTGCGCCGGTGTGATGTCGAAGGCGGGGTTGATGGCGGCTGCTCCGGACGCAGCGACTGGAAGGCCCTGGAAGTGGAGCACTTCTTCGGCGGCGCGTTCCTCCACCGGGATGCCGCGGCGATCAGGAATGTCCGGGTCGCAAGTGGAAAGTGGCGCCACCACGTGGAAGGGGAGGCCATGCGCCGCAGCTGCGAGGGCGAGCGCATAGGTGCCGATCTTGTTGGCCGTGTCGCCGTTGCGCGCGATGCGATCGGCGCCCACCAGCACGCGCGAGACCAGACCGCGGGCCATGAGTTGCGCTGCCGCGGAGTCCGCGAGAACGGTCACGGGGATACCGGCGCGTGACATCTCGAACGCGGTGAGGCGTGCGCCTTGAAGCAGCGGTCGGGTTTCGCAGGCCCACACGGTTGGTGCCAGTCCGCGTTGCGCAGCCAGCAGCACCACGCCCAGCGCTGATCCGAGCCCGCCCGCTGCGAGGGGACCTGCATTGCAGATGGTGAGAATGCGTTCGCCGTGCGCGAGGAGCGCCGTGCCCGCGGCAGCCATGGCAGCTGAGCGCGCTTGCTGGTCCGTTTCGATCTTGCACGCCGCAGCGTGCATCGCTTCGTGGCACGTGGCGGCGGAACTGCCTTGGGCTGCCTCAGCGACGGTCCTCACGGCCCAGTGGAGATTCACCGCGGTCGGACGCGTACCGACGAGGGCGGCCGCGCACGCGGCGAGCTCCGTGCGGAACGCAGCGAGATCCAGTTGGCGTGCGCTCTGCAGTGCCAGCACGAGCCCGTGCGCTGCGGCCATGCCGATGCTGGGGGCGCCGCGCACACGCAACGCGCGGATCGCCTCGTGCAGTGTGGCTGCATCGGCACAGCTGAGTTCGACCAACTCGTGCGGCAGGCGCGTTTGATCCACGAGCAGAAGTCGCCCTGTGGCGGCGTCGCCCATCCAGCGCAGAGGTTGGAGCGGCAGGTCGTTCACGTGCGCTTCGGGCGCTGGGCGAGTTGCTCTTGCACCTTGGCGTCCGCCGTCGCAACCGCCGTTTCAAGCCCCGCACGCCAGGTCGCGACCCGCGCACGCAAGGCCTGATCGGAGAGCGAGAGAATCGCGAGCGCGAGGTGCGCCGCGTTGCGTGCACCGGCTTTGCCGATGCCGAGGGTGCCCACAGGAATTCCCGGAGGCATCATGACCGTGCTGTAGAGCGCATCCACGCCACCGAGGCCCGGGCCTTCGAGCGGCACACCGAGCACCGGCAGAAGGGTCTTCGAGGCAACGACTCCGGCGAGATGCGCTGCCATACCCGCAGCGCAGATCACGACCTGAGCGCCGTCGCTTTCCGCCTTCTGGAGCAGCTCTTGCACGCGCTTCGGAGAGCGATGAGCGCTGGCCACATGGCAGGCACACTCGACGCCAAACTGGTCGAGCACATCCACGGCTGCGGACATGACGGCAAAGTCCGAATCCGAACCCATGAGGATGAGCACGCGCGTGGGCATCAGTGGACTCCTCCCTCGACGAGGCCCGGCACGGGCCGACCTGCGATGCGTTCGTAGATCTCGATGTAGCGCTGGCGCGCGAGGGCGGCCACTTCTGGCGGCAGCTTCGGCCCCGGCGGGGTCTTGTCCCAACCGCAGGTCTCGAGCCAGTTGCGCACCACCTGCTTGTCGTAGCTCGGCGGATCGCCGGCAGGCAGCAGGCGCTCGGCTTCTTCCTGCTTCCAGAAGCGGCTGCTGTCCGGCGTCAACACTTCATCCACGAGCACGGTGCGGCCGTCGATGGTGCCCCATTCGAATTTGGTGTCGCAAATGATGATGCCGCGGCTGAGGGCGTGGGCGCGTGCCTTCTCGAACACGGCGAGGGTGAGATCGCGGAGTTCGCGCGCTGTGGTCGCGCCGACGAGAGTTGCCAGAGACTCGAAGGAGATGTTCTCGTCGTGCCCGGCGGCCGCCTTGGTCGAAGGTGTGAACAGCGCCGGAGTGAAGCGGTGATTCTTCTTGAGTCCCGCGGGCAGAGGGATGCCACACACCGAGCCGGAGTGCTGGTAGTCCTTCCAGCCGGAGCCGAGCAGGAACCCGCGCGCGATGCACTCCGCAGGGAACACGTTCGCACGGCGCACAAGCACGGCGCGGCCCTGCAGCACGTCCTTGTGTGCGCGCACGGCCGCCGGCATGTCAGCCATGTCGCTGGCCACGAGGTGATTCGCCGTCACGGGCTTGAGGAGGTCGAACCAGAACAGCGCTAGCTGGTTCAGGATGATGCCCTTGCCGGGGATGGGCTCCGGGAGCACCACATCGAAGGCGGAGATGCGGTCTGTCGCAACGAGCAGGAGATGCTCATCGTCCACGGCATAGATGTCACGCACCTTGCCGCGGTTCAAAAGCTTCAGGCCGCTGAGTTCGGTCTTGACCACTGCTTGCATGGATCGCTCCACCGGGACCGAGGGTCCCTGGCGCGAGCGGACCATACCAGCGGGGTTGGGCTCCGGCGAGTCAGGCGCGGGACTTGATGTAGTTGCGGATGCGCTCGATGTCTTCGGCGCCGATTTGAAGGAATTCCACACCCGCTTCGAAGGTGCCGTTCAGAGCCTGTGCCACATGCACCACGCGGCCTGTTGCGCCGACGATCTCTTCGCGCAGCGCAATGCTGAAACGGAAGCGATCTCCCACGGTGAACTTCTGCTGCGACTGCAAGCGCAGGCCGAACTCGTTGAGGTCCAGTGTGACGGCCATGCCGAGGCATTGCTCCTGCCCCGGAACATCCGAGTGGATGACGAGATGGCCGGTCTCGATGCGCGGCGTGCTGCGACGGTCGTGGGGAATCATGCCTCGTGGCGGCGCCTCGGCACCGCTTCCTTCATCGGTTCCTCGACACCCAGGCTGAAGCTGCGCCGCCGGGCGTGACACGCCTGCTAGAGTGCGGCCGCCTCGATCCATCGGCGGAGGCTGCATCATGCCACGACTCGCGCCCTGTTTCCTTCTGCTCGTGTTGATTGGTTCCGCTCTGGCTCAACCAGACCGTCCGGGCGGGCGGGAACTGGAAAACGCGCGCGAAGCGTTCGGAGCTGGTCGGCCTCAAGACAGCGAGGCACTGCAACGGTCCAAGGCACGTTGGAAAGAATGGGAAGGGCTCATCGGCCGCGCGATGGAGATCCACGCGGCGGCGCTCAAGGACGGCGGGGAGCGGCTCGAACTCTGCATTGACACCTATGTGACGAATGCCGAGGCGCGCGGCAGCGCCCTTGACCACTATCTCGCGGGAAGGTTGCTCGGATCAGCCGACCGTCTGGACAAGGCGCGCCAGCATTTCCAGAAGGCCATCGACCTCGACCCATGTTTCTACTGGGCTCACCACGGCCTCGGTGCCTGGTATTCCGCCAAGAAGATGCCCGAGGCGGCCGAGCGTTCGTTTGCCCGCGCCCTCGAACTCAATCCAGCGCACGCCATGTCCGTGCGCGGTCGCGCGCTGGCGCTCCTGCAATTGGGTCGGCTCGAAGCGGCCGAGAATCTGCTGCGCGAACACCTGAATCGCGACCCGTCTGACGGCGTGGCCATGAAGGCGTTGGCGGGAGTGCTCATGGATCGCGCGCAGTATTCCGCGGCGGCCATGGTGCTCGAGGAGTTGGGCAAGAAGGAAGCGCTCAGTCCGGATGAGGAGTTGCGGCTCGCGCTCTGCTACCGGCGCAGTGACCAGATGGAGCGGGCCCTGGCGATCTACACGGCTTCGGTGCGACGCGACGAGCGCAACTGGCGCGCGTGGCAGAACATCGCCGATATCGCGCAGCGGCAAGGCAGGAACCATGACGCAGCAGACGCGCTCGCCACTGCACTGCGCCACGTGCCGCAAGGCGTGGAAATCCAGCGGGATTCCATCGAGGGCGCCATCCTGCGTTTGCGTGCGCTGCCGGCCACCACGGCGCCTGACCCGCATGTGAAAAGCGTGGAGGAGCTCATGGACCTCCTGCTTCAATCTGCCGAGGTGGAGCGACGCCGCGATGCGGCGCGTGTGCTCTGTGAGCAGCCATGGGTGAAGTCCGAGCTAGCCAAGGCCATGCTCAACGCATTGAAGGACAAGGATGAGGTGGTGCGTTCTCTCGCCATGAAGAGCATTGCCCGGGAACACGACCCCGAGCAGTTTCAGAGCCTGCACGCCTTGCTCGAACTCCTGCTGCTCAGGGATACGAGCGCGAAGGTGCGCGGCATGGTGGCGGATCTTCTCGGTCGGGAGGAGCGCCCTTCGTCCGTCCCGGTGCTGATGAAGGCCATCGAAGACTCGGACCCGTACGTGTTCCGGCTGGTTCATCGCTCGCTGAATCGCTGCACCTTCGCTTACATCGAGGTGATCGAGCCTGAAGCCATGGATGCGGCGGCGCGCGCGCGCCTCAAAGCTGCGTGGGCTGCCTGGTATGCGACGGAGCGTGAGCGCTACGCGCGGTTTGAAAAGAAGGCCGGCTGAGGTCGAAACGAACCTGTGGGGATGCAGTGATGGGAACGATCATGGTTGCCGGCGGAGCCGGTTACATCGGCTCGCACACACTTTGGTTGCTTCGTCAGCGCGGGCATGACGCGTTTGCCTTCGACAATCTGTCGGAAGGCCACGCCGCGGCTGTGCTGGATGCCGACCTCGTTCAGGGCGATCTGGCGGACGCGGAGCTCGTCGAGCGCACACTGCGTGAACGAAAGGTCGAAGCCGTCTTCCACTTCGCCGCCCATTGCTATGTGGGCGAGTCAGTGACCGAGCCCGCCAAGTACTACAAGAACAACGTGGTCACCACGCTCTCGTTGTTGGAGAGCATGCGTCGAGCGGGTGTGCCCTTCTTCGTCTTCTCATCCACCTGCGCCACCTATGGTGAGCCCAAGCAGGAGCGCATGGATGAAACGCATCCGCAGTGGCCGGTGAATCCGTACGGCTGGACGAAGTTCATGGTCGAGCGCATGCTCGCGGACTTCGATCGCGCCTACGGGTTGCGCTCGGTGTGCCTGCGCTATTTCAACGCGGCCGGGGCACACCCTGAAGGGCTCATCGGCGAAGATCACGACCCCGAAACGCATCTCATTCCGCTGGTGCTCGGTGCGGCAGCCGGGCGGCGCCCCGCGCTCAAGGTCTTCGGCGACGATTGGCCCACACCGGATGGTTCGTGCATCCGTGATTACATCCACATCCTCGATCTCGCGGATGCGCATCTGCGCGGGCTCGACTATCTCCGCGCGGGGAATCCCTGCGCAGCCTTCAACCTCGGCAACGGAGCTGGTTACAGCGTGCTCGAAGTGATCCGCGCTGCAGAAGAGGTGACCGGCAAGCGCGTGCCCTTCGAGATGGCGCCGCGTCGCGCGGGGGATCCTGCGCGTCTCGTGGGCGATTGTCGCCGTGCAGCAGAAGTGCTGGGCTGGAAGCAGGCCTTCGCAGATCTTCCGAGCATTCTCAGCAGTGCGTGGCGCTGGCATGAGCGCCATCCCGACGGCTTCAAGGACTGAGCGAATCGCTCGCGTCAGAGGGTGAGGATCGTGAATGGGTCGGAGACGCCCCACGGATTCGGCGGCGGTGAGATGCCGACGAACGCGGCCTTCAGCGTGTGAGCGCCGATGGGCAGCGGGATGTTCAGCAGCGCCGTGCCCGTGCCGGTGGCACCCACGATGCCCTGGAAATTGAAGAGCATCATTCCCGATTGGGCCGGATCAAGGCTCCAGAAAAAGAGGGGATCGGGTGTGAGCGGGATCTGCGCGCCGCCAGGAACGAAGAGGCCTCCTGTGGTTCCGAAGGAGAGAGCTGCCACGTAGGGGAAGCCGTTGAATCCGGGAGCGGCGAACTGCAGCACCAGCGTGCCCGGCGTTTGCACGGGATTCAGAGACAGTGCCGTGATCTGCAGGGGATTCGGAGGAGCCGCGTTGGTGGTGCAGCCGCGGATGGCCCAGATGCCGGCGTAATAGAGCGGGCAAAGCGGGAAGCCCATGACTGTGGCGTAGGCACCGTCGCGCCAGCCTTGTCCCGCGATGTCGAGCAGCGTTGTCTGCGGCGGAGTGATGTTCGGGTTGCAAAAGAGACCGCTCGAAACGGTGTTGTCCGTGAAGAGATTGGCCGGGTAGCCCGCGTTGCAGTTGCCATTGGGATTGAAGTCGAGCCGGAATGCGATGGCGAAGCGCCGGTGGGTGGCGTTGTTGCCCACCGTGATGTTGTAGGTCGAGACATCCAGAGTGTTGAGTCCGGTGGAAGTGACTTGCATGGCGCTGCTGGTGGCGTTGCCGAGGTTGAACACCTGCGTGCCCATATTCGGGATCTGACCTGAGAAGCTCACGCCGTCGTAGATCTCCACGTTCAGTTGCGCCACGAACCCGCTCGCGCCGCCCGCGGCACCGAAGGGCGCCACCACCTGCGTGAGTTTCTGAGGCGGCATCCCTGCAGGCAGGTTGAACACCACGGCGGCGGCTTCGCCCTCACAGAGCCCCTGAATCACCGAGAAGCTGAGCGGGGTGCCGCCCGGAATGGCAGGCAGGGTGTCGCGCTTCCAAAAGGTGTCCGAGGCCGACGGGCAGGCCTGCGCCGACAGCGTTGCAGCAAGAGTGCCGAGGATGAGGAAAGTGGCGATGCGCATGGTGGCCTCCAAGGGGCCCGGAAAGCGTCCCATGCTCCAACTCGCGAAGTCAAGCGATCCGATGGAGAAGCGCTTGGGATCTCAAAGTTGTTGCGGTTTCTGGCCAAGCACTGCGCGGCAGGCCCTTCGGCTGTACCTGCGGTATCAGGTCGAACGGTTCGATGGCGGTGCGGCTCTTGATACATGCTGAGAATCCACACTGCGCGGCGAACAGGCGGTGTAGACTTCTTGCAATGATCGCAGCTGGCTGCCAACCACTTCAGTAACAGACGGTGCTGAATGAGGCGCTGAAAGACACGGAAGATTTCATGGTGCGTTCGACCACCCTGAACTCGGGAGTCATGTGCCCGCAACGAGGTGCAGTATTGAGGGGCTGCAGAGGACACACAAGGCGCTGTCAGCTCATCTTGTGCTTGTGGTCGGAATCGCGCTGCTTTCCTCCCGCGGAGCTATCCTCACGGCGCAGGCCCCGGCAGCTTCCGTTCCGCACTACTTCGGCGCTCTGGTGGCACTCCCACCCATTGTCATTGGCCCTGCCACGAGTGCCAACACCCAGTTTTGGACAACAAGGATCGGAGATTTGGACGGTAATGGACTGGAGGACCTCGTTGGGCCCTGGGGCGTGAAACTCGCGTCTGCTCCAGGCAGCTTCTTGCCCGCCGTGCCTCTTGCTGCGAGTCTTGTTGCTGTGCCGCCGGGTTACCATGTCAGCCGTGTCGATGGCTTTCAATTGGCGCAAGTGAATCAGGACGCGGTACCGGATATTGTCATGCGTGTCTGCATCACCAATGATCCGGCTGCTGCACTGGTGCTTTACGCAGAGTACGTGTTCGCCTTGGTAAACGGTGCAGGTGGGCTTGGACAGTTTGCAACCTGCCGGGCCTTTTCAATCACAGCATCGTCAGGCCGAACGGTGAGGCCACGCTGCCCTTGCCCATGCCGATGAATGGAGCGCTTCTGGGGCTGCAGTGGTACGCACAGTGGGGCGTGATCGATCCCACGGTCACTCTCGGCTACGCCCTCAGCCCCGCGCGCAAGTACATCATCACGAACTGAGGGCGATCCGCCCCGGGTGAGATGGTCTGTGCCGCAGCATAGAATGACATCGTGTTCGGGGCCGGGCGGCTCCGGGCGCTGATCTTTGCGGGGAGATTCTGTGCTGCGTGCCCTCATCCTTCTTGTCGTTGGAGGCGTCGCTCTCGGCCAAGGTGTGACCTGGTCGGGAGTTGATGCTGCGCTGACGAAACTCATCACCGGTGCGGGTGAGGGCGGCCTCGAAGTGGGCTGCTGTGTCATCGACCCGACGACCGGTGAACGGCTGTACGCGGTGCAGGCGGAGCGGCTCATGATCCCCGCCAGCAATCAGAAGGTGTTCACCGCCGCGGCGGCACTGCTCGGTCTCGGTCCGGAGCATCGCCTGTGCACCGACCTCGTGGCGCACGGTGCAATCGAGGGCGGTGTGTTGAAGGGCGATCTGCGCCTTCGCGGCGAAGGCGACCCGACGCTCGAGAGTGACCGCGTACTACCGTGGTTGTTCGAGCGCGTCCGCGCGGCCGGCATTCGCCACGTGGAGGGAGCGTTGCTCATCGACGAGCGTTTCTTTGCGCATGAACTCCGTGGGCCCGAGTGGCCGGATGAGGAACCATCCAAGGCCTGGATGGCGGCGGTCTCTCCACTCTCCCTCGATCACGGCACAGTCGCCGTGCGCCTTCTTGCCGGTGCCGGCCCCGGGGCGGCCGCGCGCTGTCGCATTGTTCCCGAGGCCGCGGCGCCTTTCGCGTGCAGTGCCGTGACGGCCCGCTCGAACAGCGAGCACCTGATCGGTGTCTCGCGCGAAGCTGGCTCAGATATGCTCCGCATCAGCGGTCGCGTGGCACCGCTCACGGCGGTGCACGACGTGTCGGTGGCGGTGCTCGATCCGGCGCAGAGCTTCGCGAGCGCCTTGCTGGCTGTTCTTGAAGGCGGCGGAGTGCGCGTGGATGGCGGTACGCGCCGGGCCACGGCGGATGCGCCGAAGGGCGGGCTCTTGCTCGGCCGCTTGCGCACGCGCGTTGCAGATGTGCTGCCTGTGCTCATGAAGTCCAGCCAGAATCACCGTGCAGAAATGCTCGCGCGACACATCGCTGCTGCGCAGGCGTCAGGCGCCGGGTTCGCCGCGGCGGGCCGCGCAATGGCAGTCATCCTCGAGCGCGGAGGTGCGCGACTCGGAGGCAGTGTGCTCGCGGATGGCAGCGGCCTTTCACGCGCCAATCGCACTACGGCCCGGGCCCTCACGGATGTGTTGGGTGTCGTCTGGCGTTCACCCCAACGCGACACGATGCTCGCCGTCATGCCCAGAGCCGGCGAAGACGGCAGCACGCTGGATGGACGCTTGAAAGACCTCGCGGCGCGCGTGCACGCGAAGACCGGAACGCTCCGCGCGGTGTCCACGCTCTCGGGTTACGTGAGTACGGCCACGGGACGCACCCTCGCCTTCAGCATCCTCGTGCATCAAGCGAGGCCGAGCCGCCGCTCCGCCCGGGAAGTGCAGGACGGCATCGTGCGCGCGCTGGCTCGTTTCGGCGGCACCCCATGACGGGAGACCTCTTCGGCAGTCGGCCGCGTGCTCCCTTGGCGGAGCGCATGCGCCCACGCTGCTTCGAGGAGTGCGTGGGGCAGAAGGCCCTCGAGAAGTCGGCGCCGCTCGCGCGCGTACTGGCCTCAGGCCACGTGCCTTCGCTGCTCCTCGTGGGGCCACCGGGTTGCGGCAAGACCAGCGTGGCGCGGCTGCTTGCAGGGCAGGGCGGGCTGGAGTTCGTCTCCTTCTCGGCGGTGCTCTCCGGCGTGAAGGAAGTGCGCGAGCAAGTCGCGGCGGCGCGCGCGCTGCATGCGGCCGAGAGTCGCGGCACGCTGCTCTTCGTGGACGAGATCCATCGCTTCAATCGGGCGCAGCAGGATGCGTTCCTGCCGCATGTGGAGGACGGCACCATCGTGCTGGTGGGTGCGACCACGGAGAACCCGAGTTTTCACGTCAATGCTGCGTTGCTTTCACGCTGCCTCGCAGTGGTGTTGGAGGCACTGCCGCTGAGAGCCCTGGTCGAACTCGGCCGCGGGGCCTGCAACGATCAAGAGCGCGGTCTCGCTGCGGGCTGGAGCTTCACGGACGACGCCCTCGGAATTCTCGCTCACAGCGCGCAAGGCGATGCGCGCAGTCTCTACAACCAGATGGAGACCATGGTGGCGGCCGCCACGGGCGAAGCCCCGCAGCCGCGCTCGCTCGACGACGCGACCGTGAGGCGGCTCCTGACGCGGCGCGTTGTGGCTCACGATCGCGGCGGCGACGAACATCACGGGCAGATCAGTGCTCTGCAAAAGGCGGTGCGCGGCGGCGATCCCGACGGAGCGCTGTACTGGCTCGCGCGCATGCTGCATGCTGGTGAAGACCCGCACTATCTGTTGCGACGACTGACGCGCATGGCAGCCGAGGACATCGGGCTGGCAGACCCCGCGGCGTTGCAGCTCGCCGCCGCTGCTGTGTCCGGCTTTGATCTTGCCGGTCGGCCGGAAGGCGACCTCATCCTCGCGGAACTCACGCTCTATCTTGCGACGGCACCCAAGAGCAATGCGGTTTACATGGCCTTCGCGGCGGTGCAGAAGGAGATCGAAGCGGGTGCCGTGCATCCCGTGCCGCAGCACTTGCGCAATGCCGTCACGCCCTTCATGCGTCAACTCGGGTGGGGCAAGGGCTATGTTTACCCGCACGATTTCGACGAGGCGGTGGCCGAGCAGGATTACCTGCCGCCCGCGTTGAAGGGGCGCCGCTGGTATGCACCTTCACCTTTCGGGCACGAGAAGGAGATCAGCAAGCGCCTCGATTGGTGGCGGCGTGTGGTCGCCGAGCGGCGCGACGGATCGGAGACACCGAACTCATGACGGACCTCGAACTTGCGGAGGACCTCGCGCGTCGCGCGGGAGCGGTGCTGCTCGCACATGCAGGCAGGGTCAACGTCTCGAAGAAGGGCGCACGGGATCTCGTGACCGAAGCGGACCACGCCTCGGAAGCTCTCATCCTCAAGGGGCTCGCGAGTGCGCGGCCGGACGACATGGTGCTCGCGGAGGAGACCCGCTCTTCGACGCCAATGAAGGGCCGCGTGTGGATCGTGGATCCGCTCGACGGCACCACCAACTACATTTACGACATTCCCCATTACGCCGTTTCCATCGCGCTCAGCGTCGACGGCCGCGTCACAGCGGGCTGTGTATTCAACCCCCGGCTCGATGAGTGCTTCACGGCCGCGCTGGGGGAGGGGGCGTGGCTGGGTCCGCGCCGCCTCGCGGTGCGCCAGGAAAGCCGCCTTTCCGAGGCAGTCCTCTGTACCGGCTTTCACTACCGCATGGAGGAGAAAGCTGATTCCAATCTCGGCAACTTTGCCGCCATGGCTGCAAGGACGCGCGGACTCCGGCGCCTCGGATCCGCGGCCCTCGATCTCTCCTACACAGGGCTTGGCCGCTACGACGGGTTCTGGGAACTCCATCTCTCACCGTGGGATGTGGCCGCCGGAGCCCTGGTGGCGTCTGAAGCTGGCGCCTTGGTGACAGATCGTCTTGGAGGTGAAGACTGGCTTTCTGGAGGCAGCATCGTGGCCGCAAATGCGAGTTTGGCGCAGGCCATGCGTGGCGTCTTGGCGCTGCCTGAAAAGACCATGGCATGACATCTTTCCTGGGATGAAGCGTGGGGCGGATCGCCGGGAACTCTGGTATCCTCTCAGACAGCGAAAGTGCCCCTTTCGCATCCCACGGAGTCCCCCATGTTCAAGTTCTTGGCGCCCATTCTGTTGGCCACGGCCACGCTAGTGCCTTGCCAGCAATGGAACAGTTTCACGGCCACCATGTTCGTTGACGGTGCAAGCGGGCCACCGGTGCCGATGGTCTATCCCTGCTCCCGCGGCTTGCCGCACAGTCTGGTCATTCAGGGGCTGCAATACGCGCCGTTCATCCTCTACGGATCTCCGACCCTGCTCACTCAGGGCATCTTCATTGGCGGCCCCGGCATCGTGGACATCAACCCCGTTGGCTACTACACGCTCTTCAACGGAATGACGAACCCACTGTTCAACACGGGTGCGGCTGGCATGTGGATAGCCAACTTCACTCTGACGAGCACGACGCCGCTGAACACGACCCAGAGCTATCAAGGCCTGCTGGCGGACGCGAGTGCGCCGACAGGTGCGCGTTTGACCATGGCCACCAAACTGGTCGTGTCTCCGGGGCTTACGACGCAAGCGATCACGCTTGGCGACAACGATTACGCCACGTACAGCTTCCCGACCGCGGGCATCACCAACTTCCCGTTCTACAACGCGACTTTCACGACCATGTTCGTGAGTGCCAACGGCTACTGCTCATTCAACGGCGCGGATGATGACTTCACGCCCACCATCGCCGAGTTCAACAGCTCCTATCCACGCATGGCACCCAAGTGGGCCGACCTGCACCCCGAACTGGGCGGCTCCATCAACGTCCAGACCAACCTTGCTGACTCGCCACCCACGGTGACGGTGAACTGGGTCGCCCTGCCCGAGTGGGCCAGCAATGGTGCCAACCACACCTTCAGCCTGAAGCTGTACTCGCAGATCGGCGATATCGAGATGATCCACGGGCCCTTGAGCCCTCCGGTCATGAGTTACGAGAGCATGACGGGCATCACGCGCGGAGGCGGGCTCGGGCCGAATCCCAGCACGCAGAAGAACCTCAGCAACATGTACGCAACACCCATCCAGGGTGCGCCGAATGAGAACTTCGTCGAGTGTTACGGCTACACCACCATGGCTTACTACTGTGGCACTGTGAACAATCCGTTCGATCTCACGGGACGCACGTTGACGTTCTACGCCATGGGTGCCGGGGCCACTGGTGGCTACTACGTTGGCACCTGCTCGCAGTAAGCGCACGCGGTCACTTGGATCTTCCAACAACGCGGGGCGTGCTGCTGTGGCAGCCCGCCCCGTGGTGATTCTCAGATGCGGAACGCGGGTCAGCCGCTTACACGCTCCTTGAACTCGAGCGTTTCGGGGTCGAGGCGCACCTTGTCGCCGATATCCGTGAGCAGGTTCACCTTGATCTTCACACCGTTCTCGAGAACGGCATCCTTCAGGCCGCTGCCTGCACCACGCATCGGGGGAGCCGTCTCCTTCACCACAGCGACCACCGACTGAGGCGGCGAGACGGCGACCAAGCGGCCTTCGACCACGAGTCCCTTGTAGCTCTCGCAACTCCAACGTAGAGCTTCCGCGGCGGAATCCGCGTTGCAGTGGTACTCCTCGCCTTCAGCGCTGTAGAACACTTCGTCGTTGCCGTCGCGGTAGGAGTGCGACAAGTCCACCACCTCGTTCTCGAGGAGGTTCCATTTCGCGTCGCCGTGTTCCTTGAACTCCGTGATACGGCCGGTGCTGATGTCGCGGGTCTTCATCTGCACGAACTGGCGGCGGTCATTCTTGAGGATGTTCCAGAAGATGACCTGACAGATGCGGCCCTCGTGTTCCACGAGGTTGCCTTTGCGCAGGTCGAGAGCGTTGACATTCATTGGTGCATTCCTGGTGGCCGGGAGGGGCATTCCGTGCCTGGCCGCATGACGCCGCCGCGAAGGGCGTGCCGATTCGAAGGGCACCATAGCCGCGGCTCCCGCATCCCCAAGCGCGCTATGCTGCAGGGCCATGGTGGAATCTGTGGAGTCTGCGCCGCCCTTCCTCGATCGCCACGGGCGCATGCTCGGGAGTTTGCGGCTGTCCGTGACGGACCGCTGCAATCTGCGTTGTCAGTACTGTATGCCGGCCGCGAGCTACGACTGGCTGCCGCGGGAGGATCTCCTCAGTTTCGAGGAACTGCGACGACTGGCCGCCCTCTTCGTGAGCCTCGGGGCCGATCAGGTGCGACTGACTGGCGGCGAACCGCTGCTGCGCCGCGATCTGCCAGACCTCGTACGCAAGCTCTCCGGCATTCCGGGGCTCCGTGACCTCGCGCTCACGACCAACGGGCTGCTCCTTGCACCCCTCGCAGCGCCTCTGCGCGCGGCGGGGTTGCAGCGCATCACCGTGTCCCTCGACACGCTCAGGCCGGATGTGTTCGAGCGCGTGAGCCGCCGGAAGGGGCACGCGGAGGTGCTCGCGGGCATTGATGCGGCACTGGCCGCCGGATTTCGCGGGCTGAAGTTGGACTGTGTGGTCATGCGCGGCATGAATGACGACGAGATTCCGGCTCTGCTCGACTATGCCCGTGCCCACGGTGCCGAACTGCGCTTCATCGAATACATGGATGTGGGGGGAGCACAGCACTGGAAGCCGGAGCGGGTGGTTCCCGCAGCCGAGATCCTGCAACACATCCAGAGAGCCTTCGGGCCCGTCAGTGGCGGTGGCGCGCAGGGTGCAGCACCGTCGACGCCGTGGCGGCTCCAGGACGGGACCCCCTTCGGCATCATCGCGAGCATGTCGGCGCCGTTCTGTGGTGCGTGTGTGCGTTCGCGTGTGACGGCTGACGGGCACTGGTTCCACTGCCTCTATGCGCGCGAGGGCTTCGACTTGAGAGCGCCACTGCGTGCCGGGCTTTCGGACAAGGAACTGGCGGAGTTCATTGGCGCACGCTGGCGTGAGCGCGACATGCAGGGAGCGCTGGACCGGCTGCGCGCCGGGAGCCACGGTGCCGGTGAGGGCGACGCGCACTACGAGATGCACGTGCGCGGCGGGTGAACTGCACTCCACACGGATCCGCGGACCTGCCGCCTGCTCTGGTCGGGGGTGATCCCGCTTCGCAGAGCCGCTCGGATGCACTCGAAGGCTCTGCTCAGCGGGACCCCATGCGCTACGCGCCGATACGGCGCAGGCGGCGCAGGCGGTCGGGACGGCGCACACGAGGGCCGGAGCAGTGCCGCGTGACGCCGACCCCCTTCAGGCGCAGCGCGCAGGCATCTGCATCAGGCGCGTTCGACATGAAACTGCACCCGCTGCATGAGCTTGGCGTAGCGCCCACGGATGTCGGCGAGTTCTTCGTCGCCGCCGTGGCGGGCATCTGCAAGCCACGCCTGACCGCGGGCGAAGAAAGCCCCGAACTCCTCACCGGACATCTCGCGTGCCACCTGATCCATGCGCGGCACTGCATACATGCGGCAGATCGGCTCACCTGCGGGAATGTGGATCTCGGTTTCGCGCGCATCGAGTTCCAGAACACAGTGCCAGGGATAGGAGACGGCGTACTGGTCTGCATCCACAATCGCTGTGAAGCTTCGCCAGGGCCGCCAGTGATTGGGGATGCCCTTGATGCAGAGGAGTTCGCCAGGATCAGTGTGCACATAGAGCCACGTCGAGATCTTGACCTGGTTGCGCAGCAACGGGAACACGTCGTCCGTGATGCGGTGCGGAAGTTCCTGCCCCTGCGGCCAGAACCACGCATTCACCTGTGACTGCGGCGGTGCAGGCTCGTGGTCCGGCGGCGCAAAAGCCCAGTCGGCCTCGAGGGTCACGGGCTTCTCGAGCTTCCAACCCCCTCCATCGAGCCGCGTGAACGTCATGTCGAAGGAGGTGCACACATCAAAACCGAAACCGTTGGCCGCGCGCAGTGGCGGGCATTCCTCGGGGTGTCCTCGACCCGGCGGAAGTTTGCGCAGCACGTCGCGCGCGGGTTCGGGATCGCGGACGGAAGCGTTGAATTTGAACCAGTGCAGCATGTGGAGCCCATATTGCCATGCGCGCGCGGTGAACTGAAGTGCAGCGCGGCGGGGTGCGGGTCAATGCCCACATTCTCAAGCGCGCATGCTCTCAGCAAGCGGCCCTGCTCAGCGAGCAGCGCAAGGAAGTGCTGGGCAGATTCCGTGCGCGCGACTATGGTTGAGGCTCAGCGGATCCTGCCACTGCAGGAACGTGCCCCCCATGAACATTGACGCTGTCGAGGTACGCGGTGCGCGTGAGCACAACCTGCAGGGGATCGACGTGTCGATCCCCCGCGGGAGATTGACCACGGTCACTGGCGTGTCGGGCTCGGGAAAGTCGTCGCTGGCGTTCAACACCATCCAGGCCGAGGGGCAACGGCGCTATGTCGAATCGCTCTCCGCCTATGCACGCCAGTTTCTGGGGCAGGTGGAGAAGCCGCGGGTGGACGAGATCACGGGGCTCTCGCCGACAGTCGCCATCGATCAGAAGGCGGTCAACCGCAACCCGCGCTCGACGGTGGGCACGATCACGGAGATTCATGACCACCTGCGCCTCCTGTTTGCCCGTCTCGGGACGGCCCACTGCGCGTCCTGCGGCGACGCGGTGGAGCGTTGGACGCCTGAAGCCATCGTGGACCGCATCCTCGGCGCGGAGGAGGGACGACAACTCACCTTGCTCGCGACGGTGGTGCGCGCGCGGAAGGGCGAGTACCGGCGCGAACTCGAAGCTCTGCGGCAGAAGGGCTGGGTGCGCGCTCGCGTGGACGGCACGCTGGTGCGTCTGGACGAACCGCTCGAGCTCGCGCGCTACGAGCGGCACACCATCGAGGTAGTGCTGGACCGCTTGCGCATCGCCGCGGCGCGCCGGGCGCGTCTCGCGGAGGCGGTGGAGCAGGGGCTCGCACTGGAGGGTGCCGAGCTCATCACCCTCGGCGAGGACGGCACGGAGCAGCGCTACTCGACACGCAACGCGTGTGTGCGCTGCGGCACATCCATCCCCGAGCTGGAACCGCGTCTCTTCTCCTTCAATGCTCCGCAGGGTGCCTGCACGGCCTGCAACGGCCTTGGTGAACGCGCGGTGGTGGACGAGACGCTCGTACTCCCGGATGAGGCCCTCTCCATCGACGAAGGTGCGGTGGCTCCGAGCCGCGCCCGCTCGTTCTCCGTGCGCTGGCAACTTGGCGCGCAGATCATCGCGCAGGTTTGCAAGGCACTGAAGATCCGGACGGATGTGCCAGTGGGGAAGCTCCGCGCCAGCGAGAAGAAACTCCTGTTGCATGGTGCGGGCGAGCGCAAGTTGACCGTGAAGCTCCGCTTCAAGAGCGAGCGCATGCAGTGGAGCCGCGACGAGCGGCGCACGTGGCGAGGCCTCCTGCCCATCCTCGAAGACTGGCGCGACAAGGAGGGCGGCAAGGCGATCTCTGACTACACCAGGAAGTCGTGCTGCCCCGAATGCGCGGGAACGAGGCTCAATGCAGCCGCACGCTCCGTGCTGTTCCGCGGCCGCCAGCTGCCGGAACTTGAAGCGCTCTCGTTGCACGACCTGCATGCGTTCATCGCGGCTCTGGAACTGGGCGAGCGCGAGCGCCTCATCGGCACCCGCTTGCTGCAGGAACTCCGCTTGCGCCTGCTCTTTCTCGTGCGCGTCGGCCTCGGCTACCTCACGACGGACCGCTCTGCCGCGACGCTCAGTGGTGGCGAATCCCAGCGCGTCCGCCTCGCGACGCAGGCGGGCTCGGGCTTGCGCGGCGTCCTCTACGTGCTGGACGAGCCGAGCATCGGCCTGCATGCGCGGGACAACGCGCGCCTGATCGAGACCCTGCAGCACCTCCGCGACGCGGGCAACACCGTGCTGGTGGTGGAGCATGACGAAGAGACGATGCTCGCGAGCGATCATCTCATCGACCTTGGCCCGGGTGCGGGGCGACTCGGCGGACGCGTGCTGGCCAGCGGGCCACCGGTGGAGGTGGCGGCCAATCCGGCTTCCATCACCGGCGCATGGTTGCGCGGAGAACGCCGACTCGCGCTGCCGCTGTCGCGCCGCAGTGCAGGCCCGCGCAGGCTTGTGCTCCGCGATGTGCACGCGCACAACCTGCAGCATGTGGACGTGGAGTTTCCCGCCGGTCTTCTCATTGCCGTGACGGGTGTGTCCGGTTCGGGCAAGAGCACGCTCGTGGACGGCGTGCTGCGTCCTGCTCTCGCGCGGGTCTATCACGGCGCGGAGGACGAGCCTCTCGCCCATGGCGCGCTCGAGGGCAGCGAGCATTTCGACAAGGTGGTGGTCATCGATCAAAGCCCCATCGGGCGCACGCCGCGCAGCAATCCGGCGACGTACACGGGGCTTTTTGATGATGTGCGCGCACTGTTCGCCGAGCTTCCCGAGGCGCGTGAGCGCGGCTGGAAGAAGGGACGATTCAGTTTCAACGTGAAGGGCGGGCGTTGCGAGGCTTGCGAGGGCGCGGGCGTGAAGGTGGTGCCCATGCATTTCCTCGCGGACGTGGAAGTCACTTGCTCCGCCTGCGATGGCCGTCGCTTCACGGACGAGACACTCGCCCTCACATGGAAGGGGCAGAGCATCGCGGACGTGCTCGCATTCACCATCGACGAGGCCCTCGAGTTCTTCGCTGCACAACCGAGAATCCGGCGCTCCCTGGAAACACTGGCGCGCACAGGTCTTGGCTACATCCATCTCGGCCAGACCAGCACCACGCTGAGTGGCGGCGAAGCGCAGCGCATCAAACTGGCGACGGAACTGCAGCGTCCTGCGACCGGACGCACGCTCTATCTCCTTGATGAACCCACCACCGGCCTGCATGCCGAGGATGTGTGTCGTCTCGTTGCCGTGCTGCAGAGTCTTGTCGATGCAGGCAACACCGTGGTGGTGGTCGAGCACAACATGGACGTGATCCAGAGTGCCGACTGGATCATCGACCTCGGGCCCGAGGGCGGCTCGGGTGGCGGGCGCGTGGTGCATGCCGGGTCTTTCGAGAGCATGCTGGCGGTGCCGGGAAGCCACACAGGTGCGGCCCTGCGGGCGCACCTCGGTCGTTCACCGGCGACCGCTCAGGCCTCGCGCGCTGCAGAGAGTACGCCGCGGGAGTACGGCGGCGATGTCGTGGTGGAGGGAGCGACGCTGCACAACCTGCAGGTCAAGGAGGCGCGCTTCCCGGAAGGACGCATGAGCGTGGTCACGGGGCTCTCTGGCTCCGGCAAGACAAGTCTCGCATTCAATACATTGTTCGCCGAAGGGCAGCGGCGTTTCGTCGAGTGTCTTTCCACTTACGCGCGGCAGTTTCTCGGGCGTTTGGAGCGGCCGCCGGTGGATGCCATCCGCGGCCTCGCGCCGGCCATCGCCATCGATCAGAAGTCCACAGGGCGGAGTCCGCGTTCCACTGTGGCGACCGTCACCGAGATCCAGGATGGACTGCGTCTGCTCTTTGCGCGCCGCGGCGTTGCGCACTGTCCGCGCTGTGATGCAGAACTTGGACCGCCGGTCGAAGCAGCCGCACTGGCGCGACGCGTGCTTGCCGGGTCGCCGGGCGCGAAGGGGCGCCTGCTTTCGCCGTTGCACGTGGCCACGCGCGGCTGGCATCAGGGCCTCGAAAAACTGAAGGACCTGCCGAGCGCGGTGGAGGGGTTGAAGGCCGCGGGCTGGCGGCGCCTCGTGCTGGATGGTGTCGAGCATGCTCTCGACGACGCACTGCCGCCGCTGAAGGGGCTGAAGGAGGCCTGGCTCGTGCTCGATCGGCTCGTGTTGAAGGAGAGCGCCTTGCCGCGCGTGCTGGAAGCCGTCGAACTCGCGCTGAAGCGTTCGCCGCGCTGCGCGTTTCTCGCCGAGAGCGGCGCACTTCAGGTGTTTTCCGCCGCGACGGAGTGTCTGGTCTGCAACGAAGTGCTTCCGGAGGACCCGACGCCGCGGCACTTCTCGTTCAACTCACACCAAGGCGCGTGTTCCGCGTGCAATGGTCTCGGCGAGAGCCTTGCCTGCGATCCAGAGCGTTTGCTGCCGCGACCCGAGCAGCCGCTCTTCGAAGGCGCCATGGTGGATCGGCCCGGCGATTTTCTCTCGCGCGCGGACAGCTGGTTCCGGCACAGCGTGGAGGCCCTTGCCGCCAAGCGTGGTGTGGATCTCGAACAACCATGGAAGAAGTTGCCTTTGCGCTTCCGGCGTGAGGTCCTCGATGGTTCGCACGAGGATCTGGGTGTGGTCTTCGATGGCAGCAGGGAGGATCGCCGCGAAACGGTTGCCATGACCGTGCGCTGGAAGGGATTCGCGCGTTACATCGAGGAGTGGCACCGCACTTCCGACAAACCCGGCTGGGTGGAACAGCTGGAACCTCTCATGCGCAGGGATTGTTGCCCCGAGTGCGCAGGCGAGCGGCTGAAGCCGTGGTGGCGCGGCTTCCGTGTCGGCGGTGAGCGCCTGGCAGGTGTCGCGGGATTGACCGTCACTCTCGCGCTCGCCTGGGTCGAGCGCGTGCGTGCCGCGATTCCCGTTGAGAGCGCGGAAGCGCGCATCGGACTGCCGATCCTCGCGGAACTCGAGCGTCGTCTCTCGTTCCTGGCCAATGTCGGTCTCGAGTATCTCCATCTCGGACGCAACGCAGCGACACTCTCTGGTGGCGAGGCGCAACGCATCCGTCTCGCGACTCAACTCGGCAATCAACTCTCAGGCGTGCTCTATGTGCTGGACGAGCCCACCATCGGATTGCACCCTTGCGACACGGGGCGCCTGCTCGGCACGCTGCATCGCTTGCGCGATCTCGGCAACACGCTCGTCGTGGTGGAGCACGACCGCGACACCATTGCGGCGGCGGATTGGGCCGTGGACATGGGCCCTGGTGCCGGGCATGAGGGCGGACGCGTGGTCTGGCAGGGGCCGGCCGCACAACTGGCGAGCGCGGACTCCATCACGGGGCGCCACCTGCGGGGCGAGCTCGGCATTGCTCCTGCGGCCACGGCGCCGACACCGCACGGCTGGCTGAAGCTCAGCGGGGCCAAGGTTCACAATCTGAAGCAGCCCGAGTTGGCGTTGCCGCTCGGGGTGCTCACGACCGTTTCAGGAGTATCCGGAGCCGGGAAAAGCAGCCTGGTCATGGATGCGCTGGCCGTCGCACTGAAGGCGCGCGATGGCGACCCCGCGCACTGCGGTCGTGTTGCCGGAGCGCTGCCGGAGCGCGTCGTGTGCGTGGATCAGGCAGCGCTGGCGGCGACAGCTCGCTCGCATCCCGCAAGCCACCTCGGCATCTTCGACCGCATCCGCGCACTCTTTGCCGAGGCACCGCTCGCCCGCGAGCGCGGCTACGGGCCGGGACGATTCTCATTCAACACGCGTGAGGGGCGCTGCGCTGCCTGCGAAGGCCGTGGCAGCACGCTGGTGGAGATGCACTTCCTGCCGGACGTGGAAGTGCCTTGCGAGTCCTGCCACGGGCAACGCTACAACCGCGAGACCCTCGATGTGGAGTGGCGCGGGCAGAGTATCGCTGCCGTGCTGGCCATGGAGGCGGCGCAAGCGGCGGAGTTTTTCGCGGCCCACCCGCGCATCGCGGAGCCACTCCAACTCCTCACGGAAATCGGCCTCGGCTACATGCCCCTCGGCCGCAGTGCTTCCACACTCTCCGGTGGGGAAGCTCAACGCCTGAAGCTCGCGACGGAGTTGTCGACCCGGGGAACCAACCGGCTCTATCTGCTCGACGAGCCCACCACGGGCCTGCATTTCGAGGACGTGCGACGGCTCTTGCTGGTGCTGCGCAAGCTCGTGGCTCAAGGGCACACGGTCGTGCTCATCGAGCACAACATGGATGTGGTGGCCGCCGCAGATCATGTTCTCGAGATGGGGCCAGGCGGCGGAGATGCCGGTGGCGAGATCCTGTTCGCGGGAACACCACGGGAGCTGGCCCGGGAGGGCCGTACGCCGACAGGGCGTGCATTGCGTGCCCTTGCAAACTCGCGTAGTACGGAGTTCTTCCGTGAAACCTGCTGCTGACACTCCTTCGGGCAAGCCGCTCATCGTCCAGCGGGATCGCTCCGTCCTGCTCGACCTGCACGAAGCGGGCGCCGAAGAGGCACGCGGCGAAATCTCGCGATTCTCGGAGCTCATCAAGAGCCCGGAGCACGTTCACACCTACCGCATCACGTCACTGTCGATCTGGAACGGAGCGGCTCGCGGCGTGAATGCGACGGAGGTGGCAGCCACGCTCGCGCGTTGGTCGCGCAATCCCGTGCCGAAGGAAGTGCTGGCCTGGGTGGACGAAGCTCTCGCGCGCAGCGGGCGCATCCGGCTTGTGCGTCGCGACGGCCGCTTCGGGCTGGAGACGGACGCAGAGACACTCGAACGCATCCTCGTCGTGCCGAGTGTCGCGGAATTGGTCGAGCTTCTGCCGGACGGGTTCCTGGTCTTGCGGGACGGGATGCGCGGGATGGTGAAGCGCGCGCTCGTGCGCGTCGGTTATCCGGTGGATGACGTGGCCGGCTTCGAGGAGGGAGATCCGCTCACGGTCGAGTTGCGCGACAGCGACCCCGAAGGGCGGCCATTCAAGGTGCGCGATTATCAGGAACAGGCGGCGCAGTCCTTCTACGCCGGTCGCTCCGAACGCGGAGGCGCCGGCATCGTGGTCCTGCCCTGTGGCGCGGGCAAGACCGTGGTCGGCATCCGCTCCATGGCGCTCTACAACGTGCAGACGCTCGTGCTCACGACCAATCGCAGCGCGGTTGCGCAGTGGAAGCGTGAGTTGCTTGCGCGCACCAAGCTCACGGAGGATCAAGTCGGCGAGTACACCGGCGACACCAAGGAGATCCGCCCCGTCACGGTCTCCACCTATCAGATTCTCACGTGGCGGAAGAGCGCGACCAGCCCCTTCGCGCATCTCGAACTGTTCCGCTCGAACAACTGGGGCCTGGTCATTTACGACGAAGTGCATCTCCTGCCGGCGCCGGTCTTCCGCGTGACCGCGGATCTGCAAGCACGGCGTCGCCTCGGACTCACCGCGACGTTGGTGCGCGAGGACGGGCGTGAGGATGAGGTCTTCAGTCTCATCGGGCCTTGCCGTTACGACCTTCCATGGCGGCAGCTCGAACAGCGCGGCTACATCGCGGAGGCGCGCTGCGTCGAAGTGCGTGTGCCATTCACGCCCGAGGACCGCAACCTCTACGAGGACTCGACGCGGCGTGAACGTGTGCGCCTGGCCGCAGAGAACGCGCGCAAACTCGACGTGTTGCAGGCCCTGTTGCGGAGGCACAAGAACGACCGGGTTCTGGTCATCGGACAGTACATGGACCAGTTGGAAGAGATCAGCCGGGTCATCGGGGCGCCGCTCATCACCGGTGCCTCACCCAACGACAAGCGCGAGGTGCTCTACGGCGCGTTCCGGCGGGGGCTTGTGCCCGTGCTCGTGGTCTCGAAGGTGGCGAACTTCGCCATTGACCTGCCCGATGCCAACGTGGCCATCCAGGTGAGCGGAACCTTTGGTTCCCGTCAAGAAGAGGCTCAGCGCCTCGGGCGCGTGCTGCGCGCCAAGTCGGACGGTTCCGGAGCGATGTTCTATGCGCTGGTCACGGAATCCACGCGGGATCAGGAATTCAGCGCACATCGGCAGTTGTTTCTGGCCGAGCAAGGGTATGCTTACGAGATATTGGATGCCTCCGACGTGGTGTCGGAAGCCTCCAAGATTCCCGACTCCGCGTGAGCCTGCACGACTTCATCAATACCCTCGGCCAGACCGAGGTCTCCGACCTGTGGCGCCACTGGAATGGCGGTACGGAACCTGCGCGCGTTGGGCATGACGCTCTGCGCCGCGAAGTGGTCCGGCTCATGAGCGATGTGGGCCGCGTGCGCCAGCGCGTGCGCGAACTGCCGCCCCGCTGCCGCGAATTCCTCTTCTGGCTGCTGCGCCAGCCGCAACACGCCGTGCCGCTCGAAGCGCTGGAGCAAGGGCATGATGAATGCCCGCTCAATGCCGCCGAGGTCGAATCCGCGCGTACGACCCTGCGACGGCGCGGCTTCGTGATCGAAACCAGGGACCTCGACTGGAAGCAATTTCAGGAGCCGGTGATCCAGGTGCCGGAAGATCTCGCGGCGCTGGTGCAGGGGCACACCAACACCACCGGCACGGGGCTTGAGACCATCTTCACCGTGCGCGGCTTCGTGCGCACCCTGCCGCGCACCGATCTCGAGGCGCGCCTGAAGCCGCTCGGGTTGCCCGAAGCACTCGCTTCGGACGTGTCCCAACTGATGGAGCGCTTCACGGATGGGGAATTGGTGGCGCGGCAACTCGGTGCCATCACGATCCCCGAAGTGCGCGAACTCGCGGAACTGGTCTTGAAGGATCATGGCGGACTCGGAGAACTTCGTCACCTCGAACGCATCGGTGTGCGCAAGTTCGATCCAGAAGTCGTGCGCGAGGAGCTTGAGCGCTGCCTGCTCGGCACGGTGATGCGTGGCGATCTCACGGACATCGGCATCCAGTTCTCGCAGGGGTCCGTGATCCTGTTCCTCGACCTGATCCACCCCGTGCTCGCCGGGCGAGCGGTGGACGCCGGCGGCGACGTCTCCGCGACGGCACCTGATGTCCTTGCCGACATCAATGCCGTGCGCACCTATCTCGACCACCATGCGGTGCGGACCACGCGCGATGGTGCGCTCTACCGGGCAACTCTGCGCAAGATCGAAGACGAGAGTCTCTCGCCCGGAGAACGGCCCTTCGGCAGCGAAGCGGCACTCACGTTCATGCTGCGTTTCCTGGAAGAAGAGGGGCTCATCCGACCGGATGCCGAGGGCCGCATGCGCACGGCCCCTTCCTGGGAAGCCTTCGCCAAGCGCGGGCCCGTCGAGCGCACGGAACTCCTGCTCTCAGCCGTGGCGAACGACCACACGAAGGTCCAGGCGCCAGCGCACGTGGCGAGTCTCCGGAAGTCCCTGGTGGCGCAACTGCAGGACCTCGGGCGCGGCGGCGCCATCGCCATCAAGCCGCTGGCGCTCATCGCGCGCAATGCGTGGCTCGCGGGCATCGACCGTGCCAGCGCGGCGGAGCGGTTCCAGCGTCGTTTCAAGCGCGCGCCGGTGACCACGCTGCCGACTCCCGCGGTGCTCGCGCGCGATCTCATGGATTTCGCCGGCGAGTCGTTGTGGAATTGCGGCATCACGGAGCTGCGCTGCGATGACTTCGGGCCCGAGGCCTTGCGGCTGACGCGCGTCGGGGCTGCGGTGCTGGGCCTTCCCGTGGAGGAGTCCGGCAGTGCTGGCGGCGGGCTCATCGTCACTCCGGACTTCGAGGTTCTGGTCTACCCCGAGCTGGCGAGCATGGAACTGCTCCACGAACTCGGGCGCTTTGCGCGCCGCGAGAAGGCAGACTACATCCTGCACTACAAGATCTCCGAGCGCTCGGTGCATGAAGCGGCTGCGGCCGGCATGAGTGTGGACGAGATGCTCGCGCTGCTCAGCGAGAACGCACGGCACGGGCTGCCGACGAATGTCGAGCAGTCGTTGCGCGGCTGGGCGGATGCGGTGACCGTGCTCTCCGTGCGCCGCGGCGTGCTGGTCCGCGCTCCGAGCGAGGATGCCGTGGATCGCGCGCTGCGCGTGCGCGAACTCAGAGCTGCGGTTCTTGAACGCCTGAACCCGACCACCTTGCTGCTCGGCGAGGACCCGGGCACGCCGCGCATTGCGGAAGCGCTGCGCAGCGCGGGCTTCTTCCTGCGCGGTTGATTCCGTGCATCAGACGAGGCCGTTGCCGACGGCGGCGATGCGCAACTGGCGCTGACCACGCGGGCTCTCGACCACGACGGAGTCGCCGACGCTCTTGCCGATCACGGCACGTCCGAGATCCGACAGATACGAGATGCGGCCGTTGTCGGGGTCGACTTCCCAGGGGCCGAGGATGGTGTAGGTCTCGTTCGCACCGGAGACGTCAGTGACCGTCACCCGGCTGCCGAGGCCAACGTGAAGGCCATCCTGCTGCGTGGCGTCCATGACGCGTGCGCGGGCGAGGTCGGCTCCGAGTTCCTCGGAGTGTCGCGTCAGGCGCGATTGCTTCTCGATGGCGGCCGTCCACTCGGAGTTCTCCGAAAGGTCGCCGTAGCTTGCGGCACGACCGATCTCGGTCGCGTTTTCGGGGATCTGGCGGTTGACGAGATCCTCGAATTCCTTGCGCTTGCGCAGCAGGCCCTCTTCCGTGCAGAAGAGCACTGCATCATCGAAGAGCGGATTGGTCGGTGCTTGTTCCCGGATCACACCGCCGGGCTGCATGCGCCCGAGCTCGGGCCGGGCGCGGAACATGCGCGCGAGCATTTGATCGCGGGTCTCGCCGTAGATGGAGCGGTGGTAGCGGATCATGTTGGCCGCATTGATGCCGGCCTCCGCACTGCAGCTCAGGAATGCGTTGCGGACCATTTCGTAGTCGCGCGATTGCAGCGTCGAGACGATGCTGCGGGCGATGCGCTTTTCCGAGTCGGGCTTGTTGTCGCCCATGGCCAGATGCTCATGGAGCATGAGCGCCTTCTCGAGAAGCGTGATCAAGCCCTCGCGTGCGATTTCCTTGGGGAGCGCGTCTGCGATGCTCGCACGGAGATACCAGAGGAAGGCTGCGGGATGGTCGCGGAAGCGTTCGGTGATGCCGCGCATCACTGTGCGTGCTGCATCCGCGCGTCCGGTGCTGATGAGATCCGAGAGGGCGAGCTCCGCTGACTCCGGCTCTCCATTCCTGAGGAGGGCTTCCGCGAATTGCGGCCACGAATCGCCGAGTCGCGGACGAAGAAGCTGCACGGCCGCCTGACAATGGCCGTTCACCGGAATCTGTTCGAGAGCTCTCAGCAGCGGGCGTGGCTCGCGGCAGAGATCGGCCAAGGCAAACTTGTCCGGGATCGTGAGCTCGGGGACGAAGGTCTTGCAGTCCAGGAGCAGGAATGCGAGGGAGATCATGCAGCCCTGATCGAAGTGGACAGAGATCTCCATCAGCCTGGTGGCAACCGCAGTGACCGCCTCCTTGCCCTCGGGCTGTTTCTTCGCTTCCGGAAGCAGTGCTTTCAAGTACTTCAGGCACTTGTCTTCATCACCCACCAGCAGGGCGAGGTCGCGGAGGCACGTGCTGGCATAGCCACGGTCCGTCGCGGAAAACTCCACCACGGGGTTCGCGCCCGGGGAGAGCGCGAGATCGGGGGCCGCCTTCACCTGCACCTTGGCCTTGTTCCAGAAGCTCGACCAGCGGGCTGTGGGAATCACGGCGGGAGCGATGCGATCGCGAATGTCGCGGAGCGAGGATTTCCCGCCGCGGCTCTTCAGGGCCGCGCGAATGAGCGCCACCGGATCGTTCTCGACGAGGGCGAGCAGTTGATCCTGGCGGTCGAAGCGCATGGCGCGGAGATCATCGGCTTCGATGAACTGCGTCACCTTGGCGGCCATCTCGAGAGCGAGCTTGCGGCCCTTGGTGGTCTCGAAATCCATGACGACCTGCATCTCGCCGAGGTCCACGCTGAGTACACGGCCAGCGCCCCAGCCGGCGGGATGGAACACATACCGGCCGGGCACGAACCCGAGGAAGGTTTCCAGCTTGTCCACGCTGGGTTTGATTTCGCCGCCACTCTCGAGCCCGCTCTTCTCGAGCAGGACGGGCAGACGTTCGTCCGCGGCGTAGAGCGCCTTGTAGGCCGTGAGGAGCCCGGAGCGGAGCCCCTTTTCGCGCGGATTGAGCGCCGCGAGCCGACGCAAGGCTACGATGGCCTCCGCGTAGAGCTGGCGTTCGAGCAGCACGGGCGCCAGCGCACCGAGGAAGGTGCTGGCCTTGTCCATGAGGCCCTTGGCGTGGAGAGCATCGATCCCTGCGATGAAGGTCGAGACCTCTGCGGGGTGATGTTCCATCATCTCCACCCACACATCCTCGAAACCCTTCAAGTCGTTGCGCTCTGCGGACTCACGTAGACGGCGGGCAAGTGTCTGGGTCATGTGGTTCCGGCGGTGCTGCAGCCGCGGTCG
>SXUL01000108.1 GCA_005790545.1 Planctomycetia bacterium | reverse complement strand
GCGCGCATGAGCACGCGCTGGCCTGCGAGAGCCACATCTTTCACGCTGCGCTTCAGCATCGGGACGTCTCCTCGCGCGCGGCCACGAGATCGCGGCCGCGCTTTCCGCCGGAAGTTCTCAGCCGAGAGCGTGAGCCTTGGCCATCAGGTCGCGACAACGATTCGAGTAGCCCCACTCGTTGTCGTACCAGGAGACCACCTTCACCATGCGCTTCTCCATCACCATGGTGCTGTCACCGTCGATGATCGAGGAATGTGGATTGCCCACGATGTCGCTGCTGACGATGGGATCCATGGTGAACTCGAGCACGCCCTTCAGCGCGCCGTCGGCCGCGGATTGCAGCGCCGCGTTCACTTCCTCCTTCGTGACGTCGCGGCTGACGCGGACGACCAGATCGGTCACCGATCCATCCGGCACCGGCACGCGGAGCGCGAGACCATGGAGCTTGCCCTTCAGCGCCGGAATGACGAGGCCGACAGCCTTCGCCGCACCTGTGGTGGTCGGAATGATGTTGACCGCCGCCGCGCGCGCACGGCGCTTGTCCTTGTGCAGCACATCCAGCACGCCCTGATCGTTGGTGTAGGCATGCACCGTGGTCATCAAGCCATGCTCGATGCCGAAGGACTCATGCAGCACCTTCGCCATGGGTGCGAGGCAGTTCGTGGTGCACGATGCGTTCGAGATGATGCGGTGCTCCGCCTTCAGTTCCGCATCATTGACGCCCAAGACCACCGTCGCGTCGATCTCGTCCTTCGCGGGCACCGTGAGCAGCACACGGCGCGCGCCTGCCGCGAGATGCTTCTCGCAGTCAGCGCGTCCCGAGAAGATGCCCGTCGATTCCACGGCGAAGTCCACCGCGAGATCCTTCCAAGGCAGCTTGGCCGGATCGCGTTCGGCGCACACCTTCACGGACTTGCCGTTCACGATGAGCGCGCCTTCGGCGGCACTGACCGTGCCATCGAAACCGCCGTGCACGCTGTCGTACTTCAGGAGGTACGCGAGCGTGTCCGCAGGGCCGAGATCGTTGATGGCCACCACTTCGAAGCGGGGGTCCTTCTGCAAGATGCGGAAGACATTGCGGCCAATGCGGCCGAAACCATTGATGCCAACGCGGATGGCCATCGGAGGGAGCTCCTCGGGAGATCAGGGGTGTCTCTGCACGCAGCGCGGATTGCAGCTGCGGTGTGCCTCGCGGCACCGCGCGATGATACGGTGCGACGTGTCACCCTCAACGCGAAAGAACTCTCCCAGGGCAACGAAAGAACGCCCGCGAACCAGCGCGGATCGGCTCAGCCTGTTGCTGCGGCGCGTGCGGAGAGGCCCCGGCGCGCGCGTGGCCGTTGCCTGCTCGGGCGGTGCGGATTCCATGGCGCTCCTGCTCCTCGCGAGGAGTGTTTTCCCGGGCCTCGTGGCCTTCCATGTGGACCACGGCACACGTGCCGGCGCCTCAACGCGCGATGCCGCCTGGCTCCGGCGTCGCTGTCGCGCCCTCGACATCCCGCTCTCTGTCAAGAAACTCCGTATCGAACCCGGCCCAGGATTCGAATCCAGAGCACGTGCCGCACGCTATGCGGCCTTTGAATCCATGGCCAGGGCGGGGGGCATCACCCATCTCCTCCTCGCCCACCACGCGGACGATCAGGCGGAGACCGTGGCGTTGCGCATGCAACGTGGCAGCGGTGCGCGAGGTCTCGGTGCGATGCAGGTGCGGCGCGTCACGGCGTCCGGTCTGGTGCTGTGTCGCCCGTTCCTCGCCGTGCGGCGCGAGGAACTGCGGCGCGTGCTCGCAGAACTCGGCAGCACATGGCGTGAGGACTTGACCAACGCGTTGCCCATCACAGATCGCAACATCCTCCGCTCACAACTCCGGGGTGACCATGCGACCCACAGGCAGCTGCTCCGTGTAGCCCACGCCGCTGCAACCCTGCATCGCCGCGCGCTGACCGAGGTGCGGCGCACGGTTCCGGCGCGCTGCCTCGTGCGCGAACCGGGCTTCGTGGCCGTGCGCACGGCCCGCGTGCGCGAGGTGCCACCTCGTCTGCACGCAGCACTCATCGAATACCTCCTGGGCCTCAATGCCCCGCTCCTCCGCCGGGACCACGCAACGTTTTCTCGCGCGCTGCTCAGAGCCTCTCTGCGCGCACATCTCAGTGGCGGCTGGCGCCTTGAACAGGATGGCCAATGGCTCGTGCTCAGCGCCCCCGCCGTGTGCGATTTCCTCAGCGCCGTCCGCGCGCCGACAGCAGCGGGATTCACCGCAAGAGAGCGGCAAGCGCAGCACGCCGTCCTGCGATTCACGCTGCGTCAACTCACCCGCCAACGCGCTGTCGATGCCGCCCTGGCCGCGGCCCGCAAGGATCCAACGCGCGCCGTGCTGGCGCTGGCGCCCGACCGCCTTGTCCAGTTCCGGACCGCTCAGCGCTATCGCCCACTCGGAGCCAACGGCAGCAAACTCCTGAGCGATGCTCTCCGCGAACGCGGCATCCCGCGCGCGCTTCGAAGAGACTGGCCTCTCCTCCAGGACGCGGTCGGATTCCTCTGGGCTCCGGGGCTCGTGCCGGCGGAACGAGCGCGGGTTGTCAGTGCGCCTGCCTGGGCGATCACCAGCCGCGGTCCCTTCCTGACCTTCGTTCGCGGCAAGGCGTGATCTGCAACGCAAACCGCCCTCTGCACAGCGGGCGACAGTTCGTGTTGCTCCGCGTCGATACAGGCCTCGCAAAAAGCAGAGACGCCGCGCCGGCCTCGAGGGCCGCGCGGCGCGTTGCTGTCAGCGGATGCTGATGCGGTTCAGCGGAGCACAGCGATCTGTCCGCAGCGCGTGAGACCCACGAGAAGCCCGGCGTCGCCGGTCTCCACGAGGAAGTCCACGCCCGCCGTCGAAGTGCCGCCGAGCATGGCGCCCGTGGTCGCATCGAAGCGACCGATGCCTTCGCCGCAGGTCAGGTAGACCGACTTGGCCGAGGCGGCGAGCATGCGCTTCGTCTTGGTGTGGATTCCGGGCTTGCCGTCCTTGCCGGTCCAGAGCTCAGCGCCCGTGACGAGATCGAGGACATGAAGCCCCGAGCCGTTGACGGCGAAGGCCTTGCCACCGGCCGCCTGAGGCTTGCCCGTGAAAGGCGAGTCCGTGCGGAACACCCAACGCGACGTACCGCTGGCGCCATCGAGGCAATAGAGGCCATGGTCCTGACAGCTCGCGAGGATGGAGCTTGTGACCGCACCCTTGGTGCTGGTGCTGTGTGTGCAGAGCTCGCCATTCAGATCGCCGAGGAGCTTTCTCGTCCAAGCCGGTGCGGAAGGCTGACCTTCATCCCAGCCCGCGCTCGGAAGCGCCGTGATCTCGCCGTCGCCAGTGCCCACGACGACCAGCATGCGCCGACCTGAGGGTGACATGACAGGACCGTTGAACATCGTGCCGGTCGCGCGCCAGCGCCAGCCCGTGAGTCCGTCCGCCGGGCTCACCGCATGCACCGCATTGTCGGCGAGCGAGGTCACGAACACGGTGCTTTCCGTCGAGCCAGCGCCACCGACGGGCACGAGCTTGAGGGGTGTGCTGACACGGCCGTCGCGCGCGCCGTTCCTGCGCTTCAAGACCACCATGCCCGCACCGTTGTCGAGCAAGCACACCACGTGCTGCGCGCTCACCGTGGGGCGCGTGCGGAAGGGCGTCTTGCCAACGACCGTGAGCCAGCGCGGCACACCCGTCGTGAGCTCGATGCAGTGCACTTCGAAGCCCTCTTGGCCCTTGACCACGGCGAAGAGTTCATTGTCGACGGCAAACGCATCGAGGACGACGCCACCGTCGAAGCGCTTGGCGCCCCAGACAAGTTCAGCGCCGCTGGCTGCGAGCGTGGCTTCAAGGGACGCGCCCTTCGCGGCCACGGGGCAGGTGCCGGTCTCGGGGCAGCTCGCCTTGGACGCGCAAGCCTCATCCGTCTCGCAGCAGTCCTTGCTGGAGGCCTCGCACTTGGTCTCGCAGTTTGCCGAAGACTTGGCCTCGCATCCTGCTGCAGAAGGACAGGCCTTGGCATCGCTGCACGCCTTGTCCGCGGTGCACGAGTCACCAGCGGCGGGGCAGGAAGCACCCTTCGCTCCAGTAGAGGGGCAAGAGCCGCAATCGGCCTTGCTGGCATCGCAGCCGGCATCTGCACCGCAGGATGCCCCACCGTGACATGCACCAAGCGCGAGGGCGATGACACCCGCGAGCACGAAGCTTGCGAACAACTTGGACATGAGAATTCTCCGGACAGGGACCCATTGGGCCCCGCTTTTTCCCCGAACAGGACGCTCAATGTACGCGGGAGCCTCTAGCCGTCAAGAATGTCCGAAGCCCCTGCATCGGCGCGGAGATACGATGGCCCGCCATGTCCGGAACGCCGGCCGCAACGCGGCTCCAGTCAAGCCTCCTTGAACTCCAGGCTCGGATTGCCGCTGCGGCCGCTGAATCCGGCCGGGAGGCCGGGGCCGTCCGGCTCATCGCAGTCACCAAGGGCCTCCCCCCGGAGTCCATCCAGCAGATTCTGCGACTCGGACTCGTTGATCACGGTGAGAACCGTCCGGAACGGCTTCCGGAACTGGCGCTCCACTTCCCTCCCGCCGAACGTCCGCGCTGGCATCTCATCGGGCATGTTCAATCCAGGAAGCTCCGCGCTGCCCTGCCTCTCGCAGCCTGCATCCAGTCGATCCACTCTCTTGAGCTCCTCGAATTGGTTGAGGCCCGCCTGCAGGCGCTCGGCCGCGAGATCCCCTGCTTGGTCCAAGTGAACGTGTCGGGCGAAGCCACGAAACAGGGCGTGGATGCGGCGCATCTTCGTCCGCTGATCGAGCGAGCCGCCTCGTGCCGCCATGCGCGCGTCACGGGCCTCATGACCATGGCGCCCATCGACGCACCTGTTGCTGTCCAAGCGCGCGTCTTCGCTGCGGCTCGAGCTCTCCGTGACGGGTTCGCTACCAAGGATCTCCCGCTCAAAGAGCTCAGCATGGGCATGTCCGGTGACTTCGAGGCCGCCATCCGCGAGGGCGCCACCATGGTGCGCATCGGCACGGCACTCACGCACGGCGCATGGGAGGCCTGATGGCGGCGGATAAGATGTCCCCCATGCCCTGCCTCGTAGTGGAGAACGGCAGCCAGCGATCCAGACGTTTTGAAATCCCGGATGGTGGACGGCTCGTCATCGGGCGCGATCCAGAGGCAGAAGTTCCTCTTGACGATCATCTCTGCTCGCGACGCCACTGCGAAGTTGTGCGCGCGGGCGATGCGGTCACCCTGAGAGACTTGGACTCCAGCAACGGGACCTTCGTGAACGAGGTGAGGATCACTGAAGCGCGACTGAAACCGGGGGACGTCGTCCATGCCGGCGAAACACACATGACCTTCACGGCAGATGCAGACGACTCGCGCGAAGCTGGCAAAGGCCTCGTGGGCAAGACGGTTGGTGGCTACCGGATCATCGAACGCCTCGGACGCGGCGCCATGGGCACGGTCTACAAGGCGACGCAGGTCAGTCTGGATCGCGTGGTCGCACTCAAGATCCTTTCGCCCCGGCTTTCGTCCGACCCGAAGGAAGTGACGCGCTTCACCAATGAGGCGCGCGCTGCCGCCAAGCTGAATCACCAGAATGTGGTGGCGGTGTACGAAACTGGTTCTGATCAGGATCTCAACTTCTACTCGATGGAGTACATCGAGAACGGCAGCGTGCAGGATCTTGCGACGCGCGAGGGGCGCCTCGAACCGGATCTCGCTCTCGACATCATTCTCGATGCGGCCCGCGGTCTCGAGTACGCAGAGAAGCGCGGCATCGTCCACAGAGACATCAAGCCCGACAATCTCATGATCAACGCCGATGGCGTGGTCAAGATCGCGGACATGGGACTCGCGCGCGACGCCGGCGAAATGGCGCATCGCGCAGAGAGCGGTGGCGAAGAGGCGATCTTCGGAACGCCGCACTTCATCAGCCCCGAACAGGCGAATGGCGCGCGCGTTGATACGCGTTCGGACATCTACTCCCTCGGCGCCACGCTCTATCGCCTGCTGGCCGGTACGACAGTGTTCCAGGGTGCGAACGTGAGCGTGATCATCCAGAAGCAGATCGAGGAATTGCCACGACCGGTGCGGGAAACGCATGCGGATGTGCCGCCCGCCCTTGATGAACTCATGCTGCGGATGCTCAAGAAGGATCCTGCCGAGAGACCGCAGACAGCGGCCGAGCTCGTGCAGGCTCTCGAGAACATTCAGAGCGGGACGAAGCGCAAAGGACGCGGCGGACTCATCGCCGCAGGGCTGCTCCTGCTCGCAGCAGGTGGAGCCGGAGTCTTCTATTTCCTCCAACCAGATCCAGCGCCGTCTCCGGCTCCGGGGCCTTCGAACACCACGGTCATCGTGGATGACTCCTCCGCCAAGGCGGCCGAGGCCGCGGCCAGAGCCAAGCTCCGGGAAGCGGAAGCGCGCGAGCGCCTCGCCGACCTGAAGCTCGAGGACGCGCAGCTGAAGGATGAAGCACGCGACGCAGGGAGGCTTGCAGCCCTGAAGGCGCGCTACGAGGCCTTCGCCACCACCTACGCGGGCACGGAAGCTGCGACAGCAGTCACGAACGCGGTGACCTCATTGGACACGGAACTCGCCGCCCACGGTGCGCGCATCGAAGCCGTCACCAAGGCCGCAGCACAGCGTGCCGAACAGGCGGAACTTCGGAAGAACGCGGCCCTGCGCACGGCAGACGAAAGCACCGTCGGCGGCCAGCAAGGGCTCGGACTCACCGCTCTCGAAGCGGCCCTCGCGGCGCCGGACATCGCAGGTTCACCCCACGCCACGGTCTTGCGGACGAAGGCCGACACGATCCTCGCCGCGCTGGTGCAGGAGTGCAGCACACTCCGCGCCAACGCAAAGGTGGCCGCAGACGTGAACTCCGCCGCCCTCGGCATGGAGAAGCGCGCCGTGCAGTTGAAGGAAGGACTCGGCGCGCTCGATGCACTGCAGCCCGTGCGCGATCTCGTGAAGGCACTCGAAGACGATGCCGCTTCGCTTCGCAGCGCTTTCGCGAAGAAGACCGAAGAGGATCGGCGGCACGACGCAACGCTCACTCAATCCACTCTGCGCAAGGCCACGCTCGCGCTCGCCGAGAAGTTTGACCTCGCCACACCGCGCCGCGACATCGAGGATGCCCGTGGTCGTCTGAAAACGCCCGCCGCAGCCGGGGCGTTCAATGAAATCCTTGAAGACATGGATGCCCTCGACCGCTTCAAGCAGACGATGGTGCGCGAACTCACCGGCGGCTTGAAGAACCCGCCCCTCAGGATGCCCTCCGAACGCGACCCACTGCGCCTCGTCACATGGAACTTCATCGGCGCGGATGCGAAGGGCTTCACAGCGCGCCTTGGTGCGGCGGAACCAAGAGTCTTCGCATGGAGCGAACTGAAGCCTGCGCTGCTCCTCGAACACGTGTTCAAGCCTCGCCTGCCGGACGGAGCGGAATTGCACCGCGATAGCGCCGTGTTCGCGCTGCACGCGGGCTTGCCGGAGGATGCACTGCAACTCCTCGGCTCCGACGAGGATGCGAAGGCTCGCACGCTGAAGGCTCGCGCCGCGCGGGAAGCCGAAGCGGCGCGCCTGCTCGCCGAAATTCGCGACCTCGAGAAGCGCGCTGCGGACAACGAACGCATATGGGTGCAATTGCTCCCGCGCATCGAGGATTTCTTGAAGCGCTTCGCGGACACGGTTGTGGGGCAGCTGAATACCAGGGGCGATGGACGCTGAATCCACGGCACTTCCGGCTCTGTCGGCCACGGGCCGCGGCTCCGTGCTGCGCTGCACGTGCCGGCCGGGAAGGCCCGTGACCCGCCTCGATGGCATCCACGGCGACATGTTGCGGGTCGACCTCGCGGCCCCTCCAGAAGACGGCAAGGCCAACGCTGAGTTGCTGAAGCTGCTGACGCGCATCCTTGGCCTCCCCGCGTCACGCGTCCAGCTCAAGAGCGGACACGCCGCGCGCAAGAAATCCGTGCACATTGAGAGCCTCGCCCCGGACGCGGCAGCCGCGCTCCTCTCGCCATGGCTGGCTGCGGGGCGGTAATCTCCGCGCGGGAGTTCCTGCATGCAGCCGAGCCTCGACAAGATCCGCGAATCCGCATCCGTCATCCGCGCCGCCGCCCCACGCCTGAAGCCGCGTGTCGGGATCATCTTTGGCACGGGGCTTTCGAGCTTGCGCAAGGACTTCAAGTCTGCGGTCACGCTCCCCTACGCGAAGATCCCGCATTTCGTCCGGAGCACCGTCGAGAGCCACCCCGGCGAACTCGTTCTCGGAACCCTCGAAGGCGTGCCGGTGGTGGCGATGCGTGGCCGCTTCCACGCCTATGAAGGCTGGAGCTTCGAGGAGATCACCTATCCCGTGCGCGTGATGCGCGAACTCGGCTGCGAGATTCTCATCGTCAGCAACGCATGTGGGTTGATGAACCCGGCCTGGAAGGTGGCGGAGGTGATGCTGATCGACGATCACATCAACCTCATGAACGGCAATCCGCTGCTCGGCCCGAACAACGACAAGCTCGGCCCGCGCTTCCCGGACATGTCCGCGCCTTATGACAAGAAGCTCATGGACATGGCGGCCGCGACCGCCCTCGCGGAAGGCATCAGGCTCGAAAAAGGTGTCTATGTGGCGGTGCTGGGCCCGAACCTCGAGACGCGCGCGGAGTACCGCATGCTGCGCGCTCTCGGCGCCGACGTGGTGGGCATGAGCACCGTGCCCGAAGTCATCGTCGCCGCGCACTGCGGACTCAGGGTCCTCGGTTTCTCGGTGATGACCGACGCCTGCTTCCCGGATGCCCTCACGCCCACGGCGCTGCCGGAAATCCTCGCCCGCGCGGCGGAAGCGGAGCCGAAGCTGAATACGATCGTCCGCGGCGTGATGCGAAAACTCGGCCGGGCGAAGCGCTGAGTTTCCTTGCCGGTTCTGGCGCTTCCTTTTATCGTCCCGCGTCAGCATGAGCGACGCAGCCCCACAGGAATCCGGATCGTCTCAAGTGCGCCTTGAAGAGGCCGCGCTCGCGGAGTGGCGTCGACTCGGGCTTTTCCGGGCGACATTGGCGCGGAGGCAGGACGCTCCACGTTTCACCTTCTATGAAGGTCCACCCACAGCGAACGGCCGGCCGGGTATCCACCACGTTCTCTCGCGCACGCTGAAGGATGTGATCTGCCGCTTCCACGACCTCGACGGCAAACGCGTGGAGAGGAAGGCAGGCTGGGACACCCACGGCCTGCCCGTGGAAGTCGAAGTCGAGAAGCAACTGAAGATTCACGGCAAGGAAGCGATTGCCGCCTACGGCGTGGAAGCCTTCACGCGGAAGTGCATCGATTCGGTGTTCCAGTATGTGGGCGACTGGGAAAAGCTGACGGAGCGCATCGGCTACTGGCTGGACCTCGACGACCCTTACGTCACCTACCACGAGAACTACGTGGAGTCGGTGTGGTGGTCTCTGAAGGAACTGCACAAGAAGGGTCTGCTCTACCAGAGTCACAAGACCATCTGGTGGTGGCCGCGCGGCGGAACTGCACTTTCGAGTGCGGAAGTAGGGCTCGGGTACCGCGAGACCGCAGACCCTGCCGTGACGGTGCGCTTTCGCGTCCGCCCTGACGCGGACATCAATGCAGATCTGCTGCGCGCCGCGGGAGGGAAACCGCTGTTCTTCCTCGCCTGGACCACGACGCCATGGACGCTGCCTTCGAACACAGCCCTCGCCGTGGGTCCGGAGATCGACTACACACTTTCCGATCTCGGCGATGAATGCGTCATCACAGCGACGGCGCTGCGGGAGCGCGTGCTGGGTGAGCGCGTGTCCACGACCGTCTCCACGCTCAAGGGAGCTCTGTTGGTGGGGACGCGCTACGAGCCTCTGTTTGCGTTCGCGGAACCGGAGGGCGGCCCCGCCTACCGCGTGATTCCCGGCTCTTTTGTGGATGTGAGTACGGGCACCGGTTGCGTCCACATCGCGCCCGCGTTCGGTGAAGACGATCTGAAGGTCGCGAAGGCTGAAGGGGTCGGCTTCCTGCAACTCGTCGAACCCGATGGCCGCATGAGCGCTTGCACCGGTGCTTTCGCGGGACTCATGTTCAAAGACGCGGACAAGGAGATCCTGAAGGATCTGAAGGCCCGCGGCCTCGTGTTCCATTCCGGGCAGGTGCGCCACGATTACCCCTTCTGTTGGCGCGCGCCGGATGACCCGCTGATTCAGTACGCACGCCGGAGCTGGTTCGTGCGCACCACGGCCGCGAAGGAACGACTCCTCGCGCTCAACGCTGCCATCGACTGGCATCCGGAACACATCAAGGAAGGCCGCTTCGGCGACTTCCTGCGCAACAACGTGGACTGGGCGCTGTCGCGCGAGCGCTTCTGGGGCACGCCACTGCCCATCTGGGTGAATGATGTCTCTGGCGACATCGAGGTGATCGGGTCCGTCGCGGAACTCCTCGAGCGTGCACCACAGGCCTTCGCCGCTTTCGACGCTGCGCGCGCGCAAGACCCGTCGCTCTCACTGCATCTCCGCGTGCACAAACCGTGGATCGACGACGTGACCTTCGAGCTCGCCGGCAAGCCTGGTGTGTACCGGCGCGTGCCCGAGGTCATCGACTGCTGGTACGACTCCGGCGCCATGCCCTTTGCGCAGCGGCACTACCCCTTCGAGAATCGCGAACTGTTCAAAGCGAGCTTCCCCGCGGATTACATCTGCGAAGGGCTGGATCAGACCCGCGGCTGGTTCTATTCGATGCTGGCGCTCGGGACTCTCCTCTTTGACGAAGCGCCCTACAGAAGCGTCATCGTCAACGGCCT
>SXUL01000107.1 GCA_005790545.1 Planctomycetia bacterium | reverse complement strand
CTGATGCCACTGACGTAGTTGGTGCCGCCGTCGTGAACGAGAACGGCCGAGATGCGGTCGTTCTCGTCCGCGTGTTGTTCCATGTAGGCCCGCGAACCGAGCAGCCCCTGTTCCTCGCCGCTCCAGAGCATGAAGCGGATGGTGCGACGCGGTTTCGCGCCGGCGCTCATCAAGAGGCGCGCAGCCTCGATGGTGGTGGCCGTACCGGTGCCGTTGTCGGTGGTGCCGCGTGCGCCGTCCCATGAGTCGATGTGACCGCCCACGATGACCAGCTCGTCGGGCTTCTCGGTTCCGGGGATTTCCGCGATCACGTTGTAGAGCGCTATCGGGCCCTGCACGAACTTCTGCGGCAGGTCGAATTCCGCCCGCACCTTGGTGCCGCCATCAACCCACTCCTTCAGTTTCTTGAACTGCGAGCCGTTGACCGTGATGCGCACCTCCTGCGGGAGTTTGTCCCAGGTGACGTTCTGGTTGCCGCCGGTGATGACGAGATCGCCGCGACCGCCACTGATGGTTCCGAGAATGCCTGTCTTCGAGAGCGCAGCCGAGCGTTCTTCGCGCTTCAATCCGGGCACATCCCCGAGCATCCAGGCACCGCGCAGCGTGGCGCCCACCTTCTCGAGTTCTTCGAGCGAAGCAGGTGCCGCCAGCACAGGCCCTTCCGCCGGACCGTTGGTTCCCGGTGTCCATGAGGCCGTGGTGAATTCGAGGGTCATGGCCTCGGGCACGGTGACGCGGCCCTTCATCGCTCCGCGATCGAAGCCGACGGGCCACTCGCCCCACTTCTCGATGCGCGCATCCGCGATGCCGAAGCCCTTGAACTTGTCGCGTGCCCACTCGCAGGCGCGGGTGAGGTTCGTCGAGGAGGTGAGCCGCGGCCCGATGCCATCCACGAGCTCCTTGAGCGTGGCTTGGACCTCGGATTCCTTTTCTGTCGCCTCCTTCTTCATGGCCTGAATCGCGGATTCGGGGGCCTGAGCGGCGAGCATGGTGGCGCAAGTGCCGAGCACCAGAAGTCTCAACATCACTGTCTCCTCGATGAGCAGGGGCCGCGCTGGCAAGCAGGGTGCGACGCGGGATCGGCATCGTACAGCGCACCTCGCGGCGTGGCACCCATGAATGACCGTCCAAAATCTGCCGCAAAAAACTGGGGAAAGGTACCTCGGCGTGCCGAAATGGCGCAGTGTGGCGCGGCGGCGGTTGGCGCTGTGGCCGGGGAGGCTTCGATGGTTCTCACCGCACAAGCGAAAGCTCTGGACCCGCAACCAGTGCTGGCCGAGCTTTCGCGACGCCTGCAAGGCAAGCTGCCGGATCTCCGCGCCTGGATGGACGAGAGTGTCCGCGAGCGCGCCATGGCCGCTCACGCGCTCTTCTTCGCGCGCTCACTCGATGAGTTGGCCACGCTGAAGTTGATGGAGTCCGTGGCGTGGAGCCAGATCGAGCATCACGAGCAGGCCTTCACCGCGGCGCATGAAGCCTTCAGTGCCGTGACCGAACGCGCGAGCCAGCACCTGCAGGCTCTCGTCCTGACGCAATGTGCCGCCACCGCCGAGAAGCGTGGTGACTTGCGCGCCGCCATCCGCGCGGCCCGCCGGGCCGAGGCGCTGATCGTGGCTGAGGTCGGCGAAGACACACCGCAAACCCTCGTGGTGCGCGCGCACTTGGTCGCGCTGCTCCAGAAGTACGGCGAAGATGCCTCTGCAGCGGAGCTTCGCCGTCAACGCACGCTGCAACGGCTCTCAGCGCAGCCGCATCTTTCAAGCCAGCGCTTCGAGCGCTACGCGAGCACCTTCTCGGGTTCGCGTTCGCCGCATTGGGCCCTCTGCTTCTGCCTGCGCTGGCGTTTCTGATTCCGCGCGAGCAGCGAACGCAGTCGGTCGGCGGTCAGGCGTTCATCGTGGCAATCAGCGCGCGCTGCGCGGGCCGCCGCTGGCGAGGATGCAAAGCACCAGCGCACTGGCCGTCGCGATCGCTGCGCTCAGGTGTGCAACCTCACGGAATCCCGCGAGCGTGAGCGCTGCCGCGATACCGATGGCGAGGCCGAGCTGCTGGGTGGCATTGGCTGTCTGTCGGAACGCGGATTGACGCGCCGCGGGAACGAGACGCACAGCGAGCCCGCGCAGGCCGAGGCGCCGCACATATTCCGCAGCGGCGAGGAGCGGGATGAGCGAGGCTGCGTGGGTCGCATCCTTCAGGGCCGTCGGCAGCAGCACGAGCAGACCCACGATGATGAGTGCGGCGACGCAGGCTGTCACGGTCACAGCGCGCCCGAACAGGAGCGAGCGTCGAAACAGCACGACGAGCAGCGGGCCGAACATGGAGAAAGAGGCGAGGACAGCAGCATCCCAGAGGTCGAGGTTGGCACCTTCCGTGGAGCGGAGAAACGAGACGCCCAGAGCGAAGGGCGCGGCGAGTGCGGCGCTGCCTGCGAGTTCTGCCGCGAGCAGCCATTTTTCGGATGAGGCGGGCGCCGCCTCTGGGTGGCTGCGCACAGGCGTGAGTGTCGGACTCGGTCCGGAGGGCAGGCAGTGCGTGGCGGGGAGGAAGACGAACAGCGCCAACCCCGAGAGCACCGAGATGAGACCGTCCCAATCCATCAATGTGCCGAGCCACGCGTCGAGCGGCAACAGGAATGCGATGCCAACGGACCACGCCATTGTGAGTGCCGCCGCGACCTTGAAACCACCGCGTCCCGCGATGCGGAAGAGCAGCATGCCGATGAGGCCGTGCAATCCACCCGCGAGAGCGCGTGCGACCAGGACGACACCGAAGGGCGGCAGCATCGCCGCGGCACCGTTCACAAGTGCGAGCAGGATGAACGAGCCAAGGAGTACCGGGGTTTCCTGCCAATGAGGCACCGTCTTCAGGACCCAGAGCGGCACAAGCGCAACACCCAGCGCGAAGGCGATGAGCAGCCAGCGCACATCGCTGTCCGGGAATGCGACCCCGAGCTCGGGGAGCATGAGCATGACGGAAAACTCGTCCGCCACGAGAAGCAATGTCGCCACAGCGACCCAAACCGCGGTTCCCATGCCCCGATGCTATG
>SXUL01000106.1 GCA_005790545.1 Planctomycetia bacterium | reverse complement strand
GCAAAGAGCGGGGTGCTGACAGCGACGAGGGGCACCTCGCCGTGATCGATCCGGCGCACCAGCCCGGAGAGGTGGGTGTCCTCCGTCGCGGCAGCGGAGCGAGCGAGGTCGGGAGGCACATCAGTGGCGTTGCCATGGGCCGTGGCGAGCACGTCGCCATTCGGAGCAACGATGGAGAGGTCCACGAAGGCCGCCACGAGGGGCAATTTGTTCTGGCGGAGGTGCCGCAGGATCTCCGCAAGGGTCGCGCCGGCTCCTTCTGATAGGGTCTTCTTCAACAGTTCCGCGGTGTGGCTGCGGATGTATCCGTCCGAGGCGAAATCCTCCGTCCGGCGGAGCAAGGTGCGCATTCCGCCATCCAACGCCTCGGCGAAGGCCCTGGATTGCAATTGCATCCGCTGCTGTATCTCATTCTCCAGAGCGGACTTGGAGCTCGAAATGGCCAGCCAGCCACCCGCCCCAAACGCGATGAGGCAGATACCCACGAAGAGCAGCGTGAGCTTGGTCCGAACCGGAACCCTGCTGAGGGGATCGCGCATGAACATGACTCAAAGCAAGTCCCGTGCCGCTCACGACGCCGTGGTGGGTGCCGCCGAAGGTGTGCCGCGCGGATCTGAGGCTCGGCCGCCTGCTCTGCTCGGGGGTGATCCCGCCTCGCAGAGCCGCTCGGATGCACTCGAAGGCTGTGCTCAGCGGGACCCCACTCACGGCGCAGGCGGCGAAATGGCGCAGGCGGCGCGAGATGGGAACTCAGCAGTGGTGGTGCAAGCTCGCTTGCAGGTTCGGGTCGCCGAGTGGCACCAGGTTCTCGCGCGCAAGGGTGCGGAGGTAGTACCAGGTGAACAGGGCGGACATGCCCAGCACCGGAGCAAGCTCGAAGAGCCCGAAGCCCGGGCCTTGCGGCATGAGCGGCGGTCCGAGGAGCAGCCAGAGGTCGAAGATGCGCCCGAAGAGGAACACCATGCCCACGCGGAGGATGACCGAGGAACTGCGGCGCGCACGCTTCGGCATCAGGACGCAGAAGGGGACGAGCCAATTGAGCACGATGCCGATGGTGTGCAGCGATTGCCACGCGCCGGTATTGCGCGCGAGGTACCAGACCGTCTCTTCCGGCATATCCGTGTACCAGATGAGCATGTACTGGCAGAAGGAGATGTAGACCCAGAAGAGGCTGAGCGCGATGCCGAGCTTGCCGAGGTCATCGTAGTGATCCGGCTTCAGCGTTTGCGCGAGGCGATTGCGACCCAGCATCGAGGCCGTGATCATCACGAGACCGAGGCCTGCGGTGGCAATGCCGGCGAGTGCTTGCAGTGCGTAGATGGTGGAGAACCACTCCGGTTCGAGGGAGAGGTACCAATCCCAACTCGCGAGCGAGAAGGTCGCCGCGAACACCGCAATGAAGAGGATGCTGCGCTTGTAGGCGTGCGCTGAGTGCGTGCCCTTGCCGTCGCGATCTTGCGCACGTGAGCTCGCGAGCACGCGGCCTGCGAGCCAGATCCAGAGCGCGAAATACGCGATCAGGCGCACCGCGAAGAAGGGTTGATTGAGCCAGCCAAGCTTGTGCTCGAGCAGAGGTGCGTGCGCGCCGTGAGCATGAGCCCATGAATAAATCACAGGCACGCCGCCAATGAGGAGGATGCCGAGGCCGAAGGCGAGCGGCAGTGTGCCGGCCATGGCTTCGGGGATGCGCCGCAGTGCCACGGCCCAGTGCGCGTTCGCCACATGGGTGATGGAGGTGAAGAAGGCTCCCGCAAGCGCGAGCCCGCTCACGAAGGCGAACCCGATCAGGAACCCGCTCCAGGCGCGTTCAGGCGTCGCGGTGAAAAGCCCCGCTGCAAAGACGAGTGCGCAAGCGAAGGCAATGAGGAGCAGGGTGCGCAGCAGCCGCGCGGATGGTTGATAGTGCACGGGATTCATCACTTGCCCTTCTGCAATTGGCGGATGTGACGCACCACCATCCAGCGCTCTTCGATGCTGAGCTGCGCCGCATAGGACGCCATGCCGTTCTGTCCGCGGGAGATGATGTGGTGGAGTTCGCCGTCCTTGAGGCCCATGGCGCGCGCCGCCTTGAAGGACGGTGGGGGCGGGAAGCCGCGCAGCACCGCCGCGCCCATGCCCTCACCGTTCACGGCGTGGCAAGGAGTGCAGAAGCGCGCGTACAAGAGTGCGCCGCGTTCCGTGGCCTTGAAGTCGTCCTCGGCGAGGGGACTCAGAAGTTCGCGTCCAGCACGGGAACATTCCTCCGTGCCGATGCCGAAGGCGTAGTCCTCGGCGCCAAACACGATGGTTCCGGCGACGAGAGGCTGTTGCACCATGCCGTCGGGGAGCACCTTGCTCTCCGCGTTGGTGCGTGCTGCGGGTGTGCGCAGCATGTCGGGGAAGACCTCGTAGGCCCGCTCCCCTGGTTGTGTCGTCAGGAGGAAGCGGAAGCCGAGCACTGCTGCGGCCACCACTACCACGCCGATGAGAATGCCCTTCGTTTCCATCAGAAGTCCTCCTCACGGCAGGAGAGCGCGCCATGCCCGCGCAGCAAACCGTGCAACTCGAGCTTGCTGGGCATGCCTTCCTTGTGGTTGATGTAGAGCGCGAAGCGGTCGTCCGTTGTGCGTGGCTCGCTGAGCGCAACGGCCTTGCCGGGACGCAGTCCCGAACGGCCGAGAACGAACACGAAGGTCGCCACACCTGCGGCGAGCACCGTGAGCTCGAACATCACCGGCACAAAGGCCGGGAACGAATCGAAGGGCTTGCCGCCGACGTTGAGCGGCCAGTCCGTGGCGGAGGTCCAGTACTCCAGCCAGGTGCCGAGGCCGAGGCCGGCAAGCCCTGCCGCGAGCGTCACCCAGGGCAGTCTGGATTTCCTGATGCCCATCACGTCGTCAAGACCGTGCACGGGATGTGGCGAGAGCACTTCAGAGATCTCGCAACCGAGCTTCCTCGCATCGCGCACGGCGAGGAGCAGGGCATGATCGTCTTCAAAGACGGCAACGGTGCGGCGGCTCATCAGTGGTGCCCTCCCTTCGTTCCCTTGGCCGGTGGCAGCACGGTCTTCACCTCGAACATGCAGATCATGGGCAGGAAGCGGCAGAAGATGAGGAAGAGCGTGAAGAAGAGCCCGAAGGCGCCAAGCATGGTGCCGCCTTCGATCCAGGTGGGTGTGTAGCCTGCCCACGAACTCGGCAGGTAGTCGCGCGTGAGCGAGGTGACGATGATCACGAAGCGCTCGAACCACATGCCCACATTCACGAGGAGCGTGATGAGGAACACGGCGCCGAGGGAGTTCCTGACTTTCCTGAACCAGAGGAACTGCGGCACGATGACGTTGCAGCTGAACATGATCCAGTAGGCCCACGCCATGGGGCCGTACATGCGGTTCTTGAAGGCGAACTGCTCGTAGCCGACACCGGACCACCACGCGGTGAAGAGTTCCGTGATGTAGGCGAGTCCCACGATGCTGCCCGTGAAGACGATCACCTTGCACATCGCATGGATGTGCTTCATGGTGATGTAGTTCTCGAAGCGCATCACGCCGCGCGCGATGAGCATGAGCGTGAGCACCATGGCGAAGCCGCTGAACACAGCGCCGATGACGAAGTAGGGCGGGAAGACGGTGGCGTGCCAGCCCGGGACGAAGCTCGTCGCGAAGTCCGTGCTGACCACGCTGTGCACCGAGACCACCAGCGGCGTTGCGAGAGCGGCGAGCAGCACGCAGGCGGTCTCGTAGCGCGACCACGTGCGCGCTGCACCGTTCCAGCCCATGGCGAAGAAGCCGAGGATCTTCTTCCTGAGGCCGCTCGCGCGGTCGCGCAGGGTCGCGAGATCCGGGATGAGCCCGAGATACCAGAAGAGCAAGGACACCGTGAAGTAGGTGCCGATGGCGAACACGTCCCACAAGAGTGGCGAACGGAAGTTCACCCACAGCGTGCCGCGTGTGTTCGGGAAGGGGAACACCCAGTGTGCGAGCCACGGGCGGCCCATGTGGATCACCGGGAAGATGCCGGCGCACATGACCGCGAAGATGGTCATGGCCTCGGCGGAGCGATTGATGGAGGTGCGCCACTTCTGGCGCAGCAGCAACAACACGGCCGAGATGAGCGTGCCGGCGTGGCCGATGCCGACCCAGAACACGAAGTTCGTGATGTCGAAGGCCCAGCCCACGGTGCGATTGAGGCCCCACGTGCCGATGCCGGTCCGGATCTGGTACCAGGTGCAGACGACGCCGATGAGAAGCGCTGTGAGTGCCACCGCAAAGGCAGCCCACCAGCGTCCGGTCATGCCCTTCTCGATGGGGCCGGCCACATTGTTCGTGACGTCAGCGCGCGTGAGCCCGCCGGTGATGAGCGGAATCTCCCCGGCGTGGGAGTCCGCGCCATGGGCGCCTGCTTCCACCCGCTCCGTGTTGATGCTGGTCGTGGTCATGCGTTGTTCCTCAGGCGCGCGGGTTGCGCACGTCGGCGAGGTAGTGCACAGAGGGCGCGACGTTCAGCTCCTCGAGCACGCGATAGGAACGTCCGCCGGCGGCGAGTAGTGCCACCGCACTCTTGGGGTCGGCGAGATTCCCGAACACGATGGCGTCTGTCGGGCAGGTCTGCTGGCACGCCGTCTGGATGTCGCCATCCGCGACGGGCATTCCGAGCCTGCGCGCTTCGAGCCGCGCCTCCTGGATGCGCTGCACGCACAGGCTGCATTTCTCCATGACGCCGCGCGTGCGCACGGTGACATCGGGATTGAGAGCGTGGTTCTCGAGCGCGTCCTCGTGCGGATAGTCGAACCAGTTGAAGCGCCGCACCTTGTACGGGCAGGTGTTCGCGCAGTAGCGCGTGCCGACGCAGCGGTTGTAGACCTGCTGGTTGAGGCCATCCGCGGAATGCACGGTGGCGAGCACGGGGCAGACCGACTCGCAGGGTGCGTGCCCGCAGTGCTGGCACATCATGGGCTGCTGATGCACGACGACATCGTCGCCAGTACCGGATTCGTAACGATCGATCCTGATCCAGGCCATCTCGCGATGACGCTGGACTTCATCGCGTCCGACCACAGGCACGTTGTTCTCTGCCTGACAGGCGATGACGCAGGCGGAGCAGCCGTTGCAGGCGGAGAGGTCGATGGAAAGGCCCCAACGCGGACCGGCGTTGGCGTGATCAGGGCTCCAGAGTTCGAGTGGAGCCGGATGGTGCAGACCCGCGTGTGCGGCGTGCGCATCCAGCGCGAGAGCGGCCACACTCGCGTGACGCACATGGTCGCGCACGGCGCCGTGGGGCGGAGCAAGATGCGCGGGGACTTCGAGGCTGCGGTAGTCCTGCACGGTGGCGAGATCCACATGCTCGCCAGTGCGCTCGACCGTCACGCTTGCGACGCCGCGCCATGCCGCTGCATTGCTGCCGAGACGCTCGCCGGTGGCGAGCGTGCGTTTGCCTTCCCACCATTCGGGACCGATGCCCGCGAAGCGCTCCGTCGCCTTGCGGCCGTAGCCGGGAGGGAACGTGATCACCTCGTCATGTTGACCGGGCACGATATGCACGGGAGCCTTGAGAGATTCATGTCCCGCGGCGCTGAGGCGCACCACATCTCCCTCGCTCACACCGAGGCGCGCGGCCGCGGCGGGCGAGAGACAGGCCTCACATTCCCATGCGAGGCGCGAGATCGGGTCCGACAACTCCTGCAACCACGGGTTGTGCGCGTGGCGGCCATCGAGAATGCCGAGCTTGGGCGCGATGACGAGCGCGAAGGCGCCCGGTGCGGGTGCAGCATTGTGCGTGGCTTTCTGCACTCCTGCCGCATTGAACGCTGTGGCCTTGTTTCTCGATGCGACGCGCGCTGAGCCACTGTGGACGAGGTCGCGCCACCAACGCGGGAACGACGCGATCTCCTTCTGACGCGGGAAAACCCCGCTCTCGAAGGCCTGCTTCAGCAACGCGAGTTCATCGCCCTGCTCGCCTGACCAGCGTGTGAGCGTCATGCGCAGCGTGCGGCCGTTCATGAGTGGACGGATGAGCGGCTGTCCGACAGACACGAGGCCATCCACGGCTTCGTGATCATCCCAGCGTTCGAGGAAGTGCGACTCGGGGCAGATCCACTGGGCGAGGGCGGAGGTCTCGTCGGGATTGGTTGCGAGAGAGACCAGCATCCGCGCCTTCGCGAGAGCGGCTGCCTTGTCGGGGTGATCAAAGGCCGGGTTCACACCAGCCACGATGAGGAGATCCACGCTGCCACTGTCGAGTTCACCGAACAGCGTCGCGAGGGCCGCGTCGTCGCCGAGACGTTGGCGTGAAGCGCTTTCCATGGAGAGCGTCGTGCCGTATGCCCCGAGGGCTGCGTTGATGCGGTTCACCTGCGTCTGCACGGCGCTGTCATTCACGCCGCAGAGCACGAGTGCCGAGCCCTTGGCAGCCCGGAGTTCAGCAGCGAGCAGCGCGAGATCCTCAGCGCAGGCGAGGCCGCCGCCCTGCCTGCCGCGACCCTCGACGAGTTCGGCGAGGATCGTGATGGCCGTCGGGATTTCGTGGGGAGCGAGGCGGCGCCGGATGTCAGCGACACCACCGGTGACGGTCATCGCGGATTCGAAGTGCCAGTGGCGCGAATGCACACCCGGTTTCTTCTCGCGGCGCGCCGCGGCCCAGCCGCGCGCGTGTTCCACTGGCGAGTACCAGGTGCCAAGGAAGTCCGCATCGAAGGATGCAAGCACGCGTACCTTCGCGAGATCGGCACGCGGCACGGCACGCACGCCGTGCGTGGCGAGGTGCGCCGCGGCCATGGCGCTGCACGACAGGGGGTCGTACATGACGTGCCGACCGTCTTGACAGCGGTCGAGGAAGTTCCGGATGGCTCCCAGCGTGGCCGGTCCGGTGCGTGTATCCGTGAGCAGGCGCACGCGTCCCTTGGCGCGAAGAGTTTCGAGCGTCGCGATGACTGCTGCATCAGCATCGGCCCACGATGCTTCTTTGCCGCCATGTTGCGGGCCATCGATCCGTTGCGAGTCGTAGAGTTCGAGAATCGAGGCCTGACCGATGGCGCACAGAGCGCCAGCGCTCACGGCGTGGCCGACGAGCCCCTCCATCTTGAGCGGGCGTCCATCCTTGCAAGTGACCAGCGCTCCGCAGCCCGTGGGGCATGCGGCGCAGGTGGTCGCCATCCGGTAGGCGCGACCTGCCGTGATGTCCTCTGGTGCCGTGAGCCATGGCACCGCGTTGGAGGTCGGCGCGCGCGAGCAGCTCGCGAGTGCGCCGGCCGCGACTCCGAATCCCATCAGGCGCAGGAACGAGCGGCGATCGGAGCTCTCCCCTTCGAGGGGCAGCACCAGTTGCTGGTCGAGGCGCATGTCTTTTCCGGGCTTGGTCATGAGATCCTCAGTAGTGGCACGCCGCACAATCTGTCGTGACATGGCCATCCACGCGCGGGTGGTTGAAGCCTGGTTCCACGGCGCTCTTGCCTGTCGTGTTGTTCAGACGGTGGCATTCGACACACCAGCCCATGGTGAGCGTGGAGACCTGGCTCACGCGCTCCATGGTCTGCACGGCGCCATGACACGCTTGACAGGCGACGCCGCGATTCACGTGCACGCGGTGATCGAAGGCGACGAAGTCCGGCAGATCGTGCACCCGTTGCCAGCGCAGGGGTTCCGGCTTGCGGCCGGGGATGGGCTTGCGTTCGTCATCGAGGGCGAGCGCGTTGTAGAGCTTCCTGAGTTCTGGGGAGATGATCGTGCGCGGTGGACGACCTTCCTTCTCGGCCGCCTTCTTCTCCGCTTCCACCGTGTCGCGCGCAGCGGTAACGCTGGTGTGACAGTTCATGCAAAGCGAAGCAGGCGGTATGCCAGCCACGGGACTGCGCTCTGCCGCGAAGTGGCAGTACTGGCAGTCGATCCCGAGCTCGCCCGCGTGCAAGCGGTGCGAGTATGCGATGGGCTGCTCGGGCGCGTGCCCGGCGTCGTTGCCCGGAAGCGTGAAGCTCACCGTGCTGACGAACGCCGTGCACGCCAAACAAGCGGCAATCAGAAGGAAGGTCTTGGATGTCCAGCGCTGCATGATGTCCTCAGCTCGGCCGCTCGCAGTTCTTCTTCACGTAGTACCACCAGTTGATGGCGGTGGCGATGGCGAAGAACGCGATGGCACCCACGAAGAACGGTGCTGCCGACTTCGTGGAGGAGATCGCGGCTCCGATGAGCACCGAGAACAGGAAGGGGCCGTAGGCGGCAACAGCACCAGTCCAGCCCAGCACCTGTGCGCCCTGGCGAGGCGAGTGCGCGAAGATGATGGGGTACTGGCGGAAGGTGGCGGCATTTCCGACACCGGCGAAGAAGAAGAGAGCGAGCATCAGCCCGACGAAGAGCGGGAACTGATCGAGGCCTGTGGGCGCAAGGCATCCCGTGAGGACCAGCGCCAATGAGCAGCCCATCATGGCGATGCCCGAAAGGTGCGTGAGGATGCCGCCACCGGTCTTGTCTGAGATGAACCCGAAGATCACGCGCGACGTGGAGCCGATGAGCGGGCCGTAGAACGCATAGGCGAGAGGATCAGGTGCGCCCTCGAAGTTCCCGTAAAGAGCCTTGATCATCATCGGGAAGGCGGCAGCGAGGCCGGAGAATGACCCGAAGGTCATCACGTAGGTGATGGTGCAGAACCAGGTGTGCTTCGACTTGAAGATGTCGAGCTGCTCCTTGAAGGAAGCGCGCACCGGAACGCTGCGAAGGCGCGTCAGGCAAAGGAAGCCGAGGAGGATGAGGAGCGGCACGAACCACCAGAAGGCGTTCTGCAGCCACATGGGCTTCGTGACCGCGCCCTTCGTGAAGGTCTGGGATTCCCCGGCAAGCGCGCCAAAGGCGGCGAAGCCGATGATCCACGGCGTCACGAACTGGGCCACACTCACACCGAAGTTGCCGACACCAGCTTGAATGCCGAGTGCAGCACCTTGCAGCCGCTTCGGGAAGAAGAGGCTGGTCGAGGGCATGTAGGAGGAGAAATCACCGCCACCCATGCCCGCGAGGAAGGCGAGCAGCATGAACATCCAGAAGGGCGTCTCGGGATTCGCCACTGCGAAGGCGAGGCCCACGCAGGGGATGAGCTTCAGGAGTGTCGCGACGCCGATGACAAGTCGCGTCCCGAACATCGGGATCATGAAGGTATGGATGATGCGCAGCGTGCCTCCCGCGAGCCCGGGCATGGCGGCCAGCCAGAAGAGCTGCATTGTGTCGAATTTGAATCCGACGTTCGGCAGCCGCACCACCACCGCGGACATGGCGAACCATGACGCGAACGAGAGAATGAGGCTGAGTGTGGTGAGGGTGAGCGTGCGCCAGGCAATGCTGCTGCCGCCAGAACGCCAGAACTCCTCATTCTCCGGTTCCCAGCGTTGCAGCCAGGACTTGCCCTTGTGGACTGGAGCGGCGGTGGTGGCAGTGCTCATGCGCGAACCTTTCCTGTGTTGAGAGCCTGGCCTTGCGGCGTTGGCTCGTGATCCTCCGCGCGCGCCTTGCCGCCTTCACCGATCCAGGAGCTGGTCCACTTCTTGGTGACCAGCACCAGAGCGATGAGGACTGCGACGGCGAGCAACGTGCCCGAGATGAAGCCCGGGCCGAAGCTGCCCCAGTACTCCTTGCCGAGGCCCATGGCGTTCGGCAGGAATCCGCCTGCGAGAGCGCCGATTTCACCAACCAGGCTGCCGGCCACCGCGGTGGTGGTGCGGAAGCGCAGCGGCACGAGTTGGAACACCGCGCCGTTGCCTGCGCCCATGGCGCTGAAGCACACCACGAGGATCGCAACCATGACCCACGGGTTCGCCGGCAGGATGGCCGCCGCGCCGGTGGCCGCGATGATCACGAAGCCGAGCATGTAGAGCAGCCGGAGACCGCCGATGCGGTCCGCCATCCAGCCGCCAAGAATGCGGAGGATGCTGGCCATGATGATGATCACGGCCGCGTACTGACCGACATCCTGCTTGGGAATGTTGTATTGATCGTGGAAGAGCGTGGGCAGGAAGCTGGTGAGTCCGATGTAGCCGCCGAAGGTCAGCATGTACATCAGGTTGAAGACCCACACGTCCTTGTTGACGAGGATCTTCATGTAGTCCTTGAGGGACTTCTTCTCAAGATCGGGTGGTTCCTTCGCAAAGATATGCAGGAGGACCATCGCGATGAGCATGGGGAAGATGGCCAGGCCGTAAACGGACTTCCAGCCGTAGGCCGCAGCGAGTGGCGGCGCAAAGAGCACTGCGAGCACTGCGCCCGAGTTGCCGGCACCAGCGATGCCCATGGCGAGGCCCTTGTATTTCGGCGGGAACCAGCCGCTGCCAAGGGAAAGCGCGACGCCGAAGCTTGCGCCTGCGATGCCGAGGATGACACCCATCAGCAGCACGCCTGCGTACGTGTCCACGAGGAAGTAGCCGGCGGCGAGTCCCACGCAGATCATGCCCATCTCGACCTGGGCCGCGTTCTTCCGGCCGATGTACTGCGAGAGCACACCGAGGGGGAAGCGCATCAAGGCACCGGCAATGACCGGCACGGAGACCATGAAGCCCTTCTCAGCGGCTGAGAGGTGGAATTCCTGAGCGATGAAGGGCGCCATGGCCCCGTTCAGCACCCACACGGCAAAGCAGAAATCGAAGTAGAGCAGCGAAGTAAACAGTGTCCCGGGGTGGCCGGAGCGCAGGAATTCGCGACTCCTTTGGAGCATGCTCGACATGACTCAACCTCCTTTACCGGCCTGAGTGCGAGGCCGTGCCCAGAGCACGACCTGCGTCTTCCGCCAGAGGTAGGGATTGGGCACCACGAGGATGTGGACCAGGCGTGTGAACGGGAACACTCCAACAAGGAGGAACGCGTTCAATGCATGGAGCTTCACCATCAGGGGCAACCCTGCGACGTAGCTGACATCAGGCTGGAACGTGAACAGAGACCAGAGCCACGGGGACGCCGATGTGGCGAACCACGCGGAGCCCCAGCCGTTGAAGATGGCGATGCCGATGCCGGTGAGCACTTGCACCAGCAGCAGCGCGTAGAGAATCCAGTCGCCCGCATTCGAGGTGCGTCGCGCTTTCGCGAACGTCCAGCGGCGCATGATCGTGTTGACGAGACCCGTGAGTGCGAGAACCGCGAACGCGAGGCCCGTGGCTTCAAGAGCCCAGAGCCGCAGCGGCGCCGCGTTCCACGCGAGAATCGTCTTCGGCATCACGATGAAGAGAAAGTGCAGGAAAAGCACCGCGAGAATGCCGTAGTGGAACGGCACCGAGCCCCAGAAGTGCACCTTGTTCTCGAGGAACTGGCTCGAGAGCGCGGAGTAGGTGAACTTGCGCTGGCGATAGCGCTGGATGGTCACGAGGAAGAACACGAGGAGCGCCGCGTAGGGCAGCGCCGCAAACAAGAGGAAGTCATTCATGGACCTGCTCCTTCATCCGCGTCGCCGTGGCGACGTGCGATGCAATCACCGCGCGCGCTGCCTTGAGCGGCGCGAGCCACGGGTGTGCACCATCCGCGAAACCCTTGATGGCCTTGTCCGTGGCCGCAACGAGCACGCCCTCAGCGAGGGCTCCGGCGAGCGCCGGATCGAGATGCGGCAAGAGCCGCAGTACATGCGTGATGTGATCGGGAAGTTCCGTGCACTCCACGACACCTGCATCGCGCATGCGCGCGCGCATGGAGGCGAGGAATGCTCCGCGCGAGTAGGTCTCGCCGAAAGCATGCCAGCCGAGTTCAAGCGCGCGGTCCGGCGTGTTGTCGAACGCGCTGGTGTAGAACTCCTCGATGGTGCCTGGCTCGGCATCGCGCACCTTGTCCGCGAAACGTGCGAGCTCATCGCGCATCTCTGGCAAGGCCTCGGCGAGGAGTTCCGCTTCGCGCGCGAGCGCGCGGCCATCGGCATCCAAGGGGTAGCCGAGGAGGCCGGCGGCGCGTTCGTGTGTGTCGAGGTTGGCAACCATGGTCAGACTCGCATGGGCGGCGTGCGTGTGCCGAACCCGGTGCCCGCGCGGTGCTCGTGCGGGTCTTCGAGCATCTCGATGGCCATTTCGCGTTGCATGGGCGGGACGACCACGCGCTCGTCGATGGAAGCGAGGGCTGTGAGCTTGAAGATGGCGTCCGCCTGTTCGGGCGTGCATTCCGCTTCGCGCAATGCGCGCGTCGCTTCTTCGAGCGAGATGTCGCCGACCGTGACGTGGCGACGCCACAGGCGCACCGCCATCTGCTTCCGCAGTGCGTAGCGCACCTTGCCGTCATTCCCGGCGGCGAAGAGCTTGCCGAGATACGAGATCGGCGCTCGCGCCTTCTCGATATCCGCGAACATGGCATCCACGTCGCTGGTCACCACGCCACCGCGTGCGACCGACATCACCGGCAGCAACGGGGGCACATAGAAGAGCATCGGGAAGGTGCGGAACTCAACGTGGAGCGGAAGCGCCATCTTCCATTCCTTCACGAAGCGCCAGACCGGCGACTTCTGTGCCGATTCGATGACGGCTTCAGGCACGCCCGAGGCGCGCGCACCCGCGATCACTGCCGGATCGTTCGGGTCGAGGATGAGATCGCGCTGCGCATCCACGAGTTCGAGGTCGGTCTTGAGCGCGGCATCCTTGATGCGGTCCGCGTCATAGAGCACGTTGCCGAGATAGCGGATGCGGCCGACGCAGGAGTGGAAGCACGCGGGTGCTTGGCCCGTTTCGAGGCGCGGGAAGCAGAGGATGCACTTCTCCGACTTGCCCGTGGACCAGTTGTAGTAGGTCTTCTTGTAGGGGCAGGCGGCGATGCACGCGCGCCACGCACGGCAACGCTCCTGGTTCAAGAGCACGATGCCGTCCTCGCCGCGCTTGTAGAGCGCGCCGGAGGGACAGGCCGCGACGCAACCTGGATTGAGACAGTGGTTGCAGATGCGCGGCAGGTAGAAGAACGCGAGGCGCTCGATTTCGAGCATCTGCGCGCGGAGCATCGGATCGAGCTCCCGCAGATTCACGTCGTTCGCGGCGTAGACCTTGGAGCCACCGAGGTCGTCGTCGAAGTTGGGGCCGGCCTCGATGTTGATCTGCTGGCCCGTGATCATCGAGACGGGGATGGCCGTCGGCTGATCGTCACCTTCGGGAGCGTTGAACAGCTCGTCGTACTTGTAGGTCCACGGCTCGTAGTAGTCGTCCATGCTGGGCATGGCCGGGTTGTGGAAGATGTTCGGGACGAGCTTCGCTTTCGAAGTCGAACGCAGTTCGAGATCGCCGTTCTCGACTTTCCAGCCGCCCTTGTAGGCGTCCTGGTCTTCCCACTGCGTCGGATAGCCCGTGCCGGGCTTGGTCTCGACGTTGTTCCACCACATGTACTCGGTGCCTGGACGGTCGGTCCAGATGTTCTTGCACGCGATGCTGCAGGTGTGGCAGCCGATGCACTTGTCGAGATGGAAGAGCGTTGCGATTTGAGATCTGACGTCCATGGTGTTCCTTTCAGGCTCCCTGTCGTGCGCCGTGCATCACCAGCTGAGATGCGGGAGCTTGCGGACGAGTACATGGGTGTCCCGGTTGCACCCGATGGGTCCCCAGTAGTTGAAGTGGAAGGTGAACTGGCCGTAGCCACCGACCATGAGGTTCGGTTTCAGGCGCGTGCGCGTGAGGCTGTTGTGGCCGCCACCGCGCTTGTTGCCGCGCAGCGGAGACTTCGGCACGCCATACGTGCGCTCGGGTGAGTGATAGATGATGCAGATGCCGCGCGGGATGCGCGCAGACACCGCGGCGCGAGTTACGACGACTCCGTGGTCGTTGTGCACCTCGACCCAGTCGTTGTCGTTGATGCCGATCGAGTCGGCGTCCTTGTCATTCATCCAGAACGGTTCGCAGCCGCGCGAGAGCGTGGTCATGCGCTGGTTGTCGCCGTAGGTCGAGTGGATGTGCCACTTGCCGTGCGGCGTGAGGTAGTTGAGCTGCAGCGTCGGGCCTTCAGCCTCCGAGACCACGAGGTCTGCGTACTGATCGGGACGCGGCTTCGGCTTGTAGGTCGGGAGGTGCTCGCCAAACGCGATGTAGCCGTCGTGATCGAGGTAGAAGTGCTGGCGGCCCGTGAGCGTGCGCCAGGGCACCATGCGTTCGACGTTGTAGGTGAAGGGCGAGTAAGCGCGGCCGCCTTCGAGCAGTCCCGACCACATGGGCGAGTTGATCAAGCGGCGAGGCTGTGCTTGCAGATCCTTGAAGTTCATGCGCACTGCGCGGGTGGGTTCCGCGAGGTCGGTGAGCTTCAGGCCCGTCTTCTCTTCCATGTTCTTGTAGGAGCGCCACGCCAGTTCACCGTTCGTGACCGTGGCGAGGTTGAGCACGGCATTCGCCGCGTCCTTCGCATCCTTCAAGGAGGGGTAGCTCGCGCCGTTCCAGCGCTCGACGGGCGAGGTGGCCAGCATTTGGTCGTAGAAATCATCGACCATGTAGTGCGTGCCGTGGGCACCGAGGCCGTTCTCGCGCACCTTGCGCCCGAGCGAGCAGAACATGTCGTGCAGCGCGGGGTAGTCGCGCTCGACGACCTTGAAGCCGGGCATGGTCTTGCCGGGAATGGCCTCCACCTCGCCCTTCTTCCAATCCTTCATGCGCGGTTGCGCGATCTCTGCGTTGCTGTCGTGCGCGAGCACGGTTGGCACGAGATCCTTCGTGCGTCCGGGGAGATGCTTCTCCGCGAGCTTCGAGAACTCCTTCGAGATGGTGCGGAAGATGTCCCAGTCCGAACGCGATTCCCAGCACGGCTGCACCGCAGGTGCGAGCGGGTGGATGAAGGAGTGCATGTCCGTCGAGTTGAGGTCGCACTTCTCGTACCAGGTGGCCGCGGGCAGCACGATGTCCGAGTAGAGCGCGGACGTGTCCATGCGGAAGTTGAGATCGACGATCAGATCCATCTTTCCGCGCGGTGCCGTCGCCATCCATTCGACTTCCTTCACGAAGTCGGCAGCGAGCTCCTTCGAGATCTTGTTGGTGTGCGTGCCGAGGTAGTGCTCGAGGAAGTACTCGTGGCCCTTGGCGGAACTCATCAGCGCGTTGCCGCGCCAGATGAACCACAGCCGCGGCCAGACCTCGCTTGCATCCGGCCTCTCGATGCCGAACTTGAGGTCGCCGGACTTGATGCGCTGCACCACGTTCTTGACGATCGCTGCTTCATCCTTGGCGCCCGCCTGCTCGGCCTTCTTCACCGTGTCGAGCGGGCTTTCATCGAAGGCGGGGAAGAAGGGCAGCCAGCCGTTGCGGACGGCCTTCACGTTGGCGTCCATGGTGTGGCCGGCAGCGAAGCTCGAATCCGGCGTGCCGACGGGCACGGTGTGGTAGTCGCGGAAGCTGCGCTCGTAACGCCACTGATCCGAGTGCACGTAGTGCCAGCTCGGACCGTTCTGCAGACGCGACGGCGGGTACCAGTCCTTCGCGAGCGCGATGGCACCCCACGAATCGCCGGGTGCGAGTTTTTCCTGGCCTACGTAGTGGGCGAGGCCGCCACCGTTCTTGCCCACGCAGCCACAGAACATGAGCGCGTGGATGGCCGCGCGATACATGAGGTTCGCGTGGTACCAGTGGTTGATGCCGGCGCCGATGATGACGGTGCACTTGCCACCGGTCTTTTCAGCGGTGCTGGCCCATTCGCGCGCGAAGCGGATGAGGTTCTCGCGGCCGATGCCGGTGTACTTCTCGGACCATGCCGGTGTATACACACTGTCGTCGTCGTAGCTCTTCGGGTACGCACCCGGCAGCCCGCGCGGCACGCCGTACTGCGCCATCAGCAGGTCATAGACCGTGGTGACGAGCACGCTCGATCCATCCACCGTCGTGAGCTTCTTCGCGGGCACGCCGCGTGTGGTGGTGGTGCCGTTGGCGAAGTCGTCGAAGCCGACCAGCGGCGTTTCATCCGCAGCGTCTAGGAAGCTCAAGGTCGGGTCGATGGGCGAACCATCCATGCCGTCTTCGAGCTTCAGATTCCACTGGCCCTTCTTCGCCTGCCAGCGGTGGCCCATGCTGCCCATGGGCATCTTCGGCGCGTTGGTGGCGGTATCCCAGAAGAGGAACTTCCACTCGCCGTTCTCTTCGCCCTTGTACTTGGCGAGGCGGTCCGCGCGGAGCAGTCGGCCCGGTCGGAGGCCCGTGCCTTCCTTTACCACTTCCACGAGGAAGGGCGCGTCGGAGAAGGTCTTGGTGTAGTCGAGGAAGCTCTTGATCTTCTGTTCGTGGTGGAACTCCTTCAGGATGACGTGATTGACCGCCATCCACCACGCGCCGTCTTGGCCGGCGTTGATGCTGATCCACTCATCCGCGTACTTCGCGACCTGGTTGAAGTCGGGTGCGAACACCACCATCTTCGAACCGTTGTGGCGCGCTTCCGCGGCGAAGTGCACGTCCGGCGTGCGCGTCATGTTGAGGTTCGCACCCATGACCGCGAGGAACTTGGCGTTGAACCAGTCCGCGGATTCGTTCACGTCCGTCTGTTCGCCCCAGCACTCGGGGCTCGCGCTCGGCAGATCGCAATACCAGTCGTAGAAGGAGAGATTCACTCCTCCGAGGAGCTGCAACATGCGCGAACCCGCTGCGTACGAGAGCATCGACATGGCGGGAATGGGGGAGAAGCCCGTGATGCGATCGGGCCCGTGCTTCTTGATGGTGTGCACCATCGAAGCTGTGATCAGCTCAAGGGCCACATCCCACGTGACGCGGCGCAGCCCGCCCTTGCCACGCGCCTTCTGGTAGCGCGCACGCTTCGCGGGGTCGCCTTGCAGGGCCGTCCAGGCATCCACCGGGTCGGCGTGCTGGCGCTTCGCTTCGCGCCAAAGGTCGAGCAATGCGCCGCGCATGTACGGGTACTTCACGCGCAGCGGGCTGTAGAGGTACCAGGAGTATGAGATGCCGCGCTGGCAACCGCGAGGTTCGTAACCCGGGAGGTCCTTCGACAACTCCGGATAGTCGAGCGCCTGCATTTCCCATGTGACGATGCCGTCCTTCACGTGCACGTTCCACGAGCACGAGCCGGTGCAGTTCACACCGTGGGTCGAGCGCACGACTTTGTCGTGTTGCCAGCGGTTTCTGTAGAACTCTTCCCAAGCGCGGGTCTCGGGCTCGACGCCGTCCTGGATCCAGGGATTGTTGCCGTTCGTCATGAGTTCGAGTCCTTCGCAACGAGGGGCCTGCGCACGGCGCGGTAGCGGCGACGCCAGGCGAAGTCCATCAAGACAATGAGCAGCGCTGCCGCGCCGAGCCCTGCCAGCACGAAGTCGAGGGAGGGTTCCGCCACCATGGGCGCATCGCCGCCTTCCGCTTCGCTCTTCAAGAACGCCACCAACGAGAGAATCTCGTCGCTCTCCAGAGTGTGCTGCTTGAACACCGGCTGCATCACGATGGAGGGCGGTGCCGAAAGCCATGCACCGAGGGCCTTGCGGCCTTCGAGACGCGCGAAGGCGCTGGTCAGATCTGGTCCGAGGCGGCCGCCGCCGAAGCCCTCGAGAGCGCGCACTGTGTGGCACGAGTTGCACGCAGGGGCGCCGGCCTTGAAGGGTGCGAGGCCGGTGAAGAGGGCCTTGCCCTGGGCTACGTCCACGGCCGTGAGTGGGCGGTCCGAAAGCACCACACCCATGAAATGCGACTTCTCCAGCACTGACTCGGCCTTGATGAGATCGACGAGCTTGGCCGCGAGGGTCTTGTTCATGCCGGGGACATTGGGCATGAGCGCGCCGCGGGCTTCTTCCACCAGTTTGCGGGCGTAGGCGTCGCCGGAGTCGATCATCGTCTTCGGATCGGCGACGAAGCTGATGAGCCAGTCGCGGTCCTTGCGAGTGTCGGCGCCCTTCAGGTCAGGACCAGTGAGACGGCCGCCACCAATGGTGTGGCAACTCGCGCAGTTGGCCTTGAAGTAGTTCATGGTCTCTTCCGAGGGCGGGTCTTGAGCGGCGATGAAGCCGCCGAGGGCGAGCACCACGCCGAGCGTGGTGGCAACTCTCAGAGCCGCGGTCATGAAGAGCGCGTGGAGCGGGTGCGTGTTGAAGTCCGTCATGTGCGGGTTTCCACTCCGCACTCATCAACTGGCGTGCCGCTTGATCGTGCGCAACAGGCATCATGTTGCAGCTGTTGTTTGAAGCTCAATCCGGCCAAGAAGTTGTGGCGTCCGGTGTGCCTCGCGGTTCAGGCCTGAATGTGGTGAGCTTCTGGTGAGCCGCCTACGCGCGTAGGCGGTGACGCATCCTTCAGATCCGTCGCGCCGCGATCTCTCGGGGAACTTCGCCCTTGCTCTGCGTGATTGCGCCCGGCGAGGGAGCCTTGATTCGAGGTCATGCCCTCGGGCGCGCGACAGACGTCGGTCCGTTCCGCGCGCTATCCTCCTCGCAGCCGGGCGCTTGGCTCAGCGGCTAGAGCACCTCGCTTACACCGAGGGGGTCGGGGGTTCGAATCCCTCAGCGCCCATCCAGATTATTACGGCTGCTCCAGAGCCGCTGGCGTTGGCGCACTGTCTTGGCGCCAAAGAGCCAAAGCACGCCGAAAGATGCCTCCAAGGTGCCTCTGTTCTGCGGACCGAAGCCGGGCCAATGGGCGACGCAGTGTGTGTTGCGCTATGCAGGCCATGTGTCGGCAGGGGAACACAGTGTGCGATGCGGAAACAAAGCTGCAAGCGGCTCGCGCGGTGGCCGATGCGCGGTGCGTGTTGACGAACACGGCCACTAGTCCTTGGCGTGCAGCGGCTTGCGCCGAATCGTCAATGCAGCCCCGGAGCCGATGCGCTGGCCATTCCGCTGTGGCACATCCCTTGCTGTAGCAAATCAGCACCGCGCGCAAACGTCGTCGCGAGGATACAAATCGGTACCAAGCACCAAAGAGCAAGCGGAGGCAAGTATGGACTCACGGACTCACGGACTCACGGACTCACGGATAGCGGCAGCGCGCATGCGCTGACGCTGCTCGCTCTGGCGGCCACAATCATGTCGTACGGGTGGTTCTTTGGAGAATACGCAGCAGCGCCAGTGTGCCATGATGCCCCGGTGTCTCCAGAGGCTGCTCGCATCCTTCTTCCGCCGGGTACTCGCGCTCTCACTCCCTGCAGGACCACCATGGATCCGAACTCGCACGCATTGCGTTGCCTTGAGGCTCATGCAGGCAGGCACCTGCGCACTTCTCGAGGCGCGTCGGTCACCATGCTTCCATCCGGCCTCGCTCACATCGTAGAGCCTTGCGGCGGCCACTCGGAAAAACAACTTTGCGCAGGCGCCGCGAGCGACGGCGACGACCCCTATGTGCTCTGGTATGTGATGGCAGCGCCCAGTGCTAGCGGAGCACCCGGTGCGGGAGGCCTTCCCTGCAGCGCCGCGGCGCCGTACGCGCAAAGTCCATATGCAGCGGATGGTACACCGAACCCCAACAATCCTGACCCAACCGGAACATACTCGCTCGTAACACGGCATTGGCCCGCAGGCGTGCAGGTCCCCTACATCGTCAATACGCCACCGGGCGTTGCAGCTGGGACGGACATTTTTGTTGGCGCATTGGGGGCACCCTACACGTGGGCAATGTTCACAAACGACATCGTTGCGATCATGAGCGGCGTCAGCATCCTGCAATTGGCCAATGTCCCAAGCACAGTGTGCATCGGCTATCCTCCGAATCCGTATTCAACGCAAGACCCCACCCCAACGTACATTGCTCCGGCGGGAGGTGTTGTCGCCGCTAGTGGGCAATTCATTTGGTCACTGGCTTGTGGTGGACCAACGGGCAATGGCTTGAATGAGTTCATTTTCTTGCCCACAGCAGGAGGGATGCTGGGAGGAGCAGTGGGTGGGCTGAGCAGCATGATGGTGGATCCCCAAACCGGGATCATCTCGGAGTGCGACACCATTTTTGAGGCAGCAGCTGGCCCCACCACATGGAACGGACTCGTGACCCAAACCAGCAGCGGGCTTGCACACGAGATTGGTCACTTCTGGGGACTCGACCACACCAATTTGCACCCAGGTGGCCCGGTTCTGAACCCGACAGCTGCGCCTTTCATTTTATTATCCATGGGGTGGTATCCAAGCTTCAATGAAGTGCCGGCCATGACAGCGGCGTTCACGACCACATTGTCAACTCCGGCTGTCCAGCTCACGCCTGCAATCCCGGCACGTAATCGCGTTCTGAGTCCGTGGCTACCCGACGACATTGCGGCGTTCGCCACTCTGTACCCTGTCAGTGCCATGACAGGCTCAAGGAACTTCTTGATCAACGAAACAGCCAGCATTGTCGGTGCCGTGGCACACCCGCTGAACTCATTCGGTTACAATGTATTTGTCATTTGGGATGACAGCCTTGTGTCGTTGACTCCTCCTGTGCCAGGCGTTCCGTTGGTTGGCACCGTCAGTGGGACACATCGATCCGGGCCGCAAAGCGTGACAGGTGTTGTCGACACGAGTGCCGGTGCAGTCTCGACGGGAGAGTTCCGCATAGATGGGGTTCCTGCGTCCAGTCCCGCGAACTTCGCACTGTGCATAGAGCCCCTTGGCCGATTGGGGTTCGGAATCACAACCGGTATTCCGACTGCCGCGTTTGGTGAATGGTGGTACGAGTTCACACTCAATGTACTCAACCAGCCGCCATTACCCTTCACGACCCAAGTCACATATGCCGGATTCTGGAATACCAATCTGGCAACTCCGCCGGTGTTGCCTGTGAGCAGCATGCGCATGGCACCCGGCACCATCATACGCCTGACCGATGCGATCAATTTGAGTGTGAGTGGGCCGCAGTTTGTGCCAGTGAGCCGCCCACTTGTTGCGGTGTCGCCACGGAATTCCGTTCCGCTGGGCGGCAGCCTGACGATCACGGTCAGTCACAATCGGGCAGCGGCTGGTACCGGGATCCCGGGAAGCAGCAACCCATTTCCGCTGCAAGCGCTGACTTGCACATGGAATGGCACCCAGATTCGTACGAGTTTCGTCTCTTCGACAGCTGCCCCTGGCCCCGGAGGAGGCACCATGAATGTGAGTGTCTACAGCGTGGCAATCCCTGCCACCATGCCGCTGCCGGCAACCGTAACAGTGCTCGCCCTGGAAGTCCCTGATCCTGCCAATCCTGCGATCAAGAGTGTCGTTGGCGAAAATCAGGTCCGGTACTGAGGAGCATGACATGAGCCACCTCAAACACGCGCACGCGGCCACTTGGAACTGCTTGTTGGTTGCCCTCATGTTGCTGGCGGTAGTGAGCGTCCTGCCGGGGCAATACCTCACCGAAGCGTTCAATGTGCCTATGGCACCACCCGGAGCGGGGCCGGGCGACTTCCCAGTGGCGGCCGATCTCAACCAAAACGGTTACGCGGACTTGATTCATGTGGTTGCAGGATCGGTATTATTCCAAGTCGACCTCGATCCTGCGGTCAGCGGCGTTGGCCCGTACATACCGCATGCCTATTATTATCCGCCGGGGGTCGGGGCGGGTACATTACGCGTCATTGCAGCCGATGTCAACGGCGACGGATTGCAGGATCTGGCCTATGGTTTGTACGGTACTGGCATATCCAGCAACCCGATGTCCATGATATTATTCAGTATCGGCAACGGAAATGGCACACTTGTTCCAGCGAGCACAGTCAGTATCAGCATGAGTACGCTCGCGGTCATCATGCAATGGTTTGCCATGGCCGATGTCAATAACGATGGCCTTCCGGATGTGCTTGCGTACTCCAGCAGCGGGGGTAATGCGCCAACTCTATCCTGCTACCTCAATCAGTTCCCGAACTGGAACTTGGCATGGCAAGTGCAAGTGTGGGCGTGGGGCGGAGTGAGTGTGAATGGGATAGGTGGTGCCCCGCGTGTGGGAGATTTCGATGGTGACGGCAATACAGATCTTGCCATCCAGCACTCGGATTTTTCAGTGGGAGCGTCCTGGATTACGAACGTCCTCTGGGGCAATGGTGGCGGGCAATTCACTGCGCCGAGCGGTTCTTCGATTACGGGATTCCCCGTGTTCCCGGGATTTATGGCCGCAGGCCTTGTGGGTGCCGCCGACATGAACGGAGATGGCATCACGGATCTGGTCAGCAGCGTACCCGCGACCGTCGGTGGTGCCGCCACCGAGCTTCTGCAGGTGCATCTCGGCAGCACCACGCGCTCTTTGACTCCTGCAGGGACTTTCACGACGCCGCCTGCAGGCGTGCTCTTTGTGGCCACCTTTGCCGCGGACTTCAATCGCGACGGTTGGGGTGACTTGCTCCGCGCGCCGGCCCGCGAGCCGTTCTTTACGACGTCCGTGTGCAATTTTGCCGTAACCATGGCTCTCGGGCTTCCCGGAGGGCAGTTTCACCAAACGGGCATGAACACATCGCATACACCTTGCCCATTCCCTGCGGCTTGCCCGACGAGTGTCATCGGCGACTTCGACGGTGACAGCGACCCGGACCTGATGTGCGTGCCGTATTACTGTCCCGGCTATTACTTCAGAAATCAGGCGCTGAATGGAGTCGGTTGCTCAGGGAGCAGCCCGACACCTCCGGGCCTGTGGCCCTCCAACGCGCAGGTCGGCAATCTGAACTTCAACGCCGCCGTTTTCGGTGCTCCCGGCAACGCTCTTGCTGTGCTGGCCATCGCCACAGGGTTGAGCACGAGCCCGTTGAACGCGTGCGGAGTGTATTTGGATCTTGCGGCACCTGTCGTGTATCTATCGGGCGGGACCGACATATTCGGCAATGTTGTCTGGCCGTTGCCGATCCCCAATAATCCGGTATTCCAAGGGGCCACCTTTCATGCGCAGGCTGCGGTCCTGGACCCACTGGCGCCGACTCTTGGTGGCCTGAACCTCGCCCTCACGCCCGCACGCACGGTGATCGTCTGGTGAACGGTCTCCTCGACTGAGGCGCACGACTCTGCTGTTTCATGCAGGGTCGGGTGCGTCAGTTCGACATGCCCCGACGCGCTGCGGTTACTTCGCAGGGTGCGGTGCCTGTGAGTTGTTCTTGCGGTCCATATCGGGCCAGCGGGCCTCGGGGTCGAGGGTGAAGTTCAGGAGGGAACCCGCGGGCACCTCGCAACTGAAGCGGACCAAGCGCCGAGTCGCGAAGGCCTCCACGGGAATCACACCTTCGCGGCGGGAACCATCCTTCAATGCGGCGCGCCAAGGCACTGGATGCACGAAGCGCGTGCGATGGGAGATCTCGGCATCAACAGTTCCTTCGTCGATGCTGAGGCTCACGAGCGCCACATCCGGCTTGGCGGCGCCGAAGATCCAGCTCTGCCAGAACCAGCCGAGATCCATGCCGGCACCGTTCTCCATGCAGCGCATGAAGTCATCCGGTGTGGGCGACCTCATGGCCCAAGCCGCAATGTAGTCGCGGAAGGCGCGATCGAAGCGCTCGGCACCGAGAACATCTTCGCGGAGCGTGCGCATCATCCAGGCTGGTTTGTCGTAGCCGAGGAAACCAACGGTTCCTGCGGGCATGCGATCGGGTGGCGTGGACATGGGGTGGGTGTTGCGCGACCACGCGGAGACCCAGTCCTTGCGATCGAACCAGCTGCCGCCAGAACCGAAGCGCTCCACGATGGCGTAGTAATCGACAAAGGTGTTGAAGCCCTCGTCCATCCACACATGGCGGCGTTCATCGGTGTTCACCACCATGGGGAACCAGTTGTGCCCGATCTCGTGGGCGACCAGCGCGAACAAGTCGTAGCTCGAATCGCAGCGCCCGTTGAAGATGATCATCGGGTATTCCATGCCGCCGCCACCCTCACCGAAGGCGTTGGTGTTGTTCGCAACCGGCCATGGGTACGGGAACCACATGCGCGAGAAGTGCTCGATGGATTCGCGGAGGTCCTTCGTGCCTTCCTCCCAGAGCGGCAAGGCTGAGCGCGGATAGAAGGACTGACAGAGCACGCCGGCATTCGTGGTGGAGGCATCCCAGACGAAGGACGGCGATGAAGTGAAGGCGAAGGTGCGCACGTTGCGGGCGCTGAACTCCCAGGTGATTGGATCGGCGCTCTCGGGGCGCCCCTTGCCGAGAGCCACCTCATCCGCCGAGCGCACGATCACGGTTTCGCGCGATTCACGAGCCTTCGCGAGGGCCTCGCGCTGGGCGTTCGTGAGCACGCTGCGTGGGTTCATGAGTGTGCCGGTCGAGGCCACGATGTGATTCGCCGGCACCGTGATCTCCACCTCATAGTCACCGAAGTCGGTGTAGAACTCGCCGGAACCTAGATAGGGCAGGGTGTTCCAGCCATGGACATCATCGAACTTCGCGACGGCAGGGAACCACTGAGCGAGGGCGAAGATGGGGCCGTCGCTGGTTTCCGTGCGGCCCATGCGGAGGGCCGCTTTCTCCGGCAGGCTCATGGACCACTGAATGTCGATCTCGACCTCGCCGCCATCCGCGCGCACGGGCTTCGCGAGTTCGACGCGCATGAGCGTGTCGTACACCGTGAAGGCGATGTCTTCACCGCGACATTTCACATGGGCGAGTTCGACGCCGTTGGTTTCCGACTCGATGCGCTCGCCGTTGGCACCCCCGGACAGTGCAAGTTGCCTAGCCGCGCTGTCCTGCTTGAAGATGTTCTGTTCGAGATGGAACCAGAGGAAGGACAGCTCTTCGGGGGAGTTGTTGGTGTAGGTGAGGGTGAGTTCCGCGCTGAGTTTGTTGGCCACCGGATCGAGGCGCGCCTTGATCTTGTAGTCCGCTACTTGCTGCCAATAGTCCGGGCCGGGCCGTCCACTCGCCGTGTGCATGCGATCCGGGGTGCGCATGGCCGGGGCCTGGAAGAGCGTGGACCAGTTCGCATCGCCTTCGCCGGTTTGGTCGCGCCGTTGAGCGACCAGCGGCGCGCAGACGAGAAAGGCGAGGGCTGCAACGAGAAGAGTGAGGCGTGCGTTCATGACGGGCGAGAGACTATCCGCTCGCGCGCAGCGCTCCTTTAGACTCCCGCCATGCGCACAGCTCTGCTCACCGCACTCTTTGCTTGTGCCCTCGCATCCTGCGCCCACGAGGATTCCATCACCGTGCGAGTGCAGGTGCTCTGGCCGGAGTCCGGTGGGGGATGGCCGGAGAGTTCGCGCTGGATGAGCGTGCCGCGGGGGGCAACCGTCGAGGACGCGACGCGGCGGCTCCTGCGCTGGCCGCGTGGCCACGGCCCCACGGAGAGCCGCCGAGACTTCTTCGCGAAGATGCTGCTGAGGTCCACGAAGAATGACCCCCGGGAAGATCAATCGTGGGCGTGGTCCATTGGTGGCGTGTTCCCTCAAGTCCCTGCGGCGCAGTGGGTCGTGAAGCCAGGGGACGAGATCCTCTGGTCGTGGCGGCGCTAGCGGCGGCCTGCGCACAGCCGCAACAAGGCACTCGGGCAAGCCGTGAGCGGTCGGCGCTCTGGCGGAAGTGAGCCCGGTTCATCGCAGCGCTGCGTGCGTATTCGCCACCTTCTTGCAGCGATTCCGAAAAATCCAGCGCGGCAGGACAAGAAACGGGACATGTGGTGTTGAAGAAGGAGACTGGATGTCCGCGCGTGCCGCAACGCGTTCGCGGGCTCCAGCAGACAAAACATTCGCTGCTTCTGCGATTGGCGGGGAACCCAGCGCAGGCGTAGTGAAGAAGCGGCTCGTCAGGGTTTCCCCGGCGGGCCGTTTCTCTTGTTGCGAAGCCACGCGCGCGCTGCGGCGCTGAGGCGGCGCCAGCCGGGGCCGAGCACCCACGCTTCGAATTCGCGGGCGCGCGCTGCATCCGGGTGCGCTTCTTCGCGCGCACGGAAATCATGGGGATGCAATTCCGCGCGCAAGCCTTCGAGACGCGGCGGGATCACTTCGTGCAGGCATTCGTGGAAGACCAGGAAATCGAGGTACCACGCGGCAATCCACGGGTGGTCGAGTACCGGGTTGATGAGGATGAGCGAGCGTGGCTCGCGTTTCTCGTGGCGGCCCATGACCGTGCGCGCCACGCGGTTTCCGAAGGTGATGTCGAGCGTGAGGGCAGATTCGAAATGCTCGCGGTTCACCCGCTCCAGCGTGGCGCGGAGATCGTGATGCAACCCGTGGGTGAGCGTTTCATTGTCCTGGCTCTTCGGGGGCGCGGCGGTTCTGCGGTGCCAACGCATGATGGTGCGTGCGAGCTGGCGCTGCTCGTTGCGATCCGCAGCGAAGAGGTAGAGGCGGAGCGCGGCGTCCGCAATCTCGTCGGGTGCGCTGCGGAAGGCGTGGTGAGCGCGCAATTGCACGGTGCCATCGCTGGCCTCGCGGGAGGAAAGCAGCACGCGTCTGTTGCTCGTGTAGTTGATCACCACGCGGTGACGCGTCGTGCAGTGTTCGAGAGCGCGCCCCAGCGCGTCGGCGACGCTCTCACTGGCAGTGTGGATTTCCTCCGCCGGGAGAATTCCGAGAAGGTCCGCGAGGAGCGGTGTCTCGCGCTCGGCGTGCAGATCACCGAAGAGCAGGAGCTGCCGAGGCAGCCATTCGCGCGGCATGCGCTGCAGAGACTACACCGCGCGGCCCATGCGCGGGGCCTCCGCCAGATCCGTCGCTGAGAGCAGCGTGCGCCCCAGCTGTCCGCAGGCGCTGAACTGGTCACGCCCGGAGGAGCGTCGGATTTTCACGGGAAAACCGAGGGGCCGCAATCGGCTCGACCAGGCCAGCACCTCTTCGCGCGTGGGCGCCTCCAGCAGAGGGTCCACCGGATTGAGCGGAATGATATTGAGGATGAACTTGAAACCCGTGAGGTGCTTCTTGATGGCCTCGATGTCGTCGTCGCCGAGGGTGAGGTTCCGGATGGCGATGTACTCAAGGGTCACATACCGCCCGCGCAGTGTCGCGGCATAGTTGCGGATGGATGCGAGGAGCCGTTCGAAAGGCCAGAGTTCCTGGATGGGCATGAGCTGCGCACGCTTTTCAGGAACCGCGGAGCCGAGACTGAAGACGAGCTTCATCTTGTGGCCCGCAGCGGCAAAGCGGTCGATGGCGGGCACGATGCCGGCCGTGCTGATGACCATGCGGCGGCGCCCGATTTGCATCCCTTCGTTTTCGGCGAACACCGCGCAGGCCGCGAGTACTTCGTGTTCGTTCTGGAGCGGTTCGCCCATGCCCATGAAGACGAGGTCGCTCACGCGCACGCGCGCGTGGTGCTGGATCGCGAGCACCTGGCCCGTGATCTCATGCGCGAGGAGATTGCGCTGCAAGCCCATGCGACCAGTGGCGCAGAACTGGCACGCGAGCGCGCAGCCTGCCTGCGACGAGAGACACACACTCCACAGGCCGTGGTGCGGGATGAGCACCGCCTCAACGATGGCACCATCCGGGAGCCGCAGCGCATAGCGCACGCTCTTGTCCCAGCTCGCGTGCGTGGAAGCGATTTCCGGAAGCTGATGCGAGAACACGGCTGCGAGCGCCGCGCGCTTGCGCGGATTGATGTCCTGCAGCAAATGCAGCCCCGCCGCACCATCGCGCATGATCTGGCGCCACGCGCGGGGCACGAGTTCCAACCCGAAGGCATCGAGCCCTGCGGCGCTGCCATGGTGGCGCGCTGCATCCAGCGTCAGTCCGGCGAGGGGGACCTGCGCCATGAGCTCAGTCCCAGATTTTCCGCGGGGCGTCTTCGCCCTTTTCCTTCGCCTTGCGCGTCGCTTCGCGGAAGAGGTCGTCCACGCGTTCTTTCGCGGAGCGCACGTTCTCCTCAGCCTTGGTGAACTCGTCCACCACGCGCGCATCCGCCTCGCGCTTGTTGCGCAGGGCCGCATCCATGGAGTCCTCGCCTTCGCGGCGGTCCTCCGTGAGATGTACGCCCTTCCGCCAACTCAAGACCCGTTCCTGCTCCACACTCACTTCGAGGATGTGCTGGCAGCAGGGGCACTTGACGCTGAGGATGGGTTTGTTGCTCATGAGGGCCTCACCGGTCCGCGCATCACTCCGCGGCGGGTTCCTCGGTCTTTGCTTCTTCGCGATCCTCGGGCGGGATGTAGTTGAAGCGCTGCTTCAGTTCTTCAAGCAGGGTGGTGATCTCGGGCTGAGTGCCCGTCACCTTCACGATGGACTTGTCTTCGTGGAAGGTGATGGTGGCGCGAGCCTTCGCAAACGCGCGCACATGCTCCACCACGCGGGCGTCGAACTCCGCCGTGTAGAGCTTGAAGGTCTTGGTGTAGCGCAGGGGGACCGTCGTTGCGTCGGACACGTGCCGTCTCCAATGGGAGTGTGAGGATACTGCGCAGGCTTTCCCGCGGCAACGCCGGGGAAAGCGCGCGCTTCAGCGGGCGAGAACGACGCGCTCGAGGTGCAGCACGGCGCCAAGGCTCCAGGCCTGGAATGGTGCCCCGCGCGGAGCGTGCGGCTCGTCGCCATCCATGATTTCCGCGAGGTGCCCGAGCCCGGGGCTTCCAAAGCGCGCGAGGAGCGGGCTGAAGAAACGTTTGCGCGCTTCGTTCCGCGCTTGCTGCGTGTCGCCGCGTTGGCGCACCCAGGCCTCGACGAAGGGCGCGCTGAGCCACGGCCAGACCGTGCCCTGGTGGTAAGCACTATCGCGCTCCGCAGCTGACCCTGTGCAGCGACCGCGGTACTCGGCAGCGCCCGGGTCGAGAGTGCGGAGCCCTGCGTCCGTGACGAGCGCCATCTCCACGTGTTCGAGCATGGTGCGCGCCATCGCGCGCGGCACCAAGGTGAGCGGCAGCGCACCGAGGGCGAAGATCTGGTTCGGGCGGAGACTCGCATCGATGCGACCTGGTTCGTGTTCCACGTCCACCACATCGGCGAGGTGTGTGGCTCCCGGCAACACGAAGCGCGCGCGGAAATTCTTGCGCCCGCGGGCGAGGATCTTCCGTGCGCCTTTCTGTTCGCCGGCCCAGAGATGAAGCGCATTGAGCCAGAGGGCCTGAATCTCCACGGCTTTGCCGGCGCGTGGCGTGACGGGCGTGCCTTGCACCATGGCATCCATCCAGGTGAGTTGCGTGCTGCCCGATCCGTGTGAGAGGAGTCCGTCGTCACCGAGACGCAGCAGCGGATGACGGCCTGCGAGAATGCCCTGCAAGACGCGCAGGGCGGCCGCGCGAATGGTTTTCCGCTCGGCGCGGGCGTGCTTCGCGGCCCGCAGGGAAAGATGTTCCGCCGCCACCACGGCGAACCAGAGCGGAGCATCGGCGCTGTTCAGCAGCGCACTGCCACCCGCTTCCGCGAAGGTGTTTGGAAGCGCTCCCTGCTCATCCACAAGTCCGGCCCATGCAGCGAGCACTGTGCGTGCTTCGTCATGTCGGCCGGTTGCATGCAGAAGACCACGCAGAGCGAGCATGGTGTCGCGGCCATAGTCGCCGAACCACGGATATCCCGCGATGAGCGAGCGCTTGTCGCCGCGTCGCACGAGGTACTGGTCTGCCGCGCGGTGCAGTGCATCGCCGAGGGTCTTGCGCCGTTTCGCTTCGGCTGCGCGGAGCTGTCCGGCCCGGCGTGCGAGTTCCTCAGGCGCTTCCGGCAGATCTGGCGCCAGCGTCGCGACAAGGTGCACCGGTCCTTGCAGCAGGTCGCCGCTGAACACACCGGGTTGCAAGAGGTCCTCCACGCAGTCATGACCGCGGGCTTCCTCTTCCGCGAGATGAAAGTTGAACCACCAGCGTGGCTCATGAGCGTGCGGCGCATCGGAACCAACGCGCAGCTCAGAGCCGTGCCTCCGCCAGAGCGCGCGGAAGCCATGGGCCCCGACCGGCTCCGTTGCCAGTTCTTCGTTGGCATGGGTGAGGGCGTGATGGGGTGTGCCCCCGAGCAAAGGCCGGATGTGAATCCAGGCCGGGCCGCGCCCGCGCGTGCGGCGTGCCCGCCACACCAGCGTGCGCGCTTCATGGGCGAGGAAACACTCGATTTCGATGTCGTGACCATCCGGAGTACGCCATTGCCAGGTGGGCCACGGTTCGGCGCGGAAGCTCTTCAGCGTTGCGCCGTTGGTCGGCTCTTCTGTGCCATCCGCGAAGCGCGCGGTGCTCAGCGCCGTGGTGCCGGAATCCGACTGGAACCAGACGAGGAGGTCCTTCAGCAGCGCATGGCGCCCGAGCGGAGCCTCGAGGGCCGTGGTGAGGAGTGCGTGGTACCGGCGCGTGCGCGCTCCCATGACAGGCAACATGGCGTAGCCACCGAGGCCGTCAGTCTCCAGCCACTCCGCATCTGCTGCGAGTGCGGGCGCGCGGCCCCCGCGCGGGGATTTCCGTGTTGCTGTTCGGGTTCTGCGCTGCTGCGGCCGTGGGCTCATGGCGGGTGAGGATAACTTCCTGACATGCGCAAAGACCGGGGTAGGATTTCCCGCGTGACAGGGGCCTGACGCCAGAATGGTCTTCGCTAGTCAGGTGTTTCTCTACTGGTTCCTGCCGCTCGTGCTCATCGGCACGCTGCTGCTGCCGCGCTGGCTGCGCAATCCATTTCTCACCGCGGCGAGCTTTCTTTTCTACGGCTGGTGGCGTCCCGACTACGCGCTGCTGATGCTGGCCACCGCGAGTTTCGACTTCGGGGCCGCGCTGCTCATTGATCATGCGCGCAGACGTGGCGGCAGCGGCCGCGGCTGGCTTGTCCTCTCCGTCATCGCGAATCTCGGGTTGCTTGCGTGGTTCAAGTACGCCAACTTCGCCGTTGGCATCTTCAATGACGTGCTGCTCTGGCAGGGAGCGCCTCCAGTACCGTGGGTGGAAGTGCTGCTTCCTGTCGGCATCTCCTTCTACACCTTCCAGAGCATGAGCTACACCATCGATGTGTACCGTGGCGACCTCAAGGCCACGCGGCACTTCGGCGATTTCCTCTGTTTCGTTTCGCTTTTCCCGCAACTCGTCGCCGGGCCCATCGTGCGCTATGCGGACGTGGCCGATCAGATGGCCGTGCACCGGATGACGGTGCCGTCCTTCGCGCAGGGAGTGCTCTGGTTCATCTTCGGACTTGCGAAGAAGGTGCTGCTCGCAGACCTCCTCGCACCCGTCGTGAGCGGCCTGTTTGATGCGGGGACACCCGCTTCCGCTGGCCTCGCGTGGACCGGTCTGGCCGCCTACACGCTGCAGATCTACTGCGATTTCTCGGGTTACTCCGATATGGCCATCGGCCTCGGGCTGATGCTCGGACTCCGCTTCCCGTTCAACTTCGAATCGCCCTACAAGGCGGCGAGCATCACCGAATTCTGGCGCCGCTGGCACATCACGCTCAGCACGTGGCTCCGGGACTACCTCTACATTCCGCTCGGCGGCCGCAGGAAGGGGCCCCTCCGCACGCAGGTGAATCTCCTGCTCACCATGTTGCTGGGGGGCCTCTGGCACGGGGCGAACTGGACCTTCATCGCGTGGGGTGCGTGGCACGGGCTCCTGCTTTCCATTGAACGCGTGGCCATGTTCCGCCGTTTTCAGCAGTGGCTGCCGCGTGCGCTGCAGGTCGGACTGACACTGCTGTGCGTGATGCTGGGCTGGGTGCTCTTCCGGGCCCACTCCATGAGCGATGCGCTCGACTGGTTTGCAGCCCTGGCGGGGAACGGCGGGGATTCCCTGCTCGTGGTCGCTCCTATGCAATACGCCATCCTCGCACTCGCTGGGGTGCTGGCTCTGTTTGCTCCATCCACACGGGAGATCGTCGCGAACGCGAGTCCGCGCACAGTGGTTTGCGCGGCCATCCTTCTTCCTCTCACCATGCTCCATCTGCATTGGCAGGACCATGTGCCCTTCCTCTACTACCAGTTCTGACACCAGTGCCGCGACGCGGTCACTCGCGGGCGAGGTGCGCGCAGGCAGCGTGCTGCTCGACCGGCGGGCGCAGCGCATCGTGAGCGTGGGGTTCCTCGTCATCATCGTCGGGGCCGCGCTGGTGGATCTCTGCTGGCCTGCGGCGCCGAAGCCTCTGGCGGGCATTCATGCTCAGCGCCTTGAGGAGCAGCGGGCTGCCACGCAGTGGATGGATGGCACACGCATGCGGCTTCTGGAATGGGACCTCCGCGACACGTCGCGTGTGCGTGAAGCGACACTCCCGCTCTGGTCTGCGTTTCTCTTCGGCGCCGGGCGGATGCCTCACAGCAGTGTCATTCCCGGTGCGGATGGCTGGCTCTACATGAAGGCGCGTGTGCAGCCCGAGCGCCGCACTGCGCCGCTGGCGCAGCGCGAAGCGATCCGAGTCCTCATCGCATTCGACCGCGTGCTTGCCGCAATGGGAACGCGCCTCGTGCTGGTTCCCATTCCGGACAAGTCGATGGTTCACCCGGAGCACCTGCCCGCAGGCTTCCAGAGCGACGCGGCGGACTACGAGCGCTTCATCGCTGCGTGGCGGGCACGCGGGCTCCACGTTGTGGATGTGCTTGGCGCCATGCGTGAGGCTGGTGGTCAGCACTTTCTGCGCACAGACACGCATTGGACCCACCGCGCGGCGCGTGTGACAGCGCGCGCGGAGATGGAGGCAATGGGAATCCTGAGCAGCGTCCACGAACAGGCATCGCACTGGGAAGAGGCGGGCAACGAACTCGATGCCGGGGACTTGCTCGTCAGCGGAGGCATGGACATCCGCGCCATGCACCACGGGGACCTGACGGGCAAAGCTCTGCGCGCAATGGGCGCGCTCGGCGAGGTGCCCATCGAGAAGTTCACGGGTGATCAAGCCACTCTGGCAGCTCCGGACATGCAGCGCCCGTGGGCGCACTATGGGTCCAGTTTTTCGAGCTTCGTCCACTTCAAACAGATGCTCGAGTGGTACGCCGGAGAGCGCGGCTTCATCAAGGACTTCATCGCGGTGGATGCCGAGTGGATCATGCTCCAGCTCGTCACCGATCTCGTGGCCGCGCGTGAAAGGGGCATCGTCCCGCGCGCCGTGGCCTTCGAATTCCTCCTGACTGATTTCCTGACGGATCAGGTGGCACCGAAGAAGCTCGTCTTTTCGCAGACAGGCATCGAGCCACCAGCGCCAGTGCCAGAAACGCTGCGGCCGGCCATGGTCGCCCGTCCACGCCTTGTTCCCGGCGAGCATGCGCTCACATCCCGCGGCATTGCATGGGGAGCAGCGCCCGGCGCGTTCGTGCACCCTGCAGACGGCTCGTTCGGTGTGGTCATCGAAGGAGAAGTGCTGTCCGGAGCGCCGACCTTTGGCCTCAATGTCGGGCCTACGCATCTGTACATTCCCTGGCCTCCCGGTGCGCGCCGCGTGCACGTGCCACTCTTTGGGTCAGGTCTTGCCGAGGGCTTTCATTGCGCACTGCTCGATCTGGCGGACCAGGCGCGCGTGAGGATCGACAAGGTGTCGCTGGCTTCGCCGCTGACAGTTGGTGCCGCTGTTTCCGTGCCGACGCCAGTGGGTGCCGTTCCGGGGGGGTGGGAGGCGGATCTCGAGCACCTGGCCGGGGCGGATGAGCGCGCGCTGTTCGTGCAGCTCACGACGGGCGCGTGCGAGCGCATCGAACTCACGAGCGCCGAGTGCGGTGAGCAACTCGTCATCGAGAAACCGGCAGCCCAGATGCGGCTTGTGCTGCCGCTTGTGCAAGGGAAACCGACCAAGTGGCGCGTGCGCGCTCAAGGCTCTGCAAAGGCCGTGGTTTTCAAGGAGGTGTCGACGCTTCTTCAGGCGCGCCGCTAGGCTCAGGTTTTTCGCGGCGTCGCGGCCACGGCTGCAACGAGTTCGGGGATGCGCAAGGGTTTTGCAAGCACCGCATGCACCGGCGCCTGAAGCGGGGTTCCGTCATCGCCCTCGCCAGTGACGATGAGGACTGGCGTGGTGAGGTGTCGCGCGCGCAACGCATTCACGAGTTCATTGCCGGACGCATTCCCGATGCCGAGGTCCGTGATGATGAGGTCAATCCCGGGCTGCGCATCGATCTGATCGAGGGCCCCACGGACGCAGGTACTCTCGAAAATCACATGGCCTGCACGTTCCAAGCCCGCGCGCATGATGCGGAGCAGCGTGGTGTCGTCATCCACGAGCAGGATGGTGCGCGGTGCGCCGCGCAGAGAGGCACCCGACAGTGGTGCCGACGCGGGGGGGGCCATGGCGACCAGCGGCAGCAGGATGCGGAAGGTGGTGCCTTGGCATTCGATGGACTCCACGGAGATGGTGCCGCCCGCCTGCTGCACGATGCCGTACACGACCGAGAGACCGAGGCCCGTGCCGCCCTTGCCCTTGGTACTGAAGAAGGGTTCAAAGATGCGCTCGATCACTTCGGGCGGCATGCCTGTACCCGAGTCGGTCACGCAGACCGAAGCCACCGGCACGGGGCCTTCGGGCGCAGTGTCCACGTCGACAACGACACGGCCGCCCCAGGGCATGGCGTCGCGCGCGTTCACCACGAGATTGAGCAGCACCTGCTCCAGGCCGGTGCGGTCCGCGCGCACAGGCACGAGGTGTGGCGGTGTCTGCACAAGCAATTCGATGTTCTCCGGCAAGAGCCGACGCAGGACGTCGCGCATGCCGAGCGAGAGCTGGCAGAGATCCACGCATTCTGGCGTGGCCTCTTTCTTCCGCGAGATCTGCAGCAGTTTGTGGGTGATGGCGCTGCCGCGCTCGGCGAGCTTCATCACGTCCGAGGCGTCGCCGCGTCGGGGGTCGCCTTCTGGCAATCCTTGCACCAGGGAATCCGCGAGTCCGAGGATGCCCATGAGGATGTTGTTGAAATCGTGGGCGACGCCACCGGCGAGACTTCCGATGGCTTCCATCTTCTGAGCCTGACGGAGCTGGCCTTCCAGCGCGTGGATGCGCGTCTGGTCAGTGAGCACGCCGGTCCAGCCTTCGTATTCGTCGCGATGGGCCGTGACTCTCAGGCTGACCGGGCGGCCATCGGCATGTGCGAACAGGAACGAGTCTTCGATGTCGTTGACGTGCCTGAAAAACTCGAGAGTCTTCCGTTCATCCTTGTGCAGGTAGTCACTGAAAGAATGCCCGGTCGCATCTCCGGGATTGCGGCCGAGGACGTCTGTCAGGGCCTGGCTCGCGAACTCGATGTGCTGCGAGGCATCGAGGCGGAACACCACCGCAGGCACGTGTTCCACGAGCGTGCGATAGCGCAACTCGGATGCGCGCAGGTCCTCGAGCAGCCGCTGGTGAATCTGGCTGGTCAGCTCGCTCGGTGTCGGCGACTGCTCTGGCTTTGCTGGAGAGGGCTCAGGCTCCGAGTGCGGCAAGGAGTTCCTCGGTGGTCTTCATCTGGGCATAGAGCGGGAACACCTTGTCGCAATAGAACTCTTGCTCGAAGGCGGTCCGGCCCGAGGTCGCATCCGACAGGATGGTGGTGCGGATGCCGTGTTCCATGGCCTGCCGCGCCGTGGAGTCGATGCAGAGCGATGTGACCACACCAAGGACGATCACATCCTCGATCTTTCGTTCGCGCAGGAGGGCCTCGAGATTGGTGTTCGAGAACGCATTGAGCCCGCGCTTGCCGGGCACCACATCCATGCGGCCTTCGAATGCGGCGAACTCGGGAATGGTGTCGCCGCCGGGCGAGCCACGTCGGAAGGCGCCGGTGTCCTTGATGGCCTTCAGAATGCCGACCGGGTTCTGCAATTCCGCGTAGCCCTCTGTGAACAGGATTGGTGTGCCGATGAGGCTCGCCTTGGTGGGCCCGAGGCGGCGCAAGAGCAGCAACGCGTTGCGGAGCGTCTGGTCACGCCCCTGCTTGTCCTCGAGGGCCGCGTTGAGAATGCCGTTCGCGGCGAAGTAGTCGTTCTGGAATCCGACGAAGATCAGGGCTGTGCGTGCTGGGTTCATGGCGGGGCCTGTGAGTATAGAGCGGATCTCGGGTGCGAAAGGTTCAGCAGAGTGAGGATCTTTCACGAGCCAGATATTGCGCGGATTGCAGGGTTGCTGGTGCCAGCCGACCTGCTTCGGATCATGCGGGTGGCTGCCGCTGGACCAAGAGACGTGGTTCCGTCATTTCCTCCATGGCCCAGCGCACACCTTCGCGCCCGAGACCGGAGTCCTTGACGCCGCCGTAAGGCATGTGGTCCACCCGCCACGTGGGAACGTCGCCGACGATGAGGCCGCCCACCTCAAGCGCACGGAACGCTTCCTCCACGCGCACCCAGTCGCGAGTGAAGAGTCCTGCCTGCAATCCGAAGCGTGAGGCGTTGACGCAAGCCAGCGCCTCACTGAAGCGTTCATAGCGGTCCAGCACAACCACGGGGCCGAAGGCCTCCTCGCAGCGGATGTCCGCGGATGCACTCACATTCTCGAGGATGGTGGGCTCGAGGAATGCGCCCTTGCGGCGACCGCCACAGAGGAGCCTCGCGCCGCCCGCCACTGCGGCCACGATCCAGGCTTCGAGTCGCTCGGCATCCTTCTCCGTGATGAGCGGACCGATGAGCGTGCTTTCGTCCTCAGGATCGCCCATGCGGAGCGCAAGGGTTGCGTTGACGAAGCGCTCGCGCATGTCGTCGTAGCGGCTCGCATGCACAAGGACACGCTGGGTCTTGATGCAACTCTGTCCCGAGCCTGCGAAAGCACCGAGCACAAGCCGTGCGCACGCATCAGCGGCGTCCCAATCAGGTTCCACGATGCAGGCCGCGTTGCCGCCGAGTTCGAGGACCACCTTCGTCCGCCCTGCGCGGGCCTTCATGTCCCAGCCCACGGCGGGGGAGCCCGTGAAGGAGAGAAGCTTCAGGCGCTCGTCGGTGACGAGCAGGTCGGCTGCGGCGCGCGTGGAGGGCACGGTGGAGAACGCGCCCTGCGGCAGGCCCGCACGCGCGAGCACATCGGCGAGCAGGTGTGTCGTGAGTGGCGTCAAACTCGCCGGCTTGAGCACGAAGGGGCAGCCTGCGGCAATGGCGGGTGCGATCTTGTGCGCTGCGAGATTGAGCGGGAAATTGAAGGGTGTGATGAAACCGGCGGGGCCGATGGGCACCCTGCGCACGGAGCCGATGAGTCCGCGTCCGCGCGGGAGCGCGTCCATGGGCAGCACTTCTCCGTGAGGGCGTACGGCCTCGCCTGCGGCGGCGTGGAAGGTGTCGATCATGCGCGACACTTCACCGCGCGCATCGCGGATGGGCTTGCCGACTTCGCGGCACAGCAGACGGGCGAACTCGTCCTCGCGCTCACGGAGTTGCGTGCAGATGCCTTCGAGGATGCGTTCGCGATCGCAGAGAGCGAGGGCCGCCATGGCAGGCGCAGCGCGGACCGCAGCGTCGATGGCCTGATCAATGTGCGCCGATTCGGCGAGGCACACACGTCCGAGCACATCGCCTGTCGCCTTGGCGTGCACATCGAGGACCCTGTCCGTCTCCACACGCCGGCCACCGATCACGAGGGGAATGGCTTGCATGGAATTTCTCTCCCGCACCGCGGCGGTTTGCCGCCAGCTTCGTCAGCGCGCGATCCGCACTTCGGCGCTGAGTTCGCCCGTGCGCTCGAAGGGGCCCGTGCTGAAGATCACTTCCATGGTGCGTTCTGAGGTGGGGCGCTTCAACGAAGCGCCGGCGACTCCGCCTCAACCCCAGTCAAGAGGAACTGAATCGAGGGTTGTGGCTCCTGCGCGGAGCACCATGCGTGCAGGCACGCGCTCCTTGCCAGCCATGAGCGTGGCACCGAGCCCTGCATCTCCGGTCACGGCGAGTCCGCCCTGGAATTTCTCGCCCTTGATGCTCCACTGCACGCGCACGCCGGCACGTTCATCGAGAGCGAGCTTGGTGACTTCACCCGCCTTGATGTCGAGCACACGCTCCGCTTTGCCGGCGCCCCAGAGCTGCCAGAGAGTCTGCTCCTTGTCGAGGCGCTGCAGCCGGTAGCCCGCGAGGCGCCAACGACCGGCGGGAAGCGCGCGCGCGCCGGGCTTTCTGCGTTCGAAGACGAGGCGCTGTGGTGTGCGTGTGTCCGCTTGGCCGCTCGATTCCGGGAGGAAAAGCAGCGAGCCATCCGCGAAGGCAACCTCCACGCGACCGCCGGGAGCCTCTTGGCTTGCAGGTTCACTCACCAACGCAGGTCGTTCACGCGCAGCGGCCTTGAGCCATGCCACGAGGCTCTGCCGTTCTCCGTTGTTCTCCGGCGCGGGAGGTTGGATGCAGCGCGTCACCGCAATGCGTCCGAGCCAGAGGCTGTCGCCGGGAACGCGCTCATCCGGCATGCCGTGGCAGCCACTGCAACGGCGCCACAGCTCTTCGGAGGCACTTGGTTTCTGAGCGGCGAGGAAGGACGCGAGTGTCGCGACGCAGAAGAGAGACAGCAGCGCAATTCTCATGGCGTCAGACTTCCGGCGGCACGAGCCGTGGCTTGCAGCAGCGGCGTCCCGGACGGCAACTCTCCGGACCCACCGGGTCGCCGTCTTCACCGAGAGGCATCTGCGTGAATACGCACCAGAAACCTGCGGTGCTCACACCTGCGCCCGGATACTCCTCAAGCAACGAACGCGTTTCAGAGCCGGTGTACATGGTCTTGGTGCAGAGATGCTCGCAGACGTCGAGCGGCAGCCTTGAGCGGTCGAGATGGGTGCGTTCCATGGTCAGCCTCCAGCCTTCCGCGCGCGGGCGGCCGCCATCAGGATGGCATTCTTCACGCAGGCCTTGAGCATCGCGATCTTGTAGTGGTTGTCGCGGAGCGGTGTCGCCCCTTCGACGGCCTTCTCCGCCGCGGCGAGTGCGGCCTTCTCATCGGGCACGCGGCCTGTGAGGGCCTTCTCCGCTTCTGCATGCCGGAGCGGAACCGGTGCGACGGCTCCGAGAATGATGCGCACATCAGCGGCCTTGTCGCCATCGAGCGTGAGCCGCACGGCGGCAGCAACGAGCCCCCAGTCGAAGGACTGTTTCTCGTTCACCTCTTCGAAGGCCGAGCCTGTGCGCGCGGGCATGGGTTTCAGGTCTACGCGCGTGATGAGCTCTCCGGCATCGAGCGCGATTTCCGTCTTCATGTCCTCTTCCGGGCGCACCCAGAACTCGTGGATCGACAGCTTGCGTTCGCCCTTCGGGCCGAGGATCACGAGCTCCGCATCGTGGGCCATGAAGGCCGGGCCGAGATTGCTCGGGTGCACGATGTTGCACGTCGTGTTCTCGAAGATGGCGTGGTACTTGTTCTCGCCCTCGATGGCGTAGCAAGTGTCGCCGCCCTTCTTGGAACACTTGTAATCCGGATGGCGGAAGTACCAGCAGCGCGGGCGCTGACAGAGATTGCCGCCCACGGTGGCGCGATTGCGCACGAGTGGCGTGGCGGTGTTGCGGGCGGAATCTGCCACAGCGGGCGCCCGTCGCGCGACGGCGGTGTTTTCGGCGAGCGCGGCAAGGGTGACACGCGCGCCGAGCATCAGCCCTTCACCATCCTCCGCGATGGCATCAAGGCCTGTCACGCGCGAGAGACTGACGAGTCCTGCGGGCTCGACCAATCCAGCCTTCATGAGCGTTACGAGATCGGTGCCGCCGCCCATGAATGTGCGTCCAGCCGTGCACGCCTCCACGGCTTCCTTGGCCGTCGCCGGTGTGATCCAGTCAAAGTTCTTCACTTGCCGGCTCCTTTGGTCGCGAGGGCCGCGAGCACCTTGTCGGGAGTCATCGGCAGCGAGAGCACGCGCACCCCGAGCGCGTTGTGGATGGCGCCCGCGATGGCGGAAGCCGTGGGGATGCACGTGGGTTCGCCGATGCCGCACACGGAGGTGTTGTTGCCGCCATTGGCGACGTCGTAGAGCACGCACTCGATCTCGGGCATGTCCTTCATGCCGGGGATCTTGTACATCTCGAAGTTGGCGTTCATCTGATGGCCGAGTTGGCGGTCCATGACACGCTCTTCATGCAGCGCGTAGGCGAGGCCCTGGATCACGCCGCCATTCACCTGGCTCTCCGCCTGCAGGCGATTCACGATGATGCCCGCGTCCTGCAAGGCGATGATGCGCACCACGCGCACGAGGCCGTAGTCGCAGTCCACTTCGACCTCGGCGAATTGACATCCGGCGACGCCGCCGCGGAAGGTCTTGAAGTTCGAACGCCGCTTGCCGCGCGCGCGGATCTCGCCTGTGCTGATGAGTCGGCAAGCGTCTTCGAAGGAGAGGCCCTTGCCTTCCGCCGTGCTCACACGTCCGTTCTTCATGAGCAGCTTGGCGGCATCCACGCCGAGGTGCTTTGCGACGAGGGCTTTCAGTTCCCGACCCGCGAGATACGCCGCCTGCCGCGCCGCGGGCGCGATGCTCGGAGCCGTGGTGCTGCCGCCGCTGGCGGGCCCGACGGGATCGTTGGTGTCGCCCATGAAGGGGCGCACCTTCTCGAGGGGAAGCCCGAGTTCTTCGGCGGCGACCACGGCCATGACCGTCTTCGTGCCGGTGCCGATGTCCTGCGAACCGTTCCGGACCTGCACCGAACCATCCTTGAAGATGCGGCAATCCACTTCTGCCGAGGGGCCACCAAGGCCGCCCCACGTGCCGGAGGCCACACCGAGGCCGCGTCGCAAGCGCCCGGTGGCGCTGCCATTCTTGCGCCGGTTCTTCCAGCCAATGCGTCGTGCGCCTTCCTCGTACTGCGCCAGGCGCACCGGGTTGGAATCGTTCTTGATGCGGAACTCGAGGGGGTCCATGCCGATGGCTTCCGCCGCGAGATCAAGAATGGTTTCGAGAGCGAATGACCCCTGCGGATGTCCCGGGGCACGCATGGCAGCCTGCTGGCCTGCGTTGGTCGCAACTTCCGTCTGGCTCACCGCGCGCAGTTCGCGCGGGAAGTCGTAGATCATCGGATTCGCAGCACCCGCACCGCGGCCGATGCCCGGTGTGCCCGTGAGTTTCACGCTGTACGGGCCGAGCTTTCCATCGGCGCTCACTCCGAGTTCCATCTCCTGGATGGAGTCCGGGCGATTGCCTGTGTCGGTGTGCTCTTCGCGGCGATCAAACATGATTTTCACGGGCGCGCCGGCCATCTGCGCGAGGCGCGCTGCGATGGCGGTGAAGTAGCCCGCGCCGAACTTCGATCCGAAGCCGCCACCCATGAAGTCGCAAAGCACGGTCACCTTGGATTCATCGATGCGCAGCGCATCGGCCACTTGTGAGCGTACGCCGAACGTCGCTTGAGTGCTGGTCCAGATGGTGAGGTCGTCGCCCTTCCACTGGGCCACGGTGCCGTGCGTTTCGAGGCAGCTGTGCGTCTGCACTTGCGTGCGCGCTGTCGCCTTCACGACCTTGTGGCTGCTGCCGAGTTCGGCGACCACGCGTTCGTCGTTCCGCGCGCGCCCCGAGCCCGTCACGTTGCTCTGCTGGTTCTTGTGCACCACCGGTGCGCCTTCACGCATGGCATCCTCGATGCGTGCGGCGTGAGGGAGCGGCTTCCATTCCACCTTCACGGCGGCGATGCCCGCGGCGAGAGCCTGGCGCGTGGTTGCAGCGAGAGCCGCCACGGGCTGGCCCGCATAGCGCACGCGCTCCTGTTGCATGGGGATCACAGCCTTGACGCCGTCGATCTTCTCCGCCGCGCTGGTGTCGATGGCGACGATTTCCGCGGCCGCGTGGGGCGAGCGGGCGAAGCCGCCGAAGAGCATGCCGGGCAGGTTGATGTCGTGCGTGTATTTCGCGCGCCCCGTGACCTTCGCCTGTGCATCCGAGCGCGGATGCTTGCCTCCGACAACACTGAACTGCGTGGTGAGATCCCACGGCACCGGTTCTTCATCCGGGATGGTGATCTCGACTTCCTCCCGCGCTCCTGCGAAGCCGAGCACGAGCTTCACCTTCTTGTCTTCTGTCGCCATCTCAGCGCCCTCCTGCTTTCGCCTTGGCGGCGCGATCCACTGCGCGCTGGATGTTGAAGTACGTGCCGCAGCGGCAGATGTTGCCCGCGAGGGCCTCTGCCGTTTCCTGATGCGTGGGCGCGGCCTTGCGATCAAGGAGTGACTTGCAGGACATGATCATGCCGGGAGTGCAGAAGCCGCATTGCCTGGCGTCTTCGGCGATGAAGGCTTCTTGCACCGGGTGCAGCTTGCCGTCCACTGCGAGACCTTCGATGGTCTCGACCTTGCGGCCCTGACATTCCACCGCGAGTACAAGGCAGGAGTTCACGGCTACGCCATCGAGAAGTACGGTGCAGGCTCCGCAGGCGCCGTAGTCGCAGACAAGCTTGGCTCCGGTGTGATCGAGGTGATCGCGAAGTGTCTCAAGCAGCGTGAAGCCTGTGCGCACCTTCACGGCCACGGGCTTGCCGTTGAGTACGAAGCTCAAGGCCACCACATCGGCTGCGTTCTGAAGCGCGGGTTCGACTGTCGCAGTTCCGGCCTTGTCGCTCTGGATCGCACCGACCACGCCGCCCGCGGCGAGACTCGCTCCGGCACCGCGCAGAAATCCGCGTCGGCTTACCCGCTCAGTGGGTTCATCATGCTGCTGCATCGCTCTTGCTCCTCGCGCTTTGCGGCCCGGCAAGGGACCGCAGCGAGATCGTACACCCCGGGTTGTTCGCAGGGACTCAGAGCCGAACGAGGATGCGCTCAGGCCTCGCCGAGAAAATCGCGCGCTGTGAAGGTGTCTGCCTCGATGGCCTTCGCGGCGTCGTGCACCCGGCGCAGTGCCCACGGCGGCAGAGGCAGAGCTCGTAGAGCCGAGGCCATGGCGCGTCGGTCGGCTTCCTGCATGTCCGCCAGCACGGCCGCACCTGGATCGTGGAAGCCGGCGATGCGCATGTAACGTGTGAGGTCGTCCGCGTACATTGTCTCGCTCGAAAGCTCGCCGTGGGCGAGTCCCGCCTTGTGGGCGGCTTGCATGCCGTCGACCAGCGTGACGAGATGCCTCACATACTCGGAGGTCTCGCGGGTCGTTTCCGTGAACGCTGGGTCGTGGGCGAGACGCCGCAGCGCCACGCCGCGGATTTGAGGGTAGAGAACGGCGAAGAGACCCGAAGCCGCGATGGTGCCCGTGGGAGGGAGCAGCGCGGGATGCTCCGGCAGGCGCGCGATCGCGCGGCGCTTCAGGACCGGGTCGTCCGGGGCACCGATCTCCATCAGCGCTTCGTGGCCCTCTGCGCGGAGGGCGATGCTGTACACGGGACGCGGGCCGGTGCCGCCCTTCTTCTCGCTGATCTCCACCGTACCCAGCAGATCCTGCCGGGTGATGAAGATCCAGGGCCAGGCATGAGTGCGCTTCGTCAAGGCCTGCACGAGATCCCGGTCTTCCCAGGATTCGCTGCGGTCCGTGACCTCGAAGCCGTTGTGTTCGGCGAAGCGCGCGAGCACGTGCCCCGTGAGGGGATACATGCGTCCGCCGTAGCGCGTGCCGATGTCTTGCTGGTGATCACGCATCTGGCGCAGGAAGGCCAGCATGCCGTATTGCGATTCGAACGTGCTGGTGTGAACGCTGAACACTCCGTCGGGACCGAGGACGCGGTTCGCTTCGGCGAGGTAGCGGAAGAACTCCTCGGCTTCGATGTGGATGAACACGTCGAAGCTGAACACGAGATCGAAGTGACCATCTGCGAAGGGCTGCAGGCCGCGACCGTCGAGGAGCACTGTCTTTGGTGCGCGACGACAGGCGCTGCTTGCGCGCTCGAGCATCTTCGGGCTGATGTCGCAGAGCGTGAGGTCCACGCCCGCGTCCTCGAACATGCGACTGAACTTGCCGCCGCCGGGTCCGATCTCGAGCACGCGCGCGCCCGGTTTCAGGTACGGCTTCGCAAAGCGATCGAACACCCACTGCGTGCGCGCGGAGGGTGTCCACTCCACACCGAGCACGCCATCGTGACGCACGCCATCGCCGTCGCCATGCACTTCCCAGCGCTGGCTGTAGACATCCCAGAAACTACCGTGGTCGAAGGCCGGCTTGGTGGCGGACATGTCGGGACATCATATGACGCTGCCGGGGGGGGGAGCTCAAGGCCGTATGCGCATCTGGCGGAAGGTCGCCGTCATGGGCGCGCCCTTGTGCAATTGCAAAGCGAGGTGGTCACCCGGGCTCTCATCGCGTAGCGCCACGGTTTCCAGCCCATTCAGGCGAATCCGGATTTCCGCTCCGCGTGCGCTGACCTGCAGGTGATTCCAACCCCCACGGTCAAGACTCGGACCAATCATGAGGCCGTCGGCTTTGGCGAGGACGCCCCGACCGCCTTCGTCATACAGCGATCCCCACCAGACGTCACCAAGGTCGGCTTGCAATCCCGTCACAGTGCCGCGGGCATCGACATTCGAATGAAACTGCACGCCGCTGTTGCCGGAGGGAAGCAGCACCTCGCATTCCAGGGAGAAATCGCGCCACTGGCCGGGCAGAACGAGAAAGACGTTCTGCTCCAGGTCCTTGGCGCTGCCGCGGAGTTCTCCGGCTGCGAAGGTCCAGAGGTCCTTGCGTCCCGAGCAGTCCTCGAGTCCGTGCGCGAGGAGCGGTTGCCATGGGCTTGGGACGGCTGGTGCTGAGGGCTGCGGGTTCGTTGCGAGGAGGAACGCTGCGAGATCACGCACCTCAAGGAGTGTGAGCGGATCGAGCAGGCCATCGGGCATGGCGGAGAGTGGCGAGAGCCGACGCTCTTCGATGTTGGCGACCGGGATTGCGTGGGTCACGCCTTCGCGGTCCAGGACGGAGACTGTCGTGCCGTCATCGCGCGTGACCAGCCCGCTGATCAGTTGCTGATCGTGCGTGAAGATCTGGTGACTCCGGTACTGATCGGAGACATGCCGTGAAGGCTCCATGATGGCGACGAGAAGGTCGTCGAGACCCAGCCGCGCTTCGACGCTCGCCAGATCGGGGCCGCCCGCATGGCCGAGCCCTGCGCGTTGGTGACACGCGGCGCACTGGCGTTGGAACACGCGTGCACCTTCGGCGAGATCCTTGTCCGGAGCAGCGAGGGATTGCAACAGATAATCGCGCACACGTGCGCGTTCGCGCTTCCAGCCGCCGCCCTCCACGCCACGCTGTGCTGGTGGTGCTGCCAGTGCGACGAGCGCGGCCTTCTCACTCTCGGGAACGCGGACCATCAAGCGACGCAGCATCGCATCGAGAAAACCGCCGTAGCTGTGGCCGCCCGGGCGCAACTTCAGGACCCTGAGACGCTGCAGCAAGGAAGGGAGCTTTGCGGCGTCGAGCGGCGTCGAGAGATTCGAGAGCGCCAACAGGAGATGGAGCGCATCTTCGGGATCTGCAGCAGCCTCGAAGAGTGCGAGGAGTTTCTTCTGAGCCGCTGCTCCGCCGCAGTGGGCGAGCGAGAGCACGAGATCCCGGTCGAGTGCGGCCGAGCCTGTGGGCAACAAGGCTGCAAGCTTCTGGCCGACGTCCACGCGCGGTTCCGGTCGCGGTTCTGCCGCGAGGGTTTCCGGTCGTGCGCAACAGAGAGCCAGTTGCAGCGCGCGCGCGGCTACGAGGCGCACTTCAACGGGGTGCGTCCCCACGAGAACCTCGAGGCAGGCATCCAGCAGCGCCAACCCCTTCACATCCGCAGCCGCGAGGTGTTTTCGTGCGAGGGCGAGCAGTGCCTCCGCACGCACGGCGGGCAGGGGATGGCTGTGCGCGACCGCCGCAAGAGCCTGTGCGGGGCGTCGGCCCAATGCACGCGCCGCGAGAAAGCGCCGCGTGCGATCGGGGCTGGCGAGTTCCGCCACCAGAGCGGCGAAGGCAGTGTTGCCGTCGAAGAGGGGCAGCTCTCGTGCACGCGCAGTAGCTGGTGATGGGCCGGGCTCCAGCGCTTCCATGCGCAGCAGAGCGCCAGCGAGTCCGCGTCCGCCTACGCTCACGAGCAGGCGTTCTTCCTTGTCGAACGCGAGATCCGTCACAGGCAAGGGGCGCCCGGACAGGAGCACTGCGGAAGTCGCTGTCCAAGTCGAGGCGGATGGCTGCGGCGTGAAAGCGAGGATGCGTCCTTGCGACCAGTCCGCTGCGAGAATGGTGCGGCGGAACTTATTGCCGAAGCGCTTCGCATCGCACCACAGCACGCCGGTTGGTGAACCGCGTCCCGCATCAGCCATGGGCGGCAGCGTGTCCGCATGATGCGCGGGGGACTTGGCTGTCGCCGCGCGCCAGCCGTAGTCGCCGCCTGGCACGGCATGCACAAGGCGCACCTGACGGTGCCATGGCATGCCGATGTCCCACTCCATGTCGGAGTCGAAAGTGAAGAGCGCGCCAGCGTCGTCGTACGTCGCGTCGTAGGCGTTGCGGAAACCCGCGGCGAAGCGTTCGAGAACTCGCGTCGCGGGATCGAAGAGCAGAAGGCTTCCTCCGGGTGCGCGGATGCCCACGGCATGGCCGTTCGGGTCTTCGATGCGAGGCAGGGGATGGCCTTCGTAGACGGTGTCGAAGGGGCTTGTTGCGGCGACCGGATGCAGTGGCTGCACATGATTGCCCAGCACCAACAGCAAGCGACCATCTGGCGCGCCGAGGATGGCGTGCGGCCCGTGCTCGCCCATTTCGCCCGCGAGCGGCAAGAGCAGTTCCGCCTTCCGCGGCAGTGGGCCCGGAGCAAGGCGGTGCACGCCCGTGCCTGCGTCGGAACGCGCCATGGCGAAGGCCGTGCCATCAGCGAGGAAGTGCAGTCCTTGGCAGCCCGTGAGATCGGGGCAGAACTTCTCAGCGGCTTCGAAGCAGCCATCCGCATTCGCATCCACGAGTTGGAGCAACCCCTTTTCGATGGACGAAACGACGACAGCGCCGTCGCGCGCTGTGGCGACGAGGATAAGCGATCCGAATCCTTCTGCGGCCACCTCTACGCGGAACCCCTCCGCGGGCAGGAGGATGCGCGCCGTCGTCTGGCCGTCAGGGAGCACGCGCTGAGCTGCAAGGACAAGTGACAGCGCGAAGAGGGGGATGATCTGTATCAAACGAGGCCGCATGGCGTGGATTGCAAGGGTTCAGAGGCGGGCTGTCCAGTGCGGAGTTGGCACTCAGTGGCGGTGTGCGGCGTTGTTTTTCGACAGGGGCGCATGGTTGGGGCCCGCGCGCCCCGTTGGGATCATGGCGCGACCAACTTCCCAGCGAATCTTCCGGAGCAATGTCCAAATGAATCCCGTGCTGAAGTCTTGGGTGGATGAAATCGCCGCGCTCACCGCGCCGGCCAGCGTGTATTGGTGCGACGGCAGCGATGCGGAAGATCAGCGCATCAAGGCCGCCTTGGTTGCGGACGGGACCTTCACACCCCTGAATGCCGAGAAGTTCCCCGGAGGGTTCTGGTCTCGCTCGCACCCGAGCGACGTCGCCCGCACGGAGCAGTGCACCTTCATCTGCTCCGAGCATGCGGAGGACACGGGCCCCAACAACAATTGGATGGACCCAGTCGAGGCGCGCCAGCATCTGCAGAAGTTGTTCAGCGGCTGCATGAAGGGCCGCACCATGTACGTGATCCCGTACTGCATGGGGCCCCTCGGGTCCCCACTCTCGAAGATCGGCATCGAGATCACTGACAGCGCCTATGTCGTCGCCAACATGCGCATCATGTCGCGCATGGGGAAGGCGGCCCTCGATCAACTCGGCAACTCGAACGACTTCTGCCGCGGCGTGCACAGCCTCGGCCAACTTGAGCCCGCCTCGCGCATCATCGCGCACTTCCCGGAGACGCGCGAGATCTGGAGCTTCGGTTCCGGCTACGGCGGCAACGCGCTCCTCGGCAAGAAGTGCTTTGCGTTGCGCATCGCCTCCGTGCAGGGACGCGACGAGATGTGGATGGCCGAGCACATGCTCATCCTCGGTCTCGAATCACCTGCCGGCGAAACCATCTACGTCGCAGCGGCGTTCCCGAGCGCCTGCGGCAAGACCAATCTCGCCATGCTCGAACCGCCCGCGGCCTTCAAGGGCTGGAAGGCCTGGTGCGTGGGTGACGACATCTGCTGGATGCGTCCGGGCCCGGATGGACGGCTCTGGGCCATCAATCCCGAGGCGGGTTTCTTCGGCGTCGCTCCGGGGACCAGCAACAAGACCAACACCAACGCCATGGCGATGGTGCACAAGAACTCGATCTTCACGAACACGGCCATGACCGACGAGAAGACGCCCTGGTGGGAAGGGATGGATGGTGCACCACCCGCTCACGCCATCGATTGGCAGGGGAAGGACTGGACGCCCGAAAGCGGCACCAAGGGTGCGCACCCGAACAGCCGTTTCACCGTCCCCGCTGGGAACTGCAAGATGCTCTCGCCGAAGTTCAACGACCCGATGGGTGTGCCCATCAGCGCGATCATCTTCGGCGGTCGCCGTGCGAAGACAGCGCCGCTCGTGTTCCAGTCCTTCGACTGGCAGCACGGCACGTTTGTCGGAGCCGCGATGGCTTCTGAGACAACGGCGGCAGCCGCTGGTGCCGTGGGCGTGGTGCGCCGCGATCCCATGGCCATGCTGCCCTTCTGTGGCTACGACTTCGGGAGCTACTTCGCGCACTGGCTGAAGGTGGGCAAGGCCGTCAAGAATCCTCCCGCCGTGTTCCATGTGAACTGGTTCCGTACCGATGCGGACGGCAAGTTCCTCTGGCCCGGTTTCGGCGACAACATGCGGGTGCTCGACTGGGTGCTTGAGCGCGTGGCGGGTCGCGGCGAGTCAGAGAAGACTGCGATTGGCTGGGTGCCGAAGGCTTCGAGCCTCAAGCTTGAGGGAAGCGGTGTCGAGCCTGCAGCGATGAAGGAGCTCCTCCACATCGACCGCTCGCTGTGGAAACAGGAAACAGCAGACATCGAGAACTTCTTCGGCAAGTTCGGCGATCGCATGCCGAAGGAAATGCACACCGAGCTGGCATCGCTGCGCCTTCGTCTTGGCTGATGGGTGCGCGCCCTGACGGAGCCGGACGCGGCTCCGTCAGAACTCGAATTCGACCCTGTTTTCACCGTCGGCGTGGAGCGTGATGGTCTTCTCGACCTTGCGCTCCGATCCGTCGTGGGTCGTGGCAATGAGCTTGCACGGCCCTGCCGCCAGCCCACGTTTCAGCACCCGGCGCCCTGGCTGCAACCACGCGTGCTCCTGCTGCTCGCCACACTGGATCGAGACACTCGCGCCATCCACGTTGCGATCGGAGTTCGGATCGAACTGCAGCGTGAGCGTGCAGCCGAGGCTCGCGCGGAAGAGCACGCCGGTGCGCAGCGCATCCAGACCGAGTTCGATGCCTTTCACGTTGCCGGGCACGATGCCTCCGCCGCTGAAGGCGAGGTCCCACGTTCCTTCGGAGAGATAGCGCACGGCGTAGCGCCCTTCTGCATCGGTGACGACGGGATCACCACCACCGACGCTGAAACTCATGATTTCGTTGTCATCGTCGCCGGCAGTGGCCACCATGAACGCACCTGTCATCGTGTTGGAGCTGTCTTGTTCTCCGGGGGCGCGGCGCTTTGTCGCCTGCACGCGCACATGGGCGAGGGGGGCACCCGTCTTGTCGTTCAGCACCTGACCCTCGATGGTGCCTCCAGGCAGCGTGATCTCCGCTGTGGCCGTGGCGCGTGGCAGGACATTGACATCAACCTTGGCGCTGGTGTCGCTGCCTGAAGGCCGCGCGATGAGCGTGAACTCACCCGGCTTCTGGCGCTCGAAACGAAAGCGTCCGTCCGCATCGGTGGTGGTCGGAACTCCGCCACCTCCGAAGATTGAGTTGCCCATCATCACCATGCCGAGGCCGCCTTCCTTGGGCTGCTCGCGCTGCTTCGGCGCAATCTCCACTTGCACACCCGGAACCGGTCGTCCGGCAGAGCGCACCACACCCGTGACGAGACCCACTGGCGGAAGCGCGAGATCCACGCGGGTGACCGAGCCTGAAGTCACATCGCAGCGTGTCCATCCGGCGCGCGAAGGAGCGCTCTCGCCGCTGTCCGCAAAGATCATGACGTGGCGATCCGCACTGCGCGGCTGGCCGTCGAGGCGCAGGTCCCAAGGTCCCGGGATCACGCCATCGATGCGGTATTTGCCTTCGGCATTGGCGATGGATTGCAGCTCGTCCTGCATGGGCCGCCGGTCGCCCTTCTCGCGCACGGCTCGCGCGGTGATGGTCGCGTGAGGGAGAGCTTTCCCTTCCTCATCCTTCACGAGGCCTTCGATGCTGCCGCCGGCACGCAGTGCGAGGCGCAAGGCCTCGGGTGATTCCTGCGGGAGTTTCACGGAGAGGCGTTCACTGTCGGCAAAGAGATCATGTTCAGCGATGAGCGATCCTGATCCTGCAGGCAGGCCAGTGATCTTGAAGCGCCCTTCTGCGTCACTCACGACGTGCTGCATGGCGGCATCAGAGTTGCGTGCGGTGGGTGCGCTGGCCGGCGCAACTCTCCCCGGGAAACTCACCATGGCCTCACGCGCCTGCTGTGACTGACCGCTCACGCCGCTGGAGGAATTGAAGCTCACCCGCGCGCCCGCGACCGTTGCGCCCGCGGGATCGATGACCACACCGGCCACTTCGCACTGCTTGTCGAGGGTGACATCAAGGCGCTGCACAGTGCCGGCGGCTGCGGCCACATTGTCGTAGCGCACTCGCGCGTGACCGTCCGCAGTGAAGGTGAGAGTGAACGCTGCCTCCGTGAGATTGCTGACGGCATAGATGCCGTCGGTCAGGGGCACGCAGGCCAGTGCGGCTGCCTCGGCACCGCTGAGGGCCTTCGGTTGAGTGCGCGTTGCACCGTCAGCGGGATCGAAGTTCTCCCACGCTCCGCGTCGCACGGTGGCGTTGAAGCTCGTGAGCGCCACACCCTCGGAGGACTTCACCACTCCCCACACAACCCCTGCCCGGCGGAGGCGAATGGTGGTTTCGCCTTGCATGAGTTCGACCTGAGCGGGCAGGAATCGCTCACATGCCACGCTGGCTTTCAGATGGAGGTCCACGGGCACGTTTTTCAGGTGGAAACGGCCGCTCGCATCCGTGCTGAGACGTTGGGGTCTCACACGGGGTGGACCGTTGCCTTCAAAGTCGGCCAGTTCAGTTGCGGGCGCACCTTCACTCACGCGCACCACAGCGCCACTGATTGCAGTGCCTGCCTCATCGGTGATGAGGCCTCTGCGCTCCGCTCCCTCGGGGAGGACGAGTTTGAGGTCGTCGGCGCCGCTTTCGGCCGCGGTTTCGGTGCCGAGGGCACTGCCTTCCTCGCGTGCGCTCACGCGCAGTTGATCGGTGGGCAGGCCCTGGATGCAGAATCGCCCCTCGGAATCGCTCATGGCTGCGCGTTGGCCGCTGGCTGGGGGCTCGAATCCGTTCCTGAAGAAGGAGAAGGCACTCGGACGCTTGGCGCGCTCGGCGACGACGCGCACTCCGGCTGCGGGAGCGCCATGGGCCGTGAGCACGATGCCGCGCACCGCGGCGCCACGAGCAGCAACGAGAGTTCCGAAATCATGATCTGTTGCGCTCAAGCGCACGGGTTGTGACTTCACTTCCAGTGCAGCGAGTGGCGTTGCGCGGAGCACCACGGTGGTGCCGGTGGCGATGCCGGCGAACTTGAAGCGTCCGTCCGTTCCGGTTGCGCCGCTGCGTCGTTCGTCGCGCAGGCGTCCGAGTTCGATGCGCTTCATCTCGAGGGCGAGTTGTGCGCCGGCCACCGGTGAACCGTCGGTACTCACGATGCGGCCGGAAACAGTGACCCCCGAGGCCACAGGTGCCGCATCCTCCACAGCTTTGTCCTCGCTGCCATCGAAGGGGCTTGCGGGAATCGGAGCGAGGAGCACATTCAAGTTTGCAACGACAGCGCTGTCATTCGACGCATCCAGCGCGCCAGCAGCGGGAACCGTGGATTCGAGTGCGAGCGGCTGAGCCTCTTCATTCGAGCAGAGCAGCCAGATGCCGGCCGCGAGGAACAGCACGGAAAACAGCACGAGGATGGTGCGCATGGGACCCATCTCCTTGGATGCCGGGTGTGGAGGCATCCAATTTACTCCATCAACGAAGTGGCTTGCTTGCGGCTCCGCGAGGAGGCGCCTACCTTGGGGGGGCGGCTTGCGCGCGGCACCGCCATCGAGGTCGCATGTGCGGATTCGTCGGCATCTTCGGGCTTGATGGCACTGACGTGGCGCCGGAGATCTATGAAGGTCTCCTGGCGGTGCAGCACCGCGGTCAGGATGCAGCGGGCATCACGACATTCACCAACGCGTTCCATGTGCGCAAGGCACGCGGTCTCGTAGCGGATGTCTTCAGCGGCGGGGATATGCGCGCTCTCCGCGGCAACCTCGGCGTGGGGCATGTGCGCTATCCGACCGTCGGTGGCGGCGCGGATGAGGATGCCCAACCCTTCCATCACACCTACCCCCTCGGTGTGGCCATGGCCCACAATGGCAATGTCACCAACTACGTCGAACTCACCCGTGACCGCTTCCTGAACCGCGGCACGCGCTTGAACAGCACTTGCGATGTGGAGGCGATTCTCTGGGTCTTTCAGGATGCGCTGAGCCGCCGCCTCCGCGCTCACGACGACATCACTGCGGATGATGTGTTCGCCGCCGTCGCAGTGGTGCACGAGAAGGTGCGCGGGGCCTACAGCGTGGTGGCCACCATCGCGGATCTGGGGCTGGTCGCATTCCGCGATCCCTTCGGTATCAAGCCCATGGTGTTCGGTGAGCGCACGACACCGGATGGCACGAGTTTCATGTGTGCGTCTGAATCCGTGGTGTTGGATGTGAATGGCTACAAGCGCACGGTCGAGATCGGAGCCGGCGAGGCGCTCTTCATTGATCGCACGCGTGTGGTGCATCGCCGCGAAGTGACGCGCAAGGCACACCGTCCGTGCATCTTCGAGTTCGTCTACTTCGCGCGCCCGGATTCGTTCCTCGACGATATCTCGGTCTACAAGACGCGGCGCCGTTTCGGTGAAGCACTCGCTGCGCAATGGAAGGCGGCGGGCAATCCCGGGCCGGATGTGGTCATTCCCATCCCTGATTCCTCGCGAGATGCGGCGCTCGCTTTCGCGGATGCGATTGGCGTCTCCTGCCGCGACGGTTTCGTGAAGAACCGCGACATCGGGCGCACCTTCATCATGCCGGACCAGAAGGCGCGCACGCATTCCGTGCGGCGGAAGCTCAACACCATCGGCCTCGAGTTCGAGGGCAAGCATGTGCTGCTCGTGGACGACTCCATCGTGCGCGGCACCACCTCGCGGCGCATCGTGGAGATGGCGCGCGCAGCCGGCGCACGCGAAGTGTCCTTTGCTGTCACGAGCCCGCCGCTCGTCGCACCCTGCCCCTATGGCATCGACATGGCCAGCAAGCGCGAGTTCGTGGCTACGGACAGGAGCATCGACGAAGTGGCGCGTTTCCTCGGTGTGGACCGGCTGGTCTACCTCGAACGCGAAGCCATGAATGAGGCTGCCAAGGCCGGCAATCCGCGCATTGAGGAGTTCTGCAATGCCTGCTTCAACGGGGAATATCCGACGGGCGACATCAGCGTGGAGCGCTTGACGCTGCTTGAAGCCGAGCGTGAGCAGCACGGAGCGCGCGTCGGACAACAGACGTGATCGTCTCGACCTTCAATGTGAACAGCGTGCGAGCCCGCGCCGAGCGGGTCGCGGGATTTCTCGCAGCGCGGCGGCCGGATGTGCTCTGCCTGCAGGAAACGAAAGTTGAAGACGCGCTCTTTCCGCATGAGCTCTTCGGACCCCTCGGCTGGCATGTGCGCGCCTACGGGCAGAAGACCTGGAACGGCGTCGCCATCGCTGTGCGGGACGGGCTCGAAGAGAAGGACGTGCACTGCGGCCTCGCGGGCACCGAGGAGGAGGCGGGCCGCAGGCTCATCGCGCTCACAGTCGGGGACCTCCGCATCATCAACGTCTATGTGGTGAATGGCCAGGAGGTGGGCAGCGCGAAATTCGAAATGAAGCTCCGCTTCCTCGCTGCGCTGAGGGACTTTCTCGCGGACGAAATCAGCCGTCACGAGAAGCTCATCATCGTGGGCGATTTCAATATTGCTCCTGCCGACCTCGATGTGCACGATCCCGCGCACTGGGACGGCAAGGTGCTTTGCTCAGCGGAAGAACGCGCTGCGCTCACAGCCATGAAGGCTCTCGGCCTCGGCGATCTCTTCCGCGTCATGCACCCTGAAGCGCGCGAGTTCTCTTGGTGGGATTACCGCATGCTGGGTTTCCCCAAGAATCTCGGGCTGCGCATCGATCTCATTCTTGCAACCGCTGCAGCGGCGAAGGCGGCGCAACGCTGTTGGATTGATCGCGATGAGCGCAAGGGCAAGAACGCCTCCGACCACGCGCCCGTGCTGGCTGAGTTCGGCTGAAGCCGGACCCACCGCCCACAAAGGGGAAGACCGGAGACGCACGCGAGGGAAAGCGCGGTCCCCGGTCTCGGGCGGCACCTTGGAGGGGCGAAAGGAGGAAATGCCCGCCAGCGCCCGCGAGGGCACCGCTCCAAGACGCTGCGCACCTCCGGTCGGGCCGGAGGGCAAGGGACAATGTAGTGGGTCGGGCGCCGCTGATGCAAGCGGCAATTGATCGACAAAGCGCATGGCGCTGATGCGGCCGCAAGGTCTTGCGGCCCATGGCCGCATGCTGTGAGGAAAGTAGCGAAGGGAGTGCGCTGAGCCTTGCTCAGGCACTCTTCAAGGCTGAGGCGGCGAGTTCTGCGCAGGCGCGGCCGACTTCCGAGCACTTCGCGGCCTTGGCTTCACCCACCATGTCGTAGGTGAGGGGAGCGCCTCGTTCGAGGAGTGCGCGTACCGCTTCTTCGATGGCCGCGCCGGCGCGGATGAGCTTGGTGTCCTTCTTGCGGCGGCCGAGCCAGTCGCAGGCTTCCTTCGCCGCGAGGATCATGGCGATGGGGTTCACCTTGTCCTGACCGGTGTATTTCGGTGCGGAGCCGTGGATGGGCTCGAACATGGCGTGGTTATCGCCGATATTCGCGCCCACCGCGACACCCATGCCGCCCTGCAGGACCGAGGCGAGGTCAGTCACGATGTCGCCGAACATGTTCGTGGTCACGCACACGTCGTAGTACTCGGGCTGCGTGATGAGCCACTGCGTGAAGGCATCGACGATGGCCGTCTCTTTCTCGATCTCTGGATACTCGCGGCCGATCTCGAAGAAGATGTCCCTGAACATGCGGCAACCGTCGAGGACGTTGTCCTTCACGATGGCGGTGACGCGCTTCTTGCCGTCCTTGGGTGCACCGGTCTGGCGCGCGCGGCAAAGCTCGAACGCCTTCCTGATGACGCGCGCAGATCCTTCGCGCGTGATCACGCGCACGTCGACGCCGACCTTGCCCGTGCCGCCCGGCTTCAGGATGCCGCCGATGCCGGCGTAGAGCCCTTCCGTGCCTTCGCGCACGAAGAGGATGTCCACCTTGCCGGGCTTCCACACCTGCACACGTTCGCCGTGAATGCGGTGCGTGACGCCGGGGTAGAGCTTCACCGGACGCACATTGGCGTAGAGCTCGAGGCGCGTCCGATTGCCGATCACAGGCGACCAGCCGGCCATGTTGCCGTCGGGCATGGTGAGGGGACCGCCGCTGCCATCGGGATCGGGCCAACCCACGGCACCGAGAAGAATCACATCCGCGGCGCGGCACTTTTCGACGCTGCCGGCGGGCCAATCGGTCTTCCGGCCGTTGGCGAGGTAGTACTGCCCGCCGCAGGGGATCTCTGTCACCTGCCACTGGATCTCGAGGGGTTTGCTGACCGCCTCAAGGACGCGCATGCCTTCGCGCAGCACTTCCGGTCCGATGCCGTCGCCCGGCAGAGTGACAAGGTTGTAGGCCATGCCGCCGTGTTAGCAGCGCCGTGCCCGGGATCGAAGCACAGAACCGTGTTTCCGCTGGCTCAACCCTTCTTCGCGGGCTTCGCAGTTCCGGCCATGCAGCCGAGGAAGTCCTTCGGGCGTGGTGTGAAGAGCGGGAAGAAGTCCTTCGGCGTGTCGAAGTTGAAGGTGCCCTTCAGGACTTCGGCGAAGACCTGCCGGAAATCAATGCTCACGCGGAGATCGCGGCCGTCTTCGAGGTTCTTCGATTCGAGGCTGCCATAGTCGCCGTAGACCTTGCCGCCGGCGACATTGCCGCCGAGGAGGAACATGCACGAGCCGCGGCCGTGATCCGTGCCGCGGTTGCCGTTCTCCGCGACGGTGCGGCCAAACTCCGTCATCACGAGGACATTCACGCGCGCGAAAGCGGGGCCGAGGTCGGTCGCGAAAGCCGCCATGGCATCGGCGAGCGTCTTGAGCGTGCGCTGCATGGAGCCGTCCGTCGCGCCTTCGCCTTGATGCATGTCCCAGCCGCCGTAGTCGAGAGCCGCCACTTGCAGCCCCGCGCCGTTCTTGATGACGCGGCTGATCATGGAGAGGCGCTGTGCGAGTTGATCGCGCCCGTAGAGGTCCGCGCGCTGGCCACCCGGCGGTTCCTTCTCGATCACGTCCCAGAAGTGGCGCAGCGTCTCGATGGTGTGGCGGCCGACGGCAACCGCTTCCTCGCGGCCGCGCGCTGCGCCGCTGGTGTCCATCGCGTCACCGCCGTCCATCATCTCGCCGCTGCGATAGACATCATCGAAGAGGTCGAGGAGGCCTTCGCTGTCGTTGCGGCGGAGTTGCGGCACTGCGAGTACCGGTTGCTGGCCGCGGAGGGAGCGCGGCAGGAGCCCCTGCATGGCGAGAGCCTTCAATTGTGTGTCCGATTGGGCCTTTGATTCCCGGAGGAAGCGGTTCAACCAACCCTGCTTCATCAGGCGATCGCCGGGCGCTGCGTACTCCATGAAATCCTGGGCATCGAAGTGCGAGCGCGTGGGATGCGGCGAACCGGTGCCGAGGAGCGGCGCGAACTGCTTCGCGTCCCAGAATGGTTTCAGCGCGCTCATCGCGGGGTGGAGGCCGTAGCGGCCATCGAGCTTCACCACGCCAGGTTCCTCGGGCGTCGATTCCGCATTGATGCTGATTTGCGGACGCACGTTGGCGTAGGTCTTGTCCGCCCATGGCACACAGAGGTTCAGCGCATCGGCGCCGCCGCGGAGATAGATCACCACCAGCGCTGGAAGTTCCGCGCGCGGAGTGGAAGCCGTGCGTGCCTCGGCGAAGAGCGACGGCACGCCTCCCAGAAGCGGCCCTGCGAGGAGGAAGCCCGCAGAAGCGGCGAGGAAATCGCGCCGACCATCATCAAAGTTCTTGCACTGGTTCATGGATCACCTCACTGCTGCTGGAATTCAGGACTGCCGATGAGCACGCACACGAGATCCCGTGCGAGCGCGAGCCGTCCGGCGGCATCGCCCGCGCCACCCTTGGCAACGCGCTGGAGAACGAGCCGCTCCACGACCGCGGAGGTCGCTGGCCCGAGGCCCTGCGGTACGAGGCGCTCCGTGAGCTTCGTTGCGAGTTCCACCGGATCCGTCGGCAGGTCCGCGTAGAAGGCCGGCGGGATCACCACGCCGCGCACGCCATCGCGAGCGAGGGTGAGTGCGAAGCGCCAGCGCAGAGCCATCACGCCCGGATCGCGCCAAGCCTCGGCGGTTTCCGCCCAGCCCGTCGGATCCTCCATGCCGTAGATGCGCAGCCCGAGTTGGCCGATGCTTTCCACGACCGCTTCGTAGTTCGTCACGGTGGCGCCGGTGGCGCGCAAGGCACTCACCACGAACTCGAATGGCGTCTTGAACTTCGCCATGTAGTGCTCGCGCGAATAGAACGCCGGGTGGGTGAGGATGGCTTTCACCACTGCGCGGAGATCACCTTTCGTCTGGCGGAACGTGTCTTTCGCTGCATTGACGATGGCATCCGGCGGATCATCACTCACCAGCCAGCGCACGAGCTTCTTCGCAATGAACCCGGCGGTGTTCTCGTGGTTGATGAGGCGCTTCAGCACCGCCTCGCCTTCGTTCACGCCGTCCTCGCGCCGACCTTCCTGCAGCGCGCGGCCGAGCACGACCTTGGGTTCGGTGTCGTGCAGGTCCTCGCGATAGACAAAGCCCGTGCCGTCCTTTGCTTCGAAGTCCACGGACCAGCCGGTGAAGGCGCGTGCCACTTCGGTCACGTCTTTCTGTGTGTAGCCGTTGTCCACGCCGAGCGTGTGCAACTCCATCAATTCGCGGGCGTAGTTCTCGTTGAGTCCGGATTGACGCGCGATTTCCACGCGTTCACGCGCGGCTTGCTCGGAGCCGGTCTCGCGACGCACGCGGCGCTCCAACATGCGCAGTTCAGAGCGCGGCGGGGCGCGGCGCGAAAGCGCGTTGTCGAGATAGACGAGCATGGCCGGATGGTGGGCCGTAGCACTCAGCATGTCGCCAAAGTTCCCGAGGATGAACGGGCGCAGCGCGTGTTCTTCGTAATGGGTCGCGGTTGCGCCGACGGATTCCTTGCTCACATCCACGTTGAAGTGGTTGCGCCAGAAATCTGCGAGCACTTCATGCAGTTGCCGCTCGGAGGAGAGGGCACGATGCACAACCACCTGTCTCAATTCGTTGGCAGCGAGGCGGCGGATTTCATCCCGGCGCTGGCCGGCGGTCAGCAGCGTCTGCAGGTCGCGGAAGTTCTTGCCGAGGGTCTTGTAGCGGGCAAGGTCCTGATCGAGCGCTGCATCAAGAGCGGGATCGGCAGCGAGCTCCTTCTCGATCCACCTTTCGAGGCCTGTTGCACGAATGGCGGCCACATCGCCCGGTCGCGCGCCGTACGAAAGCCGCGAGAGTGCATGGGCGATGCGCTCTGTCTCCGAGAGCGGCGTGAGCTGAGCAGGCCGCGCTCCCGGCTGCTGGGCGAGCATGAGAGATGCAAGGGTGAGAACAACGAGGATGTGCTGGACCTGCGCGCGCATGGAGTGGCTCCGCCACAAGGCCCCGCCAGTCTACAGCCGGGACCTTGTCGCTGCCGTGTTCCGGATCAACGCACGCGGCGGACTCAGTAGGCCCGGGCGAAGACCACCCGTCCGGCGCTCGGCGCACCGGAGACCGGATCGGTGCCTGCTTCGCGCAGAGCCACCATTCCGTCGGCCGTCGCGAGGCTTTCCGCCGCGGGAATGCAGCGAATGGTCGCCTTCGTTTCTTCCTTGATGCGTGCTTCGGTGGCCGCCGTGCCATCCCAGTGCATGAGGAAGAAGCCGCCGCCCTCAAGGCGGGCCTTGAAGTCGGCGTAGTCATTCACGACGAAGGTGCGCGCCGTGCGCATGGCCAGAGCCCTGTCGAACAGGGCCTGTTGCGCGGACCTGAGCGTTGCATCCAGCCACGCTGCCGTGAGGCCTGCGGCGTCGACGATGTTTTTTGCGCGATCCACGCGCGTCACCACCACGGCCTTGCCGTTGGCGAGGTCGCGGGGTCCCACTTCGATGCGCACGGGCACGCCGCGCTGCTCCCAGTGGAAGAACTTCTCCGGAGGGCGCAACCCATCCCGGAGATCGAGCACGATGCGGCGTCCGGTGCCGGGCTGCACGACGGTCTCGATCTCGCCGCGGACCAGTTTCGCGCCGGCGCCTTCACCCGCGAGTTGCTGCTGAAGCTGGCGCGCGTAACCGAGCACGGCTTCGCGCTCCTCGTCTTTTCTGTAGATGGGCACGATGGCAACAGAGACGGGTGCGATGGCCGGCGGCAGCACGAGCCCTTCATCATCGGAGTGGGTCATGATGACGCCACCGATGAGGCGCGTGCTCACACCCCAACTGGTTGTGAACACGTGTTCCGTCTTCTGATCGCGGGTCTGGAACTTGATGTCAAAGGCCTTCGAGAAGTTCTGCCCGAGGTTGTGGCTGGTGCCGGCCTGCAGCGCCTTTCCGTCCTGCATCATGGCCTCGATGCAGTAGGTGCGATCGGCGCCGGCGAAGCGTTCGGCCGCGGATTTTTCGCCCTTCAGGACCGGAATCGCAAGCACGTTCTCCGCGAATTCGGAGTACACATCGAGCATGCGGAGCGTTTCTTCTTCGGCCTCAGCCGGCGTTTCGTGCGCGGTGTGGCCTTCCTGCCAGAGGAACTCCATGGTGCGCAGGAACAGCCGTGTGCGCATTTCCCACCGCACCACATTCGCCCACTGATTGATGAGCAGCGGGAGATCGCGCCAGCTTTGCACCCACTGCGCGTAGGTGTGGCCGATGATGGTCTCCGAAGTGGGGCGCACGATGAGAGGCTCTTCGATCTCGCCGCGGGGCTTCAAGCCGCCCGCGCCGTCGGATTCGAGGCCTGAGTGCGTCACCACCGCGCACTCCATGGCGAAGCCCTCCACGTGTTTCGCTTCCTTGGCGAGGAAGCTCATGGGGATGAAGAGCGGGAAGTACGCATTCACGTGCCCTGTGGCCTTGAAGCGCGCATCCAACTGGTCGCGGATGAGTTCCCAGATCCCGAAACCGTGCGGCTTGATGACCATGCAGCCGCGCACGGGCGAGTGGTCGGCGAGGTCCCCGGCCGCAATGACGTCGAGGTACCACTGCGCATAGTCCTTGGCACGGGTCGTGATGTTGGTGGCCACGGGAGTCTCCGCCCGCAGAAAGCAGGCGCGCCATGATGAACGACCACCGGCACTCGCAAAAGCGGAGGGCTCCTGTGCATGGGGCCGGGTGCCGGTCATACTGGCGCCCGCGGCAGGTGCCGCACTCCGCCTCGGGGTCACCGCCATGGACATCGTCTACGACATCCTCACTACGCTCGCCGGCATCGCGACGTTTGCTGTCACGGTCTCCCTCATCGAGCAGATCGGACGCCGCCTCACGCCCGTGCCCGCAGAGGCCCGGCAGATCTTTGATGATCGCGAGCTCATGTCGCGCTCTCGCAAGGGCGATGCTGAGGCTCGCGCCGCTCTGACACGCGCGATGGACATGACCGGTACGGGCTCGCAGTTGATGATCGTCATCGGTTGGACGGTCGGCACGGCGGCGGGAACCTTGGTGGCGGGGAGCATCGACTCCAGCACGGTCCTGATGAACAGCTTCATCATCGCGGGCTTCAATATCCTCGGCGTCTTCTTCGTGGGGCGCATGTTGCCGCACCCGCCCTGGATGGCGGCACTCGGTTACATCCTGCCCACTGCCAGCGCGCACTTCACCGCCATGGCGCTGGAAGGCTTCTGTTTCACCTGCTGACCGCGCCGGCACTCACACATGCCTCAATACGGTTTTGTCATCGATCAGAGGAAGTGCATCGGCTGCCATGCCTGCACCGTCGCCTGCAAGTCCGAGAACGAAGTGCCGGTGGGTTCGCATCGCACGTGGGTGAAGTACGTCGAGAAGGGCACGTATCCGTCCGTGAAGCGCCACTTCACGGTGTTGCGCTGCAACCACTGCGATGCGGCACCTTGCGTCGAGATCTGTCCGGTCACGGCGCTGCACAAGCGCGTGGACGGCATCGTGGATCTCGATCGTGATGCGTGCATCGGCTGCAAGGCCTGCATGCAGGCCTGCCCCTACGACGCGCTCTACCTGAATGACGACACCGGCACGGCGGAGAAGTGCCACTACTGTGCGCACAGGACGGAGCTCGGTCTCGAACCCGCGTGCGTCGTGGTCTGCCCCGAACATGCCATCATCGCCGGAGACACATCCAATCCCGCGACGGAAATTGCGCAGCACCTCGCGACGGAGAAGACGGAACAGCGCCGTGTGGAGAAGGGCACGAAGCCGCGCGTCTGGTACACAGGCGCGCTCGACGATGCGCTGAAGCCAGGCCGGGCTCTCGAACAGGAGATGTATCTCTGGAGTGACCGCGCGGAACCACCCCGACCCATTCCGCCAGGGTTCGAACCGCCGCCGGACCTCATCGCCGCGCTTGACGTGCCGCATCCCATCATGTGGGGCTGGCATGTGTGGCTCTATCTCGTCACCAAGAACATCGCGGCAGGTGCCATGCTGCTTGCGCCACTCCTTGCATTCCTCGGGCGCCGCCCCGCCGAGGGCAGTTTCGATGCGGTGCTCCCGGAAGTGGCGGCATTGTTCTTCCTGGGCGTCACCACGGTCCTGCTCATCATGGACCTCGGGAGGCCGGACCGGTTTCTCCACATCCTCACGCGCCCCAACTGGAAATCCTGGTTGGTGAAGGGCACCTGGGTGCTCATGGGCTTCGGTGCACTCACAACGGCGTCCCTTGCGCTCCGGCTGCTCGGATTCCCCGGGACCGCCGACATGCTGCGCTGGGCGAATCTGCCGCTCGCGCTGCTCGCCTCCGGCTACACCGCCTTCCTCTTCGCGCAGTGTCGTGGCCGCGATCTCTGGCTCGAAAAAGGGCTCTTCGTTCATCTCATCCTGCAGGCACTTCTTGCAGGAGCTGCCGTGCCGCTGTTCATGAAGGGCACCGCGGCGGGGCCGTTCCCTGCGCCGGTCTGCTTCACCGTGATCGCGATTCTGAATGTGATGTGGCTGCGTTTCCACAATCGCATGATGATCGCGGATGCTGCGGCGCGACGCGCGCACGCATTGCTCCGCAACAGCGGCGCTCCGGGCATCGCGGTGCTGCTGTTCTATGGCGCGGCGGTCAGCGCTCTGCTGCCGGGGTTCTCGACTCTCGGCATGGCCGAGGGCGGCTGGTTGAGCGTGCTCGCTGCGTCCTTTGCCATCGGAGGGCTTGCGCTGTATGAGCGCGCCTTCATCAAGTGCGGTCAGGAGACACCGAACTCATGAGTGCCACCGTGAAGGGTGTGAACGAGGCCGCTGCCGCCGCTGCGGGCACGGCTCCCTCGGGTGAACCATGGCAGGTGCGCGATCTCGCCAGCTTCCCGCCGCCGGCGCAGTGGGATGATTGGGTCGAGTACGACGCGAAGGCGTGGCCACGCAAGGTCGAGAAGCACTACCGCCTCATTCCAACGGTGTGCTTCAACTGCGAGGCGGCCTGCGGACTCGTCGCCTATGTGGACAAAGAATCGGGCACGATCAGGAAGCTCGAGGGCAATCCCTTCCATCCAGCATCGCGCGGACGGAACTGCGCGAAGGGCCCCGCGACCATCAACCAGGTCAATGATCCGCAGCGCATCCTGCACCCGCTGAAGCGGTCGGGGCCGCGCGGCTCGGGGCAATTCGAACGCACGACGTGGGATGAGGTCATCGACACCTTCGCGCGCCGCATCCGCACGGCGCTGAAGGAGGGCCGCAAGACCGAGGTGATGTACCACGTGGGGCGGCCCGGGCATGACGGCTACATGGACCGCGTGTTGCAGAGCTGGGGCGTGGATGGCCACAACTCGCACACGAATGTGTGCTCTGCGGCCGCGCGCCTCGGCTACGCCCTCTGGAGCGGCATGGACCGGCCCTCGCCGGATCATGCGCGGGCGAAATTCATCCTGCTCATTTCCTCGCATCTCGAGACAGGCCACTATTTCAATCCGCACGCTCAGCGCATCATCGAAGGCATGATGGCCGGCGCGAAGGTGCTGACCATCGACACGCGGCTTTCGAACACCGCCAGCATGTCCACGTGGTGGCTCTCGCCACAGCCAGGCACCGAGGCTGCGCTGCTGCTCGCGTTCGCGCATGTGCTGGTCGCCGAGAATCTCTGCGACGACGCGTTCATGCAGCAGTGGGTGAATTGGCGCGAGTGGCTCGCGGCGCATCATCCGGGAAAGCCGGGTGTCTTTGCGAGTTTCAAGGCGGCGCTCAGCGAACATCTCGCGCGTTTCACGCCGGAGTGGGCCGCCGCCGAGTGCGGTGTTCCGATGATGCGCATCCGCGAACTCGCCCGCGAGATCGGCGCCGCGCGCGGTGCGCTCAGTGCGCATGTGTGGCGCAGCGCCGCGGCCGGGCATCTCGGTGGTTGGCAGGTGGCGCGCTGCATGCAGTTCCTGTGTGTGCTCACGGGGTCCGTCAACACGGCCGGCGGCACACATCTCGCGCCGCACAACAAATTCGTGCCTGCGCCCTTCACGAAACCGAGCCCCCAGGAGGTGTGGAATGAACTCCTCTATCCGGAGGAGTGGCCCTTCTCGCATCACGAACTCTCGTTCTTGCTGCCGCACTTCCTGAAGGACGGGCGCGGCCGCCTCGACACATATTTCACACGCGTCTACAACCCGGTCTGGACCAATCCGGACGGCGGCATGTGGATGGATGTGTTGAAGGACGAGAAGCTGGTCGGACTGCACGCAGCGCTGACGCCCACATGGAGTGAAACGGCGTTGTTCGCGGACTACGTGCTGCCCATGGGCCACGGGCCCGAACGCCACGACATTCAGAGTCAGGAAACCCACGCCGCGCGCTGGATCGCATTCCGTCAACCGGTGCTGCGCGTGCATGCGGAACGCGAGGGCCGCAGCATTACGTGGACGCACGAGGCGAATCCGGGTGAAGTGTGGGAAGAGGACGAGTTCTGGATCCGGCTCTCGTGGGCCATCGACGAGGATGGAAGTCTCGGCATCAGGAAGAACTTCGAATCGCCCTACCGGAAAGGTGAGTGCGTCACCACAGAGGAGTACTACCGCTGGATCTTCGAGAACAGCGTGCCGGGCTTGCCCGCAGCCGCTCAGCGCGAGGGGCTCACGCCTCTCGAGTACATGCGCCGTCATGGTGCGTTTCTGGTGGAGGAATCGGTCGGGGAGGTCTTCAAGAAGCCGGTAGACGTGACGGGCGCGACGCTCGATTCCGCGCGTGCACTCTGGATGCGCGACGGCAAGCCAATCGCCGTCGATCTCGCAGGCAAGCCCGCTGCGGGTTTCAGAACGCCGTCACTGCGCCTCGAATTCTTTTCACCCACGGTGGAGGAGTGGGGCTACGGCCGCGAGAACTCCATGCCGGGATACATCCCGAGTCACGTGCACCCAACGAAGTTGAAGCGCGAAGCGGGCGAGTTTGTGCTGCTCCCGAACTTCCGGCTGCCGACGCTCATCCACACGCGCAGCGGCAATGCCAAGTGGCTTTACGAGATCTCCAACTCGAATCCGGTCTGGGTGCATCCTGAGGATGCGTGGGCCCTCGGCGTGCGCACGGGCGACCTGCTGCGTGTCACCACGCGCATCGGGCACTTCGTGAACAAGGTATGGGTGACGGAGGGCATTCGTCCGGGCGTGGTGGCCTGCTCGCACCATCTCGGGCGCTGGCGCATCGATGGCCTCCCCGGAACGGATCGCTGGGCTGCGGCGCCCGTGCGCATCGAGCGGGAGGGCAGTGCGATGGACATCCGCCGCACAGGGGACATCACACCTTTTGCTTCGACGGATCCTGATTCGAAGCGCGTGTGGTGGTCAGATGGCGGTGTGCATCAGAACCTCACTTTTCCCGTGCAACCGGACCCGATCAGCGGCATGCACTGCTGGCATCAGCTTGTGAAGGTTGAAAAAGCGCCCTCAGGCGACCGCTACGGGGACATCCACGTGGATCTCGAAAAGTCCATGTCCGTGTGGCACGAGTGGCTCGCACTGACGCGGAAGGGGGCGGGACCTGGCGGCTTGCGGCGCCCGCTGTGGTTCGCCCGTGCTGTTGCGCCTCTGCCTGCTGCCTGGCGGCGCTGACATTGCGTTAGTACCTCATGCTGCACTTGCCGAGAGACCTATGAGCCTGCGAAAACTGCTGGGGCTGAAGAAACCCGTCCCGAGGCTGATCAAGCGCATTCGGGCGCGGGCATATGCATTCACGCCCTTGGCGCGGGACTTTGCAGCAACCCAAGCTGGCCGCAAGCTGCACGCAATCTTCGAACAGAACCGTGACGGCTTTGGCCTTCTTTGCAGAGCCATCGCGGAAGATGCTCCGCAGGTGGCTGATCTCACAACGCGAACCAGGAGTCCTGACAAACCACACTGGGTCAACGGCTGGCTGCCGGCGCTTGATGGCATGTCCATCTACACACAACTGCGGCTGTTGAATCCCGCCACCTATCTTGAAATCGGCTCTGGCACCTCGACGAAATTCGCCCGCAAGGCCATCCGCGACCACAGCCTCAGGACGCGCATCATCTCCATTGATCCATGCCCGCGCGCCGAGATTGATGCGCTCTGTGATCAGACGATTCGCGCGCCGTTTCAAGCGGTCGGTGAGAAGGTTCTTGAGTGGCTCGCACCCGGCGACATGCTGTTTCTGGATGGCAGCCATCATGTCTTCACGAACACCGACACCACGGTGTTCTTCACGGAGGTGCTGCCCATCCTGCCGTCCGGAATCACCTACGGCATTCATGACATTTTTTTGCCAGACGACTATCCGGTCGATTGGCACCGGCGCTTCTACAACGAGCAGTATCTGCTGCTGAGCCACCTGCTTGCGGGTGCGTGCGGCGATGAAGTTGTCTTTCCGACGTACTTCATCAGCCACCACGATGAGGTGCTCACACGCATGCTTGCTCCGCTCTTCGAACTTCCGGCGCTGCAGGGCCAGAAGGCACACGGGGGCGTGTTCTGGATGCGCTCGATCCGAGGGTGAATCCGGAGTCGCTGCTGGAGAGCCCTGCGCTCTTGGCAGAGCCAGGAGCAGGTGCCCAGGGAGCCGCCGGTGGAGGATGAGCATCGCAAGTCTCTCAGTTTCATGGACTTCCAAGCAGCGACGCGCCTTGGTGGGTGCGCTGTGATGCCGCAAAGACTGTGGCCTTTCAGCTCTCGCCAAGAAGTGGTTCAGTCGGATATCCTTTGACCTGTGCGGAAAGCGTGATCACCCACGCACCGCACCGAGGAACTGACGATGATGAACCGACTCGTGCTCTCCGGGCTTGCATGCAGCCTGGCGATCAGCCTGATGCCGGCGCAGGAACAAGCGCCGGAGCAGGTGACGCTGACGCACAAGATTCCCGACAAGTGGACCTACGTGCTCCCCAAGGAGACGTGGACCCCGATCAGCAACGGCATCAACATCACCCACGCAGCAGGCACCAACTTTGCCACTGAGGTGCAAGGTTCTGCGCTTGCCGTGGACGTGAATGGCGATGGCAAGGTGGACGAGAAGGCCAAGGGCATCAGCGCCGAGATGAAGCTGAAGGCGAAGACCGTCGACGGAAAGTCGTTCGTCTACGGCGTGCGCTTCCAGAAGAAGGGCGAGGCTTGGTCGCACAGCGCCGGTGGTGCCATGGTCGGCAAGGCGAAGGGTGCGAACATCGCCATCATCGACCAGAACAACAACGGTGTCTACAACGACTACGGCGTGGACGCGATGGTGGTGGGCAGCGGCGATGCCGCTTGCTTCCTCTCGCGCGTTGTCAATCTCGGCGGTGAGCTCTTCACGTTCGAAATCAACGCGGATGGCAGCAATGCCAGCATCACGGCCTTTGCCGGAGAGTCGGGCTTGGTGGATGTGCGCAGCGACTTCGAGGGCAACGGCGACATCAAGGCCGTGGTGATCTCGAACGAGAAGGGGGACATCTCCTTCAACGCTGCCGCAACGAAGAAGGCGCTCAAGGTGCCGGCGGGTCAGTGGCTCATCAGCGGCGGGATCGTGGCCAATGGCACCGAGACCGTGCGCGTGCGTCAGGGCAACATGGCTGCCATCGCGGTCACGTCCGGCAAGGAAACCGCCCTCGCATGGGGTGGCCCTATCAAGATCGACTTCCAGTACACCCTCGCCGGCGACAAGCTGACGGTGCCGTACAACCTGAAGTATTTCGGCAAGAGCGGCGAGGAATACCACGATTTCCTGCCCGATGCCACGAGTCCGCAAATCGTGGTGATGGACAAGAAGAAGCGCATCCTCTTGAGCACGAGCCGCTTCCCCGGCTGTTGAGGCGGCGGCTTCAACGAGTACTCCGGGCGAGTACCAGCGGACAAGGAAGTGGATGTGACCATCGAACACCAGCGCGCGATCTTCGGCCGCATGACGGCGACTCCCAAACAGGAGGCCCCGCGCACTGGAGGAACAACACCCGCCAAGGCGGATACATCCGCCGGCGGTAACTGACCGGCAAACGTCCGGCCGAGTATCCCCGGGCTGCGCAAGGGCGCGCCCGGGGATTCTCTTTTTGTGCAGAGATGAACACGCGTGGCCGAGTGCGCGGAATGGCCTCGGGATCGTCCCGTCCAGCGGCCTGCGCAATGATCCGGCAGAGGCCACCAACCGAGCGCGCAGGGCGTTTCCTGGAAGCCTCACTGCTGTGACCTGTTGCGCACAATGCGTGTGTTCACGCATGGAGGTTCCTCGGATGAAGATGACCACGAAGTGCGCGGGAGGTCTCTTGGTGTTGGTGGTGCTCGGTGCCTTGCTCCCGGCTCAAACGGGGCGCGCGAGCGAGTCCGCAGGAATGGCGCCGCAGCAGGCTGTGGGTGTCAGCGCTGCTGCCGGAGTGCCCGTGGAGGCCGCGGCGCTCGTCCTCGAAGTGTTTCATGCCGAGCGTTCTCACCCTCCCGCCCTGTTCGAAGCCGTGCAGCGTCTGTACGGCAGGAAGCTGGCTGTCCGACGTGCAGACGGAGTCAGCCTCGTCGACAATGTGGCCGCGGTTCAGGCAGCGATTCTCATCCAGGACACGCGCGAGATGGGCACAGCGATTCTCGGGGGATTGAAGCTGCTCGATCAACGACCGCTCAGCGAGCAGCGCACCAGCGGTTCCTTCGTCAGCAGTGCGTATGCGTTGCGCTACCTGGGAGAGAAGGAGGTGATCGTTGCACTCGATGGGTTGCGGCGCCACATCCGCCAGTCCGATGGTTCGACCGTATCGAGCGTCAGCTTCTTGAAAGAGCGTGGTGTGGTCGCTCTGTATGACACGCAGGAAAACGTTGCCGCGATGACGGCCATCCTGCGGAACATGGACAGGCCGCTCGCGCAGGTGCTCGTTACCTGCCACATCATCGAGGTTCTGCCGGAGGGTGAGTCGGGCGGCGCCGCCCTGCCCGAGGCCTTGACTCAGCAACTCCGCCAGTTGACAGGTCACGCGTCCTTCCGCGGCGTGGCCACGGGCATGGTGCGCACGGCTGTGAAATCCGAACGTCGCGTTGAGCTGAACATGGGCAGTGGTCCCGCAGAGCAGGCCACGCTCAGTTTCCAACCCGCATCTTTTGACAGCGCCGAGGGTGTGCTTTCACTGGAGCAGATCCAGTTCTCCTGCACCCGCTCGAATGGGGGCAAGCCGGGCTCGCTGACTCTTGGTGCCAGCACGAGCACGATGATTCGAGCTGACGAATACGCGGTCCTCGGTGCGTCCGGCGCCAACCCCACCTTCGCAGTGCTGCACATGACGCTTATCCGCTGACGGCGTCATCGTGCTGCGTTCCTGGCGGCGCCCGTGGCTCGATGCTGCGGGCGCCGCGTTCGTTGGGCTGTCGCGCGCGGTGCCGGGGGACGAGCGATGGCAACTGCTGTGCGCTTCAGGGCCGCGCTGGAGCCGTGGTTGCGGACCTCGAGCTCGAGCCGAGACCATTGCGGCTTAGCGCGCCCAGGAAACCGACGAAGGTGCTGAGCAGCAGGAACGCGCCACACATCAGTTTGCAGGACTCTTCGGCAATGACCGACATGTCTGTCGAAGGCTCGACGGTTGAATCGATGGTGGTGTGGACGGCGTAGCAGAGTGCGGCGGCGGCAAACAACTCCAGCACGAACCGGTACCGCAGCAGACTCGGAAGGAACACCGCTGCCAAGGGCAATGCGGCCACGCCGTAGGCGATGACCACCAGGTCATTCCAGTTCCTGAAGGGCCCTGACGAGGCCTGCTCTCCGAGGCGTCGACCGAGGCGTTCGTGGAACTGCATCAACTCATCGAGTGAGAGGAAGGCCAAGGTCAACGCAAGAGCGATCCACAGCCAGCGACTGGAGTCCCGGACCAGGAGATTGACGACGAAGGCGCCGATCGAGAAAGCGGCCGACATCGCCAGATACACCGCGGAGAGCACCGTGATGGCGCCTCGCTCATCGATGAAGTGGAAGTGGCGCTGGTGTGGAGGTGCGTCCGCGACCGCGAGCAGGATGTAGGCGCTTGTGGCGAGAACCACGCTCACGATGAGTACGCCGATGCGCGGCAGCGGGGCGGAAACGCCTTCTTGGCGTGCGCTCTTCAGTCTCGTGACGAGTGCTTGAAGCATGGTGGCAGAGCGTACCGCGGCGTGCGGCATGAAGCGTGCAGGTGTGGCTCTGTGAAGGGCTCTCGCCCGCGGGACCCCTCGCGGACTGAAGTGGCGCGCGCTGTCATCTTGACGCCGCAGATGTCCGGCCATGTTGCTCAAGGCGGCCGCTCCGAATCTCCGCGTCTGCGCGCGCATTGAGGCCGCGCAACGAATCGTGAAGCGCCGCATCAAGTTCGCGCGGGAGCGTCCGAACATGTGGGTGCCCCTCGCGTCGCGAGGGTGCACGGATCGGTTCAGCGGACTGTCAGATTTGCAATCGTGAAACAACCGGGTCGCCAAGGCGGGCCCGGAATCAGGCGGAAGAAACTGGACGGGTTTCTTCGAGGGAGGAGCGCGCGTGCTTGCACGCGCGAGCCTGGAAGGACGGCTGGAAGCTGAAGAGCCCTGGGGACCCGGAGGGGGTCACCAGGGCGCTTCTTTTCCCATGCCCCCGCATCCACGCGGCGAAAGCACGCGGTGCCGCTGCGTCCTTGAAGGGCCATGCAGACGTGCATAGACTGCGCGCCGCTGCGGAGTCATCTCCGCACGCATGTTTCCATGAGGGGACGTGGCGCAATTGGTTAGCGCGTCGGCTTGTCACGCCGAAGGTTGCGGGTTCAAGTCCCGTCGTCCTCGCTCTCATCCGGGCCGCATCGCAAGGTGCGGCCCGCTGTGTTTGCCGGCGGCCGTCCGCCGACGACACCCCCAGGCCACTCCGGTCTTCAGGGATTCACGCGCACATCGAGCCCGAGCTCGCGTACACGGTCACCAAGGGCCTCCAGCCATGACGGCGTGGGCTGCCCGAGGCGCGGCGCTTCGGGCTGGTGCGAAGGACGCGCAAGGCCATAGAGCTGAACTCCCGCGAGGTCCACTCCGTGCGCGAGGGCATCGCGCAGCCAGTCGATCCAGGCGGTCACTTCTGTTTCGAGAGGAAGCTGTCCGTCGAGCGTGAACCAAGCGCTCTGAACGCGGGTCGGGCACAGGCTCGCTGCGGTCCGGAGAAGTTCGAGTCGCTGCGCCGGATCGAGGGGTACGGAGTTCACCTCGCGCAGTGCTGCAGCGCTGCCTCGGTCCTGCTTGAACCAGACCTCACCACCGTGGCGCGCGAGAATCTTGAGCCCGCGTTGCACGCGTTCATGGCCGATGAAGCTGCCGTTCGTGATGAGAACAAGGGCGCTCTTGTTTTCCAGACCCGCGGCGCGCCGCAGCTCCGCCACGAGCTCCACCACTTCAGGGAACTCCGCCGCACTGGTGGGTTCACCGTCACCTGAAATGGCGAAGTCCCGCACGACCGCTTCTGCGAGGCCAAGACGGTGCGCGAGGCTGCCCTCGGCTACGGAGCGGAGCACGCGGGCGAGTTCATCCTCAAGCAACGCGAGATCGATGGCTGGTGCGTGCCCGCGCTGCAGGCCTTCCACCTGACAGTAGATGCAGCGCCAGTTGCAGGCCTTGTCGGGATTCAGATTGATGCCGAGTGAGAGCCCGCCAGAGCGTCGCGAGAGCACGGGGTACACGTGCTTCATCCCGAGCGCGTCGCGCCTGTGGTCATCGGTGGAGAATGGCATGGCGTTGCAGGCAGCAGATCTTCGCTGCTCGTCGAGCCTATCAACAAGAGCGCGCACCGGAGCAGGTGCGGAGGCCCGAGCGGCGTCCGACGCTGGTCACGGTGCGCGGGGGTGCGCGGCATCCAGGCCTCAGTTGGTGATGGTCTTCACGCCGATGACGACGCCCGCGAGTCCATTGCTGCGGATGACGATGCACTTGGTGCCACCGGGGGGAGGCAGCGGCACGGAGCCATCCCAGTTGGAGTTGCCACCTGCAGCGGTGGTGCTGCCGAGGTAGGTGCTGCCCGCTCCGGCCAGCCATGGTGCGCCGACGGCGGGTGGCGGACAGGGCACTTCCCAGACCGAATAGGGCCCGTCACTCCCGAACACGCGCACGTGCAATTCCTCTGCCAGCCGGTCGTAGATCCAGGCGTGAGAGTGCGTGTCGAGGGGGTTGCCGCAACCGATGCAGCCGATGACACCGCCGATGTTGACAACCTCCGGGAGGATGAAACCGGCTGGCGTCATGATCAATGCGCCAAACCACACGTCTGGCAGCGGTCCCTGCCAGGTGAGCGGCGGCAGCGTCAGGTGCCCGACGCCGTTCATGTTCGTCTGCATCTGCAGGAAGGGAAAAATGGAGAGTTGGGATGGCGGTGTGAGGAATGGGTCCTGCAAGGTCATCAGGATCTGTACGGGCGCGAAGGGATGTCCCTGCACGTGGAACGATGGCGTGCAGGAGGTGAGCGTGAGCGGCGTGAGTTCCACCGAGAAGTCGGGAGCAGGAACTTGCGCGGCGAGCGTGGCGAGAAGCAAGGCGAAGGCAGCGAGTTTGTGCAACATGGCGGTTCCTCCATCACGTGGATTCGAGGTGGGCGACAAGAGTCCATAGAGCGCTTGCGCCGTTGGCCGCGGAATGCCACGTCTGATGTCGCGGCCACACGCGACGCCTCGGCCACTTCAAACAAGCCGGGCTCCGCCGACGTCAGTCAGCGGAGCCCGGGGAGGCACGGCGCAGAGGTTCAGTTCTTCTGCGGGCCGGCCCACTGGTGCTCGGGGCGGGACATGATCCCGTCCACGATGGCCGCCACACGGTCGGCGGCCTCTGTCTTTCCTGAGTGGCGCGCCTTCTCGAGGAGTTCGCGCACTTCAGGGATCATTTCCGTGTACCAGCGCTCGGCCACTTCGAACATGCCGTGCCAGTGGGTGTAGTCGGGCCCCATCATGCTGGCACCGTGGCGCGCGCGGCGGCCTTCGTGATGCCAGAGGAGGTACCAGGTCCACTCCACTTTTTCGTCGAACTCGGGCGCGGTGAGGAGGTTCTCTTTCCTGAGCGCCGCGATGATGGCTGCGCCGGGCTTCGCGTACTTCTCGTTGTAGAGAATGACGAGGTCGTCATATTGTTTGTAGAAGCCGTTCACGTAATCCGGCGTGTGACAGTGACTGCACACCTCCTGCATGCGGCGGCGTTTCGCTTCTGCGCTGTCCTTGACGAGGGCTGCGCGTTTCTCGGGGTCCAGTTCCTTCACGATGGCGTGCTTCTCGTCGGTGTCCATGGGAATGCTCACCGGAGGACGCAGCGTCCAGGAGATGCGCTCGCCCGGGTCGTGGGTCACCTTGCCGCCATTCTTCTTGTTGCCGGACATGTGGCACGTGGCGCAGGTGGGTGCGGCGCTGTAGTCCTCGCCGAGTACCCAGTGCTTCGCGTCCAGGTTCATTTCGCTCATGCGATCGCGGAATGCGATGCCGTGCTTCGATTCTTCGAAGATTTCCTTCTGCGGGTGATCCGGGCCCATGTGGCACTTGCCGCAGGCTTCCGGCTGGCGTGCGCGGCGCGGGCTGAAGTCGTGGCGTGAGTGACAGGCCGCGCAAGAACCCTTGGAGCCGTCGAGATTGAGGCGACCAATGCCGGTGTTCGGCCAGGCTGACGAATGCAGCACGGGGCGTCCGTGTTGATCCTTCTGCACCTTGGCGAGAGCCGCGGTGAGGGTGGGCTTGCCGTCCGGGCCCGGCTTCAGGTCGTCCACGGTGACGGTGCCGCCGTCGGTGGTGGCCAGCGCCACCTTCGAACCGTGGCACTGCATGCAGCCGAGTTGCACGCTGGCCATGCCGTTCACCTGCGTCAGCGTGCCGACAGGAATGGGTGACTTCGCATGCGGGTTGAACGGTGCGCGCGCACCTTCGACGACTTCCGCGAGGCGGTTGTCGAGAGAGGCGAGGATGTTGCCGCCGGCCGCGTGGTGGCTGGAGGCGAATTCCGCGCCTTCCGTGACGTGGCAGCGCGAGCAGTCGCGTGGCGTCACGATGGTGGCGATGAAGGCGCCTTCATGATCGAAGCCGTCTGCGTCACCGCGTTCAGCCTGGTGGCATTCCACGCAGCCAACGCCCTTCTCGGCGTGTGTGCTGCCGCGCCAGTGATCCACCAGGGCCGGTGTCTTCTGCTTGTGGCAGTCGTAGCAGGCCTTGCTGGAATCCGGGATCACGGCCAGTGTGTCCGTGAGCCCTGCCTCTTCCGCCCGGCGCGTCACTTCGTGCCACTGCACGAAGACGAGCGAGAGGAGGAAGAGGAACCCGAGGACCCCGATGATCGATTTCTTGGTTGTGATGGTCATGGTGAGAATCCTCTGTTTTCAGTGAGCAACCGCGGCTTCCCAAACCGTGAGTCCGATGATGGCGAGAACGGCAAGAATTCCGATCCACACGCTCAGCTCGCTGGCTTTGGTGCGGCGGCGGATCCAGCCGTCAATGAAGGGCCACAAGAACATGACAAAGACGATGAACCCGGTGCTCAGCACGGCCGCCGTTCCGGAGAACAGCTTCAACCAGCGGAACACCACGTAGAAGAACCACTCCGGCTTGATGATCTCCGGTGTCGTCAGCGGGTCCGCCTGCGGGCCCATGGTGGCCGGCAGGATGGTCGCGAGCGCCGAGAGCACGATCATCAGGACGAGACCGATCATCAGCTCGGTGAGCATGTGATCGGGGAAGAAGTTGAAGGTCTTCGAAGGCTTGTTGGCGTCCGAGGGGAACTGGAACTCCGTGACGCCATGCAGGCGGATGAGTGTGATGTGCACAACGAGGAGGAGCAGCATCACGACCGGCAGCACAGCCGCGTGCAGGATGAAGAAGCGCGAAAGCGTGTGGGAGTTGTAGGCCTCGCCACCGAGGAGCATGTTCTTCATGAACGCGCCGACGAAGGGCACGTTGTCCATGATGTTCGCGCCCACGGTGGCACCCCAGTACGAGAGCTGCTCGTAGACGAGGCTGTAACCGGTGAAGCCGGTCATGAGCGTACAGATGAGGATCAGCATCCCCACCATCCAGTTGAGCTCGCGCGGCGCTCTGTACGCACCCGTGAAGTAGATGCGCATCTGGTGCAGGATGACCGATGCGATCATCAAGGTCGCGCCCCACTTGTGCACGCTGCGGATGAACCAGCCGAAGGCCACTTCATCCGTGATTTCGCGCACCGACTGCCAGGCTTCTGCTTGGCCGGGCCTGTAGTAGACCGCGAGGAGGATGCCCGTCACGATCTGCACGAAGAAAAGGTAGGCCGGTGTTCCGCCCAGGCAGAACCACCAATGCCGGAGGTGATTCGGCACCGGTTCATTCGTGAGTTCCTTCAACTGCCCCGCAGGAACCGGGCAGCGTTCTTTCCACCATGTGCCGATGGCGCTCATTCAGACCTCCTCGCCTGCGGGTGCGGGCACTTCGATGTAGAGGAGCCCCTTGTCAACCTTCAGCGGGAAGCTCGGCAGTGTCTGCGCGGCTTCCTTCGGCGGGCCCGAGATGGCGACGCCTTCAGGATTGAAGGCGCCGTTGTGACAAGGGCAGAAGAAGCGCTGTTGCTGCGGCTCCCAGTGCACCTGACAACCGAGGTGGGGGCAGGTGCTGCCGAGAGCCTTGAAGGACGCATCAGCCTCCGCGGTGCCGCGGCGCGTGATGAGCACGCGCGCTCCGTCTGGCGTGCGGTACTTCATCGACGTGCCGTCGGCAAAGTGAGCCAGGTCGGCGACGAACATCCAAGTCGTCGCGCGCGGACCGGCCGGATAGAGGAAGCGACCGGCCACATGCGCGAAGGTGCCGTACCCCGCCGCCAGCCCGCCCGCCATGAACAGCGTGGAACTCTTCGTGAGGAAACTCCGGCGGTCGCCAGCACCGTCGGGAGCGTCCGGGACTCGGGGGGTGTCGGGGGTCATGTGAACTCCTCCTCGGGGCCTCGGCGTCGAGGCCTTGGCCGGAAGGCTATTCGCAATAGCCGTGCCCGGATTGTGAGCGTGCCTGCTTCGGCGCATGGAAGTCACAGCACGCAACCCGAAGCAGCCACGCGGCGCAGAGACAGGGTTGCGGGAATCCCCGCAGCCAGTGCAGGCCGCGTGGGGCATCGCGCGCAGGGACTAGTGCAGGATCTGTCGCACCAAGCCGAGGAGGAGGGCCGTGTCGAAAGGTTTCGACGCGTAATGGCGCACACCCAATTCTGGGCCCTGCCGTTCCGCCTCCACGGTCGTGAAGGCGGACATCACCACCACCGGGCAGCGAGCGCCAGCGCCACGCCACGTCCTCAGGGCCTCGAGGCCGTCGCCGTCGGGAAGCTTCAGATCCAGCAGAATCAGGTCGGCTCCAGATGCGAGGGGCCCTGCTTCAGCGACGCTGGCAGCCTCCAGAACCTGATAGCCGGCTCGTTGGAGTTGCTTGGCCAGCGCCCAGCGGAGGAGGCGCTCGTCCTCCACGATGAGAACCGTGCGTTGGGCATTCGAGGTTGTCGCGGTTTCGATCATGGAAGGTCGGGTTGATCTCGAGAGCAACCCGTTCATTCGCAAGTGTTGTGCCAGAGGATGCCGGCTGCCAAAGTGATGGCCCGGGGAAAAATGCGCATGAACAAGGCCCTCTTTGATCGCCTCCTCGAGCACGTGGGTTTTTCCGCTCACGATGCAACCGTGCTTGCGGAGTTCCACCCGCGCATCGCTCCCGCCTTTCCCGACATGGCCGCGAGTTTCTACAAGCATCAGTTGCAGGATCACATCACGCGCCGCGTGCTTCATGATGATGCTCAGGTGAAGCGCTTGATGCGGAGCATGCAGCAGTGGCTCTCGGAGTTGTTTCTTGCGCCTCGTGACGAGGCCTATCTGCAACGACGGTTGCGCATCGGTGTCATGCACGTGGAGGTCGGGTTGCTGCCCGACTTTGTCTTTACGGCGATGGCCGATATGCGCGGGGGGCTCCGGCGACGCGTGGGCGCGCTGGGTGTCGAGTCCGCACGCAAGGAGGCCTGCCTGGTCGCACTCGACCGCAGCCTTGATCTCGAATTGGCCCTTATCACGGGATCGCAGCACGAGGTGGATCGGTACCGCGACATGGTGGACGTTGCGCCGGAGATGATTCACGGGGTGGATCGCGAAGGGCGCTTCGTCTTCATCAATCGCACCGAGGAGTTGCGCCTCGGGCGCGACCGTCACGACTTGCTCGGGACGCAACTCGAAGCGCTGGTGCTGCCGGAAGATCGCCAGATCCTGCGTGACCATTTTGACCGGGTGTTCAGCATGGGCAGCAGCAGCTGTGAGGTCCGCATGCGAACCGTGGCGGGAGAAGTGATGTACGCGGAGATTCTCGCCGTGGCCCGGCGGGACGGCGTGAGCGGGGAATTCACGGTCTCGCGAGCGTATGTGCGCGACATCACCGAGCGCCGGCGCGTGGAACGGGAACTGCGCGAAAGCCAGAGTCTCGCACGTCTTGGTGCCATGGCGGCTGTGGTGGCCCACGAAGTCAGAAATCCGCTGGCTGGCATCAGCGGAGCGGTGCAGATCATCGGCGAAGCCTTGCCGACGGACGCTCCGGAACGAGCGATTGTGCGCGAGATCGTCGAGCGCATCGCGGCGCTCAATGGCGCCGTGAATGACATGTTGCTCTACGCGCGGCCGCGCCTTCCGAAGCCGGCACCCCTTGCGTTGCGGCGTCTCGCCGGAGACGTGATCGCGCTGGCGCGTGCGGATCGCGGATTCGGCTCCTCGGGTGTGCATCTCGAGGGGGAGGATGTCGTCTGCCTCGCGGACGCGGAATTGCTGAAACCGGTGCTGCTGAACCTCCTCGTGAATGCGGCACAGGCCAAGCCGGGCGGTGCGATCCGCGTCGCCACCGGAACCGCGGATGGGTTCGGGTTCCTGAGCGTGGAAGACGACGGGCCGGGTATCCCCGATTCACTGCGCGAGCGCGTGTTCGTGCCGTTCTTCACCACCAAGCACCAGGGTTCCGGCCTCGGGCTCTCGATTGCGAAGCGGCTGGTGGATGCGCACCAAGGCAGCATCCGCATCGAGCGCGCTGCAAGTGGCGGCGCGCGCATCGTGGTGGCGCTGCCGCTCGCGACGGGATCATGATCCCTGAGTGAACTTTTCGACGCGATAGCGGATCTGGTCGCGCGTGATGCCGAGCAGCTTGGCGGCTTGGGTCTGATTGTTGCTCGTGCGTTCGAGGGCCTGCTGCACCAGCGAACGCTCAAGATCGTCGAGCACGATGCCCTCCACCGGCAGGCGGAAGGGCACGAGTGGCGTGGAGCTTGAAAGGGCCGTCGTGCGCAATTCCGGCGGCAGATCAGCAGCGTCAATGTGCGTGTCGCCCCCGAGGATCATGGCGCGTTCGATGACGTTTCTCAGTTCGCGCACATTGCCGGGCCAAGGGTGTGCCTTGAGGCACGTTTCTGCTTCCGCTGTGAATCCCTTGACCGGCTTCTTGAATTCGCTCGAGAAGCGGGTGAGGAAGAGGCGCGCAAGGGGCAGGATGTCCTCCTGCCGTTCCCTGAGTGGCGGCACCACGATGGGGATCACCGAGAGGCGGTAGTAGAGGTCCTGCCGGAAGCTCTGCAATTCCACGGCCCTTTCGAGATTGCGATTGGTGGCGGCGATGATGCGCACGTTGACGCGGATGTCTTCGGTGCCGCCAACGCGCCGGAAGCTCCGCTCTTCGAGGAAGCGGAGCAACTTCGCCTGCAGCGGCAACGACATGTCGCCGATCTCGTCAAGGAACACGCTGCCGCCGTCGGCCAATTCCAGCAGCCCCGGCTTTCTCTGACGGGCGTCAGTGAAGGCTCCACGTTCATGCCCGAACAGTTCGCTCTCGAGGAGCGAATCCGGCAGGGCCGTGCAGGTGATGTTCTGGAAGGGAGCCGTTGCACGGAGCCCTGCCTCGTGGATGAGGCGGGCGAGGACGTCCTTGCCTGTGCCGTTTTCGCCGCGGAGCAGGATGGTCGCAGAGCCGACGGTGTTCACCTTCGCCACGATGGCGAGGATGTCGCGCATGCCCTGGGACTCGGCGACGATTCCGGAGCGGGTATCGGCCAGGCCTGTGCCGAGGCGCAGACGCTCGACTTCGCGTCTGAGAGCGGTGGTTTCAAGCCCCTTTTGGACATGCAGCACGAGCTCTTCGGTGTCGAAGGGCTTGTTCAGGTACATGTAGGCGCCAAGGCGCATGGCTGCGACGGCATTGTCCACCGTGCTGTAGGCGGTCATGAGAATGACCACCATGTCCGGGTGCCGCTCGACAACGCTTTTCAGGATTTCGAGCCCGGACCCGTCTGGCAGGCGGTAGTCGAGCAAGACGAGGTGCGGGCGGAAGTCGTCGATAGCAGCGAGGCCGCTCTTCGCATCAGCGGCCTCACGAATCTCGAAGCCCTCTCGGGCCAGCCGCGTGCGGATAGTGAGCCTGAGGAGGCTCTCGTCCTCGATGATCAGGATGCGTTCGTGCAGCAGGGTGGCCACGAGGATGGCCCGGGTCACGGGCGCCGGGACGATAGGGGAGATGCGCTCATGAGGGAAGAGTCGATCCCGCGTGGCAGCCGCATAGCGCGTGTTGCAGCACTATAAAGCATGATGCGCTGGCTCCCGCAATGTCTGCGATATCAGCAAAAAACACCACAAATCGTCGGTGCCGGGTGGCGCGACGCGCTGATGATCGAGAAATCACAGGCAAGATAGTGCACGGGCGAATCCCCTGCTCCGGCACGCGCGTTGCTTGTTCTCCTTCATTGACGCCCCTGCCATTCGCCTTGCGGGGCTCGTCGGAGAGTGCGGACATGCGCGTGCGCGGATTTGAAATGCGGGCCGTTCGTGAGCCTCTGGTGCTCGCGGAGCGGGAACTCCTTCCACCGGTGGCAGGGGAGGCTGTGGTCGAGGTGCTCGGCTGCGGCATCTGTCACACCGACCTCGGGTTCCTCGATGACGGCGTGCCGGTGCGCCATGCGCTGCCGCTCGTGCTCGGGCACGAGATTGTGGGGCGCGTGGTGGACGCCGGCCCGGATGCACGCGCGCTCATCGGCAGCGATGTCATCGTGCCGGCAGTGATGGCTTGCGGGCGCTGCGCGCTCTGCACTTCCGGCAAGGCCGAGATCTGTCGCGCGCAGGTCTTCCCCGGTTGTGATGTGCACGGCGGGTTCGCCACGCACGTGGTGGTGCCGGCCCATGCGCTCTGCCGCGTTCCGGCCGAGCGGCCGGCGGGTCTCGAGCTGGCGCACCTTGCCGTGGTTGCGGACGCACTCTCCACGGCCTACGCGGCGGTGAAGAAGTCCGGTCTCGGTGCCGGGAGCTTCGCTGTGGTTGTGGGGACTGGCGGCGTTGGCGGGTTTGCCGCGCAGATTGCGCGAGCGCGTGGAGCCAAGGTGCTAGCGCTCGATGTGGATGAGAAGCGTCTTGCGCGTCTCGAGGCGGAAGGCTGCGTGGACTGGACCCTCTCGGTGCGCGGCCTCGATGCGAAGGCCGTGCGCAAGGCTGTCCGTGAACGCGCGCATGCCGCGGGGGCAGGCGATACCTGCTGGCACATCTTCGAAACGTCGGGCAGTGCGCCCGGCCAGGAGACGGCCTTCTCGCTGCTCACTCATGGAGCTGTCCTGAGTGTCGTGGGCTATCACGCGGGCAGTGTGAATCTCCGGCTCTCCAATCTGATGGCGTTTGCCGCGCGTGCGGAAGGCACGTGGGGCTGCCCCGCAGAACTCTTCCCCGAGTGCCTGGCTCTGGTGCTCGATGGGCGCGTGAAGGTCGCGCCCTTTGTTGAAGTGCATCCCATGTCGGAGCTGCCGTCCGTGCTGGACCGCATGCGCCGCCACGAAATCACGGCTCGTCCGGTGATGATCCCGGACCGGGCCATGGCGATTGACTGAGGTAACCCGCAATGGACTGGAAGAATCACGATCTCCCCGGTGGACTGGTTTCGGGCAAGGTGACCATGACGGCGCGCCCCGTCCGCGATGCGGCGGGCATCGTCATCGAGGACCTGCACTCGGTCTGGATCACGCTTGACAACCAAGCGCAGCTCAACTCCTACACCACCGACATGGTGAAGGATGTGATCGCGGCCTTCCGTGCCGCGTCGAATGATCGCGCCGCAGTGGCGGTGGTCTTCACCGGCGCGGGCGAGCGCGCCTTCTGCACCGGGGGCAACACCGAGGAGTACGCGACGTACTACGCGGGCCGACCGGGCGAGTACATGCAGTACATGCGCCTGTTCAACGACATGGTCACGGCCATCCTGCTGTGTGATCTGCCGGTGATCTGCCGCGTCAACGGCATGCGCATCGCCGGTGGCCAGGAAATCGGCATGGCCTGCGATTTCTCCGTCGCCAGCGATCTGGCACGCTTCGGGCAGGCGGGACCGCGCCATGGTTCGGCGCCGGATGGTGGATCCACCGACTTTCTCCCGCTCTTCACGGGCATCGAACAGGCCATGATTTCCTGCACGCTGTGCGAGCCGTGGTCGGCGCACCGAGCTTTGCGCAACGGAGTGCTCACCAACATCGTTCCGGTGCTGGAAGTGGACGGCAAAGTCGTCAGCAATCCGCTGGTGGAAACCTCGCGCTGGCTGGACGATGCGGGGCGCATCGTGCACGGCGAGTTCCTGACGGGTGCGGCGGCCGCAGCAGGGAAGCAGGTGCTCGCGCGCGGCAAAGTCAATCTCGCGCATCTCGACGCCGAGGTGGATCGGCTCGTCACGTCGTTGCTGAACACCATGCCCGGCTGCCTCACGAAGACGGTGCAGTCGGTGCGCAAGCACAAGCTCGAACACTGGGACCGCAACAAGGAAACCAATCGCGCCTGGCTCGGGCTCAACATGATGACGGAAGCCCGCGCGGGGTTCCGCGCCTTCAATGAAGGCAGCGGCGCTGCGCGCGAAGTCGATTTCGTCAAGCTCCGCCGCGCGCTCGCGGCGGGTGAAGCATGGGGCCCGGAGCTGACCGAGGCCATTCAGCCGCCCAAGGCTGGAGCACGCAAGTGAGCATGCCTCTGCGGATCGAATTGCTCGAGGATGGCGCCGTGCTGCACTGCATTCTTGCACGGCCGAAGGCGAACATCATCGACCGGGCCATGGTGGGTGCGTTGCGTGCAGAACTGCGCGCGCTCTCGAACCCGATCACGCGCACCATCCTCTTCTCGGGCGAAGGCACCAACTTCTCCTTCGGCGCGTCCGTCGAGGAACACCGCGCCAGCAGCGTGAAGGAGATGCTGCCGGAGTTTCATGCACTCTTCCGCGAACTTGCGGATTCAGGGCGCATCCTCATTGCGGCAGTGAACGGCTGGTGCCTTGGTGGTGGCCTCGAACTGGCGGCTTTCTGTCATCACGTGGTCGCGGCACCCGCGGCAAGGTTCGGGAATCCGGAAGTGAATCTCGGGGTGTTCGCGCCCATCGCATCCATCGTGCTGCCGCGCCGGCTCAGCCAGGGTGCGGCGGATGATCTTCTCGTCACGGGCCGCACGCTCGAAGCGGCGGAAGCCGAACGCCTCGGCCTCGTGGATGAAATCGCGGCAGATCCCGTGGCTGCGGCACTGGAGTGGCACAAGCGGCACCTCGCCTCGAAGAGCGCGGCGGCGCTCGCCTTCGCGTCGGCCACCGCGCGCCGGCGTCTGCATGCGGATCTGAAGAAGCCGCTCGAGAAACTCGAGCGGCTCTACCTCGAGAAACTCATGGCGACGCACGATGCGAATGAAGGCATCGAGGCGTTCATTGCACGGCGGAGTCCCCAATGGAAGCACCAGTAATCACCGCGCCAGCGCCCGTGGCGCCCATTGTCGAGCGCTGCGAGGCGCTGCTCAACGACCTCACCTTCGAGACGGTACGGCAGTGGAAAGAGAATCACCCAGGGAAGAAGGCCATTGGCTGGCTGCCCGTGTGGGCGCCACGCGAGCTGATCCTCGCCGCGGGCATGTTGCCCGTAGGTGTGATGGGAGCGAGCGACCGCCTCGAGATCGTGAAGGGCGACGCCTATTACCAGAGCTACATCTGCCACCTGCCGCGCTCGGTGCTGGAACTCGGACTCAACGGATCGCTTGATGTCCTTGATGGCGTCCTCTTTCCCAGCACCTGCGACGTGATCCGCAATCTTTCGGGCATGTGGCGTATCCTGTTTCCGCAGAAATACGTGCGCTACGTGGATGTTCCGCAGAACCCCGCAATGAGCCTCGGCGGGCGCTTCTTCGCCGAAGATCTGCGCGCCATTGCCGCGGAACTTGGCGAAGTCTCGGGCACTCCGGTGACGCATGAGTCCCTGCGGGCCGCGTTTGCAGTGTGCAATGCGAATCGCAGGGCCGTGCACGACCTCTATGCGCTGCGCGTGGCAAAGCCGTGGTGCGTTCCGAGCGCGGAGCTTTACCTGTTGGTGCGCGCAGGTGCGCTGCTGCCCGTGGAGGAGCACACGGCGCTCATCCGCGAGTACATGCAACTGGCCGAAGCGAGCGCGGCGAAGCCCATGGACATGGCGCGCGTGACCGTGCGTGGCTGTTTCTGCGAACAACCGCCCCTCGACCTCATTCGCACGATCGAACGCTCCGGCTGCTGGATCATGGACGACGACTGGCTGATTGCCTGGCGCTGGTTCAAGGAGGACCTGCCGCTCGAGGGCGACCCCTTCGAGAACATGGCGCGAGTGTTCGTTACGGACAGCCCGGCGTGTCCCACCATGCATCTCGCTCATGGGGTGAAGGGCGCAGCGCTGAAGGCGGAAATCAAGAACACCGGCTCGGAGGGCGTGCTCTTCATGGCCCCGAGTTTCTGCGACCCGGCTCTGCTCGATCAACCCATGATCCAGGCAGCCATCGAGAAGGCCGGCATTCCGTGGAGCGCACTGCTCTACGCCGAAAACACCGGCCAGTTCCAGGTCATTCGCGAGCAGGCCGGCACCTTTGCCGACGCACTCAAGCTGAGCTGAGGAGAGTCATGAATACCACCGTGATGAAAGACCGCTCCCAGGAACGCCAGAAGCGGATGCTGGCGGACTACTTCAAGCGCCTCGCGGTGAGTCGCGAGAACGGCTGGAAGAATGTCTACACGTTTGTGCCCGGCAACCTGACCGAGCTGATCCTCTCCTTCGATCTCCTGCCGGTACTGCCGGAGATCAACGCACTGCAATCGGGCATGCGGAAGAAGAGTGGCGCCTTCATCCAGGAAGCGGAGAAGGCCGGGCATTCAGAAGATGTGTGTGCCTATGTGAAGTCCGATCTCGGCATGCTCCGCGGCGGCAACATCGGTCCGACAGGGGAGCCGCTGCCCTCGCCGGACCTGCTCCTGCTCTCGTACACCGGCTGCTTCACCTTCATGAAGTGGTTCGAGATCCTGCGCGAGGAGACCGGCGCACCCACGCTCATGCTGCACGTGCCCTTTCAGGGCGAAGGCCGCGTGACGCGCGAGATGCGCGACTACGTCATCCGCCAGTTGAAGACCGAAGTCATTCCCGCGCTCGAGAAACTCTCGGGCAAGGCCTACGACGAATCACGACTCGCCGAAATGCTCGCGCGCTCGCGGGCCATGGAGGACGACCTCGTTCACGTGCTCGAATCGGCGAAAAGGAAGCCGAGCCCGATCGACGGGTACTTCGCGGCGGTCTACTACATCGGACCGATTTTCTCGGCCTTCCGTGGCACGGAAGACGCGCAGCACTATTACCGTGAATTGCGCGAGGAAGTCGATGCGCGCATCGCTCAAGGCATCGGCCCCATGACGCCAGACGGTCCCATGCCACCGGAGAAATTCCGTCTGGTGGTCGAGGGTCCGCCTGCGTGGACGCACTTCAACGAGCTCTGGCGCATGTTCCACGCGGAAGGGGCGGTGATTGTCGCCAGCACGTACACCAAGGTCGGCGGTGTCTACGACGACGGCTTCCGTCACGATCCTTCGGACCCGCTCGGAACGCTCGCGGATTACTGTCTCGGTTGCTACACGAACCGGAGCATGCAGGATCGCGTGAACATGATCGCGCGTTACGTGAAGGACTACGACGCCGACGGGTTCATGATCAACTCGGTGAAGTCCTGCAATTCCTTCTCGGCAGGACAATTGCTGATTCTGCGCGAAGTCGAGCGCCTTACCGGACGCCCGGGCGGGTTCTTCGAAAGCGACCTGGTCGATCCGCGCTACTTCTCCGCCGCCAACATCAAGAACCGCGTGGAAAGCTATCTGCAGATGCTCGATCAACGGCGCACGGGAGGTGCCAGCGCATGAAGTGCTTCGTCGGCATTGATCTCGGATCCACCACGACGAAATCCGTGGTGCTGGATGCCGAAGGCCGCGTCATCGGACGTGGCATCACCAACAGTCGCTCGAATTACGAGGTGGCCTGCGATGTGGCGCGCCGCGAGGCGTTCCACAGTGTGCGCTTCGCACTCTGTGCGCGGGCCTTGGAAGAGCGTCAGATGGATGCTCTGGTGCGCACCGCGCTCATGGATTCCCTCACCCGAGGCTTCCGTCTCGCGCAACACCGGGCACAGCTTGCTGCGCTGCGCGAATGCCTGACCGAGGATGCGACACAGGTCGAGTCGTTCCACGCCGGGCGCGACATCAAGGGCCCTGTAGCCGAAATCATTGTGGAAATGGAAGCTCTTGCCGAACCGCTTTTCTCGGCAGGCGCCACGCTGAAGAGCGACTTCTTCCGTGACATCGCGGCCAGCCAGTACGCGGCGGGCGCAAAGAAGCGTTCGTGTCCCGAGCGGCGGCCATTCGAAGCGTTGCTGAGCGTGTTCGACAAGGCGATTCTCAGAACCGAGAACCGCATCCTTGAGCCGGATTTTGCGACCGGCGCCGGGCGCGCCATCGAAGTGGCTCTCGCCGAGGCGCTGCTGAGCGAGCAGAACGCGGAGGCGATCCGCAGCACCCTCCGCGAGGCGTTCAATGTTCCGCTCGATGTGATCGACAGTGCCGGCACCGGCTACGGGCGCGCCCGACTGCCGTTCGAGAAGCGTCAGATCCGCTCGGAGATCCTCTGTCACGGATTGGGCGCGCATCACATGTTCCCGAACACGCGCACGGTGCTCGACATCGGCGGACAGGACACCAAGGCCATCCAGGTGGATGAGGCCGGTCTCGTGCGCATGTTCCAGATGAACGATCGCTGCGCTGCCGGTTGCGGACGCTACCTCGGCTACATCGCGGACGAGATGAACCTCGGCCTGCATGAACTAGGGCCATTGGCCCAGCAATCGAAGGCGCCGGTGAAGATCAACTCCACCTGCACCGTGTTCGCGGGAGCGGAAATCCGCGACCGCCTCACTCTCGGCCAGAAGCGCGAGGACATTCTCGCGGGGCTCCACCGTGCGGTGATGCTGCGCGCCATGAGCCTGCTCGCGCGCTCGGGCGGCATTCACGACGAGTTCACCTTCACGGGCGGTGTGGCCCGCAACGAGACGGCGGTCTCCGTCCTGCGGAAGCTCGTGGCCCAGAACTACGGCGAACGAACCCTCAACATCTCGACGGATTCCATCTACACCGGAGCTCTCGGTGCGGCGCTCTTCGCGCTCCGCGACGCGCCGGCGGAGGTTGCGGCATGACGCGCCAGATCACCTGTGGCATCGATGTGGGTTCCAGCGCCGTGAAGTGTGTGCTGCTGGAAGATGGCGAGGGAGCGCGGCGTGTGCTCGCGAAGGTCACCGAGCGTCTGCGGCACAGGAACGTCACGGAAGTGGCGGCCATCGTGCGTGACCGTGCGCTGGCCGAAGCAGGCCTCAGTGCCGAGGATCTCGCGTATGTCGCGAGCACGGGTGAAGGCGAGCAGGTCCATTTCAGGACCGGCCACTTCTTCGGCATGACCACGCACGCGCGTGGTGCCGTCGAACTCGTGCCTGCTGCGCGCGCTTGCCTGGACGTGGGCGCCTTGCACACGCGCGCGATCGTGTTTGACGAGCGCGGGCGCGTGCTCTCGCATCGCATGACCAGTCAGTGCGCATCCGGCTCGGGCCAGTTTCTCGAGAACATCGGGCGCTACCTCGGAGTGGCGCTCGAAGAAATCGGGAGCCTCTCGTGCTCTTCGTCGAAGCCCGAGAAGTGCAGCAGCATCTGCGCAGTGCTGGCGGAAACGGATGTCATCAACATGGTCTCGCGCGGACTCGCGGTGGAGGACATCCTCTGCGGCATCCACCAGTCCATGGCGGGGCGCTTCATGAAGCTCCTGCAATCGGCGGGCGCCACGGGCACGGTCGCCATCACCGGCGGGCTCGCATCCGATACGGGCTTGCTGCGTGCGCTGCGCGAGGAGGGAGCGAAGCAGGGCGCCAAGGTCGAGCTGGTCGCTCATGCTGATGCGATTCACGCTGGTGCTCTGGGTGCGGCGTTGTGGGGCGGACACCGCTTGCGGAAGCTCGCGAGCATGGGTGTCGCGGCGGTGCAGTGATGAATCCACGCGCCGAAAAGTCCATCGCCATCGTGAGTGGAGGTGCGAGCGGCATCGGTGCCGCGGTGGTAGCTGCACTCGTTGCCTCTGGCAGCGAGGTGTGGTCGCTGGATCTTGGCGCGCCGGCCGCGCGCCCGGGCGTTCATGATGTGGCGCTCGACGTCCGCGATGCGGCGGCTGTCCAGCGTGCCGTGGATGAGGCCGCAGCGGCGGGGCGCATCGACAAGGTGGTCGTGGCTGCCGGTATCACGCGGGATGCGGTGTCGTGGAAGCTCACCGATGAGGCTTGGCAGGACGTCCTGGATGTGAATCTCGGAGGAGCGTTCCACCTCATGCGGGCGACCATTCCGTGCATGCGCACGGCCGGGGCCGGTAGCGCGGTGCTCATCTCGTCCATCAACGGCGAGCGGGGCAAGTTCGGGCAGGCCAACTATGCGGCCAGCAAGGCCGGGCTCATCGGTATGGCGAAGAGCATGGCGCGCGAAGCAGGAGCCTTCGGCATCCGCGTGAATGTGGTCGCTCCGGGGCTCGTCGAGACACCTCTCACGAAGGACCTTTCGCCTCAGGCGCGTGAAGCCGCCGTGCGGGCGAGTGCCCTCGGCCGCATCGGCAGCGCCGATGAGGTGGCTGCCGCGGTGGTGTGGCTGCTCTCGCCGGGAGCTGCATTCGTGACGGGGCAGGTGCTGCGCGTGGACGGCGGCCAGTTGATGTGACCCCCCGTTGCGCGCTGGGGTTTCACCCCAGTTGCCAGTTGCCAGCGGGGGAATCCCGCGCACCGGAGGAGGGGACGAAAGAGCCCCGGGTGCGGCAATCCTGTACCTGATGCAGCGCAAGTCCCCGTGATTGGCCTCAATACGGCGTCCGCGCTTCTTGTCGCGCGTCATGGCACGCCATGTGCGAACCGCAAAGACGTGAAGGACTACATCGCCACCCTCGCACCCTTTCAGAGCCTCTCCGAGCCGCTGCTCGACCAGGTCGTCGCCCTCGCGCGCTCACGCACTGTGCACGAGAACGACGTGATCTTCCGCGCGGGAGACCGGGCCAACGCGTTCTATTCGGTGCGGCGTGGAGCCGTGAAGCTCATGCGCGTGTCACCCGACGGGCGCGAACGCGTCGTGCACATCATCAACGAAGGGCAGAACTTCGCTGAAGCCGCCGTGCTCATGCTCGGCAGCTTTCCCGTCACGGCGGTGGCCGTGGCTGAAGAAGTCGAGCTCATCGAGTTCAACGGCGAGAAGTTTCAGCGCCTCCTGCAGACCCAGCCGGTCATGCCGACGGCCATGATTTCGTCCCTCAGCATGCGCGTCCTGCGCTTGGTGGAGCGCATCGAAGATCTCACGATCTCCAACGTGGATTGTCGCTTCGCGCGGCATCTTCTGCGGCTGCCTGCCCGCTCCTCGACGGAGGGCAGCGTGGTGAGGCTTACATCCACCAAGAAGGACCTCGCCCATCAACTGGGCATGACGCCCGAGACGCTCTCACGTGTGCTCAGGCGCATGAAGGAGAGGGGGGTCCTCCGGGTTCGCGGGCGTGACTGCCTGCTCGTGGACGAGGATCGCCTGGTGGCGATCGCCGATGGCAACACCCTTGAGATGGCCTGAAAAATCGATGCTGCTTGATGCCCGTCAATCGGGAAACTGCTCCTCTGTGGCAAGTTGCTCCGGCCGGTGAATGCGGCCAGGAGAAGCCCATGCGACCAACTGACATCCTTCGCGCAGAACACCGTGTGATCGAACAGGTCCTTGACTGCCTGGCCGTGGTCTCGGCGCGCGCACGCAGTGCGCAGACCATCGACAAGGAATCCGGTGCCGCCATCCTCGAAGTGCTCACGACTTTCGCGGACAAGTGCCACCACGGGAAGGAAGAAGACCTGCTCTTCCCGGCCCTCGAACGCGCGGGCATGAACCCCGGTCAGGGGCCGACCGCGGTCATGAAGATGGAGCACGTGCAAGGACGCGGTCATCTTGCGGCCATGCGCGAAGCCATGGCGGACAACTCGGCAAGCGCAGCACGCGCGTACGCCGAAGCGGCGGACGCCTACGTGGCGCTGCTGCGCCAACACATTCAGAAAGAGGATCACTGCCTCTTCGGCATGGCGGACTCACTCCTCTCCGCCGAAGTGCAGGAGAACCTCGTTCACCAATTTGAAACCGTGGAAGTGCAGAAGATGGGGCATGGGACACATCAACGCATGTTGGACCTTGCCACGTCGACTGCTGCCCGGTTGCATGTTCCGTTCCAAATCACAGAAGGCGTAACTACTTGCTGTTGCCGCACCAATTGAGATCCTGAGGAGGGAGAACTCGTGGGCCGCTTGTTCAAACCAGGCGGCCCGCTTCTTTTTCTCGCGCCTCAGCGCAGTGCG
>SXUL01000014.1 GCA_005790545.1 Planctomycetia bacterium | reverse complement strand
TCGCCATCTGCTTGCCGGGCATGGCATCCAAGGTGAAGCGCGCGGCCACTTCCGAAATGCGGTTGGAGCCCTTCGTGATCACGATGAACTGCACGACCATCAGGATGGCGAAGATCACCACACCGATGAGGAGGTTGCCGCCAACGACGAAATCGCCGAAGGCCTGGATGACCCCGCCGGCCTGACCCTTCATCAGAATGAGGCGCGTACTGGCGACGTTGAGCGAAAGCCTGAAGAGCGTGAGGAAGAGGAGCAGCGAGGGAAAGGTGCTGAACTCGAGCGGCTGCTTCAGCGTGAGCGTCATCAGCAGCACCATCAGCGACGCCGCGATGTTGAAGGACAGCGCGAGGTCCATGAGGAACTGGGGCATCGGCACCAGCAGCACGAACAGCAGCACGATCATGCCGAAGGCAAGGATCTTGTCTGCATGCCGCGTGATGGGCAGTGCGCCGAAGGCGCCTTTCTGGGTGCTCATGCGTTCGCTCCGGTGGCGGAGCGGCGGGCCCCGCGCTTTCTGTAAACCCACGCCAAGACCTTGGCCACGGCGCGGAAGAGTTCTTCTGGGACGGTGCGGCCGACCTTCACGCTGCGCCAGAGTTGGCGCGCGAGCGGCGGTTCGCTCTTCACAGGCACACCCGCCTTCTCGGCGGCGGCGATGATCTTCAGGGCCATGAAGTCCATGCCCTTGGCCACGACGCGCGGCGCGGAGTCCTTGCCGTTCTCGTAGCGCAGAGCCACGGCATAGTGCGTCGGATTGCGCACCACGACCGTCGCCTTCTTCACGTCTTCAAGCATGCGCTGCCGGGCCATGGTGCGCTGCACTTGGCGGATGCGGGCCTTGACCTTGGGGTCACCATCTGTCTGGCGCTGTTCTTCCTTGACTTCCTCGCGGGTCATCATGAGGTCCTTGGCGTGGCGGAAGCGCTGCCAGAAGAAGTCGCCCACGGCGAGAAGGAGCAGGAAGGCCGCCGTGCGGATCCCGAGATCCAGCGCCGTTTCCGCGACGAAACGCGCCTGCGCGGCGAAACCGCTCTGGCCTGCGGCGCGCGCGTCGGCGAAGAGCGTGTCGAGTGTGGACCAGCAGATGGCCACCAGCACACCGCACTTTGCGAGCGAGAGCAGCACCGCCATGAAACTGCGCGTGCTGAACAGCTTGCTGAATCCGGCGAGCGGGTTGATGCGTGCGAAATCCGGCTGCACGCGTTCGAGGGAGAGCTTGAACCCCGCCTGCAGGAAGCCCGCCGCAAGCGATGCGCCGAACACCGCGATGAGGAGGGGCGTGAGGACGGTGACGAGTGTCGAGAAGGGATCGGAGAGCACGCTCGCGATCCCTGAAGGTGTGACATCCGCGAAGTTGGTGAGCTTGAAGGTGCGCTGGAAGAGTTGCTCCAAAGCGGCCGAAGCCTCGGAGCCACCGTTCCTGAGCAATGCGAGCACGAGCAGCAAGAGCAGCGCGGCGCCCAGCTCCTTCGAGTAGGCGATCTGGCCCTTCTCCGCGGCGTCTTCCATCCGCTTGAGGGTCGCTTGCTCCGTCCGTTCCTGTGAGCTGTCCGCCATCAGTGGCCGCCTCCCGCCAGCGTCATGACGCGCATGCCGGCGTCATCGAGGAAGAGCCCGAAGGCGTCCGCGAGATCCGGGAGGAAGAGGTACATGAGGCCGAAGCCCGCGAGGAGCCGGATGGGGTAACTCGCTTCCAGCATGTGCAGCGCGGGTGCGACCTTGGCGAGCAATGCAATGCAGGCCGTCACCACCATGAGGATGAGCAGCACGGGGCCCGCCATGCGGAAAGCCGCGTCCATCATGGCGCTGGTGAAATCGACGAGAGCCAGTGCGAGGTCCTCGCTCATGGCGAAGGTTCCCGGCGGCACGGCCGTGAACGAATGCACCAGCGCGCCGAGCACCATGCGGTGGCCACCGGCGCCGAAGAAGAGCAGCATGGCGAGGGACTGCCAGAGATTGGCGACCGGCGACTGCTGCGCCTTGGTGAGAGGATCGAGTTGCGAAGCGATGCTCAAGCCCATCTCGGAGGAGACGAGCCCGCCTGCGATCTTCACGGCCTCGAACACGAGCGACATGCTGAATCCGAGCAGCAGCCCGAAGAGCACTTCGCGGATGACGAGGATCGCGGCGGGGATCACCTCGTGCGGCACGGCCACCGTCATGCCGGTGGCATTGGCGGCGGAGAATCCGAGCACGCCCGCGATGCCGATCTTCACCCAGCGCGCGCCACCACCCTGCCCGAAGATGGGCAGCACCCACATCATCGAGAGTGCGCGCAGCACGTGCAGGAGCGGTGCCGCGAGCAGCATTTCGAGGGAGTCGGTGTCGGTGACTGCGTTCATGCCGCGAGCGTCAGAGCGAGCCCATGCGCCCGAAGGTGTTGCGCGTGAAATCGAGAATGGTCTCGATCATCCACGGCATGAGCAGCACGAGCGTGAGCGCCACCGCCAGCATCTTCGGGATCTGGGCGAGGGTCTGTTCCTGCACGCTGGTCACAGCTTGCAGCACGGCGACCACGAGGCCGACGACGAGGCCGACGAGCAGGACCGGTGCTGCGAGCAGCATGGCCGTCCAGAGGGTTTCGCGGGCGATGCCCACGACGGATTCGGGGTTCATGGCGTGACCTCAGCTGACCTGGAAACTGGTGAAGAGTGAGCGCACCACGAGATCCCAGCCATCGACGAGTACGAAGAGCAGGATCTTGAAGGGCGTGGAAATGATCACGGGCGGCAGCATGAACATGCCCATGCTGAGCAGGACGCTGGCCACCACGAGATCGACGATGAGGAAGGGGAGGTAGACGAGGAAGCCCATCTGGAAGGCGGTGCGCAATTCCGAAAGGGCAAAGGCGGGGATGAGCACGCGCAGCGGAAGATCCTCCGCGCTCTCGGGCGCCGGTGTGGCCGTGAGTTCGACCATCATCAGGAGATCTTCATCGCGCGTCTGCGCGGCAAGGAAACGTCCGAGTTCCGCGCCGCCGATTTCCGCTGCTGCGGAGAGTTTCATTTCCTTCGCGAGGTAAGGCTGCAAGGCCTTCTCGTTCACGGCCTGCATGACCGGGTTCATGATCACGAGCGTGAGGAAGAAGGAGAGGCCGAGCAGGACCTGGTTCGGCGGCAGTTCCGGCACGCTCAAGGCGCGGCGCACGAACGAAAGCACGATGATGATGCGCGTGAAGCTCGTGACCGTCATGAGCAGCGCGGGCGCGAGCGCAAGCACCGTCAGGATGAGTGCGATTTGCACCGGGGTCGAGAGGTCTTCAAGATTGTCGCCACCGCTCGCGAGACTGTCCGCGGCTTGCATGATGGGACTGATCGCGGCCTCGGGTGCCCTGATGGGCGCATCACCCGTGGCCGGAGTTTCCTGCGCGGCGAGTCCCGCGGCGATGAGCGCGATGAGCGCGAGGGTCTTCAGCTTGCGGCTCATGCTTCGAGCTCCAGTCCCTGTTCACGACGGAGCAGATGCCGGAATGCGGCGGGCACGCGCTCTGCGCCGGAGAGTTGAGCGCTTGCGGTGGCCGGATTGCTCACGCGCGGCGCGACACGCGTCTGTGGCTTCGCAGGTGTGGCGGCCGCAGGCGCGGGGGGCGCATCCTCCACGCTCATGCTGGCGCGCTCGACGATGCTGCCGACGCTGGTTGTCTCGACGGCGGCGTTGGTCAATGCACTGCCGGTGAGTTCATCAGCGGCGTAGTCGGCGATGAGCTGCACACCTGACTCCGCCGAGGCGAGGACCAGCGTCCTGTTCTCGAAGCGCACGACGTGGAGGGACTTCTTCGGTCCAAGGGAGAGGACGTCTTCCAGTTGCAGGCGTTCGTTGCGACGCGCAGGAATGAGGCGGGCCTTCTTCAGGAAGCGCGCTGCGAAGTAGAGCACCGCCACGAGGCCGCCCAGCATGAGGATGGCGATGACGAGTGCTTGCAGCGGGCTGGTGGAAGGTGCGGCACTGTCCTTCTTTGCGCCGGCCTTCGGGAAGGGCCTCTTCGTGGCGCTGACCTCGACGGGTGCGCCATCTGACGCGGAGTTCGCCGAGGTGCTCGCATTGGTGGGCGTTGAGCTTGCCGTGCCCGAGCCACCAGCACTCTGGCCCGTGGAGGATCCGAAGTCGAAGCTGCTGAGCACGAAGAGCAGCACGGCCATGATGCCGAAGCCGAGCAGGAGCTTCGGCAAGGTGCCGCGGAATGCAATGCGGCGGGCGACCTTGTTGTGCAGAGAGGGCATGTCCATGCCCGCGCGTTTCGCAATCAACGGGCCACAGCCACGTGCGCCGGGCACTGTCGCAAAAAGCGTCAGTTCAACGCGGGGACGGAGGTGCCGGAGGTCGGCTGCGGTTGCTCCACCGTCGGGATCTCCGCCACTGTCTCATTTCACGGCGCCGCCCAAAGGCACTGCCGCGCCGTTGGACACCCCGCTCCAGCCTGGATGCGCCGCCGGCTCTGCGCGGTGGCCGGGCAGTTCAGCTGAGGCGTTCCCACGGGATGTAGGGCGGGATGAGCGCAAGTTCACCACCCTGGATCTCAGGGCGCAGGCAGCGCTGCACCGGCCGGTGGTAGAGCGGCAGCACGAGCGCTTCATGGTGCAAGACCGACTCGAATTCCTCGTACAGCGCCTGACGCGCGAGAGGATCGGGCTCGCTGCGTGCTTCCAGGAGCAGCTGTTGCACTTCCGGATTCTCGAACCACTGCGTCAGCAGCCCGAAGGGCTTGAGGAAAAGTCCCTGCGCAAAACTGTCGGGGTCGGGGTACTCGGCCAGCCAGCGCCCGAGGACGAGATCCGCGTTCGCTTCGCGCAGCGCAGTGAAGAAGCCGGAGGGGGCCGTTTCCGTGACGGTGACGCGGATGCCTTGCGCCCGGACGGCGGAGAAGATCTGCTGCGCGACGGCGCGCAGCTGGCCGTCCGGCAGAGGCGCGAGCAGCACGGAGAGTTCCTTCGTGAGCAGACTCTCGGGCACCGGGCCGATTTCACCGGTGGAGGGCACGGCGCGGGCCGCGGCACCGATCATCCCCGGTGGAATGATGCCTGCCGCGCGCACCATGCGGCGTGGCAGTGCTTGCGAGAGCACACCCGGCAGCGAACAGAGCCGGAGCAGAGCGCGGCGCGCGTGCACATCCGCGAGCGCGCCCTTGCGCGCATTCGCGAGCAGGAACACGGTGTTGAGTCCCGGCACTTCGAGGAACCCTGCGCCGAGCAGCGGGTCGGCGCGCAGCTGATCCGCCTCGCTGGCACTGAGATTGCCGATGGTGCCGTAAGCGCCGCTCCGGAAACCGGCGAGCGCATCCGCGTGCTTCACACCGAAGCGGAATTCAAGCGCTTGCGTGCGCGGCACGTGCCGTCGCCAACCGGTGCTGGCTGCGAGCTCGAGGGTCTCGGCATTGAAGACGCGCACGCGGAACGGCCCGGTGCCGATGGGAAGGAAGGGGCGCCCTTCCGCCAAGACCGCGGCCGGGAGGATGGCCGTGGCAGGATGCGTGAGCATCGTGGGAAAGAAGGGCACGGGGCGTTCGAGCGTGATATCCAGCGAGAATTGATCCACGATGCGGAGCCCGGAGAGTTCCTGACGCCGGTGGCGCCGCACATCCTCGGCGCCACGCACCACATCCAGCACAGTGGGCCCGGGGCCGGCATTGCGGAGCAGGAACTCGAAACTTGCGCGGACATCCACGGCGCGGAGTCCGTGGCCGTCATGGAAGCGCACTTCCGGACGCAGCTCGATGCGCCAACTGAGACCGCCATCACGTGTGCTGAGCGTGCGTGCAAGATGCGGCCTGACGGAGGAGCCCCAGCGCACGCGCGCGAGCGTCTCGAAGACACAGGGCAGGATTTCGCGGGCCGCGATGCCGCTGGCAAGCGCGGGATGTATCGCGTTGATGTGCTGCATGAGCGGCACCACGATGCGTGTCGAACGTCTTGGCACACTGGCGCCCGGTGTCCCCGCCTTCGCTTTCCAGGCGCCGCTGTAGTCGATGGTGGAGCCGCGCAAACGCAGTCCGCGTACCAGAGGACCGGAAACCAGCATGGTGGAGCCATGGAACAAGGGCCCGAGGAACGCCTCATGTGCGAGGAGATCCTCGATCTGCGAGTAGGCACGAGCCCGGCCTTGCGGGTCCTCGGCTGTGCGACCGCGGGCAATGAGCGCATCAAGGGCTGCGGTTCCGAAGAGGGATCTCAGGAGCCCGTGACCGGAGTGAAGCAGACTGCTGGCGAAGGTGTCCGGGTCGTCGTGGTCCGCTATCCAGCGACGCAGTTCCAACTCGTGGTGCTCGGGATGTGCAAGCGCATCGAGGTAGCTCGGCATGTCCCGCGTGATGACCGTCACCTCGAAGCCGGCCTCGCGCCAGCGGAGGATGAGGCGCTTCAGCACTTCGAGCCCTTGATCCAGCCACCACGGATGCGCAGCAGCGCGGAGCTTCACGGGAACGCGCAGTCCGAGTTCCTGCAGTTGGTCGCGGCAACGGGCCGGGTCCTGCGCGGTGACGCGGCGGTTGGGGTCGTGTCCAAGGAAACCGGGCGGCAGCAGCCCCGCTGCAGGCACGAGATTCGAGAGGCTCGCAGTGTCGCGCACGGATTCGGTGTCCGTGGCGAGCAGGAAGATGCGCCGCAGTTCGGGGCTGGCGAGGACGCCACCGGAAGCCCGGAGCGCCATGAAGTAGAGCGCGCGATCCGCGCACTCAAGCGTGCGCGCTCCAAGCCGCGGATGGGTGAGAAGTGTCTGCAGATCCTGCGCCACGAGTTCCCGCACGAGATCCAGCGAGCCGAGCTTCAGGCCCTGAGTCATCACGTCGCTGCTGCAGCCGAAGTGGAAGCGGAGCGATTCGAGCGGGGGACGCACCTCGTTCCAGTAGCCATCCCAACGCATGAACAGCGCACTCCGTTCGTTGCGATCCACGAGACGGAAGGGACCTGTGCCGGTGAATCCTGCACCATCGAGTGCCGGCAGCGCGATGCCCAGATCGGGCGCTGCGAGAAGTGCGGGCAGAATCGGGAGAGGCCCGGCGAGTTGCAGCACGAGTTTGTCATCTGAGGGCGCTTCGATGTTGCCCTGCTGCAGCAGATCGAGGCCTGCGCGGATCCAGCCGACGGAGTGTTCAAGGGCGTGCAGGAGGCTCTCGCGTGCTGCCGCGGCGGTGAACGGGCGGCCATCGTGGAAACGCACGCCTGGGCGCAGGGTGAGTTCGAATCGAGTGGCATCCGGATTCATGGCGAACCCGAGAGCAAGATGCGGCATGGGCCGACCACCCGGCCCGCTGCTGAAGAGCGGTTCGTGCAGGCAGGCGAGCATCTCCGTGTGATCGCGCATGCGCGATTCCGCGGGATCTGCTGAATAGCCAGGAGTCGCGAGCGCGATGTCGAGCGTACCTCCAACGACAGCCTCTTCCGGCGCATCCGGGTGCAGGGCTTCCGAGGCGCTGCCACGCAGGATGGCGAGGTTCGCCGCGACGCGTTCGAAGCGGTGGCGGAGCGTCTGCGAGTCGTCGCCTGCAAGCTGGCTGAGCGCAGCGGCTCCGCGGGCAACAGCGGTGTCGGCTTCGTCGATGTTCCGCAGCGCGAAGGCAGCCTCCGCACGCGTGATCTCAGCTTCGACGCGCAAAGCTGTCGGCAAGGTCTCCGGCTGCCGCAGGCAATCGCGTGCAGCCTCGAAGGCTGCGGTGTGGTCGCCCTCGATGGCGGCGGCGCGGGCGAGCAGCAGCAGCGCGTTGCCGCGCCGCACGTCATCACCATGCAGGGCGGCGGTGGTCACCAAGGCCTGCGCTGCGCGCCGCGCACTCGCAGCATGTCCGGCAAGAAGCTCCTGACGCGCGAAGCTCTCGGCGCGCCGGAAGAGGAGCGCCGTGGCCTGACCTTCGATGGCGTGCTCGACGACCAGCGCCAACGTCGTCGTGTCGTGGTCCGTCACGCGCTGGTCCAGATGCTCCGCGGCGCGTTGGTGAATGAGTCGGCGGCGCCGGAGCGGCATGTCGGCACTGAGGACCGCGCGCACCACGGAGGACGGCACGAGGAGCCAGTCCTCGCCGCCGCGCACCGCGTCCTGCATGAGGCCGCGCTCGATGAGTTTCTCCAGCGCGGCCTCATCCAGTGCATGACCAAGCGCAGCTGTGAGGGTCTGGAGCGGGAAGCGTTCGCCCAGCACGGCTGCGGTGCGGAGGATTTCGCGCGTGGGTTCGGCGAGGCCTTCAAGGCGCTGTTCCACGATGTGTCGCACCGAAAGTGGCAGTTCCTGAGGCGAGGCCGTGGTTCCCACAACGAAGTGACCAGCTGCATTGCGGACCAGTGCCGAACTGTCGCGTTGAGCTTTCAGGATTTCCAGCGTGAAGAGCGGGTTGCCGTCCGTCGAGCGCCACAAATTCTCGATGAACGTGGAGTCATCCACGGGGCCGCCCAGAAAACTTTCGACGAGAAGCCCATAGGCATCGCGTTCGAGTGGGCCGAGGCGCAGCTGATGCAGCCCGGTATCGCCCGCGAGTTGGCGCTGAAGCCGTGAGGTAGGGGCTTCGGGGTCGCGCCCGGATTCGACGGCGGAGATCACCATGAGCACGGGCCGTCGTTGCAGTCGGTGATAGAGCGCCGTCACCGTGTCCGTCTGCCATGGCACCGTGTGCAGGTCCTCGAGTTGCAGCACGACCGTTGCGGGGAGCAGGCCGATGAGTCGCCCGAGAAGTTCCGGCAGCGGCAGCGGCAGCGGCAGGGCATTGGCCACCTTGCCTGCATTCTCCGGTGCGCCCTCAAGAGCGGGCAGCGCCGCCTGCAACTGCGGCATGAGCTGCGGCAGCGCGGCCTTCAGCGCGGGTGTGTCCTTGTGATGGTCGAGCAGCGCACGCACCAGTTCCGTCCAACCGGTGAGGGCGTCGCCGTTGAACTGCGCTGTGAGAAGAGAGTCGCCCCGGGCGCGCACCTGCTCTCCGAATTCGGCAACCAGACGCGAACGTCCTGAGCCGGGGTCTCCGGTGAGGATGACGATCTGCGCGCGCCCCTCGGCTGCGGCATCGAGAGCTGCACTCAAGGCGCTGTATTCGCGTTCGCGGCCCACGAACACGCCCGGACCCTGCGCTTCGCGCGGTGTCGGCGGGGGGCGGCTCAGGATCTCGGAGCCCGCCTCGGAATCGGCGATGCGGTGCAGTGCGGCGCGGAGGCCCTTCGCCACAGTCGTGGCCTCCGGCGGGCGGTCCTCTTTCCTCTTTGCGAGGCAGGAGAGCACGAGCGTTTCGAGTTCATGGTCGAGTTGCAGCCCGGAGCGCGTGAAGCTCTTGGGTGACTCGTGCAGGATGCGGTGCAGCACTGCGTCTTGATCGCCGCGGAAAGGCGGGCGTCCGAGGATGCATTCGTAGAGCATCACCCCGAGGGCGTAGATATCGGACGTGGCGTCCACCTGCTCGCCGCGCACCAGCTCTGGCGCGAGGTAGGCGAGAGTCCCGATCATGAGCCCTGTGCGCGTGATGTGTTCGTCACCCTGCGCCCGGGCGAGGCCGAAGTCCATGACACGCGCACGCAGGATGCCTGGGTCTTCGCGCGTGATGAGCACGTTGCCGGGTTTCAGATCACGGTGCAGCACGCCGTGTGCGTGGCAGTAAGCGACGGCCTCGGCGACTTGCGCAGCGACACTCAGTACATCCGCAAGCGCGAGCGCTCCACCCTTGACGTGTTCGCGCAGCGTCGTGCCGGGTACGAGCGGCATCACGAACCACACCCCCTCGTCGTCACGGCCCATGTCGTGGACGGGCACGATCCCGGGGTGGTCCATGCGGGCGACGATGCGCGCCTCACGCAGGATGCGGTCTTCGGCGTCCGGCGTGATGGACATGCGCGGCACGATTTTCACGGCCACGTCGCGCTCGAGCAGCAGGTCCTTCGCGGCATAGACAACGCCCATGCCGCCGCGTCCGACTTCGGACACGATCCTGTAGCGACCTTGCAGTGTGCGACCGAGCATCGTGGAGGGTGGGAATCCGCCGCGCCGCTCGATCATGCCAGCCAAGGGGCCCGGATCCGGAACAAATCCTACGGGGCGCCGGAAGCTTCGCGAGGGGGAAGCCCCTCTTCAGAGATCAAGAGCGGCAGCTGATTCGGCGCGATTCATCACGAAATCGAAGCGAGCCTGGGGATCCTTGCCCATGAGTTCGGAGATGGTCTTTTCCGCCGCGAGGGGCTCGGGGATGCCCACTTTGAGGAGCCTCCGCTGGGCCGGATCGAGAGTGGTCTCCCAGAGAGTCGCGGCCATCATTTCGCCGAGGCCCTTGAAGCGCGTGATCTCCGCCTTGCCGCGATGCTCCGCAAGGATGCGGTCACGCGCAGCGTCGTCCGCCGCCCAGAACGTCTGCTTGCCGATGTCCACGCGGAAGAGCGGCGGCTGCGCGATGAACAGGCGCCCGGCGCGGATGAGCCCCGGCATCATGCGATAGAAGAACGTGAGGAGCAGCGTGGTGATGTGGTGGCCGTCACTGTCTGCATCCGCGAGGAGGATGACTCTGCCGTAGCGCAGCTTCTCCACGTCGAAGTGTTCGCCGATGCCGCAGCCGAGTGCCGTGGTCAGGTCGTTCAGCTCGCGGTTCTCGACGACCTTGCGCGCCACCATGCCTTCGACATTCAGCACCTTGCCGCGGAGAGGCAGGATGGCCTGCGTGGTGCGATCGCGTCCCTGCTTCGCCGAGCCACCGGCACTGTCACCTTCGACAATGAACAGCTCCGTCTCGTTGCCATCCGTGCTGATGCAGTCGGAGAGCTTGCCGGGCAGATTCAAGCGGTGGCGCGCGGAGGTCTTCCGTTTCACTTCGAGACCCGCCGCGCGGCTGGCTGCGCGGGCGCGCGCCGCGAGAATCACCCGTGCCGCGATGGCCTCCGCCGTGCTGCGGTTGTGGTTCAGCCAGTGTTCGAGGTCCTGGCGCACCTTCGTCTCGACGATGGCCTGCACCTCCGGGTTGTTGAGGCGGTCCTTGGTCTGGCCCTGGAACTGCGGCTCTTCGATGAAGAGGCTCAAGAGCACGCAGGTGCCCTCGCGGATGTCTTCCGGCGTCACCTCGACGCCGCGCGGCAGCATGGAGTGCGTTTCAAAGACGTTGCGCAATGCTTTCAACACCGCCGCGCGCAGGCCGTTTTCGTGCGTGCCACCGGAACCGGTGGGGATGCCGTTCACGTAGCTCTTCAGGAACTCGTCGGTGGATTCGGTCCAGACGAGTGCCATCTCCATGCGCGGATCCGACTCGGAGGAGAGGAGGAACGGGTCCGTGTGCACCGCAGTGGCCTTGCGTGCCGCAAGCAATTTCGTGAGCCAGTCCGAGAGGCCGCCCGCGTGCGTGAAGCTCTCGTTCGTTCCCGTCACACCGTTTTCGAAGCAGAAGGTGACGCCACGATGGAGGTAGCTCGCGGTTTCGAGCCTCTCGCGCAGGCGCTCGGGATCGAACTCCGTTTTCGGGAAGATCTCGGGATCGGCGCGGAAACTGATGGTGGTTCCGGTGCCGCGTGCGGGCCCCGTCTCCTTCAGCTTGCCTTTCGCCTTGCCGCGTGAAAACTCCATCTCGTGGTGTGCGCCCTCGCGCTTCACCTTCGCGTGCAGCCACTCGGCGAGCGCGTTCACGACACTGGCACCCACGCCGTGAAGACCACCCGACGTGCGGTACGAATTGCGCTCGAACTTGCCGCCTGCATGCAACGTGCAGAGGATGGTCTCGAGCGCGCTTTTCCCCGTCTTCGGGTGCGTGTCCACGGGAATGCCGCGTCCGTTGTCCGAGACGGACAGCGTCTTCTTGTCCTTTGCGAGGGTGAGCGTGATGGTGTCCGCGTGGCCGTTCATGGCCTCGTCGATGGAGTTGTCGAGGATCTCCCAAGCGAGGTGATGCAGGCCGTTCGAATCAACGCCGCCGATGTACATGGCGGGGCGCTTCCGGACCGGTTCCAGGCCCTCGAGAACCGCGATGTCTTTCGCGCTGTAGGCCATGTCAGGCATCCTCCCCGGTGCGCGGCGTCTCGCGCACGATGGCGGTGAAGCCGCCGGTCTTCATGAGTTCGCGGCCGGCACCTCCGCGGCCGGTCGGCTCGTACTTCGTCGTGCTGATGGTCTGCTCGGCACCGCGCGTGGTCTGCACTGTGAGGAGGTCCCGATCACCCGTGGAGGCGATGAACCCGAGGACCTCGTCGCCATCAGCCAGCTTGATGAAGATGACGCCCTTGCCCGGGCCTGCGAGGAATGCGACTTCGCTCGCGGGGGCGAGCAGCGCACGAGCCTGCTTCGTTGCCGCGATGACGATCTCGTTGCCGCCGATGATCTCGATGCCGAGTACGCGCGCGCCCTCGTTCAGTTTCATGTACCGGCGGCCGTTCTTCGTGCTTGGCTCGATGAAGCTCGCGAGAGGGAAGCGCACACTCATGCCATCGCTGGTGAGGGCGAGAGCATGGCGTGGAGGTTCCACGCCTTCAGCAGCCGTGATGGCGCCAGCAACTTTCGGGTCGAGGCTCACCGCGGTCACCATGCGCTCGCCGTCATCGAGCTTGAAGAACTTCTGGATGGGTTCGCCGTGGCCGGAGCTCGCGGGAAGATCTGCCACGCGCGCTGTGCAACAGGTGCCGCGATCAGTGAAGAAGGCGACCGTCGCACGTGTGGAGGCGGTGACTGCGGCGAGCACCTCGTCGCCCTGCCTGAGCCGCGTTTTCGAGAGGTCCTTCACCTCGCGCTGCCGTTTCACCCAGCCATCGCGCGTGAGGATGACGCAGCTTTCCTCTTCGACGATGAAGTCCTCGTCACGGAGTTCCGGCGCCTCGGCCGCGGTTTCGATGAGCGTCCTGCGCTCGCCGCGCGGGTCCTTCTTCCACTGGTCCAGGGCAGCGTTCAGTTCGCTGCGCACGATCTCCCAACGGCCTTTCACATCGCCGAGGAGTTTCTTCACGGCCTTGGCTCGGGCCCAGCGCGCATCCAGTTCCTCGCGGATGACGAGGATTTCGAGGCGCGCGAGGCGCCAGAGTTTCAGTTCGAGGATCGCCTCGGTCTGGATCGCGTCGAGCTCGAAGCGCTCCATGATCTTCTCTGCGGCGTCGGCCTTGCCTTCCGATTTCCGGATGATCTTCAGGATCTCGTCGAGGGCATCGAAGATCTTCTCGAGGCCGGTGAGGATGTGCAGGCGCGTTTCGAGGGCGGCCAGTTCATCGGCGAGTTTCCGCGTCACCACCTCGAGGCGGAAATCGAGGAAGTGCAGGAGCACTTCGCGCACACCGATGCGCTCGGGGCGGAGAATGTCCTCTTTCGAGGTGGGCACGAGGCAGGTCATGTTCACGCCCCAGCTCACTTGGAGAGGCGTGTTCTTGAAGAGCCACGCCATCACGAGTTCAACGTCGGCGTCCTTCCTGAGTTCGAGTTCGATGCGCACGTCTTCCGCCGAGAGATCCCGCACGTCGAGCAGTTGCGGGAGCTTCCTGTCCGTCACGACTGCGGCAATGGCTTCCACCAGTGTCGCCTTGTTCACGCCGTAGGGGATGGCCGTGATGATGATGCTCTGCGCGGTGCGCGTGGCTTCGCCTTCCTCGTGCACCGCGCGCACCTTCAGGCTGCCCGAGCCTGTGCGCAGGATTTCCCGCAGATCTTCTGCGGAGTTGAGGACCCAACCGCCGGTGGGGAAGTCCGGGCCCTTGATGATCTTCGCGAGTTGCGCGGGCTGCAGGTCGCGGTGATCGAGGAGTTTCAGCGCCGCGGCGAGCACTTCGCGCGGATTGAAAGGCGGCACCTGCGTCGCCATGCCCACAGCGATGCCGGTGCAGCCATTGAAGAGGAGATTCGGTACGGCTGCCGGTAGCACCACCGGTTCTTCGCGCGTGCCGTCATAGTTCGAGCGCAGCGGCACCGTCTTCTGGCCGAGTTCGTCCAGGAGCGCCGCCGCGGCGCTGGAGAGGCGGCATTCCGTGTAGCGCATGGCTGCCGCCGCATCGCCGTCGAGAGAGCCGAAATTGCCGTGGCCGTCGACGAGCGGCACGCGCAGAGCGAAGTCCTGCGCGATGCGCACGAGGGCTTCGTAGATGGCATCGCCGCCGTGCGGGTGATAGTTGCCCATCACATCGCCCACCACCTTCGAGCACTTCCTCGGCTTGGCCTTCGCATCGAGCCCCTGCTCGTGCATGGTGTAGAGGATGCGCCGTTGCACGGGCTTCAGTCCGTCGCGGACGTCAGGGAGCGCGCGCGCGGTGATGACGCTCAACGCGTAGTTGAGGTAGCGCTCTTCCGCCGCGGTGTGCAAGGCCACCGGCTGTTCAGCCACACGTTCGAACAATCCGGCGCCAGTTGGTGGCCCCTTCTTTTTCCGGCTCACGCGATGCTCCCCGATGCGTCCCGCCCGGCCGCCCGCCGGACGTCGCGATGATAAGGGCCAGAGGCCCAGGCACACGCCCGCTCCGGCTTGCGGGGATTCTGCGCGGCGCGAGAATGTCGGCCATGGCCGGACCAGTACCAGAACGTGCGCGGATTCTCGTCACCGGAGCCTCGCGAGGCATCGGCCGCGCGGTGGCGCGAAGCCTCGTGCGCGAGGGCTCTGACATTCTCGCGGTCGCGCGTTCGGCCACCGACCTCGCCAAGCTCGCCATCGAAGGGGGCCTCGGCGCCACGACGCGCATCGAAACTGCGGCTCTCGATCTGGCTGACCGCGCAGCAGTGGACCGTGCGCTCGCCAGTCCTCCCTTCACGGGGCGTGGCTTCCGCGGCGTGGTCATCGCCCATGCGCTGAACCGGGGCACACCTCTCGCAGGTAACCCGGCGGATTTCCACGCCATGATCGAGGCCGACCTCGTGAGCCCCATGCGGCTCCTGCGCACGCTCATGCCGCGCCTCGAAGACGACGGCCGCGTGGTGTTGATCGGTTCCATCCTCGGACGGATCGGAATTCCCGGACAGCATGGCTACTGCGCTGCGAAAGCCGGCCTCGCCGGGCTCGCACGTGCGCTCGCTCTCGACCTCGCGCCGCGACGCATCACGGTCAACTGCTTGCAACCTGGCTGGGTGAATACCGACATGGCGCGTGAGAGCATCGCAGCCCAAGCACCTGGCATGGGATTGACCGCGGAGGAGGCGCGCCGTTTCTTCGAGGAGGCGTTGCCCCTGAAGCGTTTCCTCACGCCTGACGAAGTCGCGGCCCACGTGCGCTTCCTTCTCAGCCCCGCCGCGCGTTCATTCACCGGCCAAGTGCTGAACCACGATTCTGGCGCGCTTGTGTAACGGGTGCCTCGCCCATGCGTCAGCGGATCGGCGCAGATGAAGTAGCTGGCTCGGAAAAGTTGACGGTGGAACCTGCCCGTGTTGTGATGTGTGGCAAGGGGCTGCCAGAAAGCATGGCCACCTCACCAGGATGAACGCAATTCTGACTTCGATCCCCGAGTGGCTTGAGTGCCTCGGGCGAGATCGGCTATTGGCTCTGGAAAAGTTGATGAGCATCGCGAAGGGCGCGGCAGCCTCTCGCGTCTGGGGGCGCACCCAGCAGGAAGAGTTGGAGAGTGATCTGATTGATGTGTTGATGACCGATGACTTTGCGACGATCCGGAAGGCACCGCCGACTGTGCACTTGGGGGCCTGGATTTGCGGCGTGGCAGCGAACATTGTTCGACGTCGAACGAGCAATCGTGCTCGCAGCGGATTCCGAGCCAGCAATTCTGAAGCTCGACGAATGCATGTCGATTCTGAAGTGGAAGCCTCGTTGGAGGAAGTGGATCTCAATGAGGACGTGCGTCGATACATTCTCGCCACGGCGAGCCAGCTTCCTTCGCCATACCGTGAGATCATCATTTGGCAGCGCATCAATGGAATGACGAGGCGACAGATTGCAGCCCGCCTGGCGCGCTGGCGTGCAACGGGCTTGAATCGAAGTCGCATCTACATCACGAGAGCTCACACCATGTTCAAATCTGTGAGTGAAGGGCGGGAGGTTCAGAAACTCTGGGCCCGCAGGTTCTCGGGGAAAAACGTTTGGAAAGGGGTCCCCCCCCCATTCCCGACTGATCTTTGTGACGGATGGGCACGCCACGAGGCTGAAAGGCCTCGAGAGCGGATTGGCGCTTGAGTGCAGGCGCATTGATGCGGTCGCCCGTCTTGGATTCTTGAAGGCACACTGCAGATCGTGAGTTCTGCGGGACTGTCAGGAAGTGGCTCCATGAACGACGACACTGCCCAGAAATCGTGGCTTTGGCTGTTGGCTGCGTCAGGAGTTCTCGCGGTGGCCATGCTGCATTCAGCACCCGAACTGCAGAACCATGTGCCTCCGAGCTTCACCAATGGCGCCAACGGCCCCAGCGGTGCGCAAGGAATCGGGCAGGGCGGAGCGCGCGGCTCGGATCAACCATCCCCGCAAACGGGAACGATGGATCAGAACGGAATCTACGACTACATGAATTGTGGCAACGGAGGAGATGGTGGAAGTGGAGGCAGCGGCGACGCAGGATGTCCCGCAGGTGCTGGCGGCATCGGTGCCAACCTGTGTCATTAGGCGATCAAGTCGAATTGCAGAGCGGCAAGTCCCATGTCCTTGCACGGATTCCCTCGTGCTGTCTTCGGCAGGAGGAAAACAAGATGCGCATGAAGAAGATTTCTGTCATCGCGATTGTGGCGCTTGCCATCGCAGGCATCCTGCTCTTCCGCGAGTGGCGCCCTTTCGCAACGAATGCAGCCGAGGCATTACCCGAGGCAGGCAACGTTGCTTCCGAGACTTCCATCAAGCATGAGCGGCCCGCGTCACCTGAACCGGTCCCTTCCATCAGTCCCATCAGGCCGACGCCTTTCCGTGACGGCACGGCCGCATTTCGCGTGCTCGATCGGGTGACTGGAAAACCCGTGGCGGGAGCGTCGGTCGGCCCGGATGCCAAGGGCGGCGTTGCGTGGTCAGAACGCGCTACGGATGCTCAAGGTTGCGGTTTGGCGGTCCTGCCTCCGGATTGCACGCTGCCATGTGACATCTTTGTCGCGCTCTCCGCCGCGGATGGCGGCGGCGTCATCAAGGCGGTGTTCCCCCAATCCCCGGCAACCGACATTGTCATTCCCCTGTATGCGAGGCTTGTCGTCCAGACGAACTTGCCGAAGTTCCCGCCGGGAGAGGAAGTGGTCGGGAACCCCATGGGCGCACTCTGGTGTGCGAGTTGGCCCGCTCCGCAAGAGGTTTTCAAGGAAGCGCTTCCCGATCTCACGATGAAACGGCATCAGTCCGACTACACCGTCGGGATGGTCATTGACTCACACGACTTGGATACGCGGGGAGCGGTCTGGTACCACCAAGCGATGTTGCGGAATGCTGGTTGCGACGCGACCAAGCTCATCTGTCTCCGTGAAGACGTCAAGGTGGGAGCAGAACATGTCTTCGATATCGCGTATGGCGGCGATGTGCTGATCAGTTACTACGTCTCGGGGTTCGATTGGAACATGAAGGCACGAGGGAAGGCGGTTCGCGGAGAGAGTCGGCGTATCGTGCTTGAGCAAACCGAGGCGAGGTTGGTTCGGCTCATTGCAGAGGACGAGCATGGAGAGAGAGTCGCAAAGGCGCATGTCGGCATTGTGATGCGGCGGGATTTGGGCCCGGATGCACCACAACCAGACGGAGCTTTCTTCGTGTTCAGACCGGAAGGATCGAACCGACGTATTGCGGTGCGCCGCGTTTTCTTCGAGACTGATTCGAGGGGCGAGGTGGGCCTCTGGGTGCTAGGAGAAGGGCATGGGGAGGTCTCCGTTTCCGCGACGAAGCCGGGCCACGTCGGTGCGGGACTGGGTCTGTGGTCGGGGTCAGGAGTTCCGGACAAGGGAACGTACAGGATCGAACTGAAGCGGGCCAAGCAGGAGTGGGCGTTTCTGACAAAGCGTGGCCAGCCACTGGCAAAATGCGAGACGCTGAAAGTGACAGATATTGAGCCTGTTTCACTCCTCGGGCAGATTGACTATCCCGTCTTCTCCTCGGATGAGGAGGGCAGGGCTCCATTCGAACAGCTTGTGCTGGGGCACCGCTATGTGATCCACGCACACACCAGTCAAGGCATGCTGAGTCAGGAATTCAGATGGACGCCGGGCGTGGTGATTGCGTTTTGATGCGCATGGATGCAGCCCGCTGGCCCGTCGCGATGTTGGCATGTCGCGTTTTGCGACATGAAGGGGAAGGCCTTGCAGGGTCGATAGGTGCTGCACCGGACACTTTCGCTTCATGTCAGAACGCCAACTCAGCACACGCGAGATCGATGACATTCTCACCGTCTTCAAGGGGCGGAGGAAGTCGGACCAGCCCACGGATGTGGCGTCCCTCGATCTGAACCGTCCAGCACCGATCCCGAAGGGCATCTTCGAGGCGCTGGAAGTGCGCCATGAGCAGGCGGCGCGCGCCATGCGCAACTCGCTCCGCGAGACCTTGCGCCGCGATCTGTTGGTGAAGTTCCAGACACTCGAACTCGATCGTTTCGCATCCTTCAAGGAAGCGTTGCCGGAACCGTCGTGTTCTTTCGTTGTCGAGATGCTGCCGCTGCGTCAGCCCGGCTATCTCGTCCTCGACTACCCCCTGGTGTTCGCGATTCTCGATCGCGTGCTCGGCGGGACGGGCACCACGGATGGTGCGCCCCGCGAACTCACCACGACCGAAAGCGCCGTGCTCGGCGACGTGCTGGGCGCGCTCCTCGCAGAGCAGGCAGCCGTGTGGTCGCGCTGGGTGAAGCTCACTCCGCGCGTGCTCCGCTCCACGAGTGTGCCGCGCTTCTTCCGCGAAGCGCGCGCGGATGATCCGGTCCTGATCGCAAGCTATTCCCTCAGCGGCTTCGCCGAGGGCGCGACCTTCCGCTTCGCCTTGCCGCTGCCTGGTCTCGAACCGCATTTGCAGTGCGCGCCGCGCTCGGATGTGCCGGAGACGGCTCGGCCGGCGCCCGTCTCGAAAGACCTCCTGCTCAAGGCCATCGCCGATGTGCAGCTCGAACTCTCGGTGCGCCTTGGTGGTGCTGAATTGAACGTTGAAGACGTGCTGCAGCTCGCCGTGGGCGACGTGCTCGTGCTCGACACGAGGACGGACCAACCCCTGCAGCTTCTCGTGCAGGATTTGCCGCGCTTCGAAGGACAGCTCTTCCGCCGCGGCCAGCGGCTCTCATTCCAACTCGGGGTTCCGGAGCCGGCTCACCCCGCTGCTGAAGGAACACACTCATGACGCACTCTGAATCCACTGATCACGGCGGCAGCACCACCGTGGCTCCCGCCACCTTTCCTGAACTTGGCCAGGTGTCCGCGGCCAGCGCCACGCCCGCCAACAACCTCGGCCTCATTCTCGACGTGGAAGTCCCCGTGAGCGTGGTGCTTGGAAGCGTGCGGAAGTCATTGGCCGATGTGCTCTCGCTCAGCGAGGGGCAGGTGATCGACCTCGACCGCGGTGCCGGGGAACTTGTGGATCTTCTCGTGAACGGAAAACTCGTCGCGCGCGGCGAAGTGGTGGTCGTCGACGAACGCTATGGATTGCGCATCTCGCAGATCATCGCGCCCTCCGAACGATTGAGGCGCTGAGGCGCGAAGTGTCCTTCGTGGTCCCGGAATCTTGACGGGACCGGGGGTCGTGACACAATCGCCACCGCATGGTCTATGACCTTCTCAATGCGGCCATTCTGGTGCTCATCCTCGTCGGGGTGGCACTGCACCATCGTCGCCTGCTGCATGCGCAGTTGATGAAGCTCTGCTTTGTCCTCGACATGCTGCTCCTGATTGCGGTGGAGTTCCTGCGTTCCAAGCCTTCGGCCGTGGGCAAGGCTGTGGAGACGGTGAGCTCCGGTGACAACACGGTGCTCTTCGTTCACATCTTCTTCTCTGTGTGCGTGCTCGTGCTGTGGGTGGTGCAGCTTGTCCTCGGTACGAAAGTGATGCGCGGGGAGGCGGCCCGACTGCCGCTTCATGCGACGATGGCGAAGCTCTTTCTGCTGGTGCGCGTGGGCAACGTCGTCACGGCGTTCATGGTCTGACATCCATCGCACGCGTGCGATGACAGAGCGCCGCGCGCAGCCGCCGCTGCACAAGCGCCGCCTCCGCATCCGCTGCCAGCACGTTCACGAGTCCGAGCCGCGCGCAGCGCACCACGTGGGTCCTGAGCGGGTTCGAGAGTCGCACGAACACGCCGTGGCGGGGCATGTGAGGATGCGCACGCAAGGCGGCGAGCACCGGCAGGGAAGGGTGCGCACCGGATTCGCAGCAGGCGACGATGACCTGTGGACGGCCGCCAGCTTCAAGGCGCGTGACCAGGTCCGCGGTAGATGCAACGTGTTCCACGCGCGCTTCGGGTACGAGTTCCGCCAGCGCTGTCGCGGCGCAACTGTCGCCGATGCACCAGAGTTCCTGGTGTCCGGTGAGGGCATCCTCTTCGAGCGGAGCTTCTGGGGAGTTTGAGGGGTGACAGGCGCAGCGGGTGTGGTGCATCGTGAGTTCCACGGCCATGCGGGCCGTCTGGAACCATGCTCGGAGCTCATGTGTGAAACATGAACGCTTCCGCGTTCAGCGTTGGGCTGGTGCAGGGAACACGGGCAACGAGCGCGCGCCGCTCATGCCGACGGCTTCCACTGCAAAGAGCCAGTCGTCTTTCGAATATCCCTCGAGGACCATCTTTTCGGCGCCTGCGGGCACAGCGCGTCGTTCGCTCCAGAGCGGTTCGTGGGTGCGCCGCAGGAGGACGGCGTGGGCCGCGGCATGCGCAGACGCAGTCCAGCGGAGTTCGGTGTGTGGTGTCAGGTCCGCAGTGATGATGCGCACTTGGCGCGGCGGCTCCGGTGCCAGCGCGAGTTCCGTCGCCACCACGGCATTCAACCGCGCCACTTCCGCGATGTAGGCACCATCAACCGCCTCCGGCAGATCACCCATCCGCGCGCCCTGCACCTCGCGCACATTTCTGTGCTGGCGCTCGTAGTTCTCGTGAGGCTCGGTGAAACGGATGGCGGGAAAGCCGCGGTCGTTGAAACTCTTGTGGTCGCCGCCACGGAGGAAGCGGTCTTGCCGGAAGATCAGCCGTGGCCTGACGGCCGACTCCAGTGCGCTGGCGATTTCGTGCACGCGGCGCGCGAGCTGCCGGCTCGACGCATCGGATTCGCTGCCAGTGATGCTGCGTTGAGGTCTGCCGCGCTCGTTCAACGGCCCCGAGGGCACACCCTCGCTGAAGACGCGCACGATGCCGTTCTCGCGCTGGCCCGAAGAGCCCGTGACGCCGCCCACGATGTCATTCGAGAGCACGGCGAGGACCTGACAACCGGACTGTTCCAGCGCCGCTGCGTGAGCTGCGGAACCGAGCAGGCTCTGCTCTTCACCTGCGTAGCACGCGAACACGATGGATGCGCGCGGCTTCAAGTCGGCGAGCAGGCCTGCGCACGCAAGCACCACAGCAGTACCGGACGCGTCGTCGTTGGCACCCGGCGCGTCGGAGGTGAAGTCCAGCGGATCTTCGGCGCGCGAGTCGTAGTGCCCCGCGATGATCACGCAAGATGTGGGGTCGCTGCCTGGCAGCGTGGCGATCACGTTGTCGAGGGTGACGCCCGCGGGTACCCGAGGTCCAGCCGGAAGCGTGTGGGTCTGAACCTCCACTTGCAGACGCCCACCGTGCGCAGTGCTGATGGCTTTGAAGCGCGCCGCCAAGAGGTCGCGTGCCGCGCCGATGCCGCGCTGCGCATCGGTGCGCGAAGAGAGCGTGTGCCTCGTGCCGCAGCGCACGAGGGCTTCGATGTCCTTCAGCACATCCTCCGCGCGCACTGCCGGCAGAGCCGGTGCGAGCGACGGACTTGTCGTGAGCCCTTGAGCACCAAGCGAGGACACCAAGAGCACGAGCACGAGAACGCGCATGGATAGGAACCTCCGCCGGTCCGCATCATCCCACGGCGGCGCAGGCGAGAGTGCACGCAGCTCAGGGGCGCGCTCAATCCGTGACGTAGGGGTGTTCGGGCTTCTCTGCGCGGTGCAGAGCGACGGCGCCGAGCATCAGCGCGCGGCTGCCGACTCCGTTGAAGCCGGCAGTGCGCAGCACGTGTTCGAGTCCGCGGCGGTCGGGGAAGTGGTCGGTGGAGCAGGCGAGGTAGCGATACGCCTCGCGATCCGCTCCAGCGAAGCGCGCCTGCAGCGGCAGCACGAGGTGCCGATGCAGAAAGAAGAGGCCGCGCACGGGTGCGAAGGACGGGCGCGACATGTCGAGGCACACGAACACGCCACCGGGCTTCAAGATCCTCAGGACTTCATGCAATGCGGCGTGTAGGTCGCCGCAATTCCTGAGGCACCAGCCCATGGAGACGATGTCCGCGGAACTCGCAGGGAGCCCCGTGGCACAGGCGTTGCCTTGCCGGAACTCCACATGGGAGAGGCCCGCTCGCTTCACCTTCTCTTCCGCGACGGCAAGCATGTTGGCGGAGAGATCAACACCCGTGACACGGCCCTCGGGGCCTGTCGCATGTGCGAACTGGACAGCCAGTTCGCCTGTGCCGGTCCCGAGATCGACCACGGAGTAACCGGCTGCCGCGCCGGACTCCTCCACAAGCATGCTTCTCCAGCGTTCATCGCGCCCCAAGCTGATCCGGCGGTTGAGCCGGTCGTAGGGCGTCGCGATGCGGTCGAAGAGGGCGCGCACGTAACGCTCCTTCTCCGCGCCGGTGAGGCGAGCTGCGTGGCGAGCATCTACACTCGTGGTCATGCTCATGAATCCTACGCCCGGCTCTTCAGGCTGCAAACCGGAAAACGAAGGGCGCGAAAAAAGCACACCCCTCAGCCGGCACGAAGTCCTGCTCGTCTCCAAGCGCGAGTGCCCGCTCTGTGACGAGGCGCGCGAGCAGCTCATCACGCTGAAGCTCCGCGTGCCTTTCGATCTTGTCGAACGGCACATCGATGATGATGCCGAACTGGCGGCGCGCCACGAGCTTGAGGTGCCGGTCATCTTCCTCGACGGAGCGCGGTTCGGTTTTGGCCATGTTGAACTGCCACGTCTCGAAGCGGCGCTCCGGAAGCCCCTGCCCTGACAATGGGCCGGGTGCGCCCTTGCATCCGGCGCACCCGATAGTGAGAATCAGTCTCTCACCCGCACCAGGAGCCTCCCATGGTCAAGAATGCTCCCGAAGGCAACCAGCTCATCATTCCCTATCTCGCCTACGACAACGCCGGCGAGGCGATCCAGTTTCTCTGCCGCGCATTCGGCTTCGAGTGCCGCTTCCAGTTTCCGATGGAGGACGGTCGTGTCGGGCATGCGGAACTCGCGTTGCACGGCGAGACTCTCATGCTGGCTTCCTCCCAGCCTGCGCTGAAGTTCCTCGGCCCGCGCTCACTGCCGGGGCTCAACGCGCACGTGGCCGTCTACGTGGATGACGTGGATGCGCACTTCGCCCGTGCGAAGATGGAGGGCGCGGAAGTTCTCTCGGAGCCGGAGACGCAGTTCTACGGAGACCGCACTTATCGCGTGCGGGACTGCGAGGGTCATCAGTGGACCTTTGCGACCCACGTGAAGGATATCTCACCGGAAGAGATGGGCAGCGGCACCTGCGGCTGAGTCAGCGCACGATCAACTGCTTGTCGCAGTCCACTTCCATGAGCTGCACGGGCTCCTCGGCACCGATCTCGAAATGATCCGTGTTGAACCAGGGGAGTCCCCAGTGCACGCGGAGTCGCCAGCGTCCTGCAGGTGCTGCTTCCATCAGGAACACGCCACCTGCGGCGCTGGTGACCTCGAGCACTGAACGGCCGTCTTCGCCGATGAGCTCGACGCGCGTTGGCAGCGGCGCTCCAGCGCGCGCGCGCAGCGTGCCCTCGAGACGGATGCCGCCGCTGAACGGGAAGACCACCTGCACGGGTTGCTGTGAGCCCACATGCACTTCTTCCGTGCGCGCGGGGAGGTTGGTGCCGGGGAAATCGACGACCAGCGCATAGGCCCCGTAGGTCATGCGCGGAATCTGGAATTCCTCCGCCGTGTTGAAGATGAGCTCACGGCGCAGCTCGCGCGAGTTGTCCGTGTTGGTCATGTACGCGCGCACCCGAGCCTCGGCGGGGAGTGCCCGTGTGCCCATCTGCGTGAAGCGCCCGATGACGGCCCCTTGGCCACGGCCGAGCCCGATCTGCATGCGGTTCACATCGCCCCAGGCATGCCGGCGGAGTGCAATGGTGTCGTACTCCGGATGGCTTACGACCATGTCCTCCAGCGCTTCGGGCGCGAGAGCCCACGGGACCTCGAAGGCGCCGTTCGCATCGGACTGCACATGGGCATGCCCGACGAACTCGACGCGCGCGTTGGCCACCGGGATGCGCGTTTCTGCATCCAGCGTGAAGCCCCGGGGCGTGACGCCCGCGCGCATGTCGAGTTTGAGTTCCTTCGCTTCTCCCGCAGCGAACTCGAGGAACTCGCCGCGGATGGGCTGGAAACCCTGAGCCCACACCGCGAGTCGATAGCGCCCCGGGGGAATACCGCGGAGGCTGAAGGACCCGTTGCGGTTGTCCGTGAGTTCTCCCGCCGGTGGCGTGAGCGAAGCTTGAACCAGTCCGACCTGCCCTTTGTCCGGCAGCACGTCCACATGCAGGGTCGCGAGTTTCGTGTTGGCGTTGGCAGTGTTGCCCCCGGCCGCGTTCGATGCGTTGGTGCCGGGTGCCGCGCTCGGCGCGTGCAGAGCATGTGGCGCAGGGAGACCGCCCGGTTGAGCACCGCGCTCGGATGCGTTGCTCGCGGGTTCTCCCAAGCCCACGGCTTTGAGGATGTCCGTGCCCGCCACCAACAGCACCGTGCCGACGAATGCCGCGAGAAAGAGCACGACGAAGAGAACGGTATCGCGGCGGAGAGCCATGGCGCACACTCTACGTCGGCTGCGTCACACCCCTTCGGCGAGGCGTTCGGCAAGAAAGGGGTCGAGGAATCCGGTCGCGAGAATGCGGCTTGCGGTGGCTTCGATGTCGTAGGGAGTGCGATGGAATTGCACGCTGATGCCGTCCACTTCCACCCAACTTGCACGCGGGTTGCCGTCGCGGGGCTGGCCGACGCTGCCCACATTCACCACGTGCTTCAGTTCGGGATCGAGTTCGAGAGAGGCGCCATCTTCCTGAATGTCGGCGCTGCAGCCATCGCTGCGAATGTGGCAGGGCACGTGGGTGTGTCCACAGAACATGGCGTGGGCCACGGGGTCGAAGATGTGTCCGAGTTCCTGCTCATCGCCGAGATCCGGGCTGTCCGCATAGAGGTAGTCGTTCAGAGGATCGCGGGGGGTGCCGTGGATGAAGAGGAAGGAGCCGCGCCAGCTCATCAGCGGCAACGAGCGCAGCCACTCCCAACGCGCGCGGGCTGCTGCGTCACACACCTGACGCGGATCGAGGCGTGAGCGGGTGTACAGCAGCGCGTCGCGTGCCCAGGGATTGAAGTGCGTTGCGCCGTGAAAGAGGGCGTGATCGTGATTGCCACGCACTACATGGCTGCAGCGTGCGCGCACGAGGTCGGTGCAGTATTCGGGATCGGGGCCGTAGCCGATGATGTCCCCGAGGCAGATCGTCTCCGGAATGCCGGCCACATCGATGGCCGCGAATACCGCATCCAGCGCGCTCTTGTTCGCGTGGATGTCGGAGATCACGGCGAAGCGCGCCATCACTTCACCGTGGAGGGCGCTGCCGGCAGTTTGAAATCCGCGATGCAGACCTGCGACTTGCCATCCGCGCGCTTGCTCGTCCAGAGGAGCTTGGTGCCGTCCTTGTTGAAGACGGGCAGCACATCCGCGAGGGGGTGCGTGGTGACCTGCACACTGGCGCCACCGGCGGCGGGCACCAAGAACAGCTCGAAATTGCTGTGACCACCCACGTTCTTGGAGTAGATGAGCCACTCACCATTCGGGTGCCACCACGGGCACCAGTTCACCGCTTGATCCGTGGTGAGTTGCTTCTCGTCCGTGCCATCAGCATTGATGGTGTAGACCTGTGCGAACTGGGGATTGGCCGGGTCGCGGAAACCGCGGAAGCAGATCTTCTTGCCATCCGGCGAGAAGAATGGCCCGCCGTCGTAGCCCTTCGCGTTGGTGACTCGGCGCACATCCGAGCCGTCGGAGGCCATGGTGTAGATCTCGTAGTCGCCATCGCGTTCGGAGGTGAAGCAGATGCGCTTGCCATCCGGCGAGAAGGCGCCCTCCGCGTCATAGCCGGGCGCGTCCGTGATGCGCCGCGGGTTCTCGCCCTCCGGACCGCTCACGAAGATGTCGAAGGACTTGTGCTTGTCCCACGCATAGCGCCCAGCCTGCGGTGGCGGTGGTCCGTACGTTTCGGGATCGAGGTGCGTGCTCGCCCAGAGCATCAAGGGTTCGGTCGGGTGGAAGAAGCTGCAGGTCGTGAGGCCCTTGCCCGGCGACACCCGCACAAGGCGCGTGCCGTCGAGGCGCTGCACGAAGATCTGGTAATGCGGGCAGTCGCCGCGCACGCTCTGGAAGCAGATCCTGTCCTCGCTGGGAGCGAAGTAGGACTCGCCGCTTTTCCCGCCGTCAAAGGTGAGCTGGCGGATGTTCGAGAGACAGGATTCACCTGCTGCTTCGAGAGCGGGCGGCTTCGGTTCGGGGCCGGGCTGGGCCAGAAGAGCGATGGAGCTGAGGAGAAGAAGGCTGAGCGTGCGCATGTTCCGGTTCCTTGGTGGGGATTGTGGCATGCGGCGCGCGCGCGGCAATGCGCATCAGACTTCGAGGCAGGTGCGGGCGGGGACGAAGCCCGCCTCGTGGCCGAGGGATTCCGTGACGTGGACGCGGAGCGTGCAGCCGGTGCATGCGGGAGGTGGTTTTCCTGCGAGGAATGCCGCACGAAGCCCCATGGCCACATCGCTGGAATGCGCTCCCGGCCCACGCGGGAGCTGCGGGCCTTTTGCGACAGGGCAGGCCCCGAAGGCGCCCGCGGAAGTGACACGCAACATGAGGAAAGGGAAGGGGCAGATCTCGGGGTGCAGTGCAAGCAGCGAGCGCAGGCACTGGTGCAGGATGTTCCACGAGTCGAGAGGATCGGGAGCCCGGAGTGGCGCCAGACAAAAGCCGTTCGGGAGCTGCAGACCGATCCCGGCTGCATGCGCCGCGGTTGCAAGATCTCGCTGCGCAGCGCGGAGCGTCCAGCGGGCGCCCTCGGACTGTGGCACGAAGGCGAGCTTTGTGGCCGAAGCCGCTGTTCCTGCGAGCGCGACCCATTGCAGCAGAGCCTCTGGTTCCTCCACGCCCGTGGCGACGGAGAGCTCGAGACTGCCACGGAGCGGCTTGGCCAGCGCGGCCAGAACGGGCGCAGCCTCATCCGCTCCAGTTCCCGCGGGCACATCGATGTGCAGGCGCGCAGTGCGTTCCAGAAGTGACGGCGGGAGGTGGGCTGCTGCGTGTGGCAGGACGACAGAAAGATCGAGCCAGAGATCGTGCTCCCGCGCAGTGCGTTCCACGCCGGCAAGGAAGGGCGAGGGCAAGGCGTGGATGAGCGGGGCGAGGAAGGCCGCGTTCGCGAGGAGCGGAGCCACCACGGGCGCCGGGACCGGGTGCAGCAAGTCCTCCGGAATCTCGATGCGCAGAGGGCCGGGCACTACCGAGCTGTTGCCAGCGAGGGCGCGCGCGAGTTCCATCACCTGCAAGAGGCGCTTCGGCACGCTCATGGGTTGCGATGCTACCGCGCGTGGCCGCGGAAGGTCTGCGGTGCTACACCGTGCCCATGAACTTCCGCAACATCAATACGTGGTTTCACGCTGCGCAGGATGGAAGTGTCGAAGCCGTGCACAGCCGTTTTGAAGCGGCCTGGAAAGCGCTCTCAGCGGAACTCGGGCGGACTTGGCCGCAGCACATCGGCGGCAAGGACGTGACCGGCCATGTGGCCCACGCGGAGAAGTTCACGCCCTTTGACGGGCGTATCCTGGTCGGGCGCTTTCCGGTGGGGACTCGCGAAGAAGCACTTGCCGCGGTGGCAGCTGCCAAGGCGGCATTGCCAGCCTGGCGCGCGACAGCGTGGCAGGAGCGCGCGGCGCTGCTCGATCGCACGGCGGACGTGATGACGCGGCGCCACGCGGAGCTCTCCGCGGTGATGACTGCCGAAAATGGCAAGTCGCGCTTCGAGGCCGGCATCGATGTGGATGAAGCCATCGACTTCTGCCGCTCCTACGCGGAGCAGATGCGCGCGCACAACGGCTTCATCACGCGCATGGGCTCGCCCTTCCCGGGCGAGATGAACGAGACCCGTTTCGTGCCCTTTGGTGTGTTCGCGGTGATCGCGCCCTTCAACTTTCCCATCGCGATCACGGCCGGCATGACTGTCGGAGCGCTCGTCACGGGGAACACCGTGGTCTTGAAGCCGACGCAGGACACGCCGCTGTGTGGCGAAATGGTCTATCAGTGCCTCAAGGAGGCGGGCGTGCCGGACGGCGTGCTCAACGTCGTGCATGGCAGTGGCAGCGTGGTGGGTCAGGCCATGGTCGATTCCCCGGACGTGGACGGATTCGTGTTCACGGGCAGCGTGGGGGTCGGGCTCGGCATCCTGCACGCCGCGCAGCAGCACATGGCGAAGCCGGTCATCGCCGAGATGGGCGGCAAGAACCCGATCATCGTCACGGCCAAGGCGGACCTCGACAAGGCGGCCGAGGGTGTCTTCAACGCGGCCTTCGGCTTCAGCGGACAGAAGTGCTCCGCCTGCAGCCGGCTCTATGTGCACGAGTCCGTGGCCGATGCGCTGATCGAACGCATTCTCGCGCGCGTGAAGGCCGTGGTCATCGGTCACCCCGCGGAGCGGGCCACATGGATGGGGCCGATCATCAACGCCAAGGCGGTCAAGACTTTCGTCGAGGCCGTGGCCTTGGCGAAGAAGGACGGCGGGCGCGTGCTCTGCGGTGGTGAGCGCGTGCTGGAAGGCGCACTGGAACACGGCAACTTCGTGCAACCCACCATCGTTGACGGCCTGCCCGCGAGCCACGAACTCTTCCGGCGCGAACTCTTCGTGCCCTTCGTGGCGGTGAATCGCTTCCAGACTCTGGAGGAAGCTGTCGCGCGCGCGAACGATGTGGAGTTCGGGCTCACGGCGGGCATCTTCACGGAGGATGCGGGCGAACGAGAGCGCTTTTTCAACAACATCGAAGCGGGCGTCACCTACTGCAACCGCCGCCGCGGCGGCTCCACGGGCGCTGTGGTGGATGCGCAGACTTTCACGGGCTGGAAGAACTCGGGCACAACAGGCCGCGGAGCTGGCGGCAGGAATTACCTGCAGCAGTTCATGCGCGAACAGTCGCGCACCATCGTCACGGACTGAACACCCTTCCCATCAGAGCGTCGAGCGGAAGAGAGTGAGGCCCTCGATGAGATAGGCCGGGCTCACATCGAGGCCGAGCACCAAGGTGTCGATCCAGCGCCCGACGGCATGCTTCACCGGATTCTCGGTGATGAAGATGGCGAGCAGGATGAAGAACCCCGCGGGCCGCACGTAATCGAGCGACTGGCGGATGCCGTCCGGCAGGAAGGGCTCGATCACTCCGTAGCCGTCGAGCCCCGGGATGGGCAGCATGTTGAGCACGAAGGCGAGGGCCTGGAAGTACGCGCAGAGGGCGAGGCTCGGCCAGAGGGATCCGAGATCATCCCGGCCGATGTGCCAGCCGAGTGCGAAGGGCAGCGCACAGAAGAGGAACATGGCGAGGTTGGCCATCGGCCCCGCGAGCGACACGAGCGAGAGCCAGCCGCGGCTCCGGATGCGTGTCGTGTCGATGTAGACGGCACCGCCCGGCAGCGCGATGTACCCGAGGGCCAGGAACACCATGGGCAGCACGATGCTCAGGACAGGGTGCATGTACCGCAGCGGGTTCATGGTGAGGTAGCCCTTGCCCACCACACTCGTGTCGCCGCCTGCATAGGCGACGCGCGCGTGCGCATACTCGTGGAGGCAGAGCGAAACCAGCCAGAAGATGAGAACCGAGATGAAGACCATGCTGTGGCGGGATGCTAGCAACCGGTTGCAGGAGAAGAGTTTGAATAGTGCAAAGCACTCATGGGGAGCGAGTCCCCAATCATCCTGCTAGACCACAGCGCAGTCGTCAGCGGCAATGTTGCGGAGCACTTCCCACGCTCCATCCACGTCCAGTGAATGTGATGCGTAGTCGAGATCGAGTAGATCCTCGGACAAGAAGCAACAGTGCTTGCCGCCCTTCTTGTTCAACGCGGCCTGCGCCAATGCTTGAGCCAACGGTGGTCCGTCTTGGACAAGCCTATGGGCGTGCTCCTTCAGTGCGTTGCGATCCGTGTCTCCCACTTGGATTCCGTGCCCGGTTCGAAGCACCTTCATACCTTGGCTCAGGAGTGCAAGGAGCACGGTGGAGAGAATCCGATCGCCGCGCCACGGCAGAACAACGACGGTAGACCCATCCTCAACGACGATGTTCTGGTGCAACTTGAATCGTCTGAAAGTCTCGACTCCTTGCATGAAGAGCCGCCCCGCCTCAGCATCGAGGTAACTCGGGACGGTGCCGCGTTCATAGACAAGCCGCATCTCTTGCCGTACGCGATCATGGATGATCCCAGCCTGGCCGCCGAAGAGGGGAACTCTGCCTGCCCTTGATGCCGACACATACACGATCCGCTTGTCAGCATCGACCGAAGTGATGCACCACCGACGCCCGGCAAACAGGATGTACTCGCCTTCAGCAAGAGGAATGGTGACCGGGAGCCTCCCGAGATTCCGGTCTCCAGCAATCACACTGTATTCCTCGGGGGCATCGAAGGCAGCGTAGAAGCTGTAGTGTCCAACCAATCGCTCGCCAGCGAGTCCTAGCAACAATGTCTCATCACCAGCCTGTGAGATCAGGTCGTGCTTGGCCAACGCACGCAAGAGGGATGCGAAGACAGGTTGGTCAACCGACCTGAACGGTCCGGTTTGACAGAGAGTGTTCCACGCATCTAGAGCACGCACTCCACCGAACTGTGCGATCAGGGACAAGACCTGCTGCACCAGGGTCGAAAGCTGCAGAGACCCAGCCTCGGGGGGCTCGCACCAACGCTCCAGGAGGAGATTCACCGTCGCCACCGACTGGACAATGGACGTCCGAAGCTGATCTTCTGGTGGACCATCAGGATTGGTCCTCGGTTCTCGAATGTACAGGCGCATGATTGCGGGTTCACCACGTCGCCCTGAGCGCCCCAAGCGTTGGCGCAGCGCGGACACCGAGTGCGGCGGGCCAATCTGGGCAACACTCTTGACCGTGCCAATGTCGATTCCCATTTCCAGAGTGCTGGTGCAGACTGCCGTGAGCGGCACGGAGCGGTCCTTCAGCCGCGTCTCAACATCTTCCCGCAGCGCTTTGGAAAGACTGCCGTGATGGGGGAGAAACTCGTTCGGCACACGGTCTCGCTCACACATCTCCCGGAGCAAGTCCGCATAGGTCTCAACCACACCCCTGCTGTTTGCGAAAACCAGGTTGTCAGCTCCACGAAGTCTCTCGTAGAGATGTTGGGCTATGGCAACGTGATCACCAGAGGTGACCTTCAGCAACGAACTGCTGGAATCCGCCTCGCATACCGAGCCGGGTTGCTCAAGGCGAACCGCTGGCGGAACATGCTCGTAGCCTCGGACCTGAAGGCGAAGCTCCTGACCAGTGGCCGCGGAGACTATCTGCACTACGTCTGGCCCTCCGCCCGGGCGCAGGATTTCGGCGGCCAGCGACATGTCACCGAGAGTGGCACTCAGACCGATCCGAGGCACACGCCGACGGAGCACCAACTCCATTCGATGCAGCAAGGATTGCACTTGCCGCCCGCGCTCGGTGCCGAAGAAAGAGTGCAGTTCATCCACAACAACGCAGCACAGTCCCTCGAAAATACGGCGCAGTCGCGGCCCTCGCAGGATGAACATGGCCTCAAGCGATTCGGGCGTGATGAGCAGAATGCCTGACGGCTGATCGACAACGCGACGCTTGTCATCGGTGCCAACATCTCCATGCCACTTGTGCACTGGAATCTCGAGAGCGGCGCAAAGATCCTCTATCCGGCCGAACTGGTCGTTGATGAGTGCCTTCAGGGGGGCTACGTACAGCACGCCAATGCCTTGGACCTGCTGACCGTACAGCTTCGAAACAAGAGGGAGGAACGCCGCTTCGGTCTTGCCGCCTGCGGTCGCTGCGGCAATGATGACGTCTTGTTTGCCGGCGAGAATCGGCGGAATGGCCGCTTCCTGAGCATCACGCAAGTCTCTCCAGCCACGGTCCCAGACCCAGCGCTGGACCTTTTCGTGGAGGTGCTCAAACGCGCTGGACGCGCGGCCACCACTAGAGCTTGAAGGCGGTGAGGTCGTCATCTGAGGTTCCCGGGGTGGTGCTGCCAGGGACTGTTCCGTCGAGCGGCCTCTGCTCGGACTCGAGGGGAGCAAGGTCCGGGTTCGACTCTTGTGCCACGTGGACTGCACCAACGAGATCCTGCCATTTGACGCTTGGATTCTGTTCCATCACGGCAAGAAGGTTGACCCACTCCTTGATCGTTGTGCGCGGCGTCCTGAAGTAGGCCTCGCCAATCCGTTTGCTGCAGTGCTCCATGAATGCGCGGAGCGCATCGTCCGGAACGAGATACCGACTGGAATCGCCACCTGCGAAGACAAGACGCACCTTTCCGAGGAGGAGATACAGGTCCTCTGGTTGCAGGCTCCCAAGGCGGACGACAGGTCCAGTCATGTCGGTACGTCCGTCGACAGCAAAGCTGTTCTCCGCGAGACGACCTTGTAGTGCTCCGTAGCTGAACAGCCCGCGACGAGGGTCCGACAGAAAGTCAGGGGTTCCCCCCAGCACAAAGCCGACACCGCATGCCACACCTTGCAGCGAATCATTGAGGATCCGGAGGATCTGCTCGTAGTTGCTCGTTCTCGCCTGTGTGCTCGCAAGCTTGTAGAGGTTCACCATTTCGTCGAGGCACACAAGCAGGCCGGCATAACCAGCCAGACGAGTGAAAAGCGCCATCAGCTTCAAGTGATCATAGAAGGACTCATCGTCAATAATGGTCCTTACGCCGAGTGCCCGCTTGGCGTCGGTTCTGGTTGTGAATTCACCTCGCAACCAGCGGATCGCATCGTTCTTCAGTACCTCATTGCCCGTGTCATGCCCGCGCCAGTACGCCGCGACAACTTGCGCAAAGTCGTAGCCCCCCACCATCTCGGATAGCTGCTGCAGCCTCCCGTGGATCACTGATTCGGGGCTGCTCTTCTGGAGGGAAGCCTCCTCCATGGCTGAAGTGACAAATCGCTCAATGACGGATGGCATTGCGCCGCCATCCGGCTTCGTTCGGGTGGACAGGTTTCGCATCAGTTCAGCAAACAGTGAGCGAGCATGACCGCCTGTCGAGTGCAAACGCCGCTCGGGCGACAGATCTGCATGCGCAGTGACGATCTTCTTCTCAAGTGCGATGGAGCGCACAAGGTTGAGAAAAAAGGTCTTTCCTGATCCGTAGTCTCCGATCACCAGCCGGATAGCGGAGCCTCCATCAGCGACGCGCCCGATATCTGCGAGCAGCGCCTTCACTTCTTGTACACGGCCCACCTGGATCAAGTGTTGACCACGGCGAGGGACCACTCCCGCGCGAAGAGACTGAATGACAGCATCGCGGTCGCGCGGCTTGATGAAACTACCTTCGGTCATCGCATGAGCCTTTCCATGACGCTCTGGTCCAGAACGAGGGGATCGTCATCTTCGCATAGGGGAGCATCACACACAGTGAATGCTGCTTCGTTGAGCACTTCAAGTGCCCCATCTGGCATCAAGCCTAGTTCAGAGGCCACGACCTCGAACTCAGCGCGTGCCACCGACGGCTTCGACGCAATGAGTTGCAAGAGTTTCGAGTGCCTGACATCAAGGCCGCCTATGCGCGGACTGAGGTCGGAGGCCACTGGATGGCCGTCTCCTGCTGGCGAAACTTGAGCAGTTTCGTCGTCGAAGATGCCGCGAAGTAGTGCAGACACGGCAGTCGTCTCTCTCAGCTTTCGCTCGATTGCATTCGAATCGAGGACAACAGCGGATGACTGAGTCGCTGGTGGCCCGGGGATGCGGTAGCCGGATGGTGCGCTGTCAGCTGATGCAACGACCACAGGATCGTCGCCCATGTCCTTTCCCGCCACCATGAACTGATGAAGGTCTGAGTGAACGCGGTCCGGATCAAGGCCGAGCAGCTTGTACACACGCGCCAGCAGTTTCAGTTCCTGCGGCGAAGCACGCCCGTCAGCCATGACGAGCCCGAGAAGCAAGCCCGCGAGGCTTGTCCGCTGTGGCATGTCGAGGGGCTCCAAGCGCCGCTTGAGCCCAGACAGATCGGGCTGTGTGGCCTCAAGCCACTGCCAATGAGCAGCGAGGCGAGAGCTCTGGGCCTTGTCGAGTTCTAGGTTTTTCCCTACGTGGTCGAGCAATGCACGGCGCTCAGCTTCACTCACGGTGCCGTCGGCAGCAGCAACCGTTGCGGCGAGACGCAGAATGAGCGTTGCCGCGCCGAAGGCCGGCGATGGCGTCCCCGCCGCACCATCAGTCAACCGGTACACCACTGCCTTCGGTGATGCACCCAGCGTCGCCCCATCGAATCGCACATCGGGTTCGATGCCCAATCCGAGTCGCTCCAACACTACCGCGAACTGAACAGACTCGCTCTTCGACAGCCGTCCATCGGAGTTCTCCGGCCATTGTGCAACTAGTGCGCTCGTCTCCATGACGCATGAATCACCAGCCTCCATTTGGGTCACCAGCAAAGTGCGAAGAGCGGAGACTGGTGGAGGTATGCACCCAGCAGCGAGGTCCGATGGCAAAGCGGCCCATGCAGGCAGGCTGCCTCGAGCATCCGGGCTGCGCCCGATCAATCGAGCAAATGGAGCAAGCGCTTCCTTGCATTCCTCCGCAATCACCTCAAGAGTGCGCAGCGGGGCCGTCAGACGGAACACATCTGGCACATCCAGTGTGATCGTTTGATATCGAGACAGCTGCGCCCGACTTGCTGGCGTGTACTGCCAGGAAACTTGCGTCGCGTTTGGCTTGACGAAAAGTCCACCATTGGTCGCTACTCGGTAGCGCATGGCAAACAGTTCATTGAACTCCTCAGGCACTCGCTCCATGACCGATGCGATTCGAATATCGGATGCGGCACAGACCCATCCGAGCGCCCATTCTGGTGGTAGTGGTTCGTCCCTCATGGAAAACCGGCCCAGTCCGGCACGCAAGCTGGGCGCAGGTACGCCGCCTCCCGCCAAGCCTAATGCGGGCAGTGAATACACGTGACGGAACGCTACGTCGACCACGCTCAACAGTCCCGTTACGTAATTACCAATCGTTCCTCGTGTGCCGAAAGAGTCGAGCAATCGAACAAGCTCCGCACGGATCGCCTCAACCTCAAGTTTGGGCAGGTCTCTTCGCTTTCCGTCTGACAGAATGCGCCGCTCGATCCCTGCGAGAAAGAGAAAGGCGCATCTGATGTCCGCTGTGGCGTCCATCCTGTTGCCCGCGAGCCAGGTGAGGTACACGCCACGAGCAGCCGGGGTGAGGTACACATACCACGGTCCAATCTCCACCGCAGAACAAGCCCCGTCTGGGTTGCGAAACTGAACCGGCAATGCCGGATCAATCATCGATGGTTCAGCATGAGTGGCCTGCTCGTGATCGCCAAAGTAGATCATGCCGCCAGGAATTATCAGACCGCCAACACTCACAGACTCGCCAGCAGGAATCCATCGCGGTGGGGCAAGCGATGGCGGTCGCGCAGGCAGTCCATCTGATTGAGGTAGGGGAGGTGGTGTCGCCACGCCCGGTGACACTAATGACTCAGCTGGCACTTCGTCTTCATCCACCGCACTAGCCTCCTCAAGAAGACGCGACAGAGTGAGGCGGTTCCCATCGATCGGATCGTTCGCCTCGGCCGCTTCGAGGTCGCGGTCAGTAATGGTCTTGGCACTCAGCAACTGACGCACAGCAGCCATGTGCTTCGCCCGAGTTCGTTCGGTCCCAGCTTCGCGCGCCTTGCGCCACGCGCTCTCGACCTCAGTCACCAGCGCTACGGCATGGAAGTACTCAGTCAGTGCGTGCCGATTCGAAATTGTTCCGGGTGCGAGCTCCTCAACAATCGCAATCTTCTCCATCGCGGTGTTGGCTCGCGTCACACGCACCGCGGGATTCCGACTCTCTCTGCAGAGTCGCAGGCAGTCCTCCAAGATCTGCAGCTGGCGCCCGACCTGAGCTGCGATTCCCACTCTCGTGAGCAGTTTGTTGCGTTGGCGAAACGCTGCCCATGCAAGAAGACTCAGGATGACTCCGCAGGAGATGGCGCCGACGAGGTTGTCGTGGATCGCTAAGAGCACCAAGGATCCGAGGAAAGCACAGAAGAGCAGTAATGCCCCTAGCGTGTTCAGGAACTGGATCATCGCGAACTCCTCACACACACGCGAGCAGTCAATTCACTCGGCCCCGACTGTCCATAAACCTCGAGCCGTCGAATCCCGCAGCTTGATGGACATGTCGCTCTCTGGTCGACTTGGTGCACTGCTCTTCGCCACATCCTAGGCTCGTGCACTGACACAGTGCAAGAGTGGCAAACGCTACGCTTCGTGCGTCTACTGGTCGTCTGATTGCCTCTGGACTAGCACCAACTACCTACGGCTCAGAAACCGCTGCCCTATGTGCCCCTGCCGGCGGTCAGGCGTAGCGCGGGTCGAGGCGGGCATCCTCGAGGCGAGCAAAGGGAAGGCGCACGAGGCCGAGGTCTGCGAGTTCGACGAGGACCTCGCCGTTCTCGAGGCCGCGCAAGATGCCATTGAAGCGCTTCCGGTCTTCGGGGCCCTCCTGGCGCATGCGGATGCACACGTGGCGGCCCTTGAAGCGCTGAAAGTGCTCGGCGTGCAGGAGCGGCCGGTCGGTACCGGAGGACTCCACTTCTACGGCCCAGTCATCCACGGCCAGCCCGGCTCTTTCGAGTTCGTCGCGGACACGCCGGTTCAGGGCGGTGCAGAGCTTCATGTCAAAGCCTCCGCTGATGTGATCAGCCATGAGGTGCACCGTCCTGTCGTTGCCGATGGCGAGGCGAAGGATCTCGCAGTCGAGGCTCCGCACGGCGCTTTCCACGGCCTCGAGGGCCTTGCGTTTCTCGTCTGGGTGCATGTCCGCTTGTCTCCGCGCTCGCGCGCGCGGAGCATCCAGACATGGACCTCCGCGCAAAGCTCGATGGCGCCGTGATCATGGCGCCGATGACGAAGGGCGGCAACCTGCCCTACCGGCGGCTCTGCCAGGAGCTTGGCGCAGACATCACCTTTGGCGAGATGGCGCTCTCGCGCCAGTTGCTGCGCGGGCATCGCCCGGAATTCGCGCTGCTGAAGCGCGCTGCCGACGAACGTTGCTTCGCGGTGCAGCTCGCTGGCAACAACGGTGAGGAGATGGCCGAAGCGGCGCGCCTCGCGGTGACGCGCGGGGCCGACTTCGTGGATGTGAATTGCGGCTGTCCCATCGAGGAGATGACGCGCCGCGGTCTCGGGTCGGCGCTGCTCCGGAAACCGAAGCGCATCGAGAGCATCGTGACGGCCATGGTGGCGGCCATCGCGCCGGTCCCGGTGACGGTGAAGATCCGCCTCGGCTGGTCGGAGGACACACGCAACTATCTCGAAGTGGCGGCAGCTGCGGTGGCCGGTGGAGCATCAGCACTCACGGTGCACGGACGTACACGCGCCGCGCGCTACCGCCGCGCTGCAGACTGGGATGCCGTGGGCGAGGTGCGTGCCGCGGTGGAAATCCCGGTCGTCGGCAACGGCGACATCCTGAACCCGCACGAGATCGCGGCGTTCCGTGCGCAAAGCGGCTGTCACGCAGTGATGATCGCGCGCGGGGCACTCATCAAGCCATGGATCTTCAGTGAGGCGCGCGGTGCTGTCGTTGATGACGGCCCCGAGGCACGTATCGCGATGATGCGCCGTTACGTGGAACTCGCCCGCGAACACTTCGGTGTCGATGAGCGCGGCACGCGCCGACTCACGGAGTTTCTGAAGTTCCATCTCGGGTTTTGGTGCAGGTATGTGCCGCGCCGTGCGGATGGGACCTTGTCTTCCATGCAGGAGCGCGAGGAACGCTTCGAACCGCGGAACGAGCTCGAAGCCCTGCTGACGCGGGATGATCCCGCGGCGCATGAATGGTGGGTGCGCAATCTTCTCGAGGGCGAAGCGGCAGCAGGGGCGCCTCCAGCAGCGCCTTCTGACACGAGCGAAGCGCGCGAGCTCATGCCCGAAGGCTGAGGGGCCTCAGCCGATGGCTGTGCCCGGGCGTCGCGCGTGCTGTTCCCAAGCCGGAACCAGCACGCTGTGGAGGTGATCGGCGAGGCTCCGCGCGGCGCTCCACTCCGCGGCCGCTTGCAGGTTCCCGCCGCGCGCGGGCACGCAGGCGCTACAGGCTGCATCCAACTCAGGCCGGAGGTCTGCACGGAGGAAGGAGGCCAGCTCTTCGAGAGGAGGCAGCGTCCGGGCAGCGCTCCCGAGGATCACGGCCCCGAGGCGGACCTTGGATGCGAGGTGATGCGTGCGCAGCGCAGCGAGGAGGACCGGAAGTGTTGTGGTGGAGAGACACGGATCCAGCACATGGAGCACCGCAACGCCGCGTCGTGGCAGGGCAGAGAGCAGTTCCGTGAGCCAGAGATCCGTCGCTGCGGAATCCGGGTCAGAAATGAGCAGAACCGCCGGAAATGGCCCGCAGCAAGGGGGTTCGGGGAAGTGCCAGCGGGCAGACACCAGCCCTTCCGCCGCCAGAAGGCGCACGTCCTCAACGGGGATCATGGGCACACCTTAGCGGATTGCTGCAAGATCGAAGTTGCGGATGCTCCACTGACTGGAGCGCATTTCCGTGGCCCGCATTCTCGGACTGCTTCTGGTAGGTCTCATGCCTCTCGACGGGCAGGTGGACAATCATCTGTGGCTGGTGCGCAACGCCGGCGTGCTGATGCAGAACACGGTGTTCGTGCTCAGCCCCGAGGGGCAGTTGTTGCAGCAGTTTCCCGGGCCGGTCGGAGGCATGCGCGGCGTGGTCAAGATGCTCGATGGCACCGTGGCCATTGCCGACTTCGCCACTTCGGGCATTTACTTCTACAACGCCAATGCGGGGCTGCTGAATGGTGTCATGACACCCAACATCATGGGCATTGCCGGGACGAGCGCGGGCAACATTGCAGTGCTCACGGGCTACGCGGGCAATCCGCTGGCCACCGGAATGGTGCGCATGTTCGACACCGCGACGTTCACGTGGTCCACCACAACCCTGAACACCGCGGCGGGGCCGACCGTGATGCGCGGCGCTGCAGGCGGCATCGTGTGGGTGCTCTGTCCGGGCTCGAACAGGATCACGCGCATCCAGGGCAACTCCGTGCAGAGCCTGAATCTCGTCTCCACGAGCGCATTTGGGCCGCTGCATCTCGCCGTGCTGCCCGACGGACGGGCCGTGGTTTCCTCCATCTCTTCGACGCAGGTCGCGTTGGTGCCGACTTCCGGCGGGAACATCACGTTGCAGAACGTCGGCGTTGTGCCGCACCGTCTCGTGGCGGACGGGGATGTGTCGCTCTGGGTCATGAGCGCGGCGGGTGTGGTGCGTCGCTTGCGCGCGGACACGTTTGCGCTCATCAGCACTTTCACGCTTCCACCCGGCTCCTACACCGGCATGCACCTCTGTGCGGACGGCTCGCTGCTCTTCGAGGA
>SXUL01000105.1 GCA_005790545.1 Planctomycetia bacterium | reverse complement strand
ATGGAATGCGTGAGTTCCGCCGCTGCCAATGTGCAGCGAGAGTTCCTGCTTCGTATGGAACCAGGAAAGAACTAGACTGCCCCCATGACGCTCCCGGAAGCACAACCCCTCTACAGCGAACGCGGAGACGAAACCGCGCTCATGTTGAGTGCGGCGCGGGGTTCCGAGGAAGCCTACTTTGCGCTGGTGCGGCGACTTGAACGTCCGCTCACGCAGCTCTTGCGCAGACTCGGTGCCCATCCCGATGAACTCGAGGATGTGCTCCAGGACACATTCATGCGCTTGCTCAAGTCAGCGGGTGAGTGGCAGCCGCGCGCACCCTTCCGCGCCTTCATTTTCCGCCTCGCGAGAAACGCCTTCCTCGATCACTGCCGCGCGAGACGTCGGCGTGAAGCTGTGGTTTCGGCTCCGGGCGCCTGGGACCTGGCCATGGTGCCTGCACCGCGCGAGGCGGGACAACGCATCGAGCTCGTGGACGCATTGGATCAGTTGAGTGACGCACACAGACAGGTGCTGGTGTTCAGTATTCACGGTGGGCTCAGCTACCGCGAGATCGGGGAACTGATGGGTATTCCCGAGGGCACTGTCAAATCGCGCGTGTTCCACGCACTGCGCCATCTGCGCGCGCTCATGGGTGTGCCGGATGAACGCGCCGTCGTCTGAGTTCTGCGCGCGCAGCGCGGAATTGCCGGCCTACGTCCGCGGGGAATTGCACGACGGACAATGTCGTTCGCTGCAGGCCCATGTGGCGACTTGTGCGGATTGTCGCGAGGACCTCGTACTGCTCCAGCGCATGCGGCAGGATGAGAGTGACGCTTCGAGCGTTCCAACCGGCTTCGAGGATCGGCTGCGCGCGCGGCTGCCGCACAGCGCATTTCGACCGGCACCGGCATCGGGACGATCCGGGCTGCTCGTCGGCGTGCTTGGGACCGTCATTCTCGTGACCCTGCTCGTGGTATTGCTGCCACGCATTCCGATGGACATGCCGGATCCCGCTGCGGCGCGCAATGAGCTGCTCCAGCGCCTCACGCAGGAAATCACGCTGGCTCAACGTCAGGACGGGTCCATCGTGTCCACAGGGCCGGAGGACCAACGCTATGCAACGGGCATCACCGGTCTCGCGGTATGCGCGCTCCTTGAAGCCCGCGAGGACGCTCCAGCGCGCGAGGCGGCGCTGCGTGGCATCGAGTTTCTGATGCGCCAGCAGGGGCCGGACGGTTTGTTCGGACCAGCGGCCACGGATGCGCTCTACAACCACGCGCCCGCATTGCTGGCGCTGCTGGCGGCCAATCAGGCGGGTTCTGATGTGCGCCTGCAGGGGCCGATCCGGAAGGGGCTTTCCGCATTGCTGGTTCGACAGAAGGTGGACGGCGGATTCGGCTATTCGGACAAGGATGAGAGCAACGTGGTGATCACGGCCTGGCCTCTGGAAGTCCTGCTGGTGGCTCGCGCCGGCGGCCAGCCGGGGCTCGACGGCGCAATGCAACGCGTCCGCGAGTTCATTCGTGGTTGCGCCACGGAGGGGGGCATCCGCTATTCCGCAGATTCGCAGAGTTCAGGCACACCCGTTCTGGCGGCATTGGGCGCGTGGTATGCGCGCGAGTTCGGGTTTGTGACCACGGCCCCGGAATTGGCTGGAGCTGCGGAAGCCATGTCTCTCGGGTTTCATGCCCGGGCGGGAACCCATGGTGCAGTGCAGCGCATTCTCGAGCATGCGTCCATTCCCGAGGCGGTCACGTTTCCGCCATCATGGGCCAGCGTGACACGCGACCCCGTGGCGGCTGCGGCATTGACTGCCGTGGCTCTGCGGCGCACGCCCGAGCGCTGAGCCATGGTTGTGCCGCCCCGCCGGGCGGCTATTCTCTGTTGTTACCTGTCCCCCAATACACCATTTTCTGGAGTCATCCGATGCCAGTATCCAAGACCGGTCCTTCACGCGCACAAACCGTCACCTTCGTTGCCAGCCTGCTCGCCAAGAATGCGGGCATGAAGCCGCTCGAAGTGAAGAAGGCCGCCAAGGCCAAGGGTTTCCATGTCTACCCGCTGATCTTCGGGCTCGCTCGCAAGGAACTGGGCATTGCGCCCAAGGCCCCGAGCGGTCGCGGCCCCGGTCGTCCGCGCAAGGTCGCCGTGACGGCACCGGTGGCCGCTCCCAAGGCGACCTTCAAGGCAGCTCCGAAGGCGGTCGTGAAGGCAGCGCGCGCAGGAACCAGCGCGGATAGCGCCATCAGCGGCGTGATCGACCACATGCGCAGCCTCGATGCCGAAGTCGCTCGCCTGCGCGAGGTGCTCTCGCAGATCGCCGGCCTCGCCGGCAACTGAGCATCCACTCATCACAACGGGGGCCATGCCGCACGCGCGGCATGGCCCCCGTTGCTATTCAGAAGCTCAAAGCGGAGCCGGGACTTCGGGCGACGCCGTTTCCGCGACGGGCGCTTCGAAGCGCAGCGCTTCTTCCACCACGTGCAGCATCAGTGCCATTTCGTGGCGCAGCATGGAGGACGCTGCAGTGCGCTGATCGAGGCCATGGAAGAAGGCGAGCAAACCGCTCAGCGGGTCATTCGCCGTGGCCGAGGCGGGCGCTGCTGTCGCAGCGGTAGCGAGTGTCGTGGTTTCAGGCGCTGTCCATGAAGCTCCGGATGTTGTCGGTGCAACCGTCGTTGACGGCGCCTGAGCGGCTGGCGCGTTGCCATGGGATTGCACGCGCTGCGGGCCTTCGACGATGCCCACGATGGCTTGGGCGCGACCGAAGGTCGTGGGGTAGACGGTGAATCCGAATTCCTCGGCGGCTTCGGCAACCTCGTCGAAATTCGCTTCGCGGCTCACCTGCTGGAGGTAGCCCACCATGAATTCCACAGGATTGCGGGCCTGCTTCAAGATCTCGGGCAATTCGCGTTTGCGTCCAGGCTGACGCGCATTGGTCGCCAACCACGCATCCTGAGTGGCCGCGGGAGTCTGCGGCATCGCCCATGCCGGCCGCTTGCGCCAAGGATCGCCCGGAGGTGCAGCATCCCGTGCTGCAGGTGACGCAAAGGGCCGCTCGGGGGCGCGCGGTGGCATGCGCTCCGCAGGCATGTGCACCGGGGGCATGTATGGACGCGGCGGTGCGGGGGCGATGGTGCGTGGCGGCAGCGGGTTCACGCGTGGCGGGGGTGTCGCGCTGGCGGTTCTTGGTGCGGACTCATCGCCTTCGCCATCGTCATCCACCTTGAGGCCGAGTTGCACGCGTGCGGCGGTCCACACGTGGCGCTTCAGCGCGATGCCGGAATCAGCGCGTGCTGCACGGCGCACTTCCTTGTAGTGCGCATCCGGGTCCTCGCGCAGCGCGCCGAGGCAATAGGCAAGGGCCTTCTCGAATTGTGGATCCTGTTCCTGATCTGTCATGGGTCGTTCACCGGCGGGATACGAGTGTCCACAATCAGGGCCACCGAATCAACCCCGTCCCGTCACTGCTATGCTCACCACGCAGCATGAAACTGATCCAGAAGCAGCTGCTGCGGGAACTGGCTCTCAACTCCTTGTTGACAGGAGCCGTGCTTTCGGGGGTGTTCTTCGTCATTTCACTGGCCCTCGTTCTCGGGGCCCAGCGCGCCGAAGGACTGCCCTTCGTGCTCCTCGTGCGTCACACGGGGCTGAACCTCCTCGCCAACCTGCAGCTTCTTCTGCCCCTCATGGTGCTGACGGGGTCGTTGTTCACCTACGCCCGGTTCCGGGAGGAGGGGGAGGCGACGGCCATGCGCGTGGCGGGGGTCAGTGCCTGGCCATTGCTCGCACCTGCGCTGCTCTTCGGGGCGGCCGCCACTCTCGGTCTCGCGTTGCTTCAGGACGAGATCATCCCGGCGGCGTATCAGCAGGGCCGCATCGAAATGACGCGCGATCTCCTGAGCCATGTCGAGGACATCCTTCTCGGCGACAGCGTCGTGAGTGGCCGCGGTTTTGAGGCGCACTGGAAAGGCCGCTCTGCGGACGCGAGTGGAAGGCTCGTGCTGCATGGCCTTGAACTCGTCGAGTTGGACAACACACGCCGCGTGCAGGCGCACACGGTCGCGGAGACGGCGCTGCCCCGTTTCGATCGCCAGACCGGCGGTCTCGATCTTGCGTTGCGCGGCGTGCGGCGCTGGACGCGGGGGGAAGGCATGGCTGCGGCCGGTGAACTGCGGCTCGCCCTGCCACTGGATGAACTCTCGCAGCGGGAATCGGTACCCCGGAGAGATTCCGGGCGCAGCGGGGCGGAGCTGGCTGCCCTGGCGGTCGCGGCGGAATCGGCCGCCGCCAGCGCGCCGGAGGATGAGCGACGAGAACTCCTGCGCAGCGCCCGCAACGCTCGTGGCAAGGCCGGGCTGCGGCTCGGGTTTGCGGCGGCACCCTTCGTGTGCGTGGTGTTCGGCGCTGCATTCGGGATGCTGCGCGGGCGCGCCAACCGCCTGCTCGTCTTCCTGACCGGATTTGCGGTCGTGGCCTTGGTGCACTATCCGCTTGCCATGCTCAGCGATTGGATCTTCCTGCGCGGACTCATCGATGCGCCCGCGATCTACTTCCTCGGCGATCTCGTGCTGCTGTTCGCGGCGGTCTTCTGCTTGCGCAGGCTGGATCAGCCATGAAGCGCTTCGATCGGCTGGTGCTTGCGGGATTCCTGGCCGCGACGGGGGCCGCTCTCCTGTTTTTCTCGGGCATTTTCGTGCTCATCCACTTCTTCAATCGCATGGGCGCCCTCGACGGGGCCGCGAGTGCCTTTGAAGCCAACGGGCAAAGTCTCGCCGGCGGGCTTTGCCGCTACTACGCCGTGCAACTGCCGTTCATTCTCGTGGAGGCTGCGCCCTTCGCCACGCTCATGGGTGGCATGTGGACCATCCAGCAAATGGCCCGGCGCGGCGAGCTGGTGATGGTGGTGACCTCGGGCGTGTCGCTGCGTCGGCTTGCGCTGCCGATCCTGCTCGCCGGGTTCCTGCTGGCCCTCGGATTTTCCGTGGTGCGCGAAGAATGGCTGCCGCGACTTGCCGATCAGCGGCACCGCATGGAGCAGTTGCACCGTGGTCGTGCGGACGACGCCATCGAGAAATTGCCCATGGCGCGCGGCGGTGACGGGAACATTCTTCTCATCGGTCGCTACCGGCCAGCGGCGGAGGCGGCGCTCGAAGTGGCCGTCGCGCGCGAAGGTCGACCGGATGCGCCTCATGCCTGGGTCGAGGAACTCCGTTGGCGTGGCGATGGCTGGTGGCCGGCGCCGCACACGCGCGTCGAGGGCGAGCTGCACTTCCCGCTGGCGCCGTTCCTGACTCCGCGCGACGTGGAGATTCACAGCCGCGGGCTGTTTCTCCTGTCGGCTTCCGAACTGAAAGGCGAGCTGGTGAGGAAGCCGGATCATCCCGTGCTCACACTGCTTCTGCACGGACACTATGCCTATCCATTGCGCGCGGTGGTGCTGCTCCTTCTTGGCCTGCCACTCGTCCTGAGCGCCCGGCAGCGCAGCGCCTGGGTGGCAGTCGGCATTGCGCTGGCACTGAGCATCGGGCTTTTTGCCCTGCAGAGCATTTTCTTCGAACTTGCGCGCCGCGAGGATCTGGGGCCGGTGCTGGCCACGTGGCTGCCCGTTGCGGTCGCGGGAATCCTCGGGCTGGCGGGCCTCCGCGGCACCTCCACCTGACGGATCAGGAGCGGGGTTTCGCCAGCTCCGCGCGGGCCTTGGCGCTCTCGGGATCGAGGCCGGCCTCGGCGACCATGCGCAGGAGGCGCACCGCTTCTTCGCGTTCTTCGCGGCGGAGGTGTCGCAGGGCGGCTTCAAGGCGCTCGCGCAGGAAGGCATGCCAGACATCCTTCGCGCGTTCTTCCTGCTGCGCGAGTCGGCGCGCCATCACGCGCACCAGCTCCGCGTTGGTGCGAGCCTTCTCGAGGGCGTGCAGGGCGCCGACGAAGTTCTGCGTATCGAGCTGGCGTTCGCACTCATCCACCACGGACTGCCAGACGCGCTGGAGCCCGGTCCCGGCGAGAAGCTGCGCATCAAGGCGATGCTCGAGATCCTCGAAGGCACGCGTGCCGCCGAACTCACGGCGCATGTCGTCCACGGCGGCATCGAGCAGAGCGACATCCGTGGAGGTGCCCTGCAATTGAGCGATGATGCGCGTGTGCTCCGTCGCAGCGCGCTGCGAGCGATCCACGAAATCGAGACGGGCGAGCTGTTTTCTGGCCGATTCCATGGCGCCCTCGAGGATGCGCGCATCGAAGTGCGCGACATCGATGACTTGCAGTCTCTTCAGGGCATCGCGCGTGGCGGGCAGCGTCTCCTGACGCAGCAGTTTCTGCGAGGCGTCGAAGTCGCGTCGCGCGGCGTCCTTGTCTGATGCGTTGCGGTTCAGATTGAGCCACAGCACTCCGGCACCGCCGAGGAGCAGTGCCGAAGCCAGCGCGATGACGATGGAAGGGGAACGCTTCGGCGCATCATGGCGATAGAAACGTCGCACCTCGCCCTTGGCATCCACGGGCAGTCGGCGCATGGGGGCGGCGGGAATGACGGGCGCACTCGCGCGCGGGTTGCTGCCGCGCCAGGTGAGGGTCGCCTGGCCGAGGCGCACCACGTCGCCATCGCGGAGCATGCACTGGTTCACAGGCTGGTCGTTCACAAAGGTGCCCGTGGCGGATTCGACATCCACGAGTTTGAACCCGGCCTCGGTACGACGGAGTTCGCAGTGGATCTTGGAGGCGCTGGTGTCTTTGAGGCGCAGCAGCGCGGCTTCGCCGCTGCCGATGCTGGTCACGTCATCGCAGATCTCGAAGATGCGCTCGCGACCGGCATCGCGGATGGTGAAACGGCCTTCCATGATTCAGCGACCAGCCTCCGTTTCGGGTTCGCGATCGCGGATGGAGAAATTCTGGCACCAGTGCCGACCATTGTTGCCCGGGCCCAGCATGCGCCAGGCGGGCATGAGGATGTTGCGATGGTGCCCGGGTGAATGGACCCAGCCGCTGTGGGCCTGACCGGCGCCCCCGGCGATGGCGATGTTCTCGCTCAGTCCTTCCGGCTTCATGCCTTGCAAGGTCACGCGGTCGAGCGGTGTGTGCTTGCCCTCCACCGGCGAATCATGCGCGAAGAATCCGAAACGCGTCATGTCCTCGCAGTGACCGCGGGCAGTGCGCGTCAGGCGGTCGTACAGACGCAGCGCCCAGCAGCCCATCATCAGGCGGTATTCGTTGGTGATGCGGCACTGCTCACGCTCGCCCGCATTGGCCACTCCGGGCCTCGCTTCGTTGAGCTTCAGGACCTCTGCGGAGCCATCGATTCGCTCCCTGTCCTTCGGGTCCGTGGCCACACTGGCGATGTTCACGTCCTTGCCGTCGGGGAGTTGCATGATCCAGCCAAGCTCGTCCTCGAATCGGATCTCCGCGCGCAGCGCCCAGGCATCGATCTCGGCGAGGCGCTGCACCAGTTTTCTGAGCGACGCCGGCAAGGGAACGGCTTTGTCCTCCTGCCAGAGTTCGCGCACGGCTGCCACGCGCCGGTCCACTTCAGGCTGGCTTTCGCGGTAGTTGCGCAAGGCTTCGGCGGTCGCTTCCGGCGGACGGTACGGATAGGGATAGCGCGTGGTGTCGAAGATGAGTTCGAGCGCGAAGCTCCTGCGCCGGTCGAGTTCGAGCCTGCGCGTATGCAGGGTCTCGAGTTGCTGGAATCCGGATTGCTTGCGGAGTTCCGCGAGCGCCGAGGCTCGCGCTCCGACGAGACCGCGCCGGAGCGCGGCCTTCCCAGCGTCGCCGGATGCGAGCAGTCGTTCGAGAGCTGCTTCGCGTTCCTCGGGCTTTGAACCGGCGAGCAGCTTGGCGTCACGGTCGAGTTCCTCGCGACGTGCCTTGCGCGCCACGTCCGCCGCAGCCACCCACTGGTTGTCGAGGAGCAGAAAGCCGCCCTCAGGAACGGACACGAGGCTCCGCGCATCCGCCAACACCTGATCCACGCGCGCCTTCAGCGACTTGTCCAGTTGCAGTGCCTTCGCGAGCAGCGGGTCGGCGGCATCCGCGGCCTGGAGACCGTGCAGGACATCTGCTGCGGCCACCAGTTCCGGAGGAGTCAGAGCGGCCTGACGCACGGCGCCGACGAGAAGTTCGGCGCTGACGACCTTCCATGGCAGTTCACGCACTCCGTCCGTCCCTTGCACACTCAGTCCCGTGCGGTTCGCCGCAAGCTTCGCAGCGTTCTCGATGCCGGGCCAGCGACGCTCTTCCAATGCGGCGAGCGTGCGTCCGAGGCCATCCGCGAGCACTTCGTGCGCCTCGACTTTGCGCAGAAGCCTCTCGGCAGCGCCACGGATCGCAGGGCTCGCGCGCCCGCTGACGATGTTGCCGGCGAGGCGTCGTGCTTCCCCGAGGGCGCGCTGGTCGAACGCGGCCTTGGCGGCGTCGAGGTCAGCGGCCGTCACGGCGCCTGCGGCGGGGTTCAGATCCTTCGGCACTTCGACCTTCGGAGCCTCCGTGGTCACCGCGGTTGCTTCGGCCGCGTGGCGCTGGGCTTCGGCGGCGACGAGCGCATCTGCTGCGGTCCGGTGGCGCTGGATCTGCGCGACGATCTCGCCGCGGATGCGTGCAGATCGCGGCACGCGTTCAAGCGCGGTCGCGAGGTGTTGCGCAGCCGCTGCAGGTCCGCGGCTGGCTCCGATTGCTTCCGCGTCGCGGCACAAATCACCAGCGAAGGCCTGCAGTGCGTCGGTGTAGAGCTGGCGCAGTTCTGCGGTCGCGTGCTGGCCCCAAGCGAGGGACTCGGCTTCTTCGTACCGGCCGGACTCGATTGCGCTGAGGAACTCCGTGCGGCAACGCTCTTGTTCCGCATTCGAAACGGGCTCGGGGTGCAGATCTTCCAGCGGGCGCAACGCTTCCTCGGCGTGGGTTGCGGCATTGGCCCGCGATTGCTGGTACCAGTCGAAGGCAAACCATCCTCCTGCAACGAGGACGAGCAGTGTGAGCACAGAGGCCCACGGGCTCCGGCGTGCCGTCGCGCGACGGATGCGTTCGGTGCTCTGGGTGCCGGCGGCCGCGTTCGTTGTGGTTGAAGCCGTCGCCTGAACAGTGACAGCTGGCGGAAACGCCTCGGCCTCGTCGCCATAGCGCGCCTCGACAGGACCGAAATGAAGCACGTCTCCGGGAATGAGCGGGGTGCGCCCCTTCGCGGCGTGACCATTCACGTGCGTGCCGTTGGCGCTGTCGAGATCCGTGACGAAGCAGCCGTTCGCCGCAACCTCGATCTCGGCATGCTTGCGTGAGATGCGCGGGTGCTGCAGGTTGATGCTGCAGCTCATGTCGCGGCCGACGGTTTGCAATCCCTGTTTCAGCGGACAGCGCTTCCAAGCGCCATCCTCAGAGAGCCAGAGGGTTGATTCAGTACTCGGATCCGTCACGCGATGCTCCGCACAGGTGGTTCCTATTCTGGCCGAAGGCTCCTTGGGCTCCAAGCGGAGCTTCCCGGGAGGGGGCGGAGCCGGCTACCGCCCGTGGCGCTTTCTGCCCTCCGCCACGAAGGCGTCGAGGTCGAACTGCTTGATCTTCTGGTCCAGCGTTGGGCGCGAAATACCGAGCCGGCGAGCGGTCTCGGCCTTGAGGAATCCGGTTTCCTCGAGGGTACGCCGGATCATCTCGATTTCCTTCTGTCCGGCGGCCACGCGCGCAACATCTTTCAATTGACCCGCACCGCTGCCTGCAGAAGCTGGGCGCGCCTCGCGCAGATTAGCCGACAGATCCTCCGCGGTGATGACTTGACCCGAGAGCGCCATGGCGCGCTGCAACTCGTTCTGCAGCTCGCGGATGTTCCCGGGCCAGTGCCAGCCACGGAGCTGGCGCATGGCCAGCGGGTCCACGGTCTTCACGGGGATGCGCATGCGTTCGGCCGCGAGGTCGAGGAAGTGCCGAATGAGGATCGGCAGGTCCTCCATGCGCTCACGCAGCGACGGGAGCGGGATGTTCACCACGTTCAGCCGGAAGAAGAGGTCTGCCCGGAAGCGCCCCTCGCGCACGAGTTGCTCGAGGTCGCGATTGGTGGCGGTGACCACGCGCGCGTCCACGCGGCGCACCTCGTGGCTGCCGACAGGGCGGATCTCGCCGTTCTCAAGCACGCGCAGGAGCTTGGCCTGCATCTCAAGGCTCATCTCGCCGATCTCGTCCAGGAAAATCGTTCCGCCGTGGGCTTCCTCGAACAGACCGCGGCGATCCGCGACAGCACCGGTGAAGGCCCCGCGCTTGTGGCCGAACAGTTCGCTTTCCAGAAGCGATTCAGGGATGGCAGCGCAATTCTCCTTCACATACTTCTTGTCCTTGCGCGCGCTGTTTGCGTGAACCGCTGCTGCGATGAGTTCCTTGCCCGTGCCGCTTTCACCGGTGATGAGTACCGGCAGGTCGCTGGCCACGACACGATCCAGGAGGCGCAGCGCGTGCAGCAGCGCGGTGCTCTCGCCGATGATCGCGGAGTAGTCGTGCTGCAGTGCGCTGCGCGCGAGAGGCGCCATGTCGGCGCGCGTGGACTGCGCGCGTGCTTCGAGGACCTCGGCGAGATCCTCCAGTTCACGCTTTCTTTCCTTGAGCGCGCTTTCCTGTTCCGTGTTTTCCTTCAGCAGGCGTGCGTTCTCGATGGCGACGCTGGCCTGATCGGCGAAGGTCTCGAGCAGGCGCAGTTCGCGCTCGCCATAGTTCCCCTCACGGAAGCGATTGTCGAGATAGAGCGTGCCGATGACGCGTTCGCGGAAGAAGAGAGGCAGGCAGATGACGGAGCGCAGCTTCAAGTTGGCAACGGAATTCCAGGCGGTGAGACGCTCATCATCCTGCGCATTCACGGAGATGACGGGCCGTCCCGTGCGCGCGACCTCCTCGGCGAGGCTGCGCGAGATCTTGTGCTCGGGTGACTTCACGGACTCATGGTCGAAGTTGCGCGCGCAGCGCACGCGCCAGGCGCCATTGGCATCACGCAGCACCAGGAACCCGCGCTCAGAGGAGGTCAGCTCGGTGGCCGCGTCCATGATGAGTTGGAGCGTGCGCTCGAAATCGTCGCTGGTGGCGATGGAACGAGCCAGTGCGCTGACGCGCGCGGCGTCGAGAGAGCTCTGGAAGGCCGGCTTCGGAAAGATGCGGCCGGAGACATCGAGTACGAGGCGCTCCAGTTCGGCGAGGCCGCGCTGGTCACCGTGCGTGTTGCGCAGTTCCTTCATCAGCTCACGGAGTGCATGCTCCGCCGCACTGCTGTCGATGGTGCGTCCACGAGTGCTCACGCTGACTTCCGCGGTCTCCCCGCTGTCCGTCACTTCCGTGGGCGTGCCGATGGGTGCTGTGACCTCGCGCGGTGCATGCTGAAACCAGCAGCGCACGGGGCCGATACGGATCTCGTCCCCGGGCGCGAGGCGCGTCTGCTGCACATCGGCGCCGTTCACGAGCGTGCCGTTCTGGCTGTCGAGGTCGGCGATGCGGAACCCGCCATCCGGAAGCTTTTCGATGCGGCAGTGCCGACCCGTGACGAAGCGTGAGTCGATGCGGAGATCGCAGTCCTCGGCGCGCCCCACGACGACAGTATCGGCGTGGAAGGGATAGGTCTCGCGGCGGCCGCGGATGTCGAGGATGAGTGTGATCACGGGTGCGCGAACAGGGGACCCTGACTATAGCGCGGCTCAGTCGTCGAGCAGCGTCAGGCCGGCATGCCGGAGGATCAGCGTCCGCCGTGCTCCGTCATCGAACAGCACCACGACCTTGCTGTCCAATCCGCGGGCCCGGCCACGGACAGCCTCGACAGCGCCCTCGCCGAAGTCCGCATGGAACACGCGGCTTCCTTCGCGAAGCAGCGCCAGCGGATGATCCTCCATGTCGTCCATGGCCTCCTCGCGGGAGACAGTGAACGAAGCCTCTTCGCGCGTACTCACGCGGCTCGCACCCTCGCCGTAGCGCTCGACCCCGGCGGTTCCGAGTTCGTCCAGCATGGGCGAGGGGCCGGTGGACGTGGTGCGTCCGAAACGCGAGCGCACGAGGGCGGCGGTGAGCACGAGGCGCTTCCGCGCGCGCGTCATCCCCACATGCAGCAGCCGCCGCTCTTCCTCATCGTCGCGGTCTTCAAGCTCTGACCAGAAGTGAGGCAGGATTCCGTAGTCGACGCCCACGATGAAGACCTGATCGAACTCAAGACCCTTGGCTGTGTGCAGGGTCATGAGATTCACGCGGGGCGTCTCCGGTTCGTCGCGGTCGAGGTCCGTGAGCAGACTGATCTCGGCGAGGAAGTCCGCGAGAGAACCGCCCTTCAACTCGTCGAATTCCGCCGCGAGGCTCAGGAACTGTCCGATGTTGCCAAAGGGGTCGAGCGAGCCGGCCTTCTCGGAGCGTGTTCTCCACCACGCGGCGTAGCCGGTGAGTTCGAGGAGCTGTTCCGCAAAACCGCGCACACCCGGCGCGCGCGCGAGTGCAGCGTCGATGTCGACGAGCAGCTTGCGGCAGGCGAGGGCCGACTTGCGCGTGCGTTCCGGAAGTGCGTCGAGGCTGCTGCTGCTGCGCAGGAACTCCGGCAGGGTGCGGCCCACATCCGCTGCGAGGCTCTCGAGTTTCTCACGTGCACCGTCGCCGAGTCCGCGTGCCGGCACGTTCATCACGCGGCGGCAGCTCACGAGATCCTTCGGATTCGCCGTCCAGCGCAACCAAGCGAGGAGGTCCTTCACTTCCGCGCGCGCGAAGAACTCGAGACCGCCCAGCACCTCATAGGCAATGCCGCGCCCCAAGAGGGCGCGTTCGATGGGCAGCGAGAGCGAGTTCGTGCGGTAGGCGATGGTGATCTCGCGCGGAGAAACACCCTCGCGCAGCATCTCTTCGATGCTCCCCGCAATGGCGCGCGCTTCATCCTGATCGTCCTGGAAGACCACGATGCGCACGGGTTCGCCCGCCGGGCGCGAGGTTCGCAGCGTCTTCGGGATGCGCCGCTTGTTGCAGGCGATGAGGCGGCTCGCGGCGCCAAGGATGTTCGCGCTGCTCCGGTAATTCTCTTCGAGGCGCACGATGCGCGCGGCAGGATGGTCCTTGAGGAAGCGGTCGAAGTTCGAGGGATCGGCGCCGCGCCATGAATAGATGGACTGGTCCTGATCTCCGGTGACGCACAGATGCCCCGTCGCCGCAGACAGCGTGCGCACGAGGCCGTATTGGACCTGGTTCGTGTCCTGGTACTCATCCACCAGCACGCGCTCGATCCTGTGTTGCCAGCGCGTACGCACACTCTCTTCGTTGAGGAGGAGCTTGAGCGTTTGCAGAAGAAGATCGTCGAAGTCGCAGGCTTCCGCCTTGCGCAGTGCGGCGTCATACCGTTCCCACGCATCCAGCATGATCGCATCCGTCCCGATGCTCCCGCGCGCGGCGTCTTCGCGGGTGATCAGCCGTTCCTTCAAGCGGCCGATGCGCCCGAGAAGCGGGCCCGGTTTCCATTGCTGAAGATCAAGCTTCATCTCCTCCAGCACGCGCTTCATGAGCGCCGTGCTGTCCGCTTCGTCATAGATGGTGAAGTTGCCGCTGCGCCCGATGACGGGGAATTCCTCGCGCAGGAACGTCGCGGCGAAGCCATGAAATGTGTGCACGCGCACGGAACCATCCCCCACGAGGCCTGCCACGCGGCCGCGCATCTCGCGCGCTGCCT
>SXUL01000104.1 GCA_005790545.1 Planctomycetia bacterium | reverse complement strand
GCCGCGAGCATTCTCGCGCGTGCCGGGTTCTTGAAGGGGCTGAAGCATCTCGAACAGGAATTCGGCGTGCGGCTTGCCAAGGGCGCGGGTGACCCGGTGCTCAAGGCCGGTCGCGCGCTGATTGCCGCCAAGGGGCGGCGCATGCTCGACAATGTGGCGAAGCTCCACTTCAAGACCACCATCGACATCGGGGGCTGAGCTCGCGCACGAACGCGCGGGCTAGACTGCCTGCATGGGCTGGTGCGTGCTGACGCTTCTCTTTTTCGCGACGCGGCTGCCTGCGCAGGTCGTGCTCACCGGCCCTGGCTTGGAGATTCGCTGCGAGGAATCCGCACGTGGTGCAGGCATCGCCATGCTCAATGCGTGGGCGGATGCGCGGGGCCGGGTGCGCGCGGCGCTCGGCCTTCCGCCACCGGCACACACGCTGCTCGAACTCGTGCCGGACGGCGACACGCTGGTTGCGCGCGTGCGCACAGCCACGGGAGCGGAGTTGCAGCCGTGGGTCGCGGGCGTGGCACTCACAGCCGAAGGCCGCATGCTCATCCGCACGGATGCAGAGTCCGGTGCGCTCCGGCGGGTCGAAGGCATTCTCACCCACGAACTCGCGCACCTCGCTCTCGCGGCGGCGCGCGCGGAAGCTGGTCGGCCGCCCGTGCCGCGCTGGCTGGACGAAGGACTGGCGCAGGTCGCGGAGGGGCGGCTCTTCCGCGAGGGCAAACCGGCGCTTGCCATGCGCGCCTTCTTTCACACGTTGCTCGACCTCGGTGAACTCGCATCCGGTTTTCCCGCCACTGAAGGGGGCAGCGAGCTCGCCTATGCCCAGGCGGAGGAGTTCGTGCGTTGGATCGGACATCGCGGAGCGGGCGGCGTGCCGCGTTTCGTTGCGCTGCTCGCTGACGGAGCAGATACGGAGAGCGCACTGCGCGCGTATCTCGGAATGGGGCTCGAAGACGCGCAAGCGGCGTTCGAACGGGATCTGCGCTCCGACCGCTCGTGGATGTTCGGGCTCGTCGTGGAGATCGGATTCGGCGCGTTTGTCGCCATTGCCTGCGTGTTCGCGGTGTCGCGCTTCGTGCGTCGCCGCCGCGTGCTCCTTGATGCGATGGATGCTGACGATGCCGCGCGTTCCACGAGTGCCGAGGACACAGCGGGCTACCCCGGAACGGATGATGCGGCTGCGCGCGAGGTCGGTGAGGCACGGCCCATGCGCCGACACAACGCGCGGGGTTTCGGGCTGCGTCGCCTCAAGCCGGGCGAGCCGGAGCCTCCGGTCTGATCGTCTACTGCTGCGCGCTCAGGAACCGGCGACGGGCATGGGCACGACTTCGAAGAGATAGCCCGCGGGGTCGCGGATCACGAAGGACTTCGTGTCGAGGTTCTCGTGCACGAGCGCACCTTCCATCCTCTTCGCACGCTTCTTGCAGGCCTCGAAATCGCTTACGCGGACGACAAAGAGCGTGCCCCAGCCACGGTTGCGTTCCACGGGGCCGTATCCGTAGAGCTTCCGTTCTTCCTTGCTGAGATCGTCCTGGAACGCGAGCACCATTTCACCGAGGCGCAGCTCCGCGTAGTGACCGTCCTTGGTCTTTCTTTCCACGCGCTGCTGGAAGAGTCGGGCATGGAACGCAGAGGTGGCACTGGGGTTCGGACACGCAAGCATGACGTAGCTCATGGCAACCTCGGGGAGCGGGACGGCCCCACCCGGGCGGGCGGGGGGTGTTGTGGCCACCGCGGGGCCGTCCGCCGCTGCGGGCGCGGGCTGCGGTTTCACGACGGGCACCGCTGGTTTCGGCGGCGTGCGGGGCGGCGGCTTGCGGCCCAGAATGTTGGGCACAACCGCAACCTCGGCGCCACCATCGAGGATGCGCCTCGTTTCGTCGATGATCGGGAGCAGATCAGGCATCCGCTCGCCCTTGAGGACCACGCTGATGGTGTTGGGTGAATCCCCGCTCCCGAGGAAGGCGAGATACAAGTCCTTCACCCTCTTCAGTGTCTCGATGCACTGATGAGACATGGACTTGCTGCGCTCCGGGGGGCCGTTGAAGCGGTATTCCTGCGTCGGGAAGTGCACCCGGAAGGAGAGCAAGGGGACGCTTTCGCCGCCAATCGGGCCTTCGAAGCCCAAGGTCATGGTGTGCTTAGTCTGATGAAAGCGGAGCGTGGTCTTCGGGTGGCAAAGCCAGTAGGCAGCGGCGGTGCCAACCATCCGGTGCAGGCGCGTACGGTCTGGTTCCAGGCCTCGTTCGACCCGGTGTTGGAGCAGCTCTTGGAGAAAGCGCTCGGCGACCTCTTCCACGGGCGCATCCTCCCCACGAACGGCGGGAGGGTCAACCCTTGGGCCAGAAACTTTGTGCGGGATTCTTGTGGCCGGGGCCACGGGCCGAGGAGTATCACCCCAGCCATAAACTCATGCCCCGTTGCACACTTCAGACCGTGGGCCTATAGTGCCGCCGTTCACTTCGTGACCGTGCGAGGACTTTCGGGATGGCGGTTCCCGGAACTGGCACGGAATGGGGTGCGCCGCGTCAAGCGGCGGGCGGTGGGCCGGGTGCAGCGACGGGACGCGAGCGGTTGCGTTCTTTCGCCCTGACCACGCGCAGACGAGTTCCGGTAACGGACCTGGGGAGGTTCCGGTGCCCGAACCTGGACGTCTTTATCTATTCACCGGTGGCGGCACCGGCGGCCACGTCACGCCGAATCTCGCGCTCATGGACGAGCTCAAGAAGCTCGAGCCAGAGGCGCGCTTTCTCTACGTCGGCAGTGCGCATGGCTACGAAGCGCGTTTGCCGAATCAGGGAATAGAGCTGCTCCCTGTTTCTTGTGCGCAATTCACATCACCGCGTCATCCGGTGCGTTTCGCACTCATGGCGCTGCGACTTCTTCTCGGCACGCTGAAGAGTTTCTGGATCTGCGTGAAGCGTCGCCCGGCCGTGGTGATGGCAACCGGCGGATACGTCTCGGTGCCGGTGGTGCTCGGCGCATTCCTCGCGCGCCGTCGCATCTTCCTTCACGAGCAGAATGTGGAACCGGGCAAGGCCAATCGCTTCCTCGCATGGTTTGCAACCCGCGTGGGCACGAGCTTCCAGGAAACCGTCGCGCGCTTCCCGCGCGGCAAGAGTTTCCACACGGGCTATCCCGTGCGTCGGCGCATTTGCGAAGGAGACGCGGAGCGCGCACGCGAGGCGCTCGGCATCGCACGCGACACGAAGGTGGTGTTTTTCGTGGGCGGCAGCATGGGAGCGCGTTCCATCAACCGCGGCGTGGTTGAAGGACTGAAGACCCTGCTGAAGGGCGAGAAGATTGCGGTGGTGCAATCCACCGGACTCGCGACGACGGGTGAGTATCAGGCCTTCGAAGACACACGCGTGCGTTTGCAGAGCGAAGGTTTCGAGACCGAAGTGCGCGGTCGTTTCGTGTGCCGTGATTTCTTCCACGACATCGGCGATGTCTATGCGCTGGCTGATCTCGTGGTGGCGCGCTCCGGCGCGGGCACAGTGATGGAGCTCGCAGCTCTCGGAAAACCCTGCGTTCTGGTGCCGAAAACCGACTCTCCCGGCGATCATCAGCATTTGAACGCGCTCGCGCTCGAACGCACGGGCGCTGCGCGCGTGCTGCTCGAAGAACGCACGGACGATGGCAACCAGCGCATCACGCGCGTGCGCGGTGACCAGCTTGCGGGCACCGTGCTCGATCTCCTGTCCGATCAACCGACGCTCGACCGCATGGCGCGTCGTTCCGAGCGCGCGAACCTCCAGGATGCGCTCTCCGTCAACGCGGCCATGCTTCAGAAGCTCGCGGCCGGTGAGCCCCTCATCGAAACCGTGCGCGAGAAGGTGCGTATCGGGACGCTGCTCGATTCACGCGGCAAGGCTCACGAACTCGTCTTCCGGTCGACCACCATCGGGACGAGCGCGCTCGCGGACGTGCGTGCGCATTCCGCCACGGCGGCGGCGCGCGCGTTGGTGCTGCGCATCCAGCTCGAGAAGGCGACGGAGTTCCACCTCCTGCCGCGGCGCGGGCGCGTGGAAGTGAATGGCAAGGCGGTTTCGGAGCGCACCCGGCTGCGCGTCGAGGACATCGTGACGGTCGGCGACGACCGCTTCACGCTGATCGTGAATGACCGCGAGGTCGAGCAGCAGGTGGACGGCAGCGGCATCTCGCTGCAAGTGGCCGTGACGGGACTCGGCACGCTCGTGAGCCGTATTGCCGGTTTCGCGCGCGAGGGCGTGGCGATGGCCATCCTCGGGCTCGGCAACGTCATGGACATCATGGCCCTCGGCCTGGGTGTCACGAACTATCTTCGCGGTGTGTTTGCGGAAGTGGCCGTCGATACGGCCTTCATGCCGACCTACATCCATCTCGCGCGCACCGGTCGGCGTGCGGATGCGAACCGGCTCTTCTCCACCATGCTGGTGCTGACGGTGCTGATCGCGGGCGCACTGACGGTGGCCGCCATCTGGACCATGCCGCGCTGGCTGGGGCTGATCGCGCCGGGTTTTGTCGAGCGCGGGTTGATCGATGAAGCCGTTGCGACTACGCGGCTCATGTTCCCGTATCTCGTGTTGGTGGCCGTTGCGGCGCTCTTCGGAGCGGTGCTCAAGTCCTGCAACCGGTTCGCCGTGCCCGCATTTTCATCGGTGATGTTCAGCCTCGGCCTGCTGGCCGGCACGCTGCTCTTTCCGTGGTTCGGCTTGACCGGTCTCGCCTTGGGTGTGCTTTGTGGCGGCCTCGGGCAAGTGCTCATCCAGGTGCCGACGCTGCTGTCACCCGAGGTGCGTGGCGGCTATGGCGTGAGGCTGAAGCCGGCGCTTGCACTCCGCGACCCCGGCGTGCGCAAGGTCGGACTCGTGACGCCGAACATCCTCGCGGATGTGTCCATCAACAAGTTCAGCACCATCGTGGACAGCATCCTGGCCACACCGCTCGGCACGGGAAGCATCTCGGCGCTCTATTTCGGCATGGTGGTGTTCCAGCTGCCCTTCGGGCTTATTTCGCAATCCATCAACAGCGTAGTCTTGAAGGAGCTGTCGGAAGGACAGGCAACCGGCGACCGCGAGCGCACGCGGCGACTCCTCGCGGATGGCATCAACTGGACCGTGTTCCTGCTGCTCCCCATCAGCGTCGCCATGGCGGTGCTGGCGGAACCCATCGTGAATCTCCTCTTCGCGTGGGGCGCAGGCGCGGGCAAGACGGCCAGCGTGGCGCTGGTGCTGCGCTGCTATTCCATCGGTCTCGCGGGCTGGGGCTTGACCGCCCTCTTCGGGCGCTTTTTCAGTGCGCGCATGGAGCAGTGGACGGCGACGGCCACCAGCCTCGGCGGGCTGGCGTTCAATGTCGGTCTCTCCATCACCTTCGTGCGCATGGGCATGGGGGTCGGCGGTATCGCACTTGGAACGTCCATTGCCTTCACCGTGAACGCGCTCCTGCGCTTCACGATGTTGCAACGCACGCTGCGCGCGGAGGGTGCCGCACTGAAAGCCGCGGATGTCGTGCCGAGCCTCTTGCAGACGCTCGCGGCGACTCTCGGCGCTGTCGTCGTCATGCTCCTCGTGTGGCAGGCGGTGCGCGACTTCCATGCGCTGCCTGAAGTGTTCAACCGCCTCTTCATTCTGGTGGTGCCACTGCTCTTCGGCGCTTTCGCGTTCGCGGCCATCGGTGTCGTCGTGCGCTCCGAACAGATCGAGGAGATCCTGCTGCGCGTGATGCGGCGCCGCTCGCCATCCGGCGGCGGGTCCGGGCCCGTGAATCCGTACTGCATCGCGCCGGAGCGCCTGCTCAAGTTCGTGCAGACCAATCGTGAGTTGGCGAAGAACTACAACCTCGCCCGTCGGACCGCGGAGTTTCTCGAAAACCGCGCCTGGCAGACGCGGAACACGGGAGTCAAGCTGGTGGGCGAGCTGGGATTGACGAGCTTCCGCCAGAAGCTCTGTGAAATGGCGACCTGTCGCGTGCCCGCGCCGCGCGTCGAGCGCCTCCTTGGCGGCGATTTCAAGCAGCCGGGGTTTGTGCGCCGCAACGCCCTCGAGTCCCTCGAGAAACTGGGGGATGTGGACGTGATGGTCGAGCGCGCATTGCTGGCGTCCCTCGAGGACCCCTACTACGAAGTGCGTTCGCGTGCAGCGGCCATGCTCGGACGTCTCGCGGAGCGCATGAGCGGCGCGACACTCGAACAGGCGGCGGTACGGCTCGGGAAACTCGCCACCACGGAGCGTCACATCGAGGTGCTCAACGCCGTCGTGCGTGCGCTGGGGTCGGTGGCCCGCGACGAAGGTGCGGTCGAGACGCTGCGGAAGCTTCATTACCACGGCAATTGGCTGGTACGTGACGGAGTTGTGGAGGCCTATGACCGGCTCGTGCGCCGCGGCCTGCTCGCGCCGACGCGCGCCTTGGCGCTGCTCGACGACGTGCTCATCACCTGCGATGGCTTCGAGCCGCGCTTCCGCATCAAGGAACGCATCATGAACACCCAGCAGTTGTGCGCGCCGCGCGAACACGTGCGTGCGGCCGCGACGCCAGCGCGCGTTCGCGAAGAGGGTGCCTCATGATCGATGTCCTCTATCTGTGGTTGAAGGATTGGTACGCGCTGGACACGACCCCGGCGCGGCTCCTGCACTTCTCGACCTCGCGCATGGTGCTGGCCTTCATCACGGCCTTCCTTGTCGTCTGGTTCACGGCACCGCGCATCATCGTCATGCTCTACAAGCGCGGCATGCGCGACACGGTGCGTGAATACGACAGCACTGCTTGCTCGTCGAAGCGGGGCACACCCACCATGGGCGGCCTCATCATCGTGGCCGGCGTGCTGGTGAGCGCCCTGCTCTGGTGCAATCCGCTTTCCCGCGTGATGGCGGATGGGAGAGTGTTCCCGAGCCCCATGCCGCTGCTTCTCATGACACTCCTCTTCTTCGCTGGCCTCGGTGCCATCGACGACATGTTGAAAGCACGCGGCGGCCATTCGGATTGCGGCATGTCGCGCCGCATGAAGCTCGGGCTTCAGCTCATGTACGGGCTCTTCTTCGCCATGCTGGTGATGTCGGATGGCACCTCGCCGTTCCCCGCGGAGATGCGCACGCAGATCTACCTGCCCGGGATTCCGCCCTCGACCATGGCGCCCCCGGATTTCGCCTGGCTCTACTTCGGCCTCGTGGTGATCGCGTTCCT
>SXUL01000103.1 GCA_005790545.1 Planctomycetia bacterium | reverse complement strand
TCGCTTCCGGCGGGCCGCCGTTTTCTTGCAGCGTCAGATCCGCGAGATTCGCCGCCGCTGCGAGGGCTGCCCGCGTCCCGCACCACCACGGTGCCGCGTCGCGGCTGTCCGCGCGCCCGCGCGCGGCGTTTTCCCATTGCGCTTCGGTAGGCAGTGCGAGCCCGAGCAAGGCCAGCGCATGATCGGCCTCGGTGGCGGTCACGCTCTCCACCGGGTGCAGCGGCGTGGGTGAGACGCCCGTGCGCACCACCATCCCCGCCTTGTAGAACGACGGAGTCGTCGCGGTGGCTCGCTCCCACTGCGCCTGGGTCATCTCGTACTTCGAAATGAAATAGGGATCGAGGCGGACCGAATGCGCTGGAGCCTCGCGCGCTTCCGCATGCACATCGAGGTTCGTGCCGTCACACATGCCGTCGCGCTCAGCCCGTTCGGCGCCCATCACGAACTCCGAATGCCCGAGCAGCACGAAGATGAGGGCCGCGTCGTTGTCGAGGAGTAGTTGCCCATTCACGGCATCACGCACGGGGACGATGCCTGATTGCAAGTGCGCGAATTCCTCAAGACCAGTCGCCGGATCGGGGCCGAGGGGAATGAGCCCGAGTTGCGGACGCAACGCGCCCAAGCCCGAATATCGCGGTTGTGCGCGCACGCGCTCTGCAGCCTTGCGCCAGAGCTCGGCGGCATCCACGAAGGTCTCGCGCTCCACGCGCCCGGCAAGGTCCGCCACCTTCTTCACACGCGGCAGAACCCCGGCTTCGAGTTTTTCGAGGTCCTCGAGGTGGGCCGCGATGGCCTCCATGCGCCATGCCCGCACTCCATCGGATGCCTCATGGTTGCGCGCCCGCCCCACGAGTGCCCGTGCACGCGCCCGGACGAATGCTGCATGCTCTTCCGCGGATGCCGCGTCCATGTCACGTTCTGGCAAGGCGCGCTCGGGGCCGCCATCCGGCCGCAACAGTTCCTCGAGAGTGCGCACGTGGCCTTCACGGCGGACGAGCAACCGCTCAGCGTCGACAAGCCAGTTGGTCATCCCGCCTTCGCCTGCAAGGGACGCGGGCAGTGCCCTCCAGCCGCGTGTCGCGCACTCCGTGAGTCGGCGCAAATCGCGCGTGTCTGCCAACTCCTCGATGCGCGACTTCTGCGTGCTCAATGTGCTGCGCTGTTCCTCGAGAAGATTGTTGGTCCGCGTGAGCGCCCACGTGTGCTCCTTTTCCGAGCTCAGCAGCATTTGCTGCGCGACGATCGCGCCGACAACGAGGAGGAATCCCGCCGCAACAGCCGTGGCCGGGCCAGGCCTCCTCTGCGCCCAGCGGACGATGCGGACGCGCAGTGGCACCGGGCGCGCGTGGATCGGTTCGTGCTCACGAATGCGCCGCAGGTCTTCCGCCAACTCGAATGCGCTGTGGTAACGACGCTCCGGGTTCTTCTCGAGAGCCGTGATGATCACCGTGGCGAGTTCCCGTGACACCGCACGATTGAGGCGCCGTGCATCTTCGGGCTCCGCATGCAGGATGGCGGACGCGAGCGCATCCCTCGTCGCCCCTGCGAAGGGCTGCTTGAGCGTCACCAGTTCGTGCAGCAGCACGCCGAGGCCCCACACATCCGTGCGGCGATCCACTTGCTGCATCTCGCCGTTGATCTGCTCCGGCGACATGTAGGCGGGCGTGCCCACGCGATCGCCCTCGCGGGTAAGACCGAGATCATCGCCTTCTTCGAGGCGGGCCACACCGAAGTCCAGCACCACCGGCTCGCGCGTGCGCGTCACCATGATGTTGGCGGGTTTTACGTCGCGGTGCACCACGCCAGCCTCGTGCGCTTCGTGAAGCGCGCGCGCCACCTTCTCGACCAGCGCGATGGTCTCCAGCACAAGCGCCCGCGCACGACTGTCGCTGCGCGGGCCAGCCCCGGTCACCTCACCGGGCTCCATGGCGGTCACCGAGAGATCGACACCGCTCATCCCCCCGCTCGCCGTGAGAGCGCGCGCCTGCGCAAGTGCGCGCGACAACGGAATGCCCTCCACCCAGCGCATGGCGATCCACGACAGGCCTGCATCCATGCCCGCGTCATGCACGCTGCAGATGTTCGGGTGATCGAGCCGGCTCGCGATCTCGGCTTCGCGCCGGAAGCGGAGCAGCAGTTCGTAGGTGTCGTGACGCACGGGCACGTTCAGCACCTTCAGCGCCACCTGCCGTCCGAGGCGCTCGTCCTTCGCGCGGTAGACCACCCCCATTCCGCCGCGCCCCACCTCTTCCTCGATCAAGTAGTGCGCGATGCGCTGCGGGATGGCAGCCTCGCTGCCCGCAATCGATCCGCCCCCCGCACTGAGCCCCGTGCCGAAACGTTCGAAGAACGTTCCGCTCGAGCCACCGGATTCCGCGCGCGTGCTCGGTGGTGCTTCGTGCGCAGTGGCGTCGGCGGTCGCCCCCTCGGTGCGCCTGAATTCCCCGGCGCTGGCCACAAGCGGCTCGTATTCGGCGCGGATGGCGGCCGCATGCTCTGGTGCACGCGCGGTGTAGTGATCAAGGGGCTTGGGCCTGCCGCTGCGCAAGTCCTCGAGGAACTCGTCGAGGAAGGCTTCGACGGCCTTGCGTTCGCTCATGCCGGACCCATCACTCATGACGGCGGTCAGTCTACATGTGAAAGCGCGCTCCAAGTGCGCGCGGCACCGTTAGAATCCGGCCCCAAGGAGTCCTGACTCATGGCAAAGCCGGCCCGGCGTGCAGCGAAGCGTGCAGCGAAGGAAGACCTCAACTTCAAGAACCTCGTGGACCGTCAGTTCGATCGGGCCGCGGAGCATGTCGATGCTCCAGCGGGCCTCCTCGGACAGATCAAGTCCTGCAACAACGTGTACACGTTCAACTTCCCCGTGCGCACTGAGGGCGGCGGCGTGCGCATGTACACAGGCTGGCGCGCCGAACACAGCCACCACCGGCGCCCGCTCAAGGGCGGCATCCGCTACTCGCTGCACGTGGATACGGCCGAGGTCGAAGCCCTCGCGGCGCTCATGACCTACAAGTGCGCCATTGTGAATGTGCCCTTCGGCGGTTCGAAGGGCGCCGTGAAAGTGGACCCCAAGGTGACGAGCGTCGAGGAACTCGAAGCCATCACGCGCCGCTACACCTTTGAGCTCTGCCACAAGAACTTCATCGGACCCGGCGTGAATGTGCCGGCTCCCGACATGGGCACGGGCGAACGCGAGATGGCGTGGATCGCGGACACCTACTCGACCCTGCACACCGACGACGTGAATGCGTTCGCGTGCGTGACGGGCAAGCCCGTGAGTCAGGGCGGCATCCAGGGCCGCACCGAAGCGACCGGCCGCGGGATCTTCTATGGCGTGCGCGAAGTGTTCACCAATCCCGCTTCGGTGAAACTCTGGAAGCTGAAGCCCGGGCTCGCCGGCAAGACCTTCGCGGTGCAGGGCTTCGGCAACGTGGGCTACCACGCGGCCATGATCATCTGCGCCGAAGGCGGCGCAAAGCTCGTCTCCGTCGGCGAATGGGACGGCTGCGTCTTCAATGCGAAGGGCATCGACCCGGTGGCCCTCAAGGCCTGGCAGAAGGAGAAGGGCACGCTGCACGGCTTCCCCGGCACCACCTCATCGAAGGACCCGCACGCGGTGCTCGGCGTTGAGTGCGATCTGCTCGTGCCCGCGGCGCTGGAAAACCAGATCACAACGGCCAACGCGCGGCGCATCAAGGCCCGCATCGTGGCGGAGGGCGCGAACGGCCCCACAACTCCGGGCGCGGAAGCCCAACTCCTCCGGCGCGGCATCGGCGTCCTGCCCGACATCTGGATGAACGCCGGCGGCGTCACCGTGAGCTACTTCGAGTGGGTGAAGAATCTCTCTCACATGCGTTTCGGCCGTCTCGCGAAGCAGTTCCAGTCCGGACGCGAGGCGCTGAGTGTGGAAGCGATGGAACAGCTCACGGGCCGCAAGGTCCCCGCGGCGGAACGCGGCCTGCTCACCGCTGGCCCCGAGGAAGTGGATCTCGTGCGCTCCGGACTCGAGGGCAGCATGGTGGATGCGTGGAGAGAAATCCTCGCGGTCATGCTCTCGGGCAAGGGCAAGAAGCCCATTGACGCACGCTGCGCGAGCTACGTGGTGGCCATCCGCAAGGTGCTCTCCAGCTACGAACGCCTCGGCATCTTCCCCTGATGGACGAACAGACGGGCTGGCTGACCATTGCGCTCATCGTCGCTGAGCGCATGGCGGCCATTGCCGCCGCTGTGCACGCCATCTACAGGAAGCGCCGCAACCCGACCTCTGCTGCGAGTTGGGTGCTGGCCTGCGTGTTTCTGCCGGTGCTCGGCACCTTCTTCTATGTGACGGTCGGCGCCGAGCGTGTGGAGCGCCGCGTGCTGCGCCGCAGGCGCCGCTCCGAACAGCGCGTGCAGGGCATCATCGCCCGTGCGCAGCCGCTGCCCTCGGAGGCGGTGGATGAAAGCGCCCTCGCGGTGCGCGCAGGCCTCGGCCCCCTCGGCGGCAATGCGTTCGCGAGCGGCAACGCGCTGCGCATCCTCGTGGACGGCGACGAGGCCTTCCCCGCGATGCTCGCGGCCATCGCCTCCGCACAACGCTCCATCGTGCTCGCTTCGTACATCTTCGACAGCCGCCGCACCGAGGGCGACGGGAAGGCCGACCGCGTCAGCGCGCGCGTGCTCGATGCTCTCATCGAGCGAGCCAAGGCCGGAGTGAACGTGCGTGTGCTCTATGACGCCGTGGGCTCGCTGCACACACCACGGCGTTTCTTCGCGCCGCTGCGCGAAGCAGGTGGCCGCGTGCTCGAGTTCTTCCCGCGCCTCAAGGCTTGGCGCCTCAACTTCCGCGATCACAGAAAGCTCCTGTTGGTGGACAACACCACTGGTTTCGTGAGCACGCTCAACATGTCCGAGCGGCACATGAAGGGTGGCCCCTGCTTCGGAAGCCACGACTGGAGCCTCGAAATCCGCGGGCCCGCGACCGAACAGCTCAGGCTCGCCTTCGAGCGCGAATGGCTCTTCGCCACCGACGAGGATGCGGAAGCCGAAGATGTGGAACTTGCGCCACCAGTCGGCGCTTGCGCCGTGCAGATCCTCGAAGGCGGCCCCTTCCAGCACGATCCGGTTTTCCTGACCAGCCTCGTGAGTGCCATCCATCACGCGCGCGACACCATCACGCTCGTGACGCCCTATTTCCTCCCCGATGCAACGCTGCGTGCAGCCATCCGCACGGCCACCCAACGCGGTGTCGCAGTCACGATCATGGTCCCGACGCATTGCCGGCACGCGCTGGTGAACCTCGCGCGCATGACCGATCTGCGGCTTCTCGCCGCAGAGTACGGCGTGCGCGTGCTCTTCAGTGACGGCCCGCTGCTCCATTTGAAGCTCGCCATCATGGATGCTGAAGTGGTCTACCTCGGGTCGAGCAATCTCGACAATCGCTCGCTCTTCCTCAACTTCGAACTGGATGCGGTGGTTGCCTCACGCAACTTCGCGCGCGAAGCTCTGCGCATCTTGACACCGGACATCGACGCCGCATGTGAACTGGACGGCGCCCGCCCGCCATTCATGACGCGCTGGTTGGAACGCGCAGCGGCACTCTTCGCACCCCTGCTCTGAACTTCAGCGCAGCGAACGCAGCGCAGCTTCGAGGCGCAGCAACCCGGCCTCGATGTCCGCCGTGGAAACGGCTCCAACCGAAGCTCTGAACCAACCCGTGTCACCGGGGAAGGCGAAGGCACTGAACGGCACCAGCGCGCACCCGGCGGATTCGAGCAGCCAGCGGCGCACGTCGTCGTTGGTCTTCAACTCTTCGCCTTCGGGGGTCTTCCGACCATGCAGCGCGAGCTGCAAGGTGAGATAGATCGCGCCCATGGGCTCGATGCTGTCGACGGCGAGGCCCGCAGCCTTCATGCGCTGGAAGCCCGCGTGCAGGATGTCGAGACGCGCGCGCACCTTGCCGAGGAACTCCTCGCGGAAGGCCGCGAGTGCCGTCGTGTCGTCGAGGAAATGCGCGACAGCGACCTGCTCGGGGCGTGGCGCCCACGCGCCCACATGTCCGATGATGTCCGACATGCGCTGGATCACGCGCGGCGGGCCGAATCCGAAGCCGACACGCACGCCGGTGGCGGCGAGTGCCTTCGAGATGCCGTCGACAAAGATGGTCCAAGGGGCCATGGCAGGCCTGAGGCTGACAGGATTCACATGGCGTGTGCCGCCGAAGGTGAGCATCCAGTAGACCTGGTCATACATGACGTAGAGAGGTCTTGCAGTGGGCCCGCGGCGCGCGTTCTCTTCGAGGACGGCGTCGCAGATGGCGGCGAGTTGGTCCGCTCCGAAGGCTGTGCCCGTGGGATTGAGCGGAGAGCAGAGGGCGAGCAGGCGCGCATCGCGGAGGTGCGGACGAAGATCGGCAGCCGTGGGCAGGAAATGCTGCTCCGGCTTCACCATCACAGGCACGGACACGGCACCGAGTTGGTGGCAGTAGTGGTTGTTGTTCCACGAGGGCACCGGAAAGACGACTTTCTCACCGTGATTCACCAGCGCGCGGTAGACGGCGTAGATGAGCGGGCGCGAACCGCCCGCGGCCAGCACACCGCCAGCGGGGTAGTCGAGGCCGAGTTCGCGCAGCGCGAGGCGGCGCGCGGCATCGCGCAGTTCCGGCATGCCGTTGCTCGGCGGATAGTTGCTCTCGCCTGCAGCGTAGGCCTCCGCGATGAGTGCTTCGAGGCGCGCAGGCAGACGGAACTGCTTCGGCGAAAAATCGCCCACGGTGAGATCGAGGAGCTGCTTGCCTTGCGCCTTCAACTCGCGCACGTCGGCCGCGATCTTCAGGATCTCGGAGCCCTTCAAGCCCGCGGCCATGGTCGAAACAACTTCACCTTCTCCATGCGGGATGGAGAAATCGAGAGGCGCTGCGGAGGTTGTGCTGATGGTGCTCATGCCACGCGAAAGATAACGAGGACTCGCCTCATGGCCACTCTGGCGAGGCCCGCTGATACCATCGCGGCGGACACCCAGAACGTGCGCCAATACCTCGAACTTCTCCGGCGTGTACGGCATGAAGGCCTGCGGCGCGACGACCGCACGGGCACAGGCACGCTCGGGGTGTTCGGGCACCAGATGCGCTTCGATCTCCGTGAGGGCTTCCCACTCGTCACCACCAAGACGCTGCACCTGACGTCCATCATTCATGAGCTGCTCTGGT
>SXUL01000102.1 GCA_005790545.1 Planctomycetia bacterium | reverse complement strand
GCGCATGCCGCTCATCGTGCGCTGGCGGGGCGTCACGGAACCCGGACGCCGCATTGCCGAGCTCTGCCAGAACACGGATTTCGCTCCCACGCTGCTCGCTGCCGCAGGCGTGACAAGCGCAATGCAACCTCACGGCCGGAGTCTTGTGCCGCTTCTTCGAGGTGGCGAGTTCAAGGCGCGCCGGGCGATCTACTATCGCTATTACGAGCATCCCGGCACGCACAATGTGGCGCGTCATGTGGGAGTGCGCACGGAGCGCTTCAAGCTCCTCTTCTTCGATGAGGACGGGCACACGGAACTCTTCGACCTCGTCGAGGACCCGCGCGAAATGAGAAATATCGCCGAAGACCCGGCGCGGGCAGGGCTTCGCGAGCAATTGGAGAACCTGCTCCGCGCCGAAGCTGCCGCCGTTGGAGACACCCTGCCCTCCAACTTCCGCTGAGCGGCGGGAAACCGCGGCCATGCGCTCTGGCGCATTGTCGGGCCTTCGTGGCAGACTGCCGTTGGCGCGAGGAGAACCTTGTGCCGTGGAGCAGGCCATGTCGACACTCAGCGAACAACTTCAATCGGCCGGATATCGCATTGTGCTGGAGCAAAGGGCCTGGTGGCACTGCCTCATCGACGAGGACGGTGCCTCCTGGAGTGGCGAAGGCGCCGACGCGGAGCGTGCAACACGCGCAGCCTTCCAGCGCATGGTGCCGTCGCGCACGGCGCGGGAGTGCCTGCTCGGTTTTCTCGAAACAAGGGAGCGCGCGCGGGAGCGCGAGGCAGCACCACGCGAGGCAGCGCATGCGCCAGAGACGGTTGAGCTGTGTGGCCCGCCACCACCCATTGCAGTGATTGAGGCCGCGGAGGTCGTCGCCGAGGTTGCTGGCACAAGCCACGTCGAGATTCCACTGGAGGCGTTGGCAGAGCCGAGGCCCGAGCCGCTACTCGAGCGTGACAGTGCCTTGGGAGCAGACGAACTGACGTTGCGCATCGATGACGCGGCGAGCGTGGAGGCATGTCCAGCCAGTCCGCCAACGGACACAGCGCTTGAGGCCACCCTGGCGACGTCGCCGGCAACGTTGGATGCGCACAGCACGGCAGCTCTGCGGCCGTCCCAGCCGGACCAACTCGAAATCGATGTCGCGTTCCAGATCCTTGGCGAACTCGAAGAGGAGATGCACGCCGCTGCGGAGGATGTGGGCCAGCTTGCGCCCAGCTTCATGCGCTTGATGTTCCTGCATTGGATCGCGAGGGCGCGCGCCTGCGAGGATGCGAGCGACCACCAACCGGGGGTCAAGGAGGCGGTGCACAGGGTGGCTCTCCGCCTCAGCTCGTGGGCCAAGTCCTTCTGGCCCGGGTCGGTGGACGCGCTGCAATACGAAAGCGCCCCTGAAGACAGTTGGCCATTGCTTGGCAAGTCGGCGCAAGCGCAGCCGCGCACGTGGACAGCGGTGGCGGAGTGTGCGCCGAAGGAGATTCAGCTGCTGGGAGACGAGCTCCGCCTCGACGAAGATGGTTGGCGGGATGCACAGGCGCTCCAACCGCAGCACCACAATCCGGAAGCAGTCTTGAGCGAGGTTGGCGCACGCCTGAAGAAACTGGTGGGAGGAATTGACGACAACTCGATCCAAAAGCGCCGGCGACTTGCAGCGAATGCGGCGACAGGCAAGGAACTCGTGGACATGGCCAAGCGCATGCGTTGGATTCGCGGCGCGGTCGAGAACACGGTGGCGTGGGCGGATGGCATGGGCTTGCTGCGCCGGATTGCATGGGACGCCGACCGAGAGCTTCCGGAGCTCAAGGACGTGCTCAATGAGAACTGGTTTCCCAATCACGGGACATGGGCCGCGGCGTGTGGCCAGGATCCGAAGAAGAAGGCGAAGCAACGACTCAAAAAGGAGTTCCATGCATCGCGCCCCGCGCCCGGCTGCACTGAGAAGGAGCTTCAGGCATGGGTCGCGCGCGGCCTTGATGTACTGACTGCCCCGGAACTCCTCGTGCATGTCGAAGCATTTGCAGAGCGGATCAGCGCGTGGAATGACTCATGGCTGCGCGTGCGCGGGCAACGCACCCGACTGCGCAAGGTTCAGCAACTGCTCTGCGGTCCGCGTGATGGTGATCCGACAGAAGCACTTGAAGTTGCAACGGAAGAAGGTGATGAGCAGACGGAAAAGCTCTCGGAGTCCGGGCTGGATGCGGCTGTCGAGGAACTCCGTCGGCGCGTGCTGCCGTTCACGAGTGGCAAGCAGGTGTTGCTTGTCAGCAACCGGAACGATCAGACGCTGGCGGAATTGCTGCGCGTGCGTCTCGAGGCGGTTGAAGTCGAACTGGCAGCCATTGATGAGCGGCGCGTGCACGCGGCCGCCGAGCGCATCCGCAACGGTTCGCACGAGCTTGTCCTCTGCGCGACCGGCTTCATGTCCCACGGAGCCGAGGGTGTGATCCGCGATGCCTGTGCGCGGGGGAGCATCCCGTGCGTGCGCGTGGGCAAAGGACGCCTTGCGACCGTGCTGCGCTGCCTCCATCGCGCGTTCAACGGACTGGAGGAAAACGCCGCGGTCGGGTGAGAAGCAGTGCCGCGCGGGCCTTCAGCGCAGTGCGTGCAAGAGGACGCCGTCCGGTTCGTGGAACCAGCGCTGCAAGAAGCGGAGCTCGGGGTGCGCGCCCGCAGAGTTGCGGGGGCGGTGTGCGATGCAGTGGGCGACAAAGCTCTCGTCGGGGAGGACACCCTGCTCGGGGAACGGGACCGGCAGCGATATCTCCGGCGTGACGACGTGGCCATCGGCCAGAACAAAGCGCAGTTCGAGATGCGCTGCGAACGGGCCGAATCCGCCGGGCCATGGCAGGGCGCCGGTGTTCGTGACGCGGACGGGAACGGCGACAGAACCGAGCTCTGGCACTTCCGTGAAGGCGCCGAGGACTTCGACCCGGGCTTCGACAGACGTGAGAGGCCTGCAGCGCGGGTCGTTGAGAGCGCCAGCGCGTTCGAACACCGGACGCAGCCAGTGTTCGGGAGCACTCTGCGCTTCTTCCGCACCGAGTGCCCGGGCGGCGTCCACCGCGCCCGCCTGCGTGAGCGCGAGCAGCGACAGCAGCCGCGTGCGCGAGCGGTGCAACCGGCCGCCGCGCCAACACTCCTCGTACTTCCTTGCGGCGAGAGAGGGGTTCTTGTTCTCGAGAGCCACGTCAGCCTCGATCTCGAGGGCGCTGCGCCGCACTTCGTCCTCGGCCGCCTCGGCCCCGAGGCGTTTCCCGAGCAGTGTGTGCGCCGCGGCGCGCACGGCGGCATCCTCGTGCTGCGAGAGATGCGCCATCAGATGCGTTGCATCCGGGCTCGACTCGGCAGCGAGAACCTTGAGGACGCGCACGGCGACCGCCGCTGGAACAGCGCCGGAGTGGCGGATGCGGTCGCCGAACACCGCGACCTTGTCCGGAACTTCAGGGATCGCGTCGAGGGAATCAAGTGCGCCAGCGACGAGGGACCAATCGCCGCTTTGCAACGCAAGCCACAACCACGGGATGGCTTCTTTCTCGCCGAGTCGCGCGAGCGCAGAGCCCGCGGAGATCAACGCATGAGCACCGACTCCACTGCGCAACGCTGCGAGGAGCAGGTCCTTGCCGCGCCCGTCACCCAGCCAGGCCAGAGCGAGAGCGACCGTGAGGCGGTGTCCGCGCTGCTTCTCCCAGCAGGCTGTGAGATCCTCCTGCATGCCGGCGCGCGCCGCGAGCATGATGAGCCGAGCCTCGGCGAGTGGAGGCAGCGCTTCAAGCCGCGCGAGTTCCTCGCGCAGCAGGTGCTGCAGGCCTGTCTTTCCCAGATGTTTCAGGGTCGCGGCGCGCGGATCACCAAAGGGATCGAAGAGCAGCGCATCAAGCTCGCTGCCGGCGCCGTGCGGCAGGGCTGCGCGCGCCGCAAGCAAGCGCGCGCGCCAGCGTTCGGGGGCATCCTCGTCGAAGGCGGGACCCGCACCGGCATGATGCGCGTCGATGCGTGCATCCATGCTCGCGAGCATCTTGCGCAGCAGGCTGTCACGCACGGGATCGCGACCAATGAGGTTTTCGAGCTCGGCGGGGTCGCGCGCGAGATCAAAGACCTCCTCGGTACCGGTGTCCTGACGCGCGACGTACTTCATGGAGCCCTTCCACAGCGCGCGTGCCGCGGGCACGACCTCGTCACCACCGCTCCTGAAGAGTTCGGCCGTGGCGAAGCCCTCCGCGGGTCCTGCACCCAAAAGCAGCGGAACCAGCGAGCGCGCGGTGCGCGGCAATGGGTCTTCGATGCCAAGGATCTCGAGCAGTGTGGGCATGAGATCGGCCAGACTCACCGCCGCCTTCACGCGCCGTGCAGCGATGCCCGGAATGCGCACGATCAGCGGCACCCGTGTCTGTTCCTCGAACAGGCTGGTGTTGTGGTACGCGCCGCCCCGCTCGCCGAACTCCTCGCCGTGGTCGGCCATCCAGACGATGATGGTGTTGTCGTGAAGGCCGCGTTCCTTCAGGCGCTGCAGCACGCGCCCCACTTCGTGATCAGCCACGGCGATCTCGCCGCAATAGCGCTCACGACCGACGGGAGCGCCTGCGAGAGGTGCAGCCTCGTAGGGCGAGTGTGGCTCCAGCACGTGCATCCACACAAAGCTCTGCTGTGCCGACATCGCATCGACCATGTTCAAAGTGGAGTCGGCCACTTCGCGTGCCGTCGCGTTGTCCGCGCCTTGATGCGGGTTCCATGTTTCGAAGCCGCGGCGGAGATGTCCGAACCAACGGTCGTCGTTGGCGGTGGCGGCGTTGAAGGCGGACTGCGCAGCCGTTGCCATGCCTGCCTTGGCGCAACATTCCGCGAGCGTCGTCTGCGGCGGGAATGAGAAGTTTGTCTTCTGGACCTCGGCCATGGCCGGTGAGATGCGTGCGTGCAGACCGGTGAACAGGGATGAATAGGCGAAATTGCTGGTGGGGTAGGGCGTAATGGCGTGCTCGAAGACGAGCGCGTCCTTCGCGAGTGCGTCTGCGGCGGGAGTCGGAGACGGCACTGCGCCGAGGAAGCCTGTGCTGTCCGCGCGCACGGTGTCCACGCTGATGACGAGGAGGTTGAACTTGCGTCGCGCCGGCATGACCTTGTCGAGCAAGCCCGCGTAGTCGCCCTCCGGCCGTGTGAACCACGGATCGAGAAGCACGGGGTCGACGAGGGGTGCAACGTCGCGCACCAAACCGGAACCGCGGAGCTTCTGCTTGAGCTGCGCCAGCGCGGGCACGCGCGCCACCAGTGCTGCTTCATCCGCGGGGGAGGGTGCGTGGAGCGCGAACGCCATGAGCATGGGAATCAGCGTGCAGGCGGCCAGCGCGAGAATCCGGTTCTGTGTGGCGTTGCCGAGGAGTCGCGGAGTGAGGAGCACGTCTGCCGCGGCCGCAGTCAATACCCACGCCGCCACGAGCAGGGCTTCATGCAAGGTTGGGTAGAGCCCGACGAGCAGCGTGCCATTGAGCACGAGCAGGATGAGCGATCCGGCCACACCTGCGCGTGCGAGCTTCGGTGTCCACGCTGCGGCGCGCTGCAGAACTGTGCGCGCCACATGTCCGAGGCCGAGGGCAAAAACGACGAGTGCGGGAAGTGCCGCGGCGCTCCAACTCTGTGAGGAGATCCACGCGCCGCCGAGCAGCGGAAGGCCAAACAGAAATGCGGTAACGGTGCAGAGGACGCCACCCAGCACAGCGCGCGCGAGGGGTGGCAGCAACGCGAGCAAGAACCCGGCGAGTGCGCCGAGCATTCCCTGCACAAGGGCTGTGAATCCGGCGGCGGCCAGCACGGCCGGCAGAGCGGCCGCGCTGAACATGGGGCCGGCGCGGAGGATTCCGAGCGCGCTGTCCGCGAGCACGAGGGTGGCGCCACCTGCGCCCAGCGTGACGGCGAGCCGCGGGACGAGGTTCCAGTCCGGCCGCCGCGTCGGTGCTGTCACGTCAGTGTTCTTCACTCAGTTCTCCGTGATGACGAAGCCGCTGCCGCGCATCCACTGCAGCACACCGCGTGGCCAGAGGCCGCGTCGTCCATCGAACGGATCGAGGGCGCGCAGGATGCCGGTGTTGTCGATCCAACCGAGAGCCGTGACGGGTATGGGCGTGCCTTCGGCAATCACCACATGGGCGAGCGCGCGCTTCCAGCGGTGGCGCACGAGGCGCGGTGGGTTCTCCATGGCGGCGAGAGCATCGCACAGAGGTTTGAGGCGCTCGGCCGAACAATCTTCAGGCACAACCACTGTCACCGGCAGTGCGAGCTTGTTGTCGGCGAGCAAATCACGGAGTCCAACCACTCCGTCGACGACCTCGTTCGCGCGAAGGCCGCCGGGCGTGGCTTCGCTGCCGCCTTCTGGGCGCGGCACCCAGAGAAAGAGCGCGCCCTGCGCTCCCATGTCGAGCCCATGCACGGGGCGGTTCACCGGTTCACCGGCGACGCCTTCAGCCTCGGGGTTGATGAAGGCTGCGCAGCCGAGCGGCGCGCGGGGCAGAAGTTCCACCACGGGATCGAGGATGCGGAACGCGCCTTGACCCGAGGCGAAACCGAGGTGTCCTTCGAGCGGCGCGCCGTCCGGACGCATGTAGCTGCCCACAAGCTCGCCATTGACGAATGCGGTGGCACAGCCGCCATCCACGAGCAGTTCGATGCGGAAATCGGCCACAGGCTGCGCGAACTTCACGTCGCGGCCGGGCACTGCGGAGTTGAGCGGATTCTCGCGCTCGAACAGGCCATCGAAGCCGACGTTCACGCGTTCCACGCGCGACTGTTCTTCCTTCTTGCCGATGCTGAACATGAAATCGCCGGAGGAGAAACGCAGCCGCGCGTGACGATCGCGGCGAGTCTCGCCGAATACCACTGCGCCACTGATGAAGGAGGTGAGGGCCTGTACGCGACAGGAAAGCCTCCATGTGCCGGGGGCCATGCGCCAAGCGCCGCGCACGAAGGCATCGCGTTGGTGCGCGCGACGGTCCGTCGTGCCGGTGCCGCTCCTGTCCTCGCGGCGTCCGACGATGAGCCCGTCGGGCAGCACGGTCCAGAGGCCTTGCACGCGATGCTCGTCGTAGCCGGAGAGTTCCGTCTCCTCCCAGCCAGCGAGGCCGAGGGGGAGTGCGGGCGGCGTCTCCATGGCGATTGCATCCAGCGCCGCGGGAACCGCAAGCGCGGGCAGACCGAGATGCGCAGCGAGAGTGTTTGCATCATCAAGCAGCGCGCGTGCGGCGCGCGGCTCGGTTGCGGTCCGCGCCGTCGCCAACGCAGCCAGTTCCTTCACCAGCGTATGACACTTCGCGAGCCGCGGCCGGATGTTCTCCGGTGCTTCGAGAGCCGGGACGCGTCCCTGGAAGCGCCGCGCTGTCGAGTTCTGCAACGCCCACGCTGCGGCATGTTCGCCGGCCGATGCCAGCAAGGCCGCGGCAGCGAGCGAGCGCTCCGCATCCGGCTCATCCACCAGAGCACTCACGGCCGCGGCGATGGCGGCCTCTTTCTTCCGGCCCTCCGCGAGCAGCACATCCATGAGTGTCGCAGCGTGGTCCTGCGCGAAGAATGGCTCCGCGCGATCGCGCGCCTTGTGCCAGGTGGGCTTGTCATAGACATAGCCCGCATGCCACGCGCTGCTTGTGCGTGTCACGTAGTGCTCAAGGAAGGGCGCTCTGCTCTGCCAGTAGAAACCCTGCAACCACGTAGCGAAGCCCTTGGCGAAGGCCTTCATGTCCTTCGGCAGCCCGCCCTTCTCGTCCGCATCGGTGAAGGCGGCCGCGAAGCGTTCGAGGGCCGGCGTCCTGTCGCTCGCCGAGGTTTTCATGAAGTGTTCGAGTCGCGTAGCGAAAAGCGGGATCGCATCCGGAGGCGCGGTGCGGAGATAGACGAACAGCGCGTAGCCCGCGCTGTAGTTGTCACGGTAGTCCTCAAGCGATCCAGTGATGAGCTTCTCAAGCTCGCGGTGGTTGCCGTAACCCTTGATGAACGCGGCTTCCACACTGCCCACACTCACATGGCGCTCAACGAAGTTCTCATCCGCGCTGGTTGCGTACGCGGCGCCTGTCCAAACCGCGCGGCCTTCCACCAACCACGCAGGCATTCCGGGATAGATGGCGCCATCGAATCGATGCGTGAGTTCGTGGGTGATGCCGCGGCCGAGACCCTCGATGGTGCCATGGGAGAAACGCAAAGTCGTCACATCGCCGCTCTGGAAACCCCCGGCCCACCAGTGCGGTGTGCCTTCCGCTTCGAGTTCCGCTGCACTCGGGACGATGCGCAGCACCCCGAGCCGGTCCCTGAAGGGGTCCTTGCCGAACCAGTTGGCGAGGCGGCGATGATGCAACTCGACGGTCTGCGCGGCACCGATGAGCGTCTCCGCGCCGCAAGTGGTCTCCACGCGGTATCGCCCTTCAGGCGAAAGCGTGCTGCCCACCTTGCCTGGGTCTGCGTGTTCAGCGGTGAACTTCTGCCGTCCGAGGGCATCGAGCGCTTCGAGATCCGCGAGGGGCGTCACCACGGCTCCTGCTTCAAGGGCCGCGCGCGCCCGCCCGATGAGATTCGCGGCGGCCATGCCCACCGGCTGCATGCCGTCCGGCTTCGGGCCCTTCAGTCCCTGCAGGCGCGCTTGGGTTGCAACCGCAAGCAGGATGCGTGCCATATGCAGCGCGCGCCCGGGTTCCTTCTTCGCCAGCGCACTCTCCGCGCATTCCTTGAGCGCCGCGAGCGGGAGCTTGAGGTCGATGAGGGGATGTTCCGGAAAGGCCGCGAACACGGGAGCTGCGAGGGCGAGATGTGAAAGCGAGTTTCCTGCGAGATGCGCCGCGAGGTCTTCGAGGTGGCGGGCAACGAGGTGCTGCGCCGCGCTCGTGGCCTGCTTCTTGTCGAGGGACTTCGCGAGTTCGAGCACTTCTTTCAATGCCGCCGCGCGCGTAGCCGCGAGTTTCACCAGCTCCGCGTCCTTCACGAGCAACTGCTTCAGCGGCGCGGCGCTGACGGAGCCGAGGCCCTGTGGCCCGGCGAGACGGAGAGCGGCCTCATACGACCTGAGGGCAAGCAGGTCTGTATCGCCACCCGCATCCTGAAGCAGCAGCCTCCACGCCTCCGCATGGAAGGGGTCGAGGGCCAGTGTGGCGAAGAGGTGGGCTCGCGTTGCATCCGCGCGCCCCGCTTTCACGGCTTCGAGAGCGCGCCCGATGGCCGCCTCGGCGAGCGCGGCAGTCTCCGCGGTTGCCGGAACCAGCGCGCGGGGATGCTGCGTCAGCCCGCACGATGCACCAAGAATGAGAACCGCGAGTGGGCGCCACATGAACGGGCGCGAGCATATCAGCGGGCCCATGCTGTCCCGCAACGGTGTTGCGGAGGATCAGCGCGCGATTCTCTCGGCGCGATGAGGTGGACTGCTCATGTTGAACACGCTCATGTCGGCAATGGCTGTGCTCGTCGCGGGCGCAGCGGCCTGGGGCTGTGGCCTCGAAGCGATACGGCCGCTGAGCGTGTGTCCGATGTACCGGCAGCAGGAATGGTTGCGCGACGCTGAGCGACGGAAGGTGCGCAGCCGATCAAGGCTGTTGCGGATGTGCCAGTGGTGCCCTTCGCGGCGCCAATCGCGCATTCCAGTTCTCCGGAGCAGTCCCACGATGGTGGCGAGTACAGCGACTGGACACCGTGCAGGAGTTGACGCGCCCGAAGGTGGCGGCGTCGACACCTCGATCCCTCCAGTACTGAACGCATGCGTGTCTCATGAATCAGGGTCGAGCACTAGCGCACGAAACAGGCACGGCAGGCTTGACCATTGTCATGAAGCCGCAACAGAGATTCTGCTATTGCGGATTGTCAGCCGGGAATGGCAGGTGTATGGCGCAGCGCACGCTTCGCTCACGGTGCGCGGGCTCGCATACGCACTCACTTGCCGTGCGTTTCGCGAAAATCGCGAATCCGGATTGACTGCTGATGAATGCGGCCGTACGCTCCGCAGCACATGGCCGAATCGAACACATGGCGTCGCGTCTTCTTCGTTGGCGCGGCCATTGGCGCTATCGGACAAATGATGTTCATGGAAGTTGGCAATGCTGCCCCTTCTGTCGCGGGAGCCGAGAACGAAGCCGACGTACTTGGAGCGCACGTCATTGCGACCGACACGCACCAAGAGCCAGAAGTGGCGCGTTTTGAGGCGGGCGACCAAACCACCGATCCCGATCTCGAGTCTCTGAGGCAACAGTTGGCCATGGAGCGAGCCGGGCAAGAGAATGCAGTTGCTGATGCGATAGCGCGGTGGCCACGCGAAGATCAAGATCGGGCGGTGCGTGCATGGCACTCGTGGTACTCGGTCAGGCCGGTCTTGGCACACAATGGCTACGGAGATTGGATGTTCGATGCCTTGAAGGTTCTGTTCAGTCCCGGCGAATCTGCGGAACTGACAGCCTTCTACATGAAACTCCAGTCCTACGAAGCGATGCGCAAGCTGCGGGAGTACCCCCAAATTCAATATTGGAGTGAGGAGGGGGGGGCGTGAAGCGTTGCCGCCAGAATGGCAGGCCCTCTACAAATCATGGGATGCCAAGGTGAAGGACAGGAACGACCTTGTGCCCATTGCTGCGGCCGGGGTCGCGAGCATCGTGGGGGGAGATGGGCTCGCGAGGCTCTTGGCGGGCGTAACACCGCCTTTCTCACCTGAGACAACCCCGGACTATGACAACGAGTTTCGCCGTTGGTTCGGCGCCAACCGACTCAACAAGTGGCGCAGGTTCTTGTTTGAAATGCCCTACTGATTCATGCCCGTGAGGTCGAGGAGGTTGCCCATGTTCGTTCGCTTCGCTGGTCTTGTCCTGGTGACATTTCTGATCTTCACATCGGTCGGGTTTGCGCAGCTCCCGCCGCCCGTGGTTCTCCGCGAACCAATTTCGGGGAGCCATGCCGAGATCGTCGTGACGACTGCATCCAGCGGCAATCCAACGGCCACAATGCAACTGGAAATAAACATCAATGGCGTGGCAAGCATCCACCAGCTCAAGTCTGCGAATGGAGCAGGCATTGCCCCAAGCGGACATGCCTTCAGTTGGGACATCATGCATGGTGATGACCTTTGCAAAGCGCGCTACCTGCACGCAGTCAATGGTCCTGACCGTGTCGAGATTGTCCGAAACGGCGTCGTCATTCTCACCATCCCGTGAGCGCTGTTGGTCATGGCCAGATGCAAGCAAGAGCCACGTTGAAACTCTGGTTGGTGCTCGCCCTCGGCTTCGCGAGTGGCGGCGCGTTGGTTTGGGCGCTCCGTGTCGCTTGGGCGACGACAGACACAGCCGTAGCGGCACCGCTGCCAGAGTCACGCGTTGCATTCGAAACGAGCGACGCACGAACGGTCGCATACGCACCTTTCGTGCCCAACTCAGGAGCGCAAGCCGTAGCATCGGCTGAGCGAGCTGCGGAGGAGCGGCGCCTGAGGGCCGAGCTCGACGCGTTGCGAAATGAAACCCAGGGGAAGATCCGACGGGGTGTGGAGCTGTTCAAGGAAAACGACAAGGAACGCGCGAAACTGTTGCTGTCCGCCTGGAACGAGAACGAGCTCTTTGCGCGCGTCATTGGTCACCCCCACATGCTCGCTGAGCAGATGCAACACCAGTTCAGTCCTGGTGTCGCTGCGGAACTGGCGGTTCTCTACTACTCAGTCCTCGGTTTCATTTGCACACGCAAGCTCCAACCGATGACCAATCAGATCGGCGAGGGGCCCTACGAGGACAAGATGACTCCCGCGTGGGTGAAGCTCTACAAAGAGTGGGACACACGCGCGCGCGATATGGCCGGGGTGAAGAACCTCGTCAAAGGAGAAATCTTGCGAATCTCGGGAGAATCAGGTCTCTTGACGCTTCAGCGGGCGGTCATTCCTGATGTGCCGAGAGACCACGCGGACTATCGGGAGCGCTGCAAGCGGCTTGATGAGCGATACGTTCTCAGGGCGTGGCGTTTCCTTTTCGAATAGGGTCTTGAAGCCAATGCGGCTGCGCCTGCACGCCCGCAAGGAGCGAACTCTTGCTTGATGACCCCGTACTGCGAGCGCCTGCCGCACACGTATGCTCGGGGCTATGGGCGAATTCGAAGAAGACTTCATCCAGGTGCGGCACCGGAACTTTGCACCCCTGCTGCGGCCGCGGGAGCTCATCGTCGCTTGCGCGCCCATGCGTTCGCACGTGAACCTCGGGCGCATCGCACGCATGGCGGGCTGCATCGCGGCGGAGCGGCTGATCATCTGTGGTGGCGGACGGATCGATCCGACCATCGCGCGTGACGCAGCGACACAGCTCGTGATCGAGGAGCGCCGTTCGCTCGCACCAGTGCTTGAGCGGCTGCGTGAGGAAGGCCGCATCATTGTGGGCCTCGAACAAACGGAGCACTCGGTCAACATCTTCGACTTCGTCTTCCCGCGGAACACCGTGCTCGTGGTGGGGAACGAACGCACCGGTCTCCTGCCGGAGGATCTGAATCTCGTGCAGCACGTGGTGGAGATTCCCGTCTGGGGTCCGCCAGCCGCCTACAACGCCGCCACCAGCGCCATCATCGGCATGTACGAATACTGCCGCCAGCATCCGGCAGGTTGAGATGCGTTGCGCTGGCGCCGACCTGTAGGATGCGGCCCATGCGGTTTGTCGCAAGATGCTCGACCTCGGATACGGCCGCGGATGCGGTTGTGCATGTGACGCGGGAACTCGCAGCGGAACTCGGTGGCGCCCCCGATCTCGTCATCGCGTTCACCGCGCGGCATGCAGGAGAAGTGCTCACGGAGATCGCACATCATGTGCATGCGGACAGCCCCGGCGCGCTGGTGCTTGGCGCCACCGCGGAAGCGACCCTCAGCGGACCGCGTGAGCTCGAAGGCACGCACTCCATCAGCCTGATGGCCGCGCGACTGCCCGGTGTCACGCTCACGCCACTGCAATTCACGCAGGCGCGCATCGAAGCGCCGGAGCCGTGGACGACACTCCTTCGCGACACGCCGGACCTCCGCGGCATCCTCGTGCTGGCCGATCCCTTCAGCACGGATGTGCGCGCATTGCTGGAAACCTCCAACGAGAATCACCGTGGCGTGCCGGTCTTCGGCGGGCTCGCGTCCGCGGCGCGCACCCCCGGAGGTAACACCCTCTTCGGTCCCGATGGACCGACGCACGAGGGCGTGGTGGGCCTGGCCTTCTCCGGTGCCGTGCGCATCGACACGCTCGTGAGCCAGGGCTGCAAGCCTGTGGGCAAGAGCTTCATCGCCACGCGTTGCGACAGGAACTTCATCCACACACTGCGTGGACGGCCGGCGCTGGAGGTGTTGCGTGAAGTGTTGCAGGAGCTCAGCCCTGCGGATGAAGCGCTTCTCGACAACGGCATCTTCGTGGGCCGCGCCATCGATGAGTATCGCACGCACCACGGTCGCGGCGATTTCCTGATGCAGGGTTTGCTCGGCGCCAATCCGGCGGAAGGTGCCCTTGCCATCGCTGGCGAAGCGCGCACAGGCATGACCGTGCAATTCCACGTGCGCGACGCCGTGAGTGCGGATGAAGATCTGCGTCAGTTGCTCGAAGCGCGGCGCACCGACGCGGCCGAGATGCGGGGCGCGCTTCTGTTCTCGTGCAACGGGCGCGGCTTGCGCATGTGGCAGGAGCCGAACCACGACGCCGGGCTCATCGTCGAGGCTCTGCCCGGTGTTCCGGTGGCGGGGTTCTTCGCGGCCGGCGAACTCGGGCCTGTGGGGCCGCAGAGCTTCGTGCACGGCTTCACGGCCAGCGTGGCGCTCTTCAGTCCTCTGACGAAGGAGTGAAGGGCAGCGGGAGTTGTCCTGCGTGCGCATCCACCAGTCGGCTCACCTGGAGGCCAAGGAGCCGCACAGGTCGCGCCGCAACTTCCGTGTCGCGCAGCAGGCCTTCGGCGGCGGCGACAATCGGCACAGCAGCGGCCACAGCTTCTGAGAGCGTCTTGCTGCGCGTGATGCGCGTGAAGTCGCCGTACTTCACTTTGAGCGTGATGGTGAATCCGCGCGCCTCCGCCTCCGCCATGCGTTCTTCAAGGCGCGCCGCGAGGTCAGCCAGCTTTGCGCGGCAGGCAGCGAAGCCCGTGATGTCCGCGGGGAAAGTGTCCTCGATGCCGATGCTCACGCGCGCACGCTCGGGCGCAACCGGACGCGTGTCGATGCCGCGCGCAAGATCGTGCAGATCCGCACCGAAGCGGCCAAACAGCCGAAGCAGCGCGTCGCCATCGAAGCGCAGGAAATCGCGCGCCTCCTTGATGCCATGCCGGTGACAGATCTCTTCCGTGCGAGGCCCGATGCCCGGGATCTTCCGCACCGGCAGCGCCAGCGCGAACGCTTCCGCGGCTTCCGGGCGAATCACCGTGAGGCCGTCGGGCTTCTCAAGGTCGCTCGCCACCTTGGCGAGGAACTTGTTGGGCGCGACGCCGGCGCTGGCAGTGAGCAAGAGTTCCGCGCGAATCGCGTCCTTGAGCGCGCGTGCGATGGCGGTGGCGCCACCCTCCGCCACCACCGCGGTGACGTCGAGGAAGGCCTCATCGAGACTGAGAGGTTCGACCAGTGTTGTCGTGCGCCGGAAGATCTCGTGCATGTGCGCGGACACGGCGCTGTAGCGCTCGAAATCCGGGCGCAGCAACGCGGCGCCGGGGCAAAGACGCACGGCTTCAGCCACCGGCATGGCGGACTTCACGCCGAAGCGGCGCGCTTCGTAGCTCGCGGTGCAGACCACAGCGCGCTCGGAAGGCAATCCGCCCACGATCACCGGCTTGCCGCGAAGCTCCGGGCGGTCACGCTGTTCCACGGACGCATAGAACGCGTCCATGTCCACGTGAATGATGCGGCGAGGGCCAGCCATGCTCGAAACACCCGTGCGCAGCACGGAGGCATGACCATAGCCGCCGACTCTTGGGCTGTGCGTCACGACACCGCACAATCGACCCGTGGGCAACTTCCGCGCTGAAATCAGAGGCCTCTGGAAGCTCGCATTGCCAGTGATGGTGGTGCAGGTCGGGCTCATGGCCATGGGCGTGGTGGACACCATCGTCGCGGGGCACATCCCGCATGGTGATGGGGCGCTCGCGGCCGTGGCTCTGGGCGCGCTCTACTCCTTCGCTTGCGTGCTCGTGCCGTTCGGGATTCTCACGGCGCTCGACCCGTTGATTGCGCAGGCATTCGGCGCGCATGACGGCGTGGCGGTGGATGATGAATTCCGACGCGGCCTGCTGCTCGCGGTTCTGCTCAGTGTGCCGGCAGCCCTCGCCATGCTGCCCGGCGAAGCCGTCTTCGCTCTCACCGGTCAGCCTGAAGAGATCATCCCGCGCGCGGCGCTCTTCGCGCGCTGGAACATGTTGGGCACGCTGCCCTTCCTGCTTTTTGCCGTGGTGCGCACGCTCCTGCAAGCGACACATCGCTTGCGGCATGTGGTCATCGCGGTGATTCTCGCCAACGTGACCAATCTCATGCTCAACCTTGTGCTCGTGCTCGGTTGGGGAGGCGTGGAGTCGCTGGGTGTCACCGGCTCCGCCCTCGCCACGGTGATCTCGCGCTGGCTGATGCTGCTGTCATTGCTGGTGTTGGCTTGGCGCGAACTCGCGCCCCATCTCGCGAGGCTCCGGCCACGCTGGGCCGAGGACATGCCCGGTTTGCGTCGCATTCTCGGACTTGGCCTGCCCATTGCCGGGCAGTTCTTTCTGGAATGGGGCGCGTTCGGAGTGGCGGCGCTCCTCATGGGACGCATGGGGCCGGTGCCCGTGGAAGGTCACCAGGTGGCCGTGAACCTCGCGAGTTTCTCCTTCATGTTCCCATTGGGTATTTCCATTGCGGCGGGTGTGCGTGTCGGCAATGCCATCGGCGCGGGCGATATGCCTGCGGCTCGACGTGCAGCCTTCGCGGCGCTGGTGAGCGGCATTGGGGTCATGTGCGGCTTTGCGCTGTTGTTCCTGCTCCTGCCGAACCAATTCGCGGCGCTCTACACCGATCAAGCCGCGAGCGCGGCCGTGGCTGCAACGCTCATTCCGCTCGCAGGCATATTCCAGATCTTCGATGGCACGCAGGTGGTGAGCATCGGCATCCTGCGCGGCGTCGGCGACACGCGCGCGCCTTTCATCATCAATATCATCGGGTTTTGGTGCCTCGGCGTGCCTGCCGGCATGTGGCTCGCATTCGAACAAGACCTCGGCCCCGCGGGACTCTGGTGGGGTCTCGTTCTCGGTCTTGCATCCGTTGCCATCCTGCTCGTCACACGCGCGCGCAAGGCACTGAAATCGGACGTCGCGCGCATCTCATCGCACGCCCATCGATTGCATTGAGCGCAGGTGACGGGAATCAAGGAGGGGGCTGAGTGTTTCGGTTTGACTGGTCCAGCGCAGGTCCGTAGCTTCTTGAGCTCAGGAGACAACAACTGTCAAACAGCTTGCATCGGATTTCCGGACGCATGCTCGGACTTGGCGGCGTGGTCTGCGCAGTGGTTGCCGGTTTCGCTGCAGCGAATGTGAAGAACGCACCGACTGTCAATCCCGCTTGGCTCGGAGTCGTTGCGCTGCAAACGGGAACGACCTTGGTCAAGGTCGCGACGACTGCATTGCCTGTGAATCAGGCCGACGGTCGCGACGCGCGCTTCAAGATCACCAATAGGTCTGGCGCCCCAATCTCGGATCTTTCCATCAGGCTTGCTGCCGTGCGTCCGGCCAACGCGGTCCCGCCAGTGCTTTCGGGTGCCACGGTCGAAGTGCCAGGCAGCTCTCCATCCGCAGCAACTGCAGGAAGCTCGAACACGGTCAATGTTCCTTTGTGCCCGGCCGGTCTGGCAGAGGGTGCGACAGCAGACGTGTCCTTGGACATCTCAGCCATTGCTGCAGGCGCGGTCGCTTCGGACCTCAATGATCTCGGGATCACGGCGTCGGTCAACGCAATGGCACAGGAAGCGATTGGCTTGGCGTCGGAACGGTGTCCGCACCTCATGACACGATTGAATTGAGCGTCTCCCTCCTTCACCATGCCAAGTCGATGCTGCGCATCAAGCGCCCGGTCAGCGATCCTCCTGGTGCAGCCATCATCGGGTATGAAGGGCGCATCATCACTGAGGATGGCGTGCTCGCGCCGACGGCTGTGACGATCGTTGATCCTGCAAACAACGATGCACCACTCTCGGGCCTGACGGTGCCCTTTCGCGGTCAAGGCGCGTTCCTCATCATGGGACTCCAACACGCTCCAGGGCAGGACCTGCTGCTCGTGATGGATCACGCGGGTGGTCGCCATGTTCCTGCCACGCTGACACTCGTTGCACGCGGAGTCGAGTAGTGGGCTGAAGCAAGGACGAGAATCCTGAGCCGGCACGCATTCCCGCCCGAAGCAGCCGCTGCATCTGAGGATGTGGTGGCTGCTCTGGCATCAGTGCGGTGCTATGACCCGGCTCCGGGATTCCGAAGACATGAAGATCACTGAGCTTGAGATCAAGGGTTACGAACGAGTGGCCAGCGCGCGCGACGAGGCCAGTGGGCTTCACGCCCTCATTGCGGTGCATGACACCACACTCGGCCCGGCGGTGGGCGGCATTCGCATGTGGAACTACGCCAGCGAGAAAGAAGCACTCACGGATGTGCTCCGCCTCGCGGAAGGCATGACCTTCAAGAGCGCGGTGGCCGCAACAGGACTCGGTGGCGGCAAGGCCGTGATTCTCGGGGACGCGCGGAAGTCGAAGACGCCTGCGCTCCTTGCGGCCATGGGCCGTTTCATCAACGCCTTCGATGGCCGCTACTACGGCGCGGAAGACGTGGGCACGAGCACTGCCGATATCGAACAGGTGCGCACAGAGACGCGCTGGGTCTGCGGGCTCCCGCG
>SXUL01000101.1 GCA_005790545.1 Planctomycetia bacterium | reverse complement strand
CACGTGCGGAAGGCCTTCCCCCGCCGCGGGCGTGAGATCCTCCACCGTATGGCCCCGCGCCCGAAGCCCGCTCGTGAGTTCCAGGACGGCGGTGGTGGAGCCACCGCCTTCACGCTGATGCAGCACGGCCACACGCAGCGCGCTCATACACCCTTCCCCATCAAGCGGTCCCACCAGCGCCAGAAACCGCGCCTTCCCTGCACATTCGAGAGCGGCCCCAGATACTGTCCGAGGTTCTGGGTGAATGCGAAAGGCACGACCTTCAGCAGCCAGATCGTCCGCTCCACCGGATCCAGCGTTTCGTCGCGCCAGACCACGCCAAACAGCCGGCGCGATTCGGCGGCGGTGTATTCGAACACATTTCGCAGCTTGGGCGCCAGACGCGAGCCCACGAGGTCGTTCACATTCTGGTGGTCGAGATAAGCGCGCTTGAACTCGTACCAGATGGAGAGCGGATGGCTGTGGATCACCGCCACGCGCGGTTCATAGACGATCTTCCAGCCCGCGAGCACTGCGCCCTTCGCCCAGGTCACATCCTCGCCAAATCGTCGCCGCGGAAACGGGTGCGCGAGCGCTGTCGATCTCCGCACCGCACTCGCCACATTGTCGAACTTGATGATGTTCCAGCGCTCGTTGGGATGCACCTCGTTCCAGAAGTGTCCAACGTCCTTCACTTCAGAAACCCTCGGCTGCCCGCCACCCTGCACCCAGCGCGCGAGGCGCTCGCGGAGAAACGGCGAGCAGTCGGGGCGGGGGATCTGGTCGCAGTAGACGCCGCCCACGGCGGGGTCGTGGAACTGCGCCACCATGCCCGCGAGCCAATGCGCGTCGGCAGGCGTCGCGTCCTGCACGGTCAACACCACCACTTGTCCACGGGCTTCTTCCACCGCGCGATTGCGCGTGGCACCGTGATCGAACTCATGATTCGGAATGCTGATGATGCGCACCCTGTGTCGCGCGAGGATGTCGAGCGTCCCGTCGGTCGAGCCGCTGTCGATGACGAGGATCTCGAAGGGGAATGAGGTCTGTTGCGCCTCGTGAGCGCAGAGCACTTCCTCCAGCCAGCGCGCGCCGTTGAAGGTCGGAATGAAGACCGTGACTGCGGGAGCTTCGCCAGCCATGGCGAGCGGACTCATGGAAGCTGCGGGACAGCGCTCACGGGCGCCCGTTGCCCGGCTTCTTCATGAAGCGCACGCGCCGTCGCCCGCGGCTCGCCGGCAGCACCGTCTCGCGTCGCACGCCCGGGCGCGCAGGGGGCAGCTCCGGTTTCTGTCCCTTGGCTGCGGGCTTCTCCACCACTGCGGGCGCGGGCTCTGCCACGCGCTCTGCCGGAACAGGCTGCTCCGGCTTCGTTTGAGGGCGTGGCGGCAAGGGCGGCTGCGCCTTTTGCTCGACGCCACGGCTTGCACGCTCGGACAACGCGCTCAGGTCCACCTTCAAACGCACATTCCCGAGCGGACGTTCGCCTTCCTTGAGATCGAGCTTCATCACGAGTTGCGGCTGCGCATCCGAGGCTGATGCCGTGCTGAGTCCGACCGACGCGATGCCGTGCTGCTCCATCGAGATGGCGATCCGCTCCCACGGGAGGTTCACGGTCTGGCCGTGCTGGGTCGCCAGCGAAGGGAAAGCCGGCGGCGCCACCACGAGTGTGCGCTTCCGCCTGCGCGAGGTGCGCACAGCCTGGGCGTAGAGCGCTTCGATCTCCTCGGAATAGGCTTCGAGGGATTTCACGCTGGCGCCACGGTTGTAAAAACGCTCGCGCCACATGTCGTCGTTCAGAACGCGTTCGAGCTTCTCGCGCAAGTCCTCAACGTCGCCGCAGCGGAAGAGGATGCCGTCGCGCTCGCCATCGAGAGCTTCGCGCATGGCGCCGATGTCCGAGGCGATCACCGGAATGCCGGCCAGCAAGCCTTCGCGGATGGTGAGACAAAACGTCTCCCACCACAGCGACGGCACCACCAGCACATCCAGCTTGTCGAGCAGACGCCCGACCTGCTCCACATCGTAGGCCCCGTGAAAGTGGATGTTGGAGTCGCCAGCGCACTTCTTCACAAGGCGCTCGCCGTAGTCCGTGTCGTCGTGATGGGGCCGGATTTCGCCGTGGATCTCCAGCGAAACGTCCTCGCGGCCGAGTTGTCGGAAGGCCTCGACGAGCACGTGCACGCCCTTGATCGGTATCACCGAGCCGATGAATCCGATGCGTTTCGGCTTCGCGGAGGCGCGCAGCCGGCCATCGAACGGCGCATGATCGAGCCCGTGCGGCAGGGCAATGAGACGTTCCTCATCGAGGCGGAAATCCAGCATGCGTTCCTTGTGGAACTCACTGGGCGCAATCATCACATCGCACAGATTCAGGGCGTAGCTGATGTAGCGCTCCCAGTTCGCGAGATTCTCCGGCGCGAGATGGCCGCGCTGGTCCACCACGGTGCGCTCGTGCACACGGTCGTCGAACATGTGCGGCCAGAGTCCGCTGAGACAGCGGTAGCACTTCTCGCGATCGACCGTCTCACACAGCTCGAGGTCTTTCGTCATGCGCTGGCCGCGCGGACACACGGTCCAGAAATCATGGAAGGTCATCACCAGCGGCAGGCCGCGGAGCTTCACCTCTTCGAGGATGGTCGTGCTGAGTCCGGTCAGGTGATGCACATGCACCAGATCGGGCTTGAAGGACTCGAGCTCGCGCATGAAGGCCTCATGCACCGCGCGATTGCGGTAGATCCACTCGAAGTTGGGGGCCTCACGCCAGCAGTTGTTGATGCGCGTGATGCTGGTCGGCCCCTCCCACTCCGTGTGCACCTCGTATTCCGGCTTCGAGGGGTCGCCGCTGCGCGTGAAGACGCCCAGCTGGTGACCTTTGCGCGCGAGGGTGCGCGCCAGCGAGCGGGCATGCTGCTCGGTCCCGCCTCGGCCTTCGGGGTGCCAAGTGTGCAGCGCAAAGAGGATTCGCATGGATCAGCGGTCCGGAGAGCCGTCATCGGGTTCTCGTTGTCCGCGTCTGGAGGGAACTTACCCTCGCGGCCCCACCTGCGCCATGCGCTCCCCGGTCTTGACCCCCTGTACTCTCGGGGGTTAGGTTGGCCATGCTCGCCGGTCGAAGATGGCCTTTCGGACCGACCGGTCCCATTTCGGAATCCCCGCCCTTCCGATGCGCATCCTCCACGTCAGCCACGAACTACCGCCCTACGAACTCGCGGGCACGGCCATCTACACCTTCAACATCGCCCGCGCGCAGGCGGAGCGACATGAGGTGTTCGTGTTCGCGCGCTTGCAGGACCCGGAGGTCCCTACCTGGCGCCAGCACACCGAGACCCGCGACGGACTCACCATCCGCTTCATGAACCGCGCGGATCTGGGCTGGGTGCCCTTCGACAGTTCGTACAGCGATCGCAAGGGCGCTGACCTCTTCCGGCGCTACGTCGCTGAAGTGCAACCGGACATCATTCACTTCCAGCACATCGTCGGCCTCGGCATCGAGGTGCTGGATGTTCCGCGTGAGCTCGGCATCCCGGCGGTCTACACGCTGCACGACTTCTGGCCCATGTGCCCCATGGGACAGCGCATGTGCTACACGGACGGCGTCATCTGCGACCCGGTGGACTTCGGGAAGTGCGGCCGTTGCGTCTATGGCGATGCGTGGAAGGACCTCTCCGTCCGCGACGACTTCGGCGACGTGAAAAGCCACCGTCCTGCAGCGGCGCCCGGTTTCATGGAACGTCTGCACCAGCACTACAACGTGCGGGTCAATGAAACGCCGGGGCGCTTCGCCAGACGCCCGCGCGCAGCCGTCCGCGCAGTGCAACGCGCACTGGCCGGCTCGGTGAACGGCGAGCGCGAAGTGCTGGTGAACCCCTTCGAGAAAAGGAACGACATCCTGCGCGAAAAGCTGCTCAGGATGAACCTCCTCATCACGCCCTCGGCCTTCCTCCGCGACCAGTTCATCCAGCACTGGAAGGTCCCGCCGCAACAGATCATTCACAGCGCCAACGGCATGGACTTCTCGTATGTAAAGCCGTTGACGAAGACGCCCTCGGCGCGGCTGCGCTTCGGGTTCATGGGCAGCATCATCCGCACCAAGGGCGTGGAGGTGCTCGTGGATGCCTTCCTCGAAGCGGCCCGCGACCGCGATGACATCGAACTGCTCGTGTTCGGCGCGCCCAATCGCTGGAGCGGCGAGTATCTGGAAGACATGAAGCGCAAGGCCGCCGCGCATCCAGCCGCCGATCGCGTGCAGTTCCGCGGCCGCTTCAACAACAAGAATGTGAGCGAAGTGCTCGCCGAGATGGACGTGCTCGTGCTGCCGAGCATCTGGTTCGAAAACGCTCCGCTCACTCTGAACGAAGCCGCCATGACGGGCACGCCCATCGTGGTCTCCGACAAGGGCGGCATGCTCGAGTTCGTGGAATCCAACAACTACGGCTGCACCTTCGAACTCGGAAATTCCGGAAGTCTCGCCAAGGTGATGCGCGAACTGGCTGCGGATCGCAGCCGACTCGCGGCTCTGGTGGGTGCCAAGCCGCCCATCAAACCTGTGCGGTCAAATGCCGAAGAGCTGACGGGCATCTACCGCTCCCTCATCGAGGGACGCTACGCCCCGCCGACACTGGAGATGCAGCGCCACACCCGTGGCGGTTGCGTGGTCCGGTCCTGAACGAACACCGTCGCGCACGGGGCAACCCGGCGCAACGGAAGTGTGGACAACCTGGTGTCCCGAACCCTTCGGGGGTGCCTGACGTGCGGACGTCACGCGCCACTGTGCCTCTGCGCCGCTCCGCCACGCATGGCGGCGCCGAGGGTGAACGGGCGACGGACACCAGCGGACACGCAAGTGTCCGCCATTGCGGTCCGCGGAGGCAACTCCGGAACCGGAAAGGTCCGTCATGAAGATCCTGAAGATCGTGCACGGGTTCCCGCCCGAATGCACCGGTGGCACCGAGCGCCATGTACTGCGCCTTGCGCGCGAGATGGTGTCGCAAGGCCATGAGGTGCACATTCTCTGCGGCTCGCAGCAGGGCGCCGGCCCCGTTGCCGCAGACGCCAATCTCGTCCACGGCAGCTTCGAGGGTCTGCCTGTGCACCGCCTGCATCGCCCGGGGCTCTTCCTCGACAACTGGGAGAAGTCCCTCGCGCCGGAAGTGGAACCGCTCTTCGACTGGCTCATCCGCGACATCCGCCCGGACCTCGTGCATGTGCACCACTGGATCCGGCTCACGCGCAATCTCGTCGAGCTCGCGCATGACCGCGGTGTGCCCGCCGTCGCGACCCTGCACGATCTGTGGACCTCCTGCCCGCGCGCCTTCCGCATGCGCGAAGGTTCCTTCTGCTCGCTCGAAATGGGACCGGTGAACTGCCTCGGCTGCGCACCTGCTGGCGAGAACATGTCGGATGAAGAGCAGCGCCGTGAACTCGCGCTCTTCCGCGACGACATCCGGAACGAGCTGGATCTCGCTCGACGGCTGATCGTGCCGAGCGTTGCGCATCGCGATGTCCTGCTCAAGCACGCACCGCATCTGGCGGGCCGCTTCCGCGTTGTTCCGCACGGCAACGTCTCCGAGCTCCGGCGCCGCAAGCCCTCGCGCTCGTCATTCCCTGCGGGGCCGCTCCGCATCGGTCACTGGGGACACCTCTCGCACACCAAGGGCTTCGACATCCTGCTGGAAGCCGTGCGTTCCTCGCGCCACCGCCAGGACATCGAGCTGCACATCTTCGGAGAGATGATCTACCCGACGGAGAAGGCGCGCTTCGAGGAACTCGCGGAAGGGCTCGCCATCACCTGGCACGGCGCCTACAAGCCCGCGGACCTAGGGCGCGTGCCCCTCGACCTCGCCGTGATCACCTCGCGTTGCAGCGAATCATGGTCGTTCGTGCTTGATGAGGCCTTCCTGCTTGGTCTGCCCGTGGTCGTCGCTGACCGCGGCGCGCTCAAGGAACGCGTCGGCGGTGCCGGCACGACCTTCCTTGCGGAGAGCGCGCCCGACCTCGCTGCTTCGCTCGGCGAGATTTTCCGCCAGCCGAAGCTCCTTGATCTTTGGCGCACACGCATCCCGGAGCTTCCGGCGCTCGGCGAACACACGCAGCGCATGCTCGCGCTCTACCGCGAGGTGCTCTCCAGCGAAGCGCCGCTGCCTGTCACACGCCAGCAACTGCGCAATCGGCGCATGCTTGTCCGCAGTTGGCAGCTCGAAGGCCGCAACCGGCGGCTGGAAACGGAACTCGGCGTGGTGCGCAATCT
>SXUL01000013.1 GCA_005790545.1 Planctomycetia bacterium | reverse complement strand
GCCTTCGTGAACGAAGTGCGTCCATTCGTAGTACTGGAAGCTCACGAAGAAGGTGCCGCCGAGCATGGTGAGGAGGAGGTACTTCTTCAGGCCTCCGAGGTTGCCGTCTTGCAGCGCGGCGAGCGCCTTCACCATGGTCACGGACGAGCAGATGAGCACGAAAGTGTTCAGGCCCGTGAGAATGAGATCCATGGGCAGCATCCACGCCGGCTGCCAATCGCCGCCGAGCGGGGCCAGCGTGCCCTGCGACGCAATGCGCAGCACCATGTAGCCGCCGAGGAATCCGATGAAGGCCATGGCATCGGACACGATGAGCAACCACATGGCGAACTTGCCATTGGTGAACTCGAAGTTTCCTTCGGTCTCGATGTGGGGGAGCGCGTGATGGTCTGAAGACATGCTTGGCATTCCTCCGGAGGCCTTGAGAGCCTCCGCTTGTGTCATTTTCCTGTCATGTGATCGATGAGAAGCAGGGCGAACTGCACCGGCAGCACGAGGAGCGAGGCGCGGAAGAGCAGGCGCCATGATTCCTCGCTGCGCCGGAAGGCGGCGCGCAGCGTGCATCCAAGGAACAGCACGGCCACCACCAGGTTGCCGTAGAAGGAGAGTTCGCCACCGAGGCCGAGGGCCGAGGGCAGCAAGCTCACCGGAATGTAGATGAGTCCGTGCAGCAGCGCGCGATGCGCGGTGCGCAGCCCCGTTGCATCTTCCACCGGCAGCATGCGGAACCCCGCGCGCGCATAGTCCTCGCGATAGAGCGTCGCGATGGCGAGGAAGTGCGGGAACTGCCAGACGAAGATGAGCGTGAAGAGGCTCCAGGCCGCGGCGTTGAAGGCGGCACCAGCAGCTGCCCAGCCCACCAGCACCGGCAGAGCGCCGGGAATCGCACCCACGATGGTGTTCACGTTGTGGCGCGTCTTCAGCGGCGTGTAGATGGCCGCATAGATGAGGACGGTGGCCGCGGAGATGGAGGCCGCAACAGCACCGCAAGCAGCCCACAGCATCAGAACGCCAGCGAGGACCGAGAACGCACCGAAGAGGATGGATTCATCCTTGGTGACGCGCCCGGACGGGATGGGCCGCGTGCGTGTGCGTTCCATCACGAGGTCGAGATGCGCTTCGAGCGCCATGTTGATGGCACTCGCACCGCCCGCGGAAAGGAGCACGCCTCCGCCCAGCGCCACCAGCGTCAGCATGTCCGCTGCGTTTCCGGCAGGCAGTGCAAGAAAGAAGCCGCCCAAGGCTGCAAGGATCACCAGCGCGTTGAGGCGGAGCTTCAGGAGTTCGATGAATGCGAGTGGGCGCGAGAAGGAACGCGCATTGGTGAGTGTGACGGAGTTCATGCGCGCGCCTCCGCGAGGACGGGGGCCGATTCACTGGCAGCAACGAGCGCGTCGCCACGCCAGGAACGCACGAGGATCATCTGGCAGAGCATGACCAGCACGCCACCACCCACGAGGTGCAGACTCGGCACCGCTGCGCGCAGGTTGAAGGCAGGCCCGCGGCCGCCGAGATCCTCGACCAGAAAGAACGCTGTCATGCCGAGGAGAAACTGGATTGTGAGAGCCAGCCCGATCCAGCGCACAGGCCCGCGCAGGTCCGTGTCGGCGCTGACTGTGACTTGATGCACGACTCCGGTGAGGCGCGCGAGGAAGACCAATGCAGCCAGCGCGCCAGCACCATGCAGCACGATGCCGAGGCCGCTCATGGTGTGGCGCAGCCAAGCACCGAATGCAATTTGCAGGACCAGTGCGACGAGGGCGACCTTCGCCGCGCTTCGCACCGCGGGAATATCGCGCTCCGGTGCTGCCAGCCACTCCGGGCGCGTGGCCACGAAGAGTGTCGTCACCACCATGAGGAAGCTCTGCGCCACCAATGCGTGGGTCATGGCGATGGCACGGATGATGAACGGCTCATCTGGCGTGCTTGCAAGGCCCGGATATTGCATGCCCACCAGCACGCGCACTCCGCCGAGAGCAGCCTGTGCGAGCACGAGCACGAACGCGGCATAGGCGAGGCGCGAGACCCAAGGCGCAGGGCCAAGGCCGCGACGTGATGCCCTCCACACGAGGAACGCGAAGATTCCCGTGAGCAAACCGGTGAAACCCGCCACCTGACGGTGCCCGAGTTCCCACAGCACACCCCCAGTGAAAGCCGGCATCTCGACACGCAGCGGCAGCGGCCATGAATCCACCGCGTCGCCGCTGTCCGTGCTCGTGACTTGACCACCGGCGAAGAGGAGCAGCAGCGTGGCGAGAAGAAGCGCGAAAGCCCAGCGATGGAGCTTTCGCAGCGTTCTTTCCCGCGTCTGCATGTCCTCGTTCCCGGTCATGGTTCTGTCGTCGAGTTCAGGCGTGAATGCCCTTCGTTGGCGGTTTGCCGCTGGGAGGAGCGAACTGCGTCGTCACATCGCCGCCTGCAGCGGGGTCCGCGTACCCGTAGGGGCCACGGTGCGCTTCCGGGACCAAGTCGAAATTGCCGTGGCCGACGGGCGGCGTGGGCGTGTTCCACTCCATCGTGGTGGCATTCCACGGGTTGCGTTCTGTGCAACGCTTGCCCGCGTACATGCTCCAGAAGAAGTTGATGGCGAGAATCACCTGCGCAGCGGCGAGCACCAGCAGGGCCTGTGTCATCAACTGATTCACCGGCAGCATGCCCTGCAGATTGCCGTAGTAGTACGGGTCCGCGGTGCGGCGCAGCATGCCGCGCGAGCCCACGACGTGCATGGGGAAGAAGGTGAACTGGAAAGCGATGAAGGTCACGATCATGTGCGTGTAGGCGAGCGGCTTGTTCATGAAGCGACCGAACATCTTCGGGAACCAGTAGTAGATGGAACCGAAGACTGCGAACAAGGTCGAGCCGAACACGACGTAGTGGATGTGAGCCACGATGGCGTAGGTGTCGTGGATCTGGATGTCCACCGGCGTGGCCGCCATGAAGATGCCCGAGAGGCCGCCGATGATCCACATGCTCACGAAGGCGAGCGCCGCGAGAGTGTGTACCTCCATCTTCATCTGTGAGCGATAGATGGTCGCCAGCCAGTTGAAGGTCTTCACCGCCGAAGGCAACGCGATCATCATGGTCGCGATCATGAACGTGCGGCCGAGGGCCGGGTTCATGCCCGACTGGAACATGTGGTGGCCCCACACGATGAAGCCGAGGAAGGCGATGCCGGCCATGGAGTAGACCATCGGGCGGTAGCCGAAGATGGGCTTCTGGCAGGCGTTCGCGAGCATGTCAGAGACCATGCCCATGGCGGGCAGCACGAGGATGTATACAGCCGGGTGGCTGTAGAACCAGAACAGATGCTGCCAGAGGATCACCTGCCCGGTGCCGGTGACTTGTGCACTTTCGGAGACCACGCGCGCCGCGGGTACAAAGAAGCTCGACCCGAACTCGCGATCCATGAGCAACATGGTGACGGCTGATCCGAGCACCGGTGTCGCGCACAGGACGAGGATGCTGGTGATGAAGATCGACCAAGCCGTGAGCGGCATCCTGAAGAGGGTGATGCCCTTCGCGCGCATCTTCACGATGGTGGTGATGTAGTTGACCGCTCCGCAGATGGAGGACCAGCCCACAAACCACACACCCATGCACCAGAGGGTCTGGCCGTCGCCGAGCATCGTCTCCGAGAGCGGGGGATAGCTCGTCCAGCCTGCGCCCGCGCCGTCACCGGGCACGTAGAAGCTGAAGGCCATGAAGATGAAGGCGGGCCACATGAGCCAGTAGCTGAGCGCGTTCAGGAAGGGGAAGGCCATGTCCTGTGCGCCGAGCTGCAAGGGCACGACGAAGTTGCCGAATGCGCCGACGAGCAGCGGGATGATCACGAAGAAGATCATCACGGACGCATGCATGGTGAACATGATGTTGTAGTGCTCTGGCGCAGCACCACCGTCCGTCCAGCCGAAGAGCTGCTCGAAACCGGGGACTTTCGTTCCCGGCCACGCGAGTTGCCAACGCACGCCGATGGCAAGCATGCCCCCGACGAGTCCCCACAGCAGAGAGCTGACGAGGAACTGTTTGCCGATCATCTTGTGGTCCTGAGACCAGATGTAGTGGTTGTAGAACTTCGGGGCGCCGAGGCGGATGGCCGCCATCACCACCGCGAGGCCGAGCACGACGAGCCAAGGCGTCGTCGTGACGTTGAAATCTGTTGCTTCCATCAGGTGCATTGCAGTTCTCCTCGTCCTTCAGCGCGTCTTGCTGTCGCCCTGGTACTTGGTTGCCATGGGGTTGGAGTCCCACCACCACCAGATCTTTGCAGAGCCACCCGACCAGTCCGGGCGATCCTGTCCCTCGTTTTCACCCTGCCACTTGTCCGATTCCGCGGCGAGCCACTTGTCGAACTCGGCGACTTCGTGAACCACCAGTGTGGCGCCCATCTTCGTGTGACCGAGCCCGCAGAGCTCGGCGCACATGATGGGGTAGCGGCCGGGCTTCGAGCAGTCGAACCAGACCGGTATCGCGAGCCCCGGAACGACGTCCTGCTTCACGCGGAAGTTGGGCAGGAAGAACGAATGGATCACATCCACGGAACGCTGGGTCATGCGGATCTTCTTGCCGACCGGCACGTGCAGTTCGCCGACGGTGGGCACGTCATCCACGGTGCCGAACTTGCCGTCCTTGCCAGCGAGGCGGAAGTTCCACTGGAACTGTTGCGCCGCCGTCTCGGCCTCGAACACGTCCGGGGAGCCCGCGGGCGGGATCTCCATTTTCATCTCGCGCCACATGCCGGCCTGCAGGAGCGCGATGAGCACGAGGATTGCAGCTGGAATCAGGGTCCAGATGATCTCGAGCTTGTGATTGCCATCACTGTGATGCGCGCGCACTCCCGGCTTTTGCCAGAACGCGAACAAGCAGTAGAGCCAGAAGGCCTCTGTGAGAATGAACGCGATGCCCGTGATCCAGAGGATGAGATAGAAGAGCCCGTCCACGGCATCCCCGAAGCTCGCAAAGTTCTCGGGAAAGAAGAGCGTGCCCGGTTCCTTGACTGCCGCGCCGGCTGCATGCGCCACGGCGGACGATCCCGCCGCTCCGCGCTCCACGATCTTGAAGCGATCGGGATTGCCGAGAAGGAGGATGCCGCTATTGACCGGCGAACCGTCCTTCGTGACACGCTGGATGGCGACGAGTTCATCCTCGATCTGGATGTTCCCCGTGCCCGGTAGCCGTCTGCCATCGACGACTTCAATGACGCTCCCTGCGGTCTTGTCCGCAGTGAGGGCCGTCTTCAATTCCGTCGAGGGTTTCTCGAAGGCGGCCCGGAGGCCGAATACCAGCGCGATCACCAAAACGAGCGCGAGCACGAACAGCACAGGGCGGCTCGTGGGCGTCGCAATGCTCTGGGTCATTGCATTCTCCATTGCAGTGGCGGGTGTTGCCGGCCCGCCGACCGCATCGTTCCATGTTCCGTATCAAGTCGGCCGGGGAAGAGCCCCCGGCCGGTGTTCAATCAGACACTGCACACTGGCGAAGTCGTCGTGAGCAAGCTCACTTCTTCTTGCCGAAGGTGAAGTTCGCGTCCGCGGCCGCACCAGCAGCGACGGTGATTTCGAGATCCTGCGACTTCTCCTTTTCGTGCCACGCGGTGAGGGTATAGGCGCCGGGCGCGAGACCGTCAATCGAGAAAGTGCCGTCGGTTGCACTCACTGCGAAGAAGGGATGCTCGAAGATCGCGACGCGCGCTTCCATCCAGGCGTGGATGTCGCACTTGAAGGACGAGGTGCCGATCTCGGCGCGCTTCATCTCCTGCGCAGCAGGAACGACGCCTTCATTGCTCTGGGTCAAGTTCCAGTCGCCGTTCAGCTTGGACTGAAAGTGCACGTTGTGCGTGGTCTTGTCCGAGTTCTTGATCTCGATTTTCTGGCCAAGTTGGATGGCGAGAACGTGGGGCGTGTAGCTGCAGCCCTTCTGGTCGATGCTGACAGCGCCGGTCTTCGCAGTGCCGGTCTTCTCCCAGCCCGCCGGTCCCTTGCTCACATAAACGATGACGTTGGCGAGCTTGCCATCGGCCACCATGGTGGTCTGCTTCCGCACTTCCTTGCCTGCACTTTCGGCCTTGCAGACGGGATCAGAGTCCATCTGGATCAGGAGGTTCTTGGGCTCCTTGCCCTCCCACGTGATCGTGCCCTTGGCAGAACCGGCCTGAGCGGTGACAAGCCCCGCGAGAACCACGAGGATGCTGAGTGTGCGCAGCGACATGTTCGATTTCTCCATCGGCGCGCGTGGCGCGCCTTTCTTCGCGAGAACACGGTTCGGAGGCACCATGCCTCTCTCCGTGGCCCCATGATTCCCGACGGTGTGTGAGAGAGCCAGCCCCGCACAGCACCATCGAATCTCGTGGCGGCGTGATATTGCGCTGCGTCAGGTGCACGCGCAATTGCGGCGAGCCGGGGCAGCACTATGCGGCACATTGCCGCATGAGTTTCTGCGCAGCTGCGTTGCTTGAGCTCTCGCGCGCTCGGGCCTACCATCCGTCCCGTCAAGGGCATGTCCGCCATCCGAGCGGCAGGTCCCCGTTGTCGTCATCCGGCGGCGGAGTGTGTGCGGTGATTGTTTTCTGCGGGCATCCCGGGGGGATTCCCGTTTTCGAGGGGATGGCTACGTGCCATCCAACCAGCCCATGGCAGATGAAAACAAAGAGCCGGCGGCGCCCGCCAGCGCGGCCGCTTTGCAGCCGAGGCCTCCACGCCAGAAGGAACCGAATCCCGGCAAGACTGCCGACACGCTAGGCGACAAAGGCCGGCGTCGTTTCGTGTTCCACTCCATGGCGGCGTTCATCACGCTGCTGCTCGTCTGTTTTGCGCGTTTCTTCTTTCCGCGCACACTGTTCGAGCCCAAGACCCGCTTCACCATCGGCTATCCGGGTGACTACGGCTTCGGCGTCGATACCAAGTGGCAGCAGAAGTTCAGGATCTGGGTCTGCCGCAATGCGTCGGGGCTGTTCGTCATCTACGCACGCTGCACGCACCTCGGTTGCACGCCGGACTGGAAGCCGGCCGAGAACAAGTTCAAGTGCCCCTGTCATGGCTCCGGCTTTGACTCGGAGGGCATGAATTACGAAGGACCGGCACCGAAGCCCATGCTGCGCTGTCACCTCGAGATCGACCCCACCGGTCAGATCCTCGTGGACACGTTGAATCTCTACGATTTCGACACGGGCACCAAGCAGTTCAAGGACCTTCAGCCGGGCACGAGCGGCCCGTTGCTGGTGGTGTGAGCGCGGGAAGAGGAGCGAGACATGTCCCACGGACACGATGAACACACGCCCGCGGAGCCCGAGACGCCACAGGGCGAAGGCAATCCCGGCGGGCTGCTGACGAAACTCCGCGCCAAGGCCAAATCGCCTGCGGAAATGGGCGAGGAGTTCAAGAAAACGCAGGTCTGGACCTCGATTTTCCGGCACAAGCTGGATGACTCTCACCGCAACCGTTCCCTGGCGGTGCTGTCGAACGTCTTCCTGCACTTGCACCCGGCACGCATCAATCGCGACGCGGTCCGCTACAACTTCACTTGGGGCATGGGAGGGATCACCTTCTATCTCTTCGTGCTGTTGACGCTCACCGGCACGCTATTGATGTACTACTTCCACCCCAGCAAGGCGGAGGCGTACAGGGACATCATGTTCCTGCAGCATGACGTGCCCTTCGGCAATCTGCTGCGCAACATGCACCGCTGGTGTGCGCACGCCATGGTGATCACCACCTGGCTGCACATGATGCGCGTGTTCATGACCGGCTCTTACAAGCCGCCGCGCGAGTTCAACTGGAACATCGGTGTGCTGCTGCTGCTGTTCACCATGCTGCTCAGCTTCACCGGCTATCTCCTGCCCGACGACCAGCTCGGTTTCTGGGCCGTGACGGTAGGCACCAATATGGCGCGCGCGACGCCGCTGCTCGGCCACGAAGGTCCATTCGGGCCCGAACTCGGCATGAGCGCCTTCAATGACGTGCGCTTTGCATTGCTCGGCGGTTCGGTGGTGGATGCGAACGCGCTTCTGCGCGCCTACATCTGGCACTGCATCTCGATTCCGATCATCGCCTCAGTGCTGATGATCGTGCACTTCTGGCGCATCCGGAAGGACGGCGCGATCAGCGGCCCCGCGCCGGTGATGCTCGAAAGCGAAATCAAGGACGACTGACGGGAGACGGTGATGGACTGGAATCAAGTCTGGACGCTGGTGTCGCTGCCCGACAACGTCCCCATTGTGCTGTTGCTGCTGATGGTGCCGTTCTACACCGTGCTCGCGTTCCGCGAGGCGGCGAAGAACGACCGTCTCATCGCGGAACTCGAGCGCGATCCGGACCTGCGGAAGTCGCACCATCGCGTGCCCTATCCGTGGAAGCCGGGTTGGCCGAAGACGGTGCACGTGTGGCCGCATCTTCTGAAGCGCGAGTTCCTCGCGGCCATCATCGTCACTGCGGTGATGATCGTGTGGTCCATCTGCCTTGATGCGCCCCTCGAAGAGCCGGCCAATCCGAGCTTGACGATGAATCCGTCGAAGGCGCCGTGGTACTTCCTCGGCCTGCAGGAATTGCTGGTCTACTTCGATCCGTGGATCGCCGGCGTGGTGCTTCCGAGCATCATTCTGCTCGGCCTCATGGCCATCCCCTACATCGACGTGAACCCTCTCGGCAACGGCTACTACACATGGAAGCAGCGGAAGTTCGCTATCGGCACCTTCCTCTTCGGATTCCTCGTGCTGTGGGTGCTGCTCGTCATCATCGGCACCTTCATTCGCGGACCGGGCTGGCTCTGGTTCAACCTTGGCGAGACGTGGGACCACCACCGCGTGGATCACCAGGTCAACTACGACTTGCATGAGCTCTTTGGGGTCACGGGCACGTGGCCTGTGTTCTTCTTCGGGCTCGCGTTCCTCGGCGCTTTCTCCGCTGTCGTCGGCGGACTGACGCACCTGTGGATCGTGAAGTGCATGCCGGCCATGCGGAAGCGCATGTCGCTCATCCAGTACGCCAACATGCTGCATTTGTGGATCCTGATGATGATCGTGGTCGCGAAGATCATCGCGCGCCTCGCCTTCACCGTGAAGAACTTCTGGGTCACGCCCTGGTTCAACATCTGAGGTCTTTGGAAACGGAATCGAGACACCATGGCAGAAGAAGCCCCAGTCAACGCTCCCGCAACCGAGGCCGGTGATCCGGTCGTCGGCAAGTCCATCCTCTGGCCTGTCACGCTCTCCATGATCGCGCTCGTGGCGAGTGCGGCGTGGTCCGTGTGGGACGAGTTCATCACGCGCCGCCCCTACAAGGACGTCCAGAACGAGTGGGTCGAGATTGCAGCCAAGGCCTACGGCGGCAAGCTCGCCGCATCCGAAGCAGAGTGGAAGCGCGTCAACGCTGATCCGGAGTTCACGCGTCTCGCGGATGCCGCCAAGGCTGCGGATGCTGCTGCCGCTCCGGAGGTGCAAAAGCTCGCCGATGAGATGAACAGGGAAGTGTTGCCGCGCATTGCGGCCCTCGCGCAGACCGTGAAGGTCGCCCGCTCGGAAGCTGCCGCCCTCACGTATCGCCTCGAACACGCGCGCACCCTCAAGCACGAGGACGAAGAGCGTCACTACGCTGCGGAACTCGCGGCGGTGAAGAGCCGCGTCTCCGAGATCCATCTGCCGAATGGTGAGGTGGTCAAGTGGGATTTTGCGAAGATGGTCGCGGAGTTCAATGCACTGAAGGTGCGCCAGGGCGAGATCCAGGGGCTCACGGCGAAGGTGCGGCGCAACGCAGACGCGGCGCGCGCAGAGATGAATTCGTGGCGCGAGGCGCACCTGCGCTCCGCCTCGCCGGCCGCGCTCCAGGGCCTCCTTGATGGCGTTGCCAACTTCGAGCACGACATCAAGCAGATCCACATTCGTGTGGATGGCGGTGAACTCATCGAGCGCTGCGAGACCTGCCATGCAGGCATTCAGTCGCCGGTGCCGCTCAGTCTCGCCGATGTGAACGGCAAGCAGGTCTTCACGAGCCACCCGGACATGGAGCTTCTGAAGACCCACTCCCCGGAACGCTTCGGATGCAGTCCCTGCCACGGCGGCAACGGCATCGCGACGATGTCCGTCGATACAGCACACGGCCACTACAAGCACTGGCTGTGGCCGATGTACGAGAAGGAAAACACCACTGCAGGATGCATGCAGTGCCACAAGAGCGACCTCTGGCTCGAGCACGGCGGCAACTTCAACGCTGGCAAGGGTCTCTTCCAGTGGCG
>SXUL01000100.1 GCA_005790545.1 Planctomycetia bacterium | reverse complement strand
TTCTTGTTCAAAGACTCCGTGGCGCGCGCCAAGTTGCGCTGAGCAGCCATCGAAGACACGTTGGTTCCAATGCGAAGACCCATGGTAGACACTCCTTCCAGTCACCGTTTCCTTGCGCCGGCTCCGCCATTCCGTTCTTTGCGGCGGCCCCGCGACAGCGTGACTATCGGGCACGTGACAAATAGTCTTGAACGAAGTGTGGAGAAAAGCCACACGCCATCACGCGTCGGCGGCCAGGAATCGGACACATCCGCGCGCAACTTCCCCGCCACACAAGCAGAAGCGCAATGCCGACTTCCGGGATCTCTTTGTTGGGCCTTGCGGGAGTTCTGTACGCTTTCCGCCATGCTCGCACGCACCGCGCTCATTCTGCTGTGCCTCATGGTCACTCCGCTCCCGTCACAAGACACGCGGCCGAAGCCCCCCATCGAGGTGCGCATCATCGAGACGCTCTTCACGAACAAGGTCATCACGCCAGAGCAGAGGGAAGACCTCCTGCGTTCCGCGGATGAGATGCGCCGCGAAGAGGCTTTTGAATCTATTCGCACGCAGGAACTGGCAGCGGCCCTCAAAGCCCTTGAAGAGCGCACACAGGAAGTCGGCGCTCGCCTGCAGCACAAACCCTCGAAGGGTTTCCGCTTCTCGAGCGCGGACGATCTCTACAGTCTGGGGGTAAGCGGGTTCCTCCAGCTGGGATTCAACTGGACCAACTGGGAACGCAACCCGTGGACCAACCACGGCAGCGAGAGTTCGTTCGGCGTCGAAAAGGCGCGCATCGAGTTCGCAGGGCATGTCTTCGAGAAGTGGGTGCGCTATCGCGTGCTCTTCGATGTCGCCGGGGACGAGCCTGCAACGCCCGTGCAGGTCTTTGGCGTGCCGGTCGGGACCTTTGACGCAGAGGCCCGCTTCGCCGAATTGAAGGAGGCGAGTGTTGATCTGGCCTTCGACGACGCGCTGCACCTCAAACTCGGTCAGTTCAAGGTGCCGTACTCACGCCACTTCCTGACGGGCAGCAGTACGCAGCTCTTCGTTGCACGCAGTGTCACGGACAACATCTTCAAGGGCGGTCGCCAACCGGGGTTGATGCTGCACGGAGCAACGTGCGGCGCCAGTGACGATTTCATCGAGTACGCGGTGGGAGCGTTCAACGGTGAAGGCGAGAACGCAGCGAACAATGATGAAGGCCTCCTCTACGCAGGGCGCGTGGTCGTGAATCCGTTCGGCGCGCTGCCCTATGAAGACGGCGACCTCGGCCAGAGCGACAGGTTCCGCGCAGCCCTCGGCCTGAATGCCTGGCGCCATGCAGATGATGGCCATGTCGCCGATCCTGCGCGTTCGAGCATCGGCGCGGACCTCGCGCTGCGCTTCTCCGGCTGGCATCTCCTTGGCGAGTGGCACCGGACTGCGCTGCATTCCGGATCTGCGCTCGATCCTTCCGCGCATGGCGCCTTCGTGCAACTCGGTTGCACACTTCTCGAGGACACTCTGGAACTCGGGCTCCGCAGCGCCGAGATCGCCTGGGATGAGAACGGCAACGGCGACTCCGGTCGACGCGAACACCTCGTGGTCCTCGGCTGGCACCTCAAACCTGAGAAGTGGAAGCTCCAAGCCGATTTCGGGCGCATCGAAGATCATCAAGGCGACTCCGAGGACAACCTGGACGGCTGGCGGCTCCGTCTGCAGATGCAAGTGTTGTTCTGAGGGCTGGCTCAGCCCGAAAAACCTCGCGCGGTGCGAAACATTTCCATCCGGCGTGTATTGATGGTCTCATGAAGACCCGTTGTTTCGCGGCGACTCACTTCTGTAGACTCGCCCACCGCCACTTGCTCCCGCTTCCCGCGTCGCAGTACCTTCCGGATGGACTGCGCCGCTCTCGCAAACCACCTGCGCTCCGGAGGACCCCATGACCACGCACAAGTGTCGGCTGTTCGGCGGCGCCCTGCTTCTCACTTTCGCCTTCGCGGCCAGTCCGCTCCCTGCGCAGGTGCTCGATTTCTATGACGTCAACGCCTACCGCTCGATCTACCTCAACTTTTCGCAAGCCAACTACTGGACCCTGCTGACGAACAACTACGCCTCGCAGACGGAGATCCCGGCCACGATGGTGGTGGACGGCGTCTCCTATCCCAGCGTGGGCGTGCGCTTTCGCGGCAACACCAGCTACACGCAACTGCCGGTGGGTTCGCAGAAGAAGAGCTTCAACATCCGGACAGATAGTCTCGTCCTCGGGCAGGACATCCAGGGCTACAGCAACCTCAACCTGAACAACGGCTTCCACGACCCGACCTTCATGCGCGAGTTCGTGACCTACAAGGTCATGCGCGAGTACGGTCCTGCTCCGGGCTGCAACTTCGTGAAGCTCTATCTCAACAACGTGTACTGGGGCGTGTACATCAACGTGCAGCAGCCGAACAAGGATTGGGCCGGACAGTGGTTCCGCTCCAACGATGGCAATCGCTATCGCGGCTTCCCGGAGACCGGCACCTTCAGCAATGGGCGCTGCGCTCTCACCTGGCTCGGAAGTCTCGCGAGTGCGTACCTCTCCGCATACCAGACGAATCAGGGTGACGGCACGGACCTGATGCTCTGCTGCGACATCCTGAACAATACGCCCGTAGCGAACATCGAGACAATCCTGCCGGCCATCTTCAGCGTGGATCAGTTCTATCGCTACGCCGCGACCATGAACATCATGCTGCAACTCGACAGCTATCTGCAGTCGGGCAAGGACCACTACCTCTATCACGATGACGTGTACGGGCAGTTCCACATGTTCCCGTTCGATCTCAACGAGGCCTTTGGTGCGGGTGGCGGCTCAACGACCACGAGCATGTGGCAGTACACCACCGACATCTACCGTCCGTGCTTCACGAAGACCATCAACATCCCCCAGTGGCGCGCCCGCTACATCTCTCACTACCGGAACATCGCCGAGACCAGCATGAGCTGGGCCACGCTCGGACCGGTGATCACACAGTTTCAGAGCATGATCGCGGCGGATGTCGCGGCGGACACCAAGAAGATCTACACCACTGCGCAGTTCACCTCGAACATCACCACCACGGTGACTGGTGCTGGCGGAACCATGCCGGGATTGCAGCCGACGATCACGGGGCGCGACACCTACCTCTCGGCCCTCGCGGATCTCACGACGCCTCAAGCGACCTTGGCGAATCTCTCGCGCTCGCCTCTCGCGCCGTCGCCTGCACAACAGGTGACCTTCACCGTGCAGGCTTCTGGACCCGCCACAACGGTTTCGCTGTGGCGCCGCAGCACAGGGCCGTTCACGAAGACCGCCATGTTCGATGACGGACTCCACGGCGACGGCGCTGCTGGCGACGGCCTCTGGGGTGTCATCCAGGGGCCCTATGCTCCGGGCACGCTGCTCGACTACTACGCCGAAGCCGCAACCTCGACGGGCACGGTGACCTACCTCCCGAAGACCGCCGAGTTCAAGCCGCCCTTCTTCCAAGTGTCGTGGGTCACGGGATCGTCCCCCATCCGCATCAACGAAATCCTCGCCAGCAACGGCAGTGTGTTGCAGGATCCTGCGGGCGAGTTCGACGACTGCATGGAGCTCTACAACGATTCCAATGTGGCGGTGAACGTCGGCGGCATGTTCGTCACAGACACACTGCTCAACCCGATGAAGTACATGCTGCCCGCGGGCACCACCATTCCCGCTCACGGCACCTTGCTCGTCTGGTGCGATGAAAACGGCCTGACGCAGGGCCCGTTGCATGCGAACTTCAAGTTCTCCGCCGCCAGTGGTGAAACCGCTGCGCTCTTTGCGACGGACGGCGCAACACTGCTCGACAGCGTCAGCTTCGGGCCGCAGACCCTCAACGTCTCCATCGGCCGGCTCTACGACGGCACCTCGCCATGGGTGAGCTTCCCAGCGCCGAGCCTGAATGCCCGCAACGAGGTCCCAAGCTGTGGCGTGCGTTCGTACTCGCATCTGTCGGTGACAAACCACACACTGCAACACGACCTCGTCGGAAGCGCCACGGTGGGCGGCACACTGGCCCTGCAACTCGCGAGCGGCCCTGCCGGCGCCACCGGCGCACTCGTCATCTCGTGGGCTTCGGACTACACGGCAGTGCCCTCCTCCAATCTTGTGGCCCTCGTCTCGTTGAGCCTGAACCCGCTCATCATCCCGATCACTCTGGATGGCAGCGGAACCTTCTCGCTCCCCATGACGCTTCCGAATGATCCCGCTCTCGCAGGGCTGCGTGTCTACACACAGGGCATCGCATTGGGCACAAGCTTGGTACTCAGCAACGCCCTCGAGGTCACCATCTGTCCGTGAGCCACAGCCAGCGCACACAGCTCCTCCTCTGCGCGTTTCTTCTCGCGCTGTCATTCCTTGGCCACGCTCCGCTGGCAGCGCAGGGCACACTCTTCTTCAGCATGGAAGGCACCGAATCTGCATTTCATGGCGCCGGTGGGACCGTGGCGAACCCGGGCAACTGGGCGGCCGTGTTCCGGAACGAAGCCATCCTGATGCACGCACCCGCTGCAGGCGCGAGTGCCTCGGCGTGTGCGGACCGCGCCACGTGGACCGCGCACTTCGGCGACGACGATGGCGATGGCAACTACATCGAAAGCGTTCTCGGGCGCGTGGATGCCTTGCATCTGCGCGTTGGTGCCGCGAACCCGCCCTCGCTCTTCGATTTCTGGATCTCCGCCACGGACGACGTGATCGGACCGTTTGGCACCACTGGCTTCAACACCATCCTTGATGGCGACATCTTCCGCGTGCTGCCCGGCGGTGGTGTCGAGCGCTTCATCTCGGAAGCACAGGTCGCATCCGCCGTGGGCACGTTCGGCAATATCAACGTGGATGCCTTCGCACTGGATGAGACCACGGGCGACATTTACTTGAGCTTCTCCGCCCCCGTCACCATCACTGGCGTCGTGCTGGATGATGGCGGTGTTGCGCGCATCAGCGGTGCGAGTTGCACGATCGGCGCGACGGGAACGGTGAACAGCGTCCTGCCGGGCTCCGCGCAAATCGTGCTCCCCGAGTCCTACGTGAACATCTACTTCCTGCTCGCGGGTCAAGGTTCTGTGGGCGATCTGAATGACATCGCTCTTGCTCCGGGCGGTGGCACCTTCAACGGCCTCGGTGGCATCACCCTGCCCAACCTGTGGTTCGCTGGAAGCGCATCCACCACCGGCGCCGTGGTGGTCTCGACCAGTGGCGGCGTCGCCAGCATGAATGGCGTCACGCTGCAAGGCGGGCCGGCCTTGGGCCTTCGACCAACCGATTTCACGGGCTTGCCGAACTCCCACGTCGCAGGCCTCGCGGTCGGTCCAGCCACACTCACGCAGAAGCCGCGCTTTCTCAGCATCTCCGACCCCGGGCTCATCACGCCGGGCACGCTCAAACTGGACGCCACTGGATGCATGCCCGGACAGACACTCATTCTGCTCGCCAACAGCGCCACCGCGTGGCCACCGGGACTTTCCACCGGTCGCACACCCACCGCGTTGTTCCCCGCCACGTTTGGATCCGGGTCCTTCCGTGAACTCTTCGTGGATGATTTCAGCGATCCGCTGTTCATGTTCACCTTCGCCATGCCTCCACTCAGCGTGGATCTGCAGGGCCATGCCTCCCTCTCGGTCGCCATGCCACTCTTGGCGCCGGGCTTCGCACTCGTCGTGCAGGGCATCGATGCAACAAGCTTCTCGGTGACCACGCCGGTCGTGGTGGTGACCCAGTGATGACATCTGGAGCGCTTCCTTGAACCAGGCTGATCTACCGATCCCATCTGAACCGCCGTCGCCCTCGGCCAACGGCAACCGCGGAGCACCGTCCGCAGACACCACGCGCTTTCGGCGGCATGAGCTGAAGCTCGTGCTCGACGCGCGTGAAGCAAACCTCGTGAAGGACTTCGCGCGCCTCAATTTCGCCGAAGACCGCTACTCGCCCGGGGGCACGCCTTACGCAGTGCACTCGCTCTACCTCGACTCCTCCGACTTCGCCGTCTATCACCGGCGCCTCGATGATGGCGACACCAAGTACCGCATTCGGCGTTATGGCACGGAGCCCTTTGTCTGGCTTGAACGCAAGCGCAGGAACGGCGTGCTGGTGCGCAAGCGCCGCGAACGCATTCCGCTGGAAGCCATGGCGGCCGTCTTCTCCGGTCCGCTTCCCGCAGGAGAGTTCATCGCGAGCTTCGCCGGCAAGGTGCGTGCTGAGCACCTCGTCCCACGGCTTCTCATTTCCTATCCGCGTTCAGCGTGGAACGCCGGCCCTGGTGCACGCCTCACGCTGGATTGGGCTGTGGAAGCGCGCCGCCCTGCGAGCGATGCGTGGTTCGATCTCGCCAAGCCCGCCCTCGCCGCGACCTCGGGCGTCATCCTCGAACTCAAATTCGATGAAGAATGCCCCGCGCTCTTCGGTGTGCTCTTGCAGCTCCTCGGTCGCGAGGGGGCGAGTTGGTCCAAGTACGCCCACGGCGTGGAGGCCTTTGAGCTCACCTGTTCGCGCGGACTCGGCACCAAAGATCGCGAAGGCCCTGCCTTCCGCAACGAACTCGCAGGCTGAGCGCGTTGGCACTGACAGGCGCTCTGTTGCATCAGATATGGGATGGGTCCGACTCACCCGGCATGTCAACGACGCGAGGCCCGTGACCAGCGTCACGAGCCTCTCGCGAACTCAGCTTCCGCTTGTCAGGCGCGGAGCATTGCGTCAGCGGCGGCGGCTGCACTCTCCGGCGTATCGAGCGCACCGGAGCCCATGAGGGCCCGGAACTTCAGGACGAGATCCTCGCGGACCTCCCCGCTCGATGTGGCACGCAGTTGCGAGACCTTGTCGGCCACGCTCTGCGATGCTGCCGAGGCCGTGTAGCGGTCCTCGCTCGTCACGCTCTTCTCACCTTGGGCCACACGTGGAGGCGCTGCCTCCTCGCGGGTCTGGCCTGCCAGGCGTTGTGCGGCAGTGGCTGAGATGTTGGCGACGTCCATGTTGATCCACCTTTCCGGAACCCGCTGGCCGGCACTCGCATGGCCTTGGAACCCGGAGTTACAGCTACATGTTCGGAGCGCGCTCGCCGGACTTGAACCCACGGATGAGTTTCCTGTTCGGGAGGGAAAGCGCTTCCTCGCAGCTATCGGCCCCTCGGAAGTTCTTTCCTGAGTTAATCCTCTTCGCGGCGCAGGATTGGAGCCTCGAGACGCCAGAACGAGCGACGCGGCGACGCTCTCAAGTCGTTGACGTGCAATGAATTGCGTCTTCAGGTATCTCTGGCCAGCAGAGCTTCCGCCGTTGCGCGGCCCGCTACGGCACGGCCTTCGCGATGTCTGGGGCGATGGACCTTCTCGCCACAACCCCCCTGAAGCAGAGCGCCCCCGCAGCCCTGCGCACCCAAGACGCAGACCGCACATCCGATCAGGCCCCGATCGGGACCGCCGAGGCGAAGACCGGATTCGCATCCGACCTCGCGGAGGAAGAAGCGGAGCTCGCAGCAGCAGCGTCGGTCGCCAGCGAGCCTGCCGTCGCCAGCGCTGAACCGGCAGTCGCGGAACCCCAAACCGCCAGCGAACCCGCCCTGAACACCGTGGCCCTCGAAGCCGCCGGGATCGCGGCGATGAACGCGTTCATCTTCCCCACGACCGAGGCTCAAGCTCTTCAGAGCCTTCCGACCGACGCGCTGGTTGACGACGTGGTTGTCGCAACCGTGCTGCCCGCGACGAATGCGATGACCGCCGCTGTCAGCACGCCCGCTGCCGCGGAAACGCCCGCTGCCATGAGTGCGCTCGGCGCCGTGCCAAACACTGAGCCCAGTGCGCGCACGACGACGACGGCATCTGCGTTGCCCGAGGCCGCAGAGTCTGGCGACAAGGCGACCCAGGTGACAAACGCGCCCCTTCAGGCGGAAGCGAAGCCAGCCGCCACTCCAGTGCTGAAAGCAGCACGCGACGCGCAAACGGTCGTTCAAGCATCAGCCATCGAGACGATCTCCACTGCGACGAGTACCGTGCACGCAGCAACGCCAACCGTCGCCGCTCCCGTCGCGTCAGCGCTTGAAGCGGCTGTGTCCTCGGAGTCAGCAGCTCCCGCTGTCACCACCGAAACACCGCGCAAGCTGGCACGCCCGGTTGCGGCACGCCCTGCCGCGAGCAACGAGGCTTCTCTCGCGCCGCTCGCCACCGAGGCGCCCGCTCTCGCCGACAGCGGGGACGCCACTCTGCCGGTGGCCGCGGTCGGTGCAGCGTCCGGGCAACAGGATCTGCTCTCGGGTGAGAGGGCCGATGTCGCATCCACGCTCACGGCGGAACGCGGCGGTCTCGCAGCGGTCAGCGCCACTCCATCCCTGACACCCGTCACGGCAACGCTGGCGCTCCCGGCTCAACCCATCGCGACTCACGCCAGCACCAACATTGCTCTCGTCGGCAACGAACCGCAGCGCGCACTCACACCCGCAGAGCGCCAGTTCGCGGTGGACGAGGTGCGCATGCATCTCGCCACGGCTCGCCCGGAAGTCACCATCATTCTCGATCCACCGGCGCTCGGTGAGGTGCATGTCCACCTCATGGTGCAGCAAGGCGCGGTGAAGGCCGAGATCCGCGCTGAGCACAGCGACGTAGCGGACAGCCTGCGCGCGGAACTCGTGACGCTGCGCAATGCCCTCGAAGAGGCAGGCCTCACCGTCGCGGATGTGCAGGTGAAGACCCGTGATGACGGACGCGCCTCCACGCAGAACTCCGCGCAGCACGATCTGCAACGCGAAGAGCGCCAGAGCGCCGCAAACAGTCGCGAGAAGAATGCGGGGGCCCGCCTCCAGGCAACGCAGGACGCCTCGACCCGTCGCGCGGCGACCGCTCGCAATCAACGCAAGAACAGCTCCGGTGTGAACGCACTGGACGTCACCATCTGAAGGACCAACACATGCCTGTTTCATCTGCAACTGCTGCTCCCGCTTCAGGCCCGATGGCTGCGGCACTGGGCTCCTCCGATGTGAACAAGAACCAGTTCCTGCAACTCCTCGTGCACCAGTTGAAGGCGCAGGACCCCTTCGAGCCCGTGAAGAACGAACAGTTCCTCGCGCAGCTCGCGACCTTCAGCCAACTCGAAGAACAGCAGTCGTCCAGCGGACTGCTCAGGAACATTCTCGCGGCGCAGGAAGCCCAGCTCACCCTCGGTGGCCTGTCGCAGGCGGCGAGCCTGATCGGCCGCGAGGTGGAGTACATCGACGGGGCCACCGGCGAGCAGTCTCACGGCACTGTGCAGAAGGTCTTCTTCGCCCAGGAAGGCGTGATGGTGGAGATTGACGGCAAGATCGTTCCCGCCGGCAACATCATCACCATCGCCGCTGGCACAGCGAGCGCCCCGGCAGCAGGGAACGGCAACGCCACCACCCCGCCGACGACAACACCAGGCACAACACCAACCAACAGCACGACGCCACCTGTGACGTCGGGCAATTCACAGGGTTCACCGTCCGCCAGCGATGCGGCCGCGAACTGAGCAATCAACGAGCAAGAGAGAGACCCCGGAGACACCATGAACAACGCACTCGTATCAGCCTTGTCCGGACTGCGCGTGAATCAGCAGTACCTGGACGTGATCGGCAACAACATTGCCAACGCGAACACGAACGGATTCAAAGGCTCGCGCCTGTCGTTCGTCGAGATGTTCGGCCAGTCACTGCGTCCCGCCTCGGGGCCGACCGGCCTCTCAGGCGGCCGCAATCCTTCGGACATCGGTTCGGGTGCCGGCATCGGCAGCATCGACCGCCGCATGGCGCAGGGCAGTCTCTTGAACACCGGGCGCAGCCTCGACCTCGGCCTCCAAGGTGAGGGCTTCTTCGTCGTGAACGACGGCAACCAGAACTACTACACCCGCGTGGGTGCCTTCGGCGTCGATGCCTCCGACAACTTCGTGGATCTCCGCACCGGCTTCCACGTGAAGAACGTGAACGGCGAGAGCATCAAGATCGAACTGAACACGGTGATCCCCGCCCAGGCGAGCTCGGAAGTGACGATGCAGGGCAATCTGCCCGCCGTGGTCTCCGGACCGCTCTCCGAACTCCTCACCAGCGACCAGCCCTTCAAGGACTTCCAGCCCGCACGCATCAACGGCAACGCCGGCCCCTACAACCTGAACGGCGGCGAAACCCTGATGATCCAGGTGAACTTCGGCGCCACGCAGACCATCACGCTGCCGGCCCCGGCCGTGCCCGGCGCCATGACCGCCGCGGAAATCACGACCGCCATCAACGCGCAAGCGACCGGCTTCACTGCCGTGAACAACGCGGGCACCGTGGAGATCCGCACCAACGGCACGGGCTCGACGCAGAACATCTTCATCGATCCCCTCTCGACGGGTGCAGCGAGCGTCTTCGCGCCCGCGAGCGTCGGTATCGCGGCTGTGGGCAGCGAGTCCATCGCCAACGCCACCACGCTGCTCAGCGACCTCTCGGCCAACACCGTGAACTACGTCGCGGGTGACCAGATCCGCATCACCGGTTCACGCCCGGACGGCACGCCGGTCACCGGCATCTTCGTCTTCGGCACGGGCCCCGGCCAGGATGGCACCACTCTGGGTTCAATCGTCACCAAGATGAACAGCATGTTCAACGCGCCGACAGGCGGTGCGACGGCCACGCTCAATGCCGACGGCACACTCAGCCTGCTCGCCGACGCAACCGGCGAGGCCTCGCTCACCGTCACCATCCAGGATCTGCCGGCCGCCACCGGGCGCAGCAACTGGTCCAGCCACTTCTTCCGCACCGTGACACAGGGCGCGAACCCCGACACCGAGACCGTCACCAGCACGGTCTATGACAGCGCCGGTCAGGCTCACGCGGTGACGCTCGCCTACGCGCGCCGCGATGACGGCACCTGGGACGTGACGGCCAGTGTTGATCCGCTCGAAGGCACGGTGCTCACACCCACCATCTCCGGGCTCGGCTTCGACCAGAACGGAACCCTCAACATGGTTCCGCCGAACCTGCTGCAGATCCAGTGGAACACCATTCCCGGCACGCAGAACCTGAACCTCAACTTCGGCACCGCCGGACAGACCGAAGGCCTGACACAGTTCGGTCTGCCGGGTTCCGTGTTCGGTACCGCTGACGGCTACACCGCCGGCTCGCTCTCGTCGGTCGCCGTGCGCGCGGACGGCGTTATCGAAGGCTTCTACACCAACGGCCGGATTCTCGAACTCGACCGCCTCGGCGTCGCGCTGTTCGAGAACAACGCCGGACTCGAGTCCGTCGGCGACAGCCTGTGGCAGCGCACGGGCAACAGCGGCGACCCCTTCATCACCAGCGCGCAGACGGCCTCGGCCGGCAGCATTGTCGCTGGCACGCTTGAAGGCTCCAACGTGGACATCGCAGAAGAATTCGTGCGCCTCATCGAAGCGCAACGCGGATTCCAGGCCAATGCCCGCATCATCTCCACCACGGACGAGGTCCTCCAGGAACTCGTGAACCTCGTCTGATCCAGCAGCTCTCCTCACTGCCGTGACCCCACGCCCGCCCGGGGTCATGGCAAGGGAGAGCTGAATCACCAGCACCATGGAACAACACATGAACGCCAGAGAAACTGCCGCCGAGCGCGCTCAATGGGGCGAAGCCGCGTTCCGCGCCGACGACTTGCAACAGGCCCTGCAGCACTACATCTCGGCCGTGGAAGCCGATCCGACGTGGAGTCGCGCCTGGAACGATGTCGGCGCCGTCGCCTGGAGCCTCGGCATGCCCGAGGACGCCGTCACGGCCTTCCGCACGGCACTCCGCCTCGATCCCGAGGATGTAGATGCGATGACGAATCTCGCCGAGACGCTGGCTCAGATCGACGCTGCGCAGCGCGGGACCACCCGCTCCGATGCAGATCCTCTGCTCAGCGTGATCGTGCCGACGTACGAACGACCGGAAGTGGTGCGCCAACTTCTCGCCGCCCTTGCAGAACAGGATCTGCCGCCCTGCGCCTTCGAAGTGATCGTGGTGGATGACGGCTCCAGGGAACCGCTCACGCTGGATGTCGCCGCCTCACCCTTCAAGCTGACGCTGCTCTATCAGGAGAACGCCGGGCCTGCCGCTGCGCGCAACCGCGCCATCGCGGTGGCCCGCGCACCGTGGCTCGTCATCTTCAACGACGACGCCATCCCGGCCAAGGATGTGCTGCGCTCGCACCTCTTCCGCCAACTCGAATCCAAGGAGGACCGCGCCGTCCTCGGCCGCTTTGATTTCGCACCAGAGAAGCTCGCGCATCCCTTCACGCAACTCATGCAGCGCACGCCGCTGCTCTTCGAGTACACACAGATGAAAGCGGGCCAGTCCCACGACTGGCGTTTCTTCTACACCTGCAATCTCTCGATTCCGAGACGCTGCGTGGAGGCGGTGGGCGGCTTTGACGCAGCCTTCCCGCACGCCATCTGCGAGGACACGGAGCTCGGCTACCGCCTGCAGAAGGAACTCGGGATCAAGGTCTTCTTCGATCCTGCCATCACGGCGCTGCACGACCACGACATGACCATCGACCGGTACATGCGACGTCAGCAGCTCCTCGGCATCAACTCACACCGCATGGCGACGAAGCACGGTGACCAGAAGCTCATGTGGCGCTCCGAGAAGCTCACACCGGAGTTCTGGCTGGCCGTCAGGAAGCGCATCGAAGCAGACGAACCCGTGGTGGACGAGCTCATCCGTCAGGTCCGCGCGGCCGAGGGCTCGCCCCTGCCGACGCACCAGACCGCGGTGGACACCTTCCTCCGCGATCTCGGGACCAAGGTGCAGCGCATCAGCGGACAGATGGTTCTGCGTGGCCAGCTCCAGGCGGAAATGCACTTCGCCAAGTTCCCGGCGACGCCGAAGGACATCCTCGGCGGCCTCACCTCGGTGGTCATGCCGAACCTGAACGGCTTCCCCCATGTGAAGGAAGCGCTTTCTTCCCTGAAGCGCCACACCAGCGGCAACTACGAACTGATCGTGGTGGACAACGGTTCCACTGACGGCAGCCTCGAGTGGCTGCGGCAGCAGAAGAACGTGCGCCTGATGGAAATGGGCCGCAACATCGGCGCACCCGCGGCACGGAACCGCGCACTCGAGAACGTGCGTGGCAATGCGGTGCTGTTCTCGGACAACGACGTGATCTTCACGCCGGGCTGGCACGAGACCCTGCTCGCACATCTGCACGCCTGGCCCGATATCGGCATCGTCGGCCCCATGAGCGACTATGTGAGTGGTGGGCAGAAGTCGAACTTGCTGCCGGGGCCTGGCAAGAACCTCGACGAATTCGCGAAGTCCTTCCACTCCGCGCGCGAAGGCGAGCACGATTACACCTCGCGACTCATCCTGTTCTTCATGCTCTGTCGGCGCGAGCTCATTGATCGCATCGGCGGCATCGACGAGCGCTACGGACGCTGGGGCTTCGAGGACGACGACTTCTGCATCCGCGCACGCCGCGCCGGCTGGCAGTTGCGCATCGCGAAAGACTGCTTTGTCCGCCACCTCGGCAGCCGCACCTCGAAGACGGCCAACATCGACTACAACCAGTTGCTCCTCGAGAACTGGGGCGTGTTCAAGCAGAAGTGGGGCCTCGACCCCGCGCTGCCCTACGGCAGCGCCATCGATGTGGGCAAGCTGCTCGAGCGCCCCTTCGATCCCGCGACGGACAAGGTTCTCCTCGCGAGCGGCTGAAGCGACTGCTGGCTGCTGCCGACGTGCGACAGTGCCGGAAATCCCGACACTGTCGCCGCCAGCAAATGCACGTGCCATTGAATGCTCCGCCGACGCACTGTCGTGAATCACGACAATGCAGCGCGCAGGACGCACACGCCATGTCGGAAGAGACGAAGGCAGTCAAGGACTTCCGCACGCAGCGCCGAAACATTGATTGTTCACGGCACCGTCCAGTGCTCTGCCGTGAACAGGGTCCCCCGTCCGGGACCGGAGATCCGCATGAACGACGGCATCCACGCCGCAGCTTCCAGCATGGCCGCCTCCATGGCGCAACTCGACATTGCCACGAGCAATGCCGTGCATGCTTCGACGCCTGGCTACCTCGCACGCGGATCCAGCGTGCGCACCTTTGCGACAGACCTCGATCGCGAACTCGGTCGTGAAGCCACCATCACCAGCGTGCAGGAGCAGACCAGCTTTGCTCCAGGCACGTTGACAAGCTCCACCTCGCCACTCGCTGCCGCCATTGGTGGCGAAGGCTTCTTCGTGGTGGATACACCGCAGGGCGAGGCCTACACGCGCAACGGCGATTTCATGATGAATGCGGAGGGCGTGCTCTCGACGCGCGCGGGATACCCCGTGCAGGGCGCGAATGGCGAACTGCGTGCACAACCCGGTGGCGGTCCCGTCGAGATCCGCGACGGCGGCGTGGTTGTGCAGGATGGGCTGGTCCTCGGCACGCTGCGCCTTGCCGACTTCGCCGACAAGCAGGCTCTCGAACGCTCGGGCGAGACGCTCTTCATCAACAGCAGCGGCTCGAGCGTCGAGACGCCGAAGGGCTCCTATGTGAAGGGGCGCATGCTGGAACTGCCCGCGGAGAAGGGTGTCGCAGGCCTTGTGGGCCTGATCGCCGCCAATCGTGAATTCGAATCAGCGCAGCGCGTGATCAGCGTGCTGAACAAGAGCTACGAAAAACTGGTCGGCCGCGGCTGACCCTGGAGTTCATTCCCATGATCAAAGCCATGTACACCGCTGCTTCCGGCATGCAGGCACAGCAGACGGAACTGGACGTCATCGCCAACAACCTCGCCAACGTGCAGACGGCAGGGTTCAAGCGCAGCATGACGCACTTCGAGGATCTGCTCTACACCACGCTGCAGCAGCCGGGTGCCATCAACAGCGATGGCTCAGGCATGGCAGGCGCGCAGATCGGGAGCGGCAGCCGGCTCGTCAGCACGACGAAGGTCTTCACCACGGGCACCATGTCCCAGACCGGCGGCAATCTCGACTTCGCCATCCAGGGTGACGGCTTCTTCGAGTTGCAGGGGCTCGGTGGCGGGCGCGTGTTCACCCGTGACGGCCGCTTCTTCAAGGATGCGAACGGCGATCTCGTCACCGCGCAGGGCCTGAAGATCGTGCCGAACATCAAGGTTCCGCAGGAGGCGGTGCGCATCGATGTCACCGCTGACGGCACGGTCAGCTTTCAGAACGGCGAGACCACGCAGGAGATCGGCAAGCTCCAGCTCATCCGCTTCGTGAACCCCGCGGGACTCTCTTCCCTCGGCAACAACCTCTACGAAGTCACGGCGAACTCCGGCGATCCGCAGTCCGTACAGCCCGGCACCGAAGGCGCCGGCACGATCATGCAGGGCATGAGCGAGCGTTCGAACGTGGACGTCGCCAGCGAACTCATTTCGCTCATCCTCGCCCAGCGCGCCTTCGAGACGAACTCCAAGGCCATCCGCGTGGCGGACGAGATGCTCAACACCTCGAACAACCTGAGCCGCTGAAGCATGCTGGCCATCACACTCATTCTCGGCTCACTCATCGCGGGCTTGAACGGCCCGGACGAAGTCCTCGTGTTCCTGAAGAAAGACGCGGATGTGCGCGGCCTCGCGGTGCGCCTCGGCGACATCGCGGAGATCACCGGCACCACGGAAGCCAACGCCCGCCACCTCGCCGCCCTCGCACTCGGCGCTGCGCCAGCGCCCGGCGAAGGTCGCATCCTCACGAGCGGAGCCGTGGAAGTGCTCCTGCGGCGCGCCGCGCCGGATCTGAAGCCGCGCTTCGCCGGCGCGGAGGCCGTGCGCTTGCGCAGCGAGGAAGTGCGTCTCGCGGCCGCGGATGTGCAACTCCTCGCGCGACGCGCGCTCATGGAGCGGCTCGGCGCTGAGGCCGCCTCGGCGCGCATCCTCTGCGATGCAACCACGCACGAACTCCGTGCGCCCGCCGGCCGATTCTGCACCTCTTTCGAGGCTGTGATCCCGGAAGGCGCCACCCTGCCCGCGCGCCTCGTCGTGCGGGTGCGCGCCGTGGTTGACGGCGTTCCTGGCGTCGGCACGGATGTGGCCTTGCAGCTCTTCCGCGAAGTGGAGGTGCTGGTCGCTGCGAGAAGCCTCGCGCCCGGCCGGCCCGTCACGGCCGAGGACCTGAAACTCCAGCGCATGCCGTCCGCCGCCGTGCCTCAGGGCGCAGTGGCGACAGCGGAAGCGATTCTCGGGCTCTTCACCGAAACGCGCCTTGAAACAGGGCGCGTCATCACGCTGGCAGATTTCCGCCGCCCGCCCCTCGTGCGGCGCGGCGATGCGGTCATCACGGAAATCGTGAGCGGTCGCCTGACGGTGCGTGGCGAAGGCCTTGCAGAAGGCTCCGGCGCCGCCGGCGAAGTGATCCAGATCCGCACCCGGCCGGGCAACAAGTCGCTCAGCGCCGAGGTGATCGACGAACGCACGGTGCGCGTGCGCAGCACGCTGCCGAAGGAACCCTCCCGATGAAGACCCTCCTCTGTCTTGCCGCTCTTCTCGGCGGCGTCGCCGCCCAGTCCCTCTGGAACGCCGCGCGCCCGCTGCCATCCCTCACCAGCGACACCATCGCGCGTCAGGTGGGCGACCTTCTCACCGTCGTGATTTCCGAGCGCCAGGTGATCAAGAACAAGGAGCAGACCTCGCTCTCGAAGGACGGCGGGCTCAACGCGACGCTCTCGAGCTTTGACGTGCTCCCCAACGCCTTCAACACACTGCCCGGCATGACCGCCGAGCACGGGCGCGAGTTCGGTGCCAGCGGTCAGTACGACAAGGAAGGCACCTTCCAGTCGCGCATGAGCGTGGTGGTCATCGATGTGCAGCCCAACGGCAATCTCATCATCGAGGGCCGCCGCGAGGTGGTCATGGACAAGGAGACGAAGACCATGCGCATCACCGGCGTGATCCGTCCCTTCGACGTGAGCGGATTCAACACCATTCTGAGCGAGAACATCGCCAACGCGAGCATCGTTTACGAAGGCAACGGCATGTTGAGCCGCAGCACCAACAAGGGCTGGCTCTCGGAACTCGTGGACTTCGTCTGGCCCTTCTGAGGATTGATCATGCAAGCACGCATCCTTCTCTTCCTCGTTGCCGCCACGCTGGCTCTGCCCGCTCAGGCGAAGCTCCGTGATCTCGTCGAGATCAGCGGGGTGCGCGACAACCAGATCCGCGGCATCGGTCTCATTGTGGGCCTGAACGGCACCGGTGACCGGAGCATCGCCGCGCAACAACTTGCGGCCAACCTGCTGAAGCGTCTCGGCAACAACTTCCTGCCGCAGCAGATCAGCCCCGACAATCTTGCGGTGGTGATGGTGACGGCCACGCTCCCGCCCTTCACACGCACCGGCGCGCGCATCGATGTCACAGCGTCCAGCATGGGTGACGCGACCTCGCTGCGCGGTGGACAACTGATCGCCACGCAACTCGTGGGCTTCGACAACAGGACGGTCTACGCCATCGCGGAAGGTGCGGTGCTGACAGGCGCCGTCTCGGCCAGTGGCGCGACGGGCAGCAAGGAAATCATCAACCACCCCACCGTTGGCCGCGTGCCTGGTGGTGCCATGGTCGAGCAGGAAGTGCCGCAACGCTTGCTGGCTCCCGACGGACGCATGGTCATGCATCTCCGCAAAGGAAGCTACGAGACCGCCAAGAATCTCGCGGATGAAATCAACCGGCTGATCCCGGGCGCAGCGCGCGCCGTGGATGGACTCGCCATTGAGGTGCGCCTCCCGGAAGCGGATCGCCGCGACCCGGTGGCCTTCCTCGCACGCATCGGGGACATCAAGGTCAAGGTCTCACCGAAGGCGAGTGTCGTCATCAATGAACGCAGCGGAACCATCGTCGCCGGCGGCGATGTGGTGGTCCTGCCGGTCGCCATCACCCACGCCAACCTCTCCATCTCGGTGAAGGAAGCGCTGGATGTGTCGCAACCGAACCCCTTCAGCCCGGGTGGCACGACGGAAGTCGTGCCGCGCTCGGACGTGAGCATCAACGAACAAGGCGCGCAGATCCGCATGCTGCCCGGTGCCGTGGGCGCCGGTGAACTTGCGGCTGCACTGAAAACCCTCGGGGTCTCGCCTCTCGATCTCATCACCATCTTCACGATGCTCAAGGAACAGGGCGCCCTGCAAGCGGAGTTGATCGTCCAATGATGAGCGGCGGCATTGAAGGGCTCGCAGCGGGTGTGCCTTCCGGCGTGAGCCGCGAAGAAGCGGCGCACCAGCTGGAAAACGTCTTCCTGCAACTCCTCGTCAAGGAGATGCGCCAGGGCATGTCGGGCGAAGGACTCTTCGGCGGCGGCCCGGGTGCCTCCATCTACGAAGGCTTCTTCGACCAGCACATGGCCGAGCAGCTCTCGGAAGGTGCGGGCACGGGGCTCCGCGAATCCATTCTCTCAACCATGCTCGCGGACGACGCGAAGCGCACGCCGGAGAAAGCCTCATGAGCAGCACGCCACTGAACGAGGCGGAACTCGGCCTCATCCATGCCTGGCTGGAAGACGAGACCGCGACGCAACGCGATCTTCTCGCCATTCTCGAACGCCAGCGCGAAGCGCTCCGCCAACAGGACTTGATGGCGCTCCAAGCGTGCCTCGCCAGCGCACAGCCGGTGCTCGCGCGGGCCGAAGAACTGACGCGCCGTCGCATGCGCATCATGACCGCACTCGGTCGCCGCATCGGCATGGCAGCGGATCAGATGAAACTCGCCACGCTGGAAGCCCTCGTCCCGGCGGACGCGAAGGCGCGCTTCAATGCCGCGCGCAACGCCTTGACAGAAGTCCTCAGCGCCATCCAGCGCATGAACCGCGGCAACGCGGCGGTGGTGCGTTCGGGCCTCGACTTGCAGCGTGCCATCGTCCACCGTGTGTTCGGTGGCGACGCAGAACCATCCACCTACGACCGGCGCGCCACCAGCCGCCAGATGCCGCCCGTCCAGCGCGTGCTCTCCCAGGAGTTCTGACATGAGCATCGGATTCCAGACCGCGCTCTCCGCCATCACCACCGCGCAACGCGCGCTGCAGGTGATCGGCCACAACCTCACCAACGCAACGACGCCGGGTTACACGCGTCAGCGCGTGCAGCTCACGAGCCTCTCCCCCACCAGCAGCAACGGCAATCTCTGGATCGGCCGCGGAGTGGACATCACGAGCATCGACCGGGTGACTGACGATCTCCTTCTCGGGCGGCTGCGCACACAGCACTCGGAAGTGAGTCGTCAGTCGCTCATTCGGTCGCATCTCCTCGAACTCGAGGGCGTCTTTCAGGAGCCGGGACCGAACGGGCTCTCCAACGTGATGGCCGCTTTCCACGCCTCCCTCACCGGACTCAGTTCCGATCCCGCGGACAGCGGGCTCCGTACTGCGGTGATGCAGTCGGGACGCGGCATGGCGGACACGTTCCAACTCCTGCAGCAGCAGTTGAAGGGCGCGGGCGCCTCCTTCGAGGGCGCGGCCCGTGCCGCGGTGAGTTCCATCAACAACCTCGCCAAGGAAATCGCGGTGGTGAACGACCAGATCGCGGCCAACCGCATCAACGGTCAGATTCCCGCAGGACTCCTCGATCGTCAGGAGGAACTCCTGCGCTCGCTTTCGCGATTCACTGATGTGCAAGCAAATCGCGACGCTTCAGGCCGCCTCAATGTGGTCACCGGCGGGCTCCTGCTTGTCAGCCCGCGCGGCAGCGTGGACCTCTCCATCGAAGACACGGGCCTCGCCTCCGATGGTTTCGAGGTAAAGGCACAACGCGGCAGCGCGCCCTTCCAGCCGAAGGGAGGCGAACTCCGCGCCTTGCTCGACCTCGCGGGGAAATCCACTGCAGAGCGGCTTCAGTCCCTCGATGCGCTGGCGCGCAACATGATTCTCGAGTTCAACCGCAACCACGCGACCGGCCTGCCGCCCTCGGGCGGATTCACGCAGCTTGCAAGCACGAACCCCTTCGCGGACGTGAATGGCAGCGGCAACGTGCTGGATGACCGGCTCTTCGAAGCGGGGCTCCCCTTCGACATGAGCCAGGGCGAACTCGTGGTGAACATGACGGACGACGCGACGGGCACCGTCACGCGCCACCGCCTCAGCATCGACCCGATGAGCATGACCGTGGGCGATCTGAAGACCGCGCTCGACGGCATTCCCGGCCTCGACGCCGTGGTGGACCCGACGGGCACCCTGCGCCTGCAAGCCGCCAGCGGCAAACGCTTCGATTTCTCGAATCGCGTGCTGCCGCGCGAGAACACCGGGCGCACCTTTGGCGCAGCCGAAGCCAGCCTCATCGGCGGCAGCGGCCCCTTCAACCTCGCAGCGGGCGGCAGCCTGACGGTCAGCGTGGATGGTGGCCCTGCACAGGCGGTCACTTTCAGCGCCGCTTCATTCGCTGTACCCGCAGCAGCCACGCCTGCTGAAGTCGTGACCGCGTTGAATGCGCAACTCGTCGGCAGCACTGCTTCCGTCGTGGACGGCAAGGTCGTCTTGCGTTCGAACACCACCGGCACGGCCTCGTCGATCCTCGTGACCGACGGCGCGGGTGCGCCAGCGGCCGCGCTCGGCCTTTCCACCACGCTCGAAACGGGCGGCGATCACTCCGTCACCGTGGGCATGAGCGGAACCTACAGCGGCGCGACGCGCGACCTCGTCTTCCGGCCCCTTGGGCCCGGCACGATCGGAGTCACGCCAGGTCTGCAGGTGGAGGCGCGCGATGCGGCCACCGGCGCCGTGGTCGGCATCCTCGATGTGGGGCAGGGTTACACGCCCGACAGCGATCTCGCTCTCATGGACGGCGCGAAGATTCGCTTCGGCGCGGGCACACTCTCCCCCGCCGCGGGCGACAAGTTCACTGTCTCACTCCTCGCGGAAGGCGACAGCGCGGATGTGCTGGCGGCCACCGGTCTCGCCGGTTTCTTCACCGGCTCTGATGCCGCCAGCATCAACGTCAATCAGGCCATCGCGGACAATCCCATGCTCTTCGCCGCGGGGCTCGACTCCGGAGCGAGCAACAATGCCAATCTCCTGCGCATGATGTCCGTGCGCAACATGGAGATGAGCGGCCTTGAAGGCGCGACCACCGAGAGCTTCTACCAGAGCCTCATCACGGAGCTTGCCGGCGAGTCCAACCGCGCCGGGAACACTCTCGAAACGCAGGAACTCGTCCTCGAAGCGCTCGAAGCGAAGCGGGAAAGCGAATCCGGCGTGAACATCGACGAGGAACTGATGCAGATGGAACAGTTCCAGCAGCTCTACCAGGTGGCAGGGCGCTATCTCCAGACCATGCAGGAAGTCAATGACATCCTGCTCGACATGGTGCGCTGAACATGGAACGCATCTCACTCAATGAGGTTCTCGGACAGCTCCGCGGTGCGGTCTCCCGCAACTACGGACGCATGTTCCGCAGCCAGACGCAGCTCACCTCGGGCCAGCGCCTCGAGCGCGCGTCCGACGATCCCGCTTCGGCGCGTCGCATCATGGACCTCACGGCCCAGCGGGCCTCGCTCAAACGTCACCTCGAGGCGGGCGATCGAGGTCGTGCGTGGCTCGACACATCCACGGGCACGCTCACGGAAATGACCACCTCACTCGCCCGCGCGCGCGAGCTCGCCGTGCAGGGCGCGAACGGCACGTTGTCCGCATCGGACCGCGCGAGCCTCGCAGCGGAACTCGACGCCATCCTCGGCAGTGTGGTGAGTGCGGCCAACACCCAGTTCGATGGGCGACACCTCTTTGCAGGCACGCTCACGGAAGCCGTGCCCTTCCGACGCATCACCGGCAGTGATGGCCGTGAACGTGTGGATTACCTCGGCAACGGCCAGAGCCACGCGGTCGAGACGGCGCCTGGGGTGTTTCATGAACTCACACTGCCCGGCAATCGCGTCTTCAGCACAGGGCCGCGCGCTGCAACAACCTTCAGCGGATTGACCGGCGCCCTTGCCGGCGCGGGCAACGACTCCGGCCATGGCCGGGACAACCTGCTCGTGCGTCACACGCAGACACTCTTCGGAACGCCCAGTGGCGCTGGCGGACAAGATCCGCTCACCGGGTTGCGTCCGGGTTCGTCCAGCGTTGCCGGAGACACGGTGCTCGGCAACGGTGCTGTGGTCACCATCACGACCGATGCGTCAGGCAACGGCACTGCGA
>SXUL01000099.1 GCA_005790545.1 Planctomycetia bacterium | reverse complement strand
GCGACGTTGAAGGGCGACGGGCTCGACATCGGCTAGAACATCGTGTCGGTGGTGCTCGCGTGCAACGGCTGGCGCGTCGTGGACCTCGGCGTGATGGTGTCGGCAGAGCGCATCATCGATACGGCACTGGCCGAGAAGGCGCTCATGGTCGGGCTCTCCGGGCTGATCACGCCGAGTCTCGATGAAATGGTGCATGTCGCGAAGGAACTCGAACGGCGCGGCATCGCGCTGCCCTTGCTCATCGGTGGTGCCACCACGTCGCCGCGACATACGGCGGTGAAGATCGCTCCCTGTCGCGAGGCTGCGGTCGTGCACGTGGTGGATGCGTCGCGCACACCGGGCGTGGTGGAGCAACTGGCTTCGGCGTCGGCGCGCGAGGCCTTTGCCGCCAAGGTGCGTGGGGAGCAGGAGCGCGATCGCGAACGGCATGCGGCCCGCGCGAACGCCCGCCCCCTGCTTTCACTCGCGGAAGCACGAGCACTGGCGGCAGACTGTGGCGCGGCGCGTTCCGAGGCACCGGCCTGGAACGGCGTGCGCATCGTCCGTCCCACCGTGCGCGAGCTCACCCCCTGGATCGACTGGACGCCGTTCTTCCATGTCTGGGAGTTGCGTGGCACAGCGGAGAAGCTCCTTGCTTCTGGTGACAAGCGTGTGCTCGAACTCCACGCGGACGCGCTGAGCCTGCTCGCGGAGCTGGAAATCGGAGGAGTCCTGACACCGCGCGGTGTGGCCGGCTTCTGGCGCGCCGCACGTCACGGCGAGGACATCCACATCCAGGCGGCTCAGGGTGCGAAGGTGCTGCACACGTTGCGCCGCCAGGAGCTGCCGCGGGAGCAGAAGGCTGGTGCGTGTCCGGCACTCGCGGACTGGATTCGCGAGGAGGGAAGCGGTGAGGACTGGCTGGGTGCCTTCGCCGTGAGCGCCGGGGATGGCCTCGAATGGTTGCTGGCTGCGGCACGCCGTGACCACGACGACTATCGCGTGATCATGCTTGAAGCCGTGGCCGACCGTCTCGCCGAAGCCTTCGCTGAGAAGCTGCACAGCGAGATGCGCCGCGCGGTGCGGCCCGAAGAGCTCAGCATCGGCGCGCAGATCGCGGAGGAGTATCAGGGCATCCGGCCGGCACCGGGTTACCCCGCTCAGCCGGATCACAGCGAGAAGCAAGTGCTCTGGGAACTTCTCGATCCCACGGGGAATGCGGGCATTCGGCTCACGGAGAACTGGGCCATGCTGCCCGCAGCAAGCGTCTCGGCAATCGTCTTCCTGAATCCTGCAGCGCGCTACTTCGCGCTGGGCGAGATCGGCGAAGATCAACTTGTCGACTACGCCGGCCGCAAGGGCCTCACCCTTGAAGCCGCCAGGAAACTCCTCGGCAGCCACGTGCGCAGCGGCTGAATCAGAGAAACGACAGCACATGGAACCGCTCGCGAAACTGCGTGCCGCATTCCCCGTTCTTGACGAAGGGCTCGGGTTCTTCGACTGGGCCAGCACAGGACTGGTGCCGGAGCCATCCGTTGCTGCGGTCGAGGAGTTTCTCCGTCGCTCAGCACGCTGCGTGGATGCGGATTCCACCTGGGTGCACGGTCACGGCGCGAAGGTGCGCGGTGAAGTGCGCCGGGTTCTCGCGCGCTGGCTGGGCGGCTCGCCGAAGGACATCGCTCTCGTCGAGAACACGACTCTCGGGCTCGGCGCTGCCGCGCAGTCCATCCGTGTCGCTCCCGGAGACAACGTCATCCTCTCCGAGCTCGACTACCTCGCGGTGCACATGCCCTGGCGGCAGCGCGCGCAGCGGGACAAACTCGAGTTGCGCATCGTGCCGGGCCATGCGGGTTCGTTCCGCGCAGAGGATCTTCTCGAACGCATCGACGAACGGACGCGCGTCATCAGTGTGTCGACCATCGCCTGGACGACCGGCGAACTCGTGGATGTCGGGCTGCTCGCTCGCGAAGCGCGGCAGCGCGGCATCGTGCTGGTGCTGGATGCAACGCAGACCTTCGGGCTCACAGGGCTCGACACGCAGACGAACGCGCCCCACTTCATCGCTTGCGGCGGTCACAAGTGGCTCCTTGGTTGCGCGGGCCTCGGGTTTCTATGGGTGCATCCTGAAACCGCAGCGCGCGGTCAGCCACTCTCTCCTGGATTCCTCTCGGGACATCCGCCGCAAGGCTCCTGGCCGGAGTGGTTCGCGAGCGCGACGAGTCGCGTCGATGATGCGGTGCTCATTCCTGCAAGCGGGCAGACTTTCGAGAGCGGGGGGACTGCCAACATCGCCGGCAGTGTGTTGCTGCACTCCAACCTGCAACTGCTCGATGCCGTGGGGCCGGAGGCAATGCTGTCGCATGCGTGCGGCCTCGGCACTCGACTCATTGAGGGCTTGAGTGAACGCGGATTCGCCGTGCGCACGCCGCACGACCCCAAGCGTCGCGCGGGCATGGTCGTGTTCAACGCCGGTGGTGCCGTGGCCGAGCGGGAGTTGGTGAGCGTGCTGAAGTCGCAACGTTGCGCGCTGTCAGTTCGCTACACAGCAGGTGTCGGCGGGGTGCGAGTGAGCCTGCACGGCGCCAACACCGAGGCGGATGTGGAGCGCTTGCTCGCTGCTCTCTCGCGAGCCTGACCGTCGCGCCGAGGCAGCTCACTCCTGCGTGACGTGAGGCGGCAGTCGTTCGAGCTCCGCGAGGAAGGCTGCGAGCTCGATGAGCGCGGGGCGTGTCAAAGAATGACGTGACACTCCGGGCAAGGTGTGATGCCACAGGTGCGGGGCCTCCACTGGGCCCTTCAGTGTGCCGGCGAGATTCTCGCCTTCGGCGTCGCGGACAGGTTGCATTGTCGATCCAAGGCGCCGCTGGCGGGTGAGTGCTGCGCCGTTGGTGAGAATAGTCAAATGACCCTCTCAGAAAGAAGCGATTCTGCGGGATGGGCACGTGCGCAATCGCAACGCAAGTCGGCTTTCGCGACATGTCCACGCACCTTCGGTCGATAGCTCGATTGCAACCCGCCTCACGAGGTCAGACAACCCCAGCCCCTTGCGGGCCGTGGTAGTCTTTCCCCAGCGCACATGGCAACCCAGCCTGTCGTGGCCTCTGAAGGGCAAGGGATGCGTCATCCCGCCGGCAGTGAGGTTCCACGATGCCCTGTGAGCTCGTGAGTCCCGACATGTCCACCGTCAGGTTCCTGACCACAAATCAAATCGCCAGCCTCTTGGGCGTCAGCGAGCGGACCGTCGCGAACTGGATCGACAAGGGGCACATCGACGCGCACCGCACCCCTGGTCGACACCGACGCGTGTCGCCAGATGAATTGGTGAGCTTCCTGAACCAGTGCGGCATGCCCGTACCCAAGGAACTTCAGAGCACCATCCGGATTCTCATTGTTGAGGACGATGTGCAGGTATCGCGTGTTTTGCAGCGCCAATTGAATCCCGAGGAATCCGGCTACGAAGTGACATGCATGGAAGACGGCCTCTCGGCCCTCATGCACATCGGCCACAGCAAGCCCCACGTCGTGCTCCTCGACATCCTCATGCCCGGCATGGACGGGCTTGAAGTGTGCCGGAAGATCCGGAGCAACCCGGACCTCGCGGACGTGCAGGTGATCTTTGTCACGGGCTACGCGGACATCGATCCAGAAACGATCCGCCGCGACACGGGCGCCGTGGACGTCCTGCTGAAGCCCATCAAGGCCAACGAGCTGAACGACGCGGTAGAGAAAGCACTTTCCGCCCGGGCGCCCCACACGCTCTGATTCCACGGACTCTCAACGGGCGACGCCAGTTCATCCACACGGCGGAAGCGCAGCATGGACAATGGCTTGCATCGTCATTGCTTGACTTGACGAGCTCCGTGGCGCTGCGTGAGAGCGTGGCTCCCAACAAAACCAACAAAACCTGCTTGCTTCTCCACGGTTCATCACGGCATACTGCGTGTGGCTGTCGCAGGCCCTGCGAAGGCAGGCCCGCCCGGGCAGGTCACCCTGCGATGGTTGGGAGCTTCGGCTCTCGGTGAACTCGTTCCTCTTCGGAGGAGCAAGGGACCCAACTGGCACCCCTGAAAACGACCACGTAGTTCGCAGCGATGTCTGGCGTGAGCCCGGCCTTCGCGAAACCGGTGTGCAACCGGGGTGGGAGCCCCGAACGCGCGCCCGATTCGTGCAGCCGAAGCTTCACCAGGTTCGGTGGGTTGCGTGGGAGGTTCGTGTGGAGAGACGTCTCGTTCCGCTGGCTTGGAACGATGTCCGGCATCTCGCCGGGGCGGCTCACCATTCCACACGTCTTCCCGCCCAGGCCGCTCGTCGCCGCATCCGTTGATTCCGGCGGAGTTCAGCGCGAGGAGACTCGCGTCGCTCCACTCCGGCGTTGGCGGAGAGCGTGATCAGCACGTCGTCCTGGTTTGTACCTTGGCACGTTTCCCGTCGTTCCGGGCTCTGCTCGGACGTCTCCTGCTGCTGAAGCGGGTCGGGGGGAGGTCGCGCGCCCCCAGGGGTGGAATAGCGCGTCGATGGTGGCAGCGAGCCTGCTGCGGAGTGAGAACTCCCGCAGGAACCTGCGCCAGGGAGGCCCAGAGCCTCATGGATGAGCCCTGCTCAGCCCAGCGGAAACGCGGCGGAGTGGGGCTCTCCGCCCTTTTGGCCCTCGGGAGCGCGAGTCGTAGGCTCTTCCGCGCGATCCTGCGCGGGGGATGACTGCCGTGGAGCGGAATGCACAACGAGGACCTTTGCGGGCTGCGCGCCGAGTGGCTGGCGTGCGCTACGCCGTGCGCGACGTGGTGGTGCAGGCCGAGAAGCTGCGTCGCGCTGGCCGACGCACGTTGAATCTCAACATCGGCGATCCGAATCCCTTCGGCTTCGCGCCGCCGGCGCATCTCATCGAAGCGACCGAGCGCGCCATGCGCGACAACAAGAATGGCTACGCCCCGAGTGAGGGCATCCCGGATGCACTCGCGGCCATCGAGCGCGACGCCACGCGACGCGGCATCAAGAACATCTGCCATACCTGGATCGGCAGCGGTTGCTCCGAAGTGATCGACATGGCACTCACGGCGCTTGCCGATCCCGGCGAGAACTTCCTCGTGCCTTCTCCGGGCTATCCGCTCTACACGGCGCTGGCAGCCAAGCTCGGCATCGAAGCACGCCCGTACTATCTCGACGAGTCGCGGGGCTGGCAGCCCGATGTGGCGAGCATGCGCGCGGCCTGCAACGAACACACGCGTGCCATCGTGGTCATCAACCCCAACAACCCCACGGGCTCCGTGGCGGACGTCGCCAGCCTGCGTGCGATCCTCGATTTGGCGGTGGAAAAAGACCTCGTCGTGTTTGCGGACGAGATCTACGACCGCCTGCTGTTCGATGGCTGCAGCACGACTCCGCTCGGTTCGTTGAATCCCGCGGCCTCGGTGCTCTCTCTTGGCGGGCTCTCGAAGAACTGGTTGGTGCCGGGATTCCGCATCGGCTGGGGCATCGTGAGCGGCGAGCGCGAGCGCCTCGAACCGTGGCTGGAGGCCATTCGCCAACTGGGGCGTGCGCGGCTCTCGGCCAATCATCCGGAGCAGTACGGCATTCAGCCCTGCCTTGAAGGATCGCAGGAACATCTCGTGCACCTCATGGCGGCACTGACCGCGCGTCGCGATCTCGCGATGCAGCGCCTGAACGCCATCGAGGGCATCAGTTGCGTGACACCCAAAGGGGCCTTCTACGCGTTTGCGAGCCTGCATGACGTTGCAGATGACGCGCATTGGTGCCGCGAACTCATGGAGGCCACGGGTGTGGTGGTGGTGCCGGGTAGTGGCTTCGGCCAGAAACCCGGCACGAGTCATTTCCGCATTGTGTTGTTGCCACCACTTGACGTGATCGAAGAGGCCTGCACGGCCATCGCGAACTTCGCGCGCGCCGGCGCGAGGCGCTGAGAATCCACTAGCATGGAGAGGACGCGGGGCGGCAAGCTGCGCCCCGACGGGAAGAGCCATGTCAGATCTGCCTCAAGGTTTTTCGACCCGCGCCGTGCACGGAGGTGCGCACGCGGAGCCCGCCGGCGATGTGACGCAGCCCATCCATCTCAGCAGCACCTTTGCGCGCGGCGTTGATGGCGAACTCCAGGGGCCGTGGCTTTATGCGCGCCTCGGCAACCCGAATCGTGAAGCAGTGGAGCGCACGCTGGTTGCGCTCGAATCCGGTGCGACAGAGGCGCTGGCATTCGCATCGGGACTCGCAGCCACAGCGGCGGTGACAAGTTGCATTGCTGCGGGTGAACGTGTGATCGCGGAGTCGGGGGCCTACTACGGAACGCTGCGCCAGCTCGACGCTCTGCGTGAGCGTGGCGTGGTCGTGGAGCGCGTGGACCTCACCGATCCGAACGCGGCAGCGAGCGCGCTCGCGCGGCCGTGCCGACTCGTCTGGTGCGAGTCGCCGACGAATCCGATGCTGCGTGTGGCAGACATCCGCCGCCTCGCGGAGCAAGCGCACACGGCCGGCGCATCGTTCCTCGTTGACAACACGGTGGCGACGCCGCTCCTGCAGTCGCCGCTTCTCTTCGGCGCAGACCTCGTGCTGCATGCAGCGACCAAGGCTCTCGGCGGGCACAGTGATCTGACGCTGGGTGTGCTGGTGGCCGGGGCGCGCGGGGAAGCGGCGTTGGCAGCAGCGCGGAAGCAGCGCGATCTCACGGGCGCGGTGCCTTCGCCCTTCGACTGCTGGCTGCTCGCGCGCGGCATGGCGACAGCTGCCCTGCGCATCCGGGCACAGGAAGAGAATGCGCGCTGCGTTGCGGAAGCACTGCAGGGTCACGCGAAGATCGAAACCGTGCGCTGGCCCGGATTGGCCACGCATGAAGAGTCGGCGGTCGTTGCCACGCAGATGCGCGGAGGCGGGTCGCTGGTCTCGTTGCGCCTGCGTGGCGGTGAAGACTCTGCGGTGCAGTTGATGGCGAGGCTCCGACTCTTCACTCGGGCCACCAGCTTCGGGGGCGTGCACTCATTGGCAGAGCATCGCGCGCGCGTCGAGGGCCCGGAATCAACGACCCCACGAGATCTCATCCGGCTCGCCCTCGGTATTGAGGACACCAAGGACCTCCTCGCGGATCTCCGTCAAGCGCTGGCCTGAAAGGACTTGCGTCGGCCGGAATGGTTTCGCGTTCCGAGGCCTTGGCGGACTAGAATCCTCTGCACCCACTTGTCGGAGTTTCCAATGAAGTCGATGCAGCGTGCGGCCCTTGCTCTCGGATTCTTCGTTCAGTTTGCGACGACATTGAGCGCGCAATACACCTGGACCCAGTCGATGGGCGCGGTTCCCGGGCCGGTGGTCATGACCGAAGGTTGCATCTGTGCTGACCTCGACGGCGATGGCGATCAGGATGTGGTGTTCGCGAACGGCTACGCCCTCAGCACGGGGGGCACCACGGCGCAACTCCCGACGCTGCTCATCAACAAGTTCAATCAGGCGCTGGGCTTCGCCGACGAATCCGCGGCGCGCTTGCCCGCGCTCCCGCTCAAGGCCAACCAGGTGATTGCAGTGGATGTCGAGCGCGATGGCGACCTCGATCTCGCGTTCGCCTGCAACGGCCCGAGCCAGCAGCGTCTCTACATCAACAATGGCAGCGGCGTGTTCACGGACGGCACCGCCGCGCGCCTGCCCGTGCTCAACGTGGTGGCCAACTGCGTCGCGGCTGGCGACGTGGAGATGGATGGCGATCTCGATCTCTTCTTCAACGACGGCGCGGCGAATGGCCAGTTGAAGCTGTTGCTCAACAACGGCAGCGGGGTCTTCACCAACGTCACCGCCACGCATCTGTCCGTGGCTCCGAAGAGCAACCAGCAGGACATCGTGGTTGTGGACATCGACCACGATTGGGATCTCGACGTGGTGAACAGCGGCAAGAGCGCGGGCCAGCAGATCTTCTTCAACGATGGCACGGGGCACTTCACAGTGAACACGGCGTTGCTCCCGCCCGGCACCACCATGACCTACGAGACAGACGTGGCCGATCTCGATGGCGATGCAGACCTGGACCTGTGCTACCTCTCCATGACGGGCTCGCTCACCGATGGTGTGGTGCGCAACAATCTGAATCCGTCGGGAACGCTCAGCTTCACCGGTGCCACCACGTACTTCACCGGCAGCAACGGCTTCGACGACAACGAATTCGTCTACGTGGATGCGGACAACGACGGCGACCTCGACATCGTCATCGGGACGCTTACGGGAACCCAGGAGCGGCTCTACATCAACAACGGTGCCTTCAGCTTTGCGAGCAGCACCACAGGCTTCTCCATGGTCTCGGACCCGACGCTCGACGTCGCTTGCGCGGACATCAACAACGACGGCAAGCTCGACATGGTCACGGCCCAGGGCGAGTCGGGAAACTTCCTGAACCGGCTCTACCTCGGGAATGTGTCGGACACGCGCCCGCCGCGCCCGCTGCGTCTTCTGGGCCCCACGGGCGCGCTCGCAGCGACGGCCTCGCGGAGGGTGCGCGTTGTGCTGCACGACAGCGCCGTCGATGATGGCGAGACCACCATCCGTGCGGTGAACCTGACAGGCGTGATCACACACCGTGCGGGTGTGACACCCTTCAGCGTGCCTATGCGTTGCCACGGCGGATTCCTCTGGTCCGCCGAGATTCCGGCACTGCCCGGCGTGGTTCTCATGGGCTCGAATGTGCAGTGGTCCGTGCAAGCCACCGATCACGCGGGCAACGTGCTCAACACCACGGCGGCCAACTGCCACTTCTGCGGCGTGGAGGCCTACGGGCCCGGCAACCAGGCTGGTGGCGTCAACGCGCTCGGCCTCAGCGCGGCGAACGCCGGCTCCGGGTTGCAGCTCTCCGTTGCGTGGAACGGGTTTCCGTCCACTGCCGGCGTGCTCGGCATTGCCACGGAACGGGCGGACCTTCCGCTCTTCGGCGGTCAGTTGCTCATCGACCCGGCCGCGCTCCTCGACATGTGGCCCATCGCCTTCGACGGGGCAGGCGTGGGCGGCTTGAGTCTCGGTCTCCCTCCGGCGGGCCTCGCGGGGCTGCGCCTCGACTTGCAGGCCCTTGCTTGGAACGGAGGCTTCGCCTTCCTCAGCAACGGTGTCGAACTCGTGATTTGCCCCTGAGCGTGGCGTCCATGCACAGCGCCGGGGACTGACGCGCATCAAGCGCCGCGTTTTGCGGCGCTGAACCGCGCGTGGTACTTGCATCAGTTCAGAGGAGCTGATGCCTGTGGCCATGGTCGCGTCGACTCAAGAGCGTGCGCGCAGTCGTCTGTGGCGCTGGCTCGCGACGGCGTTCACGTATCCGGCGCCCGAGCAGGAAAGTGTCCTGCGCATGAAGGCCAGCGTGCTTGCGGAAGCCATCCGTGGCGCGTGGCCTGCGGTCGTCTTCCAACTCGGTGATCTCGTCGCGGCTTCACGCCCTGTGGACGCGGCGTTGCGAGCGCGTGAGTACGAGGCGCACTTCGGGCATGCGCAACGCGGCCCCGTTCCGCTCCATACCACCGAGTATGGCTGCGAGAGCGGACAGCGCGCGCGTGCGAGTCAGGCCGAGGCCCTTGCGGACATGGCCGCTTTCCATGCAGCGGTCGGATCCAAACGGGCGCGCGAGCGTGTCGATCACATCGCGGTTCACTTCGAGTTTCTGCACGTCCTCGCCGAGCGGCTGGCGGACGCGCACGCCACGGGCGAAGAGGATCATCTGCTCGGTCTGCAGGGGTTGCGCATGAAATACCTCGAGCGTCACATGGCCGGCGTGGTGCCGCTCATGCTCGCGCGCGTAGCAACGACGCACGGTGGCTTCGCAGGCGTGGCGCGTCTTGCACAGGCCGTTCTTGCCGAGGAGCTCATTGCAGCGGGACTCTCTCCGCTGCCGGCAGAGTGCAGGCTGCGTCCTGTTGAATCGCTCGCGCGCTGGCCCGGCCTCAGTGATGGTGCGGCGTCTGGCTGATACCCATCAGGAAGACGAGTTGCTCCGTGCCGCGGTTCGCGACCCCATGCGGCACGTTGGCCGGCATGAACACCACGTCGCCCGGGCGTGTCTCGAGCGTGGATGCGCCTACTTCAAAATGGCCGCGGCCTGCGTGCACAAAGCAGAACTTGTCCTGCAGCGGGTGTGTGTGCAGGGCCTGAGATTGTCCGGGAGCGAGCACGTTCACACCCAGGAACAGATGCCTACCCTCGAAAAGCGTGGCCTTGAAGGGCTTGTCCACGCGCGTGCCCATGGCGTCCGAGATGTGCTTGCAGTAGTCCATACCCTGAAGCATATGCCTTCGGCGGGCTGACGTTTTTCCGTTGTTAGTTTCTGCCGACGAGGAGAGCTTCGGCATGAAACCGCCGCGCGCGACGAATGAACTTTCGGCACTGGCACCTTTCGTGCCGGGCCTTCCGGGCTTCAGCCATGCGGATCTCTTCGCACCGGCAGGACTTGCACGCTTGCAGGCCGCCTTTGTGGCCGAGCTCAAGCACGCGGCACCGGGCACCGCGGCGCGGTATCTCGCTCTTCTTGAACGGGGCAATCCGACGCGCGAGGAGGAATCCTGGTGCATCAGTGCCGTGGGGCTCGTGTTCGAGACCTTCTGCGCGCGGCTCTTCGGAGCGGACGCTGCGCTGGATGCGCTCTCGCAGCGGGCGCTCTACTTCGAGATCCTCTTCGAAGTGCGTCGCGATTTCGTGAAACGCCGCGCCCAGAAGAAGCACAAGGACACCGTTCCTCCCAACGCAACGGAGCTGGATGCGTTGGCCTTGCGCCTCGCGCGAGAGCTGGGTGGGCCCTGCACCGGAGAGCATGTCGAATTGGCGTTTGCGCGCATGGTGAAGAAGCTGCTCGCGGCGGAGGCCGCTCAGGCGACTGACGCGAGCGGAGCGGCCGCCACGGACGCGCTGGTGCAGAAGCTCGCGGCGCTCCTCACGGTGCCGGCCGAGTCAGCCCTTGCCACAGCCTTGGACAGCATGGAGCGCTTCGCTGCGCACCGCGCGCACGAGCGCGGGGCCTTCGCGGACTGGGCCTGCCTCACGCTGCAGCATCCCGTGGATCACGCTGCGCTCGTCCCGCTGGTCCGACCGGATGCGGCCATGCCGAATCTCTTCGAAGGGCCACTGGAGACGCGCCGCGATCGCCCGGGCTTCGATCTCACGGATCGCCGACGCTCACCAGCACAGGTGGCGGCAGAGATCGACACCTGCATCTACTGCCACGAACGCAAACTCGACTCGTGCTCGCTCGGCTTGCACGACAAGGACGGCGCGACCAAGAAGAACCCGCTCGGCATCAGTCTCGATGGCTGTCCCTTGGACGAACACATCTCGGAGGCGCACCGCTTCCAGCAGGCAGGCAGCAGCCTCGCGGCTCTCGCCGCGATCATGGTGAACAATCCCATGTGCCCGGGCACGGGGCACCGCATCTGCAACGACGGCCTGAAGGCCTG
>SXUL01000098.1 GCA_005790545.1 Planctomycetia bacterium | reverse complement strand
GCCGCGGCGATACTCGTACTTCTCCACCGCCGTCATGAGCCCGGTGTTGCCTTCCTGAATGAGATCGAGGAAGGAAAGCCCGCGGTTCCTGTACTTCTTGGCGATGCTCACCACGAGCCGGAGGTTGCCGGAGGACAGCCCCTTCTTCGCGTTCTCGTAGGCGTTGAGGCGCACCTCGACCTGTTCGAGACGACGCCGCAGACGCGCCGGCGACTCGCAGGCCTGGCGTTGCAACTCGACGAGCCGCACCAGCACCTCGTCAGCTTCCTTGCGACGCTTGGCCTTCCGCAGCATGCGCTGCTCACCTTCGAGCCGCGAGAGCTGCAGGCTCAATTCGCGCATGCGATCGACCAAGGGCTTGATGTGCTTGATCTGGAGACCGAGTTCCTCAAGCAGCACCACGCACTTCTTGCGGCGTGCTCTCACCTTGCGGGCGAGCGCCACCTCGGCGGCGTCCACGTGCTTCGAAGGACGCGGCTCGTGACTCTCGTCGAGGTTCTGGAAGCGCTGCGTCCAGTCGTCGAACTCCTCGCGATTGCGCTCGACCAGCCGCCGGATGGTCTGCACGTTTTCCGGCAGGCGGTGGGTGATGTTCTGCTTGTCCACCTCTTCGACCTTGAGCGTACGGTCGAGCGGAAGCGTGCCGGTCACCACCTGATCGAAAATCTCGATGGCACCCTCGGCGGCGATGGCGGATTCCAGCACCTTCTGGCGGTAGAGGTCGCGTGCGATGTCGATCTTGCGGGCGAGTGTGATTTCCTCCTCGCGCTTGAGGAGATCGATCTCTCCCATCTGCGTGAGGTACATGCGCACCGGGTCGTCGATCTTCTCAGCCGGGCCGGTGGAGACCGCTTCCTCGTCGTCGCCGTCTTCCTCGCCGGACGGCGCAAGCTCCGCGGCACTGAGCCCCTGCTCCCCGTATCCGCGTTCCTCGGCATCTTCGGTATCGATGACCTCGATGCCGCGGCCCTTCACGGTGAGAAGGATGTCCTCCAGCAGGTCGGGATCATGCACCTCGCGCGGAATGGCGGCATTCAACTGCTCGTAGGTCATGAACCCGGCAGTCTTCGAGCGCTCAATCAGGAGGGAGAGTTCTGGATTCATGCTCGTCATCGTGGTCCGGCCATGCCTGCCCCCGGGCTGCAACATCGGAGGCGTGTCCTGCATCGCTCGGAGGAGGATACCGCCGGAATGCAGCTTCCAAGAAGTCCATCTGGAACGGACCCAGGGGCGGGCTTGACAAAGCCGCAGCGGTTCACCCGTCCCCCTCGCCGCGCCGCCCCTTCGAGAGTTTCTGACGGCGCGCGAACTCCTCGAACGAATCCGGGCTTTCCGTGGCCGCGCCCTTCAAGCGCCGTGTTTCCCCGCTGTCGCGATCGCGCGCAAGACGCTGCAGGGCATCCCGGAACATGGCACCCAGATCCAGACCGTGGTCATCCGCCAGCACGGCGCGCTGCGCCATCTGGCGCTGTGCGCCCTCGTCGAGGCACTCGAGGAAGGCCGCGCTGCTCGCGCCTCCGCCGCGCACCAGTTGCCGCCACTGCGTCAGCATGGCGCACACCACCGGAGCCGGGACAAGCTCAAGGTCCGCATCGCTCAGGTCCCCCGCCAGGGCTGGTTCGTTCAGCACCGCTTGGCAGAGCCAGAGCATGGCTGTGGCCGACCCGTCCTTCGGGTGTCCCGGTACTGGGCGAGCAGTGCCGGGGCTCTGCGGTTGCGGTGCTCTCACGGCCGGGGCCCGCAGCCCTTGCAACAAGGCCTCGCGCCGGATCTGAAGATGGGCAGCCACCTCGTTCACGAAGATCTCGCGCGCGAGAACATCGGGAATGGCCTCGGCGACTGCAAGGAGCTCGCGCGCGGCGCGCAACCGGCCCGCTGCGTCCGTGAGATCATGCCGCGACCCCACCCGCTCGAGGAGGTAACTCGTGAGTGAACGCGCGAGTTGAAGAAGTTCCGGAAGTCCCGCGCCACCACGCCGCTGAAAGAAGTCACAGGGGTCTTCGCCGCCCGGAAGGACAACGACCTGGATATCGAGGTGCCCACCCTCCAGCAGGAGACGACAGCCACGTTCTGCAGCCGTGAGCCCCGCCTTGTCACCGTCATAAAGCAGGATCACGCGGTCCGAATAGCGCGCGAGGATGCGCGCATGGTGGCTTGTGAGCGCCGTGCCGAGGGTCGCGACACAACCCGCCACCCCGGCCTGCGCGCTCATGATCACGTCGGTGTAGCCCTCCATCACGAGCACCGGCTGCGTGCGCGGGTGATGCCGCAGGCGGTCAAGGCCGTAGAGCATCCGCCCTTTCGCGAACAACGGCGTCTCGGACGAGTTCAGGTACTTCGGCTCCGAACCATCGAGGGAGCGCGCGCCAAAGGCGACGATACGCCCGAAGGAATCCGCGATGGGAAACATGAGGCGGCCGCGAAAGCGGTCGTAGTGGCCTGGACGCGCGCTGCCCGGAAGTGCGAGCCCGGCCTTCTCGAGAACCTCTGCGCTGATGCCGCGGCCGCGAGCAGCATCCACCAGCCCCGTCCATCCCGCGGCCGAGAGCCCGAGGCCCCACGCCTCCGCTGTCACCGCCTGGATGCCTCGCTTCTGGACATACTCCCTTGCCGCCAACCCGGAGACACTCATGTAGTGCTCACGGAACAGCTCCTGTGCAAGAGTGTGCGCATCCATGAGCGGGCCACGTCCTTCACTCTGCCCGCCGGCCTCGAGGCGAATGCCGGCGCGATCCGCAAGCAGCCGCAAGGCCTCGGCAAACTCGATCTTCTCCATGTTCATCACGAACTGGAAGACGCTGCCCCCTTCGCCGCAGCCAAAGCACTTGAAGATCTGGCGCGCGGGGCTGACATGAAAGCTGGGCGTCTTCTCCTGATGAAAAGGACAGCACGCCGTGAAGGATGCGCCACTCTTCTTCAGCGGCAGATAGCCCGTCACCACTTCCACGATGTCGGTGGCGGAGCGCACTTCCTCGATGTTGTCGCGACGGCTGCTCAAGTGAGTCGATGGAGCCCGACGCCAGGGCCCGGAGGAACGATGATAACGGAGGCCCCGGTCAGCGGAGCGCGCGCCACAGGCTGCGAATGATTTCCGGATTGAGGGTCTCGGCACGCTCGCTGCCAGTGAGGCCGGATTTCAGCAAGGCCGCATCGATCCGTTCCTTGCTGACCACCGCTCCCCCACGCTCGAGCGCTCGTGGCAGGGTGCGGCGGAGGACCTGGCGGCGGCCGAGCAGCAGCGCGCGCCCGAACTCGAGCAACGCATCGAGGTCGGGGTCCTTGGGGCGCGGGCGCAACTCCACGATGGCGGAGTCCACGTCGGGACGAGGATGGAATGCACTGGCTGGCACGCGCTGCACGAGACGGACCTCGAAAGCAAATGCCGCAAGGAGCGAGAGGGGTGTGTAATTCTTGGTCCCGGGCGTTGCCCGCAACACATCCGCGACTTCACGCTGCAGCATGAGATGCGCACTGGCAGGCGGAACTTCCAGATGCGCCAGCGCGGCAATGAACGGACTTGTGATCTGGTACGGCAGATTCGAAAGAACCCTGAACCCGCGAGTTCTGACCCCGCGCTCCACGAGCGCCTCCCACAGAGCGCTGGCAAGTGGATGGCCCTCGGCCAGACAGTCTCCTTCCACCAGATGGAAACGAGGTTCGCCTGCGAACTCTGTGCGCAGGATCTCTGCGAATCCCGCATCAACTTCCGCAGCCACCAACTCCGCGCCAGCATCGAGCACGGCACGGGTGAGACATCCGAGTCCGGGCCCGATTTCGAGCACCAACGTTCCGCTCAAATCTCCTGCATCCGCAAGCATCACCTGCAACACGTCGTCGCGAACGAGGAAGTTCTGTCCGAAACGCGCGAGGGGCGCGAGCCCGCGCTCGGCAAGAAAGGCCGTGATTTCCTTGGCGGAACGCGGCAGCATCAACGCGATCTTTCACGGATGGCTTCACCGATCCTGCGCGCGACCGAGGCCGAGGACGGATCGCTGACGGCCAGCGCGGCATCAAGGTACGGCAGGGCTCTCAGGCCCGCGGCCTCCAGCCGTCTCTGCGCGGGCCGGAATTCGAACACATAGCCCCAAGGGTCACGCACACCGAGCCCCTGCACCGCTGCGCGGAGTTGTTCTTCCTCTTCGATCACGCGCGCAGCGAGCGCGCAGCGGAATCCGAGGTCACTGGACCAGGCACTCTCCGCGAACAGCCGGGCATCCACGGGTTGCCAGCTTTGTTCATCCGGCCGGAAGGAGTCGAGCGCGCTCACTCCTGTGCCCCGGTCTCTGAGGGGGTCAAGGTACGATCCACCCTTTGCGAAGTAGCGGATGCCAAATGGGGCATCCCAAGCTGTGGCCGTCCATTCCGCGGCATTGCCCGCAAGGTCGTAAGCGCCGAATTCGCTGCGTCCGCTCTCGAAGATCCCGACGGGAGCGAGAGCAAACAGACCGGCATCGCTGACGTTCGCCGGAACCACCAGCGGCTCGGCGTCTCCCCATGGGTAGCGTCGATTGCCGGGGCCCGTGGCGGCCCATTCCCACTCAGGCAGACTCGGGAGCCGCTTGCCAAGCGCCGCAGCGAAAGCGCTGGCCTCCACGAACGAAACGCGCGTGACGGGTTGGTCCGGATTCTCGGAGAGTTGCTCAGGCGTAAGCCCACGCGAGACATCCGCCCACTGCGGGGCGACCTTCAACCACGCGGCGTAATCGCTTCCTGTCACTTCGAAGCGGTCGATCCAGAACGCGGCAACTTCAACACTCCCGCCCGGCCCGGCATGTTCCACGCGCCCGCTGGAGCAGAACACCATGTCCCGTTCGCTGCGGCGTGGAAGCGGAATCTCGACCGGCGGCTCGATGAGCCGCCAGCCGACGAGAGTCCATGCCCCGAGAAACAACGCTCCGGCGAAGCGCAGCGTCCATGTGAGGACCGCGCTCCGCTGCGCGCTCATTTTCCTGCCGTGGGCTTGAGGATCACGATTTCCACACGGCGGTTCCGCGAACGGCCGTTGGCCGAGTCATTCTCGGCAACGGGGCGGAATTCTCCGTACCCGGCATAGGACACGCGCACGGAGGCGAGACCGCCGTGGCTGATGAGGGCATCCGCGACCGCGAGGCCGCGTGAACCGCTCAACTGCAGATTGCCCAAGGGGTACTCCTTCGCGTGGACCTTCACGGGCTGGTTATCCGTGTGGCCCTCGACGCGAATGTCACCGGGCATGTCAGCGATCTTCGCTGCAAGTACCTTCAGCAGCTTGATGCCGGACGGCTTCAGCGTGGACTTGCCGCTTTCGAAGAGCATGGTCTCTGCCACTTCGACAGCAATTCCGTCACCGCGCGCCTTGAACTGCATTTCACCGGACTTGCCAAGTTCGGCTTCCAGTTGCTTCAAGCGCTCGGCAACATCGCCCATCATCTGAGAGGCACTGCGATCGGCCTTCAGCCGCGCCACCTCTGCACGAGTCGCCGACAGCTCGGTGTCGAGGAGTTTGTTCTGCGCGAGCAGATCCTCGTTCCGCGCCCTCAGCTCCTTGATGACCGTATCCTGGTTGCGGACCTCGGCCTTGGCGTCATCGACGCTCTGCGTTGCGCAGGCACCGAGAAGCAAGAACCCCGCGAGCCCCAAAAGAGCAGCACGCATCACATCCCTCCCGATTCAACAAACCCCGCCGTCACTTCGATGCGGCTGCGGCGCCCACCGCAGCCCGCACCGGAGTCCGTGGACGGGTTGGTTCACTTGGGCGTGGAGAAGGTCTGAAGGGCCCAGTTGGAGATGCCCTTCGTCGCTCCGCTCACGTGATTGTTCGCGATGTCCCACCAGACCATGGCCGCGAAGAGGCAGACCAGCGCGCTGAGCGCGAGAGTCGCCACCATCCCGGCACCGACACCGCTGCCGTCATCTGCGGAAACCGGCGCGGCGCTGCCGGTGCTGCGACGCGTAGTGCTTGCAGCGGCAGAAGCCGTGCTGCGTGCAGGAGCCGGCTTCGCCGCGGAGCGCGTCGAGGACAGGCGTGGCGACGGCTTGGCAGCTTCCTTCGGCGGCACGGCGGTCTTGCCGCTGTTGCCCACCTGCGTTGCGCCGGGGTTGATCTGTGCGGTGGCCATGCCTTCGTCCGCAATGTCGAGGCCTTGGGACTCGTCGAACACGAGATCTTCCTTCAGATCCTTCGTGTCGCCGGCCGCGTTCGCACGCTTCAGCTTCTCGATTTCATCTCTGCGGAACTTCATGTTGCCCGGATTCTGCGGGTCGCGGATCGCGCGCACCCCGCCCTCGGACACAAGCCGCTTCATCTGCTGCTCGTCGAGCTTGAGCTCACGCAGCGCTTCATGGAAATCCACGTGTTCGTCGGCCACGCTCATTCTCCACATCCTCAACGCTCACTCTGGAGCGCAGGATGAATCCAGTCCATCAACGACCGCCGGCAGGCGGCTTGTCAGCAGAAGGCTCAGGCGGCGGACTCGCCCCTTCGCCAGTTTCATTGTACCGGGCCCAGCTCTTCCGCAGCACAGAAGGTTTGAAGGCCGCAGGCGTTTCGTCGCCGTAGGTTTCGAGCAGGAAGTCGAAGGTGGTGTCTCGTGCAGCCACCAGTTTCAGGCTCCGGCCTTGGTCCACGCGATAGGCGGCGAGATGCCGCGTGCGCGTGTCAAAGAGATAGAGCACTTCCATCCCGTTCGCATAGTGACCGGTCACCGCCACCACTTCGCGGTTGCCATCCGAATCCTCACGCGCCACAGCTGACGGCGCCGCGACAACCCAAACGAGGGCAGCAGCAAGCACGACGGAGACAAGGACGGCTGGATGGATTCGCAACATTTCCTGCAGATTCCGTGGGACGCGACGCGCAGGGATCCTAGCCGGAGGCTCGCGAACTGCCAATCGGTATGGAAGGACCTGTTCCCGAGCGGAAGAGCAGATCGACGATGTCCGCAGTGGAGACGATCCCGAGGGGGCGGACGCCGTCAAGAACCAGCCCGATGGGGCACTTCCCGCGCCGCAGGTCGTCCAGAGCCTGCACAGCCGTGACCGTGGGCCTGAGCTCCGGCAACGACCGCGTGATGCGGGTGATGTCCACGGCCACCCCGGAGCCGAGGTCATGCCGGGTCACGTACCCGAGGGGGCGCCCCGCGTCATCCAGGACGAGGGCGCGCGTATGGCCGCTCCGCTCCAGCGCGGCGCGGAGCGCGTGGCCGCCGTCTCCCCCCTTGGCCGCAGTCACACGCGCCATGGGAACGAGGATCGATGCCACCCGATGCCGCCGGAGGTCGAGAACCCGATCCGCGAGCGCCCGCTGCGCCGTGCTGAGGTGCCCGGAAGCCTCGGCCTCCGCGATCACCGTCGCCAACTCCTCCCGGCCGAGCAGACGGTTCATCTGACGCTCGGCACGAAACAGCCGCCTCAGTGCCCAACCGAGCAGCGCCGCTGCCGGAAGCAGAATCCAGCGCGCGACCTCAAAGAACGGCAGTGCTACGGCCATCAGGCGGCTGGGATGACGCAGAAACAGGGACTTCGGCAGCACTTCTCCGAGCACGAAGAGGGCCGGCACGGACCAGGCGAGAGCGAGCGTCTGCACCTCAGCCACACTCAACTCCGGCAGCAACGCCGCCACGAGAAGCGCCGTCGAGAACCCCGCCAGCCAATGGGTGACATTGTTCCCCACCAGCAGCACAAGCACAGCGCGACTCTTCCGGCCCCACCAGAAAAGCAGTCTCGCTGCGCGCCAGTCGCCGCTGGCGGCCCGCACCTGCATACGCACCCGTTCCATCGCGTACAGCCCGGTCTCGAACCCCGAAAAGAGGGCCGAGAGCCCGAAACTCACAAGCACGAGCAGGATGGCCAAGCTCATGAACGCGCGCTCCTCACGGGCACCTGCACGAGAACGCGCACGGGCCTGAAACGGCGCACCTCCTGGACGGTGAGCAGCATGTCGGCATAGCGCACCTGATCACCGACGACGGGAATGCGGTCGAGTCGCGCCATCACGATGCCCCCGACGCTGGCGGCTGGCGGCGGCCCGGCTGCCGGAAGACCGGTGAGCACATGCAGCGGTGTCGCACCAAGGATGCCATCTACGCTGTATTCGCCACTGCCCTGACGGAGGATCAGTGCGCGGTCTGTATCGCCCTCGTCCTGCATGTCCCCCAGCACCGCGTGCTCGAGGTCTGCATGGGTGACCATCCCGGCGGTGCCGCCGTACTCGTCAACGACGAGAAGCATGCGGCGCTTCTCTTCCACGAGCAGAGGCACCAGCGTGGCCACGCGTGCAAGTTCAGGCACGATCCCGAGCGGCCGCACAAGCTCCCGAAGCGGCTTTCCCGCTGACGCCGCCACTTCCTTCGCGTCCAGCCAACCATCGATGCCGTCGGGTTCGCCACGATGCACCGGGAACTTGTTGTGGTGCGTCGCTTCCGCAAGCTGCAGCAGCGCGTCCCGCCCTTCGCGCATGTCGAATGCGACCATGCGCACGCGCGGCAGCATGATCTCGCGCACCTGCATACGCGAAAGCATCACGACGGAATGCAGACGCTCGCGCTCGTCGGCAGCAATTTCCCCGCTGCCCGCCGCAACACGCAGCAACTCCTCGAGGTCTCTCGCCGCGAGCTCACCTTCCGGGCGACGCGGGCCCGTGAGCAAGCGGAGCAAGGCGCTTGAGATGCCTGCGAGCACGATGCGCACCGGAGTCACCACCATCACGAGCACGCTCAGAGGCCAAGCGACCAAGCCCACCATCAACTCGGGATTGCGCACCGCCAGCAGCTTCGGCACCACCTCGCCGCAGACCACGACCATGAGCACCGCGAGAGCCGGAAGGAAATCCACGAACAACACATGACCGGCTTGGGCCAGTGTGTTGCCGAGCACCGCCACCACCGCGAAGAAGGACATGTTCACCAGCAGATTGCAGAACAAGATGCTGATGAGCACAGCCTGACGCTCCGCCACCAGACGCTCCACGAGCTTCCGTGTAGCCAGCGGGCGCAGGCGCCCGATCGCCGGCGCCGAGAGTGTGAAAAGCGCCGTCTCTGCAGCCGACGAAAGAGCGCTCACCAGCAGCAGCACCACGAGGAGCAGCGCATTCCCCGTGCCTGCGAGAAACTCAACCACGCCGGTCGGCACTCCTGTGGCGCGGCAGGATGAGCTTGATGGTCGTGCCCTTGCCCGGCGCCGTGTCGAGCTCCACTCGACCGTCGATGGCCGTCACCACGTGATGCACCATGGCGAGGCCGAGCCCCGTTCCCTCTCCTGCGGGCTTGGTGGTGAAGAACAGATCGAAAGCGCGTGCGGCCACTTCGCCGGACATGCCGCAACCTTCATCACGCACGCAGAGCTCCACCTCGCTCTGCGTGGCCGCGAGCGAGAGTCGCACTTGCCCGCCGCTTGCAGACGCATCCACGGCATTGATCAGGAGATTGAGCACCGCCTGCCCGATTTCGTTGGCCTCTCCGAGCACCAATGGCCGCTCCCCTGCCGGTGTTGCGAGCTCGATGTTCACGCCACGTTTCTCGGCGCGGTGCTGCATCATCGCGATGGCTCGCTCTGCAGCACCGAGCACGTCCACGGGCGCAGGCGTGACCACTCTGGGCGCCACTTCGAGCACGCGCCGCACGATGGAACCGATCCGCCCGGAGCCCTCCTCGATGATGGCGAGATAGCGCGCGCGTTGTTCCGGCGAGAGATCCGGTTTCTTCAGACGCTCGGCAGCATTCATCACACCGCCGAGGGGGTTGTTGACCTCGTGTGCGATACCCGCCGCGAGGGTGCCGGTCGCCGCCAAGCGCTGTGCGAGCAGCAGTTCCCGGTTCTTCCGCTCCACCTCGCGCGTTTTTTCTTCAACGCGAGCCTCGAGCTCGGCCTTGGATTCGGCGACTAGATCCAGCATCTGATTGAAGTTGCCAGCGAGCCGGGAGAGCTCGTTGTTCCAGCCAGGCTCGATGGCGCGCCGGAGCCCGTCGCCGGTGGCCGCAGCACGCACCACTGCATCCAGCTCCTCGATCGGGCGCAGCACACTCTTGTTCAGAAACATCCAGAAGGCCAGATAGAGCAGAGCGAAGGCCGGGAGCAGCACGAAGGCGACAGTGCGCCAGGCGAATCCGGGCAGAGGTGCATCTGCGGTCTTCATGCGCACGAAGAACCCGCCCCAGCCGCGCCCGGCCGCGCGGATGGGGCCGGCGAAATCGGCCCCCTCCTGCAGGGGCTGATTCTGGAGCAGCGCCTCCTTCACCATGCGCACGGCGCGTTCACGGTCACGCGAGTCTTCGAAGACATAGCGTCGACGCAGATTCCAGATGCTCCAACCATCGGAAGCCGTTTCTCGCCGCACCAGCACCACCTTCTCCGCGAGAGTCTCGAAGATGGCCTGGTCGAAGAACGGCAGCGCCCGGATGGCGAGCAGCGTCGGCAGCGGTTCGAGTCCGCGCTCGAAGACACGCCCAAGATCCGGCATGACGGATTCCGCGAGCGCACCGGCCAACAACTCACTCGAGCGCAGCGAACGCTCGCGCTCCAGACTGCGGGCGCTTTCTCCCTCGACGTAGAAGAGCAGGCCCGCCGCGGAGGCGACCCCGACCAGAAGGAACAGGAGCAGCGCCTTGCGCCGCAGTGACAAGAATCGCCTCCTACTTCCCGATGAGCTCCTGCAGCTTCAGGAGCGGCAGGTACAGCGAGACCACAATGAATCCCACGATCACGGCCATGGTGACAATGAGCGCGGGTTCGAGCACGGCGGTCATGTTCGCAACCTGTGCGTCCACTTCCGCATCGTTGTTGTCAGCAATCTTCATGAGCATGCGGTCGAGTTCGCCGGTCTCTTCACCGACGTCCACCATGTTCACCACGATGTCGTCGAAGAAACCCGTCTCGGCCATGGGCCGCGCAATGGGCTCGCCCTCCTTCACTGCGGCCCGCACCGTTTCCACAGCCTCTTTCACCACCACGTTGCCTGCCGCATCGCCGGTGATCTCGAGGGCCTGCATCAAGGGAACGCCGCTGGCGCTGAGCGTGCCGAGCGTGCGCGCAAAACGCGCAACCTGCGAGCGGTGAATGACGGATCCCACCAGTGGCAGACGGAGCTTCAGCCGGTCCAGCCAGCGTCGACCGGCCGGATTGCGCGAGAGCACCACGAGCGTGCCCCAGAATGCGAGCGGCACCGCGACAATCAGGTACCAGTGATCCACCAGCCAGCGCGAAGTGTCGATCAAGGTGCGCGTCATGCCCGGCAGCTCGCCGCGAAGTTGTGCGAAGGCATCCTCGAACTTCGGCACCACGAAGAGCATGATGAACGTCACGATGGTGATGGCGATGATCATCACCATCAGGGGGTAGATCATGGCCCCCTTGATGCGGCGGCGCAGTGCCTCCGCCTTCTCCATGAACGTTGCGAGCCGGTTGAAGATGATGGTGAGTGCACCTGAGGCCTCACCGGCGCGCACCATGTTCACATAGAGGTCATCGAAGACCGCAGGATGCTTCGCCACGGCTTCGGAGAGACTGCTGCCAGCTTCCACATCCGCGCCGATCTCTCCCACCACGCGTTTCATGGGCCCGGACTTGAACTGGTTCTCGAGCACCTTGAGACTGCGCAAGACCGGCAATCCGGCGTCCTGCAGGGTGGCGAACTGCGTGGTGAAGAGCACCTTCGCCTTGCGCGAAACACCTCCGGAGGCGCGCCGCGGGCGTACGTCCGCGGAGCGGGCCTCCCCGGAGGATTTCTCGGCCAGACGTTCGCGACGGGCTTTCAGCTTGTCGGACATGAACTTGTTCCGCTCCGGTAGGGGATCTCGGCCGGGTGATTCTCACGGGTCTGCCGCAAGTGGTCAATCATGCTCAGAAGGTGGCGAGCGTCTCGCGCACCACCTCTTCCACGCTGGTCTGGCCATCAAAGATCGCGACGAGGCCACTGTCTCGCAAGGTGCGCATGCCGCGTTCGCGAGCGAGGTCGCGGAAACGGCCAAGCGAATCGCCGCGGGTGACAGCCTCGGCCAGCGCATCATCCATTACCAGCATCTCGAAGAGCGCCATGCGCCCGCGGTAGCCGGTCCCGTGACATTCCTCGCAGCCGCGGCCTGAAGCGAACTGACGCTCGCCCACCGCGGCGCGCGTGAGGCTGAGCTCGAACAACTCCTCCTCCGCGGGCACGTGCCAGACACGGCACTTCTGGCACACGCGCCGGACGAGGCGCTGAGCCACGATGCCCTCGAGCGTTGCGGCCACGAGATACGGCTCGACACCGATGTCGATCAAGCGCGTGACGGCGCTCGGAGCGTCATTGGTGTGGAGCGTGGTGAACACCAAGTGCCCCGTGAGCGCCGCTTCCACGGCGATCTGTGCCGTCTCCTTGTCACGCACCTCGCCCACCAGCACCTTGTCCGGGTCCTGACGCAGGATCGAGCGCAAGCAGGCTGCGTAAGTGACGCCGATCTCCTCGTTCACCTGCACCTGCACGATGCCATCCAGGTCGTACTCGACGGGATCCTCCGTGGTGATGATCTTGATGCCTTCATCATTCACCGCATTGAGAGCCGAGTAGAGCGTCGTGGTGCCACCCGCAAGATGCCGTGGGGGCGGTCGATG
>SXUL01000012.1 GCA_005790545.1 Planctomycetia bacterium | reverse complement strand
GCGAGATCCGTGAGCAGGCAGCTGCGCTGAATGTACTTGAGGTCGTACGCGAGCTTTTTCTGCACGTCGCGCAGGGTTTCGTCGTAGCTGGAGGAAACTTGCGCAAGTCCGGTAATCCCGGGCTTCACGTCCAGACGCTTTTCGTAGCCCCGCACCTGAGTGCGGAACTGCTGGACAAAGAACGGCCTTTCAGGCCGCGGGCCCACGAGAGACATGTCCCCCATGAGCACATTGAAGAGCTGCGGAGCCTCATCCAGATGGGTCGCCCTGAGGAAGCGCCCAATGGCCGTGATACGGGGGTCGTTGGCAGAGGCCCAGACCGGACCGGTGTCCTGTTCCGCGTTCACCCCCATGGTGCGCAACTTGATGATCCCGAAGAGCTTCCCGCCCTTGCCGACGCGTTCCTGCGTGAAAAACACAGGCCCGCGGCTGGTCAGCTTGATGATGATGGCCAGCAGGCCGAGGACGGGCATGAGCATCAGAAGGCCCAACGCAGCCATCGACCGGTCGAGGATTTCCTTGACCAGTCCGAAGCGACTACGGAGAACGAGAGATGCAAGTGTCATTGAAATCATCGGCGAGAACCTGCCCAGACCCGACCACGGGGTTCGGAAACTTCAGGGCTTGATCCCGGGGGAACCGGCTGACTCCAAGAGGCGTTGCGAGGTTCCTGGCAGGAGGCTTCGCGCGGGGCCCTTGGATTGAGTTGCAGCATTGTGCCGCCGAAAGCGCCACGAGTCAAACTCCAAGTCGCACAACATCGAAAGCGCGCTTCCGGTCATTCAGAGTTTTCGCAGGGCATGATCCAAGGCAGGTGCGAGTTGGCGCATCAGCCAGCGCAGTTCGATGCGCGCCGCGTCCAAACCCTCGTCCACCGGGGCACTTACAAAGATCAGGGCCTGCGACTTGGCGGGTTGCCAAAGGGCGTTCCACACAAAGGAATTGTAGGAATGGGTCGAAGTTCCCCCAGCGCGATAAAACACCCAGCTCAAGCGGCGCCCTTCAGGCCGGGCGAGCAGGAGTTCGGAGACCTTCGCAGGACCACCTTCGAAGGGCTCCGGCAGCGGCAAATCCGTCGTCGCGACAACCTCCCATCCAGCCCCGCGGTAGCAGATCTCGGGCGCATGCAGCCGCACCTCACGACCGCTGCCATGAACGAGGCAGGCGGTGTAGCGGTCGTCCGCTCCCCAAGCGCGATAGCTCCAGCCCGTCGGACGCAGCAGAGCGCGCGTGGATGGTTCCAGCTCCACCTCGCGCCCGCTGAGGGACTGGCCTGGCCCCAACTCCAGCCTCTCGGGAAAGTGGACTTCGACGGGTATGGACACCACACCATCAGTGCCACTCTTCGCAAAGAGCATGAGGCTGAGCGCGATGCCTGCAGTCAGCGCGAAATACACGCGTCGCGGTGATTCTGTGCCTTGAACGACAGCCCGTGGCGCCGCCTTTGCCCCGCGAATGGCGAGGAAGACCAAAGCAGCAGCCAGCACGAAGGCGGCAATGCCTGAACCATCGTGAACCCATGTCCCGGGCGCGCATGCATCCACGCCGCGTTCTGCCGCGACCTGCACGAGAGCGGCCACACGCAGGCCATTCGCAAACACAGCTGCCAGAGGTGCCACGAGAACGGCCAGAACAAACCGCCAGCGCGAGAGCCGGAGCAAGGCGGCGAAAAGCCACGCGACAGCGAGCAGACTCACGCTGCTGCGCAGCCCGGAGCACACATCGCCCACCAGCAACTCGCCTCCGTTCACCAGCAGCGTCGCGCTTTCTCCTTCCCGCGTCACGCCCTCCGGCGCCAAGAGGAACCCCATGCGCAGGGCCAGCTCCTTGAGTGGCAGGCTCAGGTCATCCACGAACTTGAGCGGCCAGGGCATGGCGAAGAAGAGCAACCCGAGCACCGGGAAGAGGGCACGGACAAACGCCGTGCCTCCGGCGGCCGTGCAGAGGGTGAGCAGCAAGAGCCACGCACCGAGTGCTCCCGCAGATCCGCTGCCGCGCGCCACGAGAAGCCACAAAAGCAGGAACGCAGGGAGCGCGAGAAGGAGCTCCGGAAACACGCCCTTCCCGCGCGGCGCCCCTCGCGCCGCAAGCAAGAGCCACGGAACGGCCACGAGCAGGACCAAGGGACCATGTCCGAACGCGCCGTGTTCTTCCGTCCAGCGATCCAGCAACCATCCGCCAAGTTGGTGACAGCACACCACCACCACGACGAGGCTCAGACCGACAGCCATCAAGGGTGGCACTCCACGCGCGGATGGTCGGTACGCTGCCGGAGATCGTAAATGCGGATGATCTTGCGATTGTCCGTGGCGCCCGTTCCGAACTCGTGGCAGTCGTAGTGCGCCGCGAGATCGTCGTAGAAGGCTGCCCAGTCCGGGAAATTGGCCCGCTTGCCCGGCGCGCTCGCGTTGCCGAACGCCTCGTAGTTGTGCTGGGAGGTGAGCAGCCACTCAACAGGCCGGGGCCTCATGGCCCCCCTCTGATCTGGCGCTTCAGTGAGCCAGCGCCAGGAAACGGGGCTGCTCTTGGTCCAGAGGGGAACCAACGCTGGTCGCAGCGGATCAGCTCCGAGGGACGCCATGGTCGCATCAGTGCGCGCCTTGAGCGCGGCCTCGATGTCCACGGGCATCGGCTGCATGGCGGAGACCGCGCGCACAGCATCGCGGCGAGCAAGCTCTCGCAAGGAGGCAAGCGCCGAGGTCATCACCGAGGACGCATCCACGGTGGCTCCCGCGTGCTCGAGACTCTCCATTCCGAGCCGGAACACATGTGCCAGTGGCGAGCGCGGAGGCAACGGGTTGTAGCCACCCGACTTCTTCAATCGCTGCTTGAGATCCTCGGTGTACCAATCCTGATCCAGACTGATGACATCGTAGGTGACACGCGTTGCCTCCTTCGAAGCCCTCAGCATCAGAGTCCAGAACCGTTTGTATCCATCGCATGCCGCAATGAACAGGCGCGCTTCACGCGCCTTGTTCTCAGCCCGGGCCGGATCACGTTCGGTCAGCGCCGCAGCCAGATGATTCTCAGCATCCTTTTTCAGCGCAGCGATCTGTATAAGCGTCTTCTCGCAGCGCCGTGTCGAAGGCTGCAACGGAACCCAGTCCCGGTCATTCATGAGCACCGCGTCCGAAGGGATGTTCGACTCCACCCACTGCAGCGCGGCAATGCGCGGATCCTGATGGCGGCGTTCGATGGTTCGCGTCGTGAGCTCCCACACGGGGAACCCCGGGACAGGCACGCAGGCGATCGCGGCGAGCAAGAGCGGACCTGATTGCACGAGGCCGGGCATGCGCGCGGGCATCCAGCGGGCCAGAGCAGACACAGCCAGCGCAGCCATCAATGCAAGCTGCGGATACACGCCGTTCAGATGGCGCACCTCCGCAAACTGGGCATTGGCGATGGATGCCGTGGCGAGCCCCATGAGCAGCGCTATGCCGAGGACTGTCCAACGGCGGGCTTCATGACGCGGGAAGCGAGCCCAACTGAGGCCAACCAGCACGATGCCTGCCGAGGCGCAGAGCGTGAGTGGCCATCCGAAACCGCCACCACCCACGAGCTTCCCGCACATCCAGGCCACCGAATCCACGAGGGTATGCGATTCCGGGTCCACCACGCCGGAATGCGCAAACTCCGGGCTCTGGGCCAACTGGGCGAGGTTGAGCCGCGCGAGGACAAAACGAATCTGCGGCAGCAGGCGGTCATCAAAGAACTGGGAAGACAAGAAGTTGTAGGGGCTGCCGATGAAGGCGGCCCCCCAGAAAGCGCACAGCCCCCAGAGGAGCGGCACACGTTGCCGCATGCGCGCATCGGTGGCGTTGGCAGACTCGTTTCTCAGCATGTGTGCTGCGAGATACGGGATGAACAGAATCACACCGTAGTACTTCGTGGCCGCGCAGAGCCCCGCGAACAGGCCCGCACGCACGTGATCGCGGCACCGACCTCGGTGCTGGACATCCATGATGGCCAGCAGCGCGGCGCTGGCGAAAGCCGCGGCCATGGTGTCCTTCTTCACTTCGGAGGAAGAACTCGCATGCCCCGCGCAGAGCGCCAGAGCGGCTGCAGCCGTCAGTGCAAAACGCCTGTTCCCGAAGCGCCGTGCGAGGAGATAGCAGAGCCAGATCCCCGCGACGCCGAAGAGCGCGGCGTTCATGCGCCCGATCAGGAGCAGTGGTTCCTGATGCACCAGCCACTCGACGGCAAAGTCCTCTGGCTCCGCATAGCGCCCGGTGAGACGCCCGACTGCGTAGTGAACGCCGTACTCGCCGAGCAGCACGTAGTAGCCGAGTGCCGG
>SXUL01000097.1 GCA_005790545.1 Planctomycetia bacterium | reverse complement strand
GAACATCTTACCGGATGCCCCTTCGATCCCACACGACTCGGCCCGGGGTACGCAGTCGCTTGAACTGCGCTCCCGACCTCAGTGCCCGCTGCTCGTGGTCACCTCGCCCGCCTCTGCGTGCATCCACTTCACGAGGATGGGTTTCAGCAGCATGATCAATACGCCCGCCCCGGCGGCATAGAGCGCGATCTGGCCGAAGACGTCGCCGTAAACATGCACGGTTTCGGTCGGTGGCGGAATCACGCCTTCACCGCCTTCGCCACTCACCCCGGTGAGTTGGGCGATCTGGCCGGCGAGGAAATTCGAGAAGGCGGAGGCGAGGAACCACGCCCCCATGATGGTGCTGACCATGCGCTGCGGCGAGAGCTTGGTCATTGTGCTCAAACCAACGGGTGAAAGGCAAAGTTCACCTGTGGTCTGCAGCAGATAGCCAAGCAGCAGCCACTCGACTCCGCAGAAGCCGTGCACGTCGGCGTTCTGCGCGCCGTACCAGAACGCACCGAACCCGAGCCCGAGTTGAATCAACCCGAGCCCGAACTTGATGGGCGAACTCGGGTCCATGCCGCGCGCACCAAGCCATGTCCACAGCATCGTCAGCACGAGGCCGAAGATGAGGATGCAGATGGGATTCACTGCCTGGAACACCGAGGCCTTCAGCGCCTCGCCACCGGTATCCATGCCGACGTGGTGCTTCTCCACACGAAAACTCACGGTACCCACGGTCGCGGGGTCGGCGTCGTCGCGTGCCTTCTCAGCGGCCGAAATGTCCTCGCTGGTCCAGACCTTCCCCGCCACGTTCATGCCGAGGAACTCCTGCGTCACAGCCACATCGCGAAGTTCCGTGCCGACATCCGCGGTGGTGAGCGTGGTGTCATTCACCACGATGTCCACGTTGCGGTCCGTGAAGAGGTTCACGGAACTTCCGGCCTGCTCGAAGAAGGCCCAGAAGAGCATGCTGAAAAACATCAGGATCAACGCGACGAAGAGCCGCTCGCGCTCGACCTTCGGGCAGCGGAAGGCCGTCACGATCAGGATCAGGAAGCAGATGCCGCCGAACACCGAGAGGATGGTGCCCGCACCGGTGATCTTGTCGACGAAACCCACCGCATCCGCACTGAGACTCCAACCGAGGTCCTTGGTCATCCACGAGCTGACCGTGCCGGGCTGCAGCAGCACCACGATCACAGGCACCAGCAGCAGCACCCCGAGCGCGATGGCGATCCCGTTCGGGAGCCCGAGGAAGCCGCGGCGCCGAATGGCCTCCGGGTCCTTTGCGCGGCCGATGTGATCGGGCACGCCACCCTTGCCGAGGGCCAAGATCGCTGCCGCCGCAGAGATGAGCAGCGCGGCGGCCATGCTGAGGTTCACCGCAACGACCTGCGTGCCACCCGGGTTGTATGCCATGAGCGCCCACGCGGTCACGAGCGCGCCGCCCGCGATCAGGAGCTTGGTGATGAGGCTCGGCATCACGAAGGTCGCGAGACCAATGAGCATGCCGATGGTGGCGAGGCCGAAGCCGTAGTGCCAGCCATACTTCTCACCGATGTAACCGCAAAGGAGCGGCGAGAGTGCCGCGCCCAAGTTGATGCCGATGTAGAAGATGGTGAAACCGCCATCGCGCTTGGGACTGCCGGCGGGATAGAGCGCACCCACCATGGTGCTGATGTTCGGTTTGAAGAAGCCGTTGCCGAGAATCAGCAGCGACAGCGCGGTGTAGAAGGCCGTCTTGCCCTCGATCGCCATCACGCCGTGGCCCGCGGCCATCAAGAGCCCGCCGATCACCACCGCCGTGCGTTGCCCGAGGATCTTGTCTGCGAGGATGCCGCCGATGAAAGGCGTCGCGTAGACGAGCGCCGTGTAGGCCCCATACACCGCATAGGCCTTCCCGTCGTCATAGTGCAGGAAGCCCTTGATCATGTAGAGCACGAGCAGCGCCCGCATGCCGTAGTAGGAGAAGCGCTCCCACATCTCGGCAAAGAAGAGCATGAAAAGGCCTGTTGGATGGCCGAACTGGGTGGGCTGTTCGCTGGCGACGCTTTGGCTCATGAGATCTCCCCTCCAGGCGGCGCAATGGCACACCCGGGGCACTTGAGCACGGATCCTACCCGCCCCTGCACGCGCGGAGCAGCGACAGCGCCCGTGCTAAGTTCGCCGACCCATGAACGGCAACGGTGTCCCACTTGTCTGGATCGACCTCGAAATGACGGGGCTGGATGCTGACCATTGCCACATCCTCGAGATCGCCTCGCTGATCACCAATGGCGACCTCGAGATCCTCGCGGAGGGCCCGAACCTCGTCCTGCACCAGACCGAGGACCAGCTCACGACGCTCTCCGACTGGAGCCGCGAACGATTCACGCAGAGCGGGCTCATCGACCGCGCGCGGGCGAGCACGGTGAGCCTTGAGGCCGCCGAGACCGCCACCCTCGAATTCGTCGCCCGCCACTGCCCGCAGCGGAAATCCCCCCTCTGCGGCAACAGCATCCACAGCGACCGCGCTTTCCTTGCGCGTCACATGCCCCTGCTTCACGACTGGCTCCACTACAGGAACGTCGACGTGAGCACCGTGAAGGAAATCGCGCGCCGCTGGTACGGGCCGCGCTTCCAGCCGCCGAAGAAGGCCGACAGCCATGTCGCCCTCACGGACATCCGCGAATCCGTCGCCGAGCTCCGCTACTACCGCGACACCTTCTTCGTCCCGCGGGGGTGAGCGGCATAGTCCGCCTTTGGCCACCCCAAGACTGGCTCAAAGCACTCCGCGCAACGCATCGAACCGTGCGCGTACCTCGTTCCAGCCAGGAATGGGGCCGAAACAAAGCAGCCGGCACTGCTGCTCATAGTCACGTGCGAGCGACGTCTCCAGTTTGCCATCCGGAAAGAGGGCGTCACTGAGTGCAAAGCGCATGTCACGAGGAAAGGCGTAGTCACGCTCAAAGTGAGCCCGGCTGATCTGGTCGTAATCCTCCTTGATTGCCGCATACTCCGGCGAGTCGAGCATGTCACGCACCTCTGTCCGAGCCGCGAGCTGGTAGAGGTCGTAATAGTGTCTGGCATGGGATCCAACGGATCGGCCTTCGCGTTTCAGGATCTCGACCTTGGCGTGAATGGCGAACAACTTCTCCACAAACGTGCGGCGAAAATGGAGCAATTGCATGACAAAAGAGGCTTCGTCTTCCGCTCCCAACGTGTGGCCGGTTTCCCCAAGGAACTGAGCCAAGTACGAGGAGAGAGTGACTTCGATCGTCGGTTCGCGCCCACTCGCAGTTCCTGATTCAAGAAGGACACGACCCTCCACCTCACCTGGCCCGCCGAGTCGCTGCGCATAACCGAAGTAATCGCGACGCCCTCGCCCACCGATGGTCTGACTCTCTCCTGGGAGTGTCTTCAGGCCCGGATGAGCACCCGCCAAGTCGCGCAAGTGTTTGAGTTCCCGATTGATGCCATGGGCGCCCAAGGCAGGAGTGACGGCTCGCGGGTCAAGAAAGATGTCTATGTCCTCGGAGAATCGCTCGATCAAGCTCCAACCCTTGGACAAGCTTGTGCCACCCTTGAAGATCACTCCCCTTCCGGCACGCGCAACCACACGAAGCAACTCGGTGACGTAGTAGTCCTTCTCAATGAGTGCGGGTCGCAGCCCCCTGGCACGGAAGTGATCGGAAGCGCGCAGGACCGCCTGTTCAAAATCAGGGTGCTCGTAGAGCCTCAAGTCTCTCGTTCCTTGGCCTGCCATGCTCGGGCATTCGGAAGTGCGGCAAACACACCAAAAGCGAACCGCGAGAGTGGATTCAATGTGGACCGCAATGCCGTCAGCGCATGGGACCGTGCGCGCATTCGCTCCCCAAGCGCGCCGATGAGCGCGCGAACACGTGGAGGCTCGGTTGCCGCAATCTGCGCGAGTCGATCGAACCGTTTGTCCGCGCGCAGGAGTTGGAGCATGCGGCGGATGGTCTCCTGTGGTGACAGTTCACTTGTCGCCCCGGCGTCGCGGAGAAACTCGAGACAGGCTGCGTCCTTGTCCGTCAACGCAATCCATGCAGACGGACGCCGCGTACGCACCACTGTCTGAGCGCCGATCAACTTCCGAGGCAGGCTGTTGGCACTCGTCGATAACTCCACAAGTGCTGGACTTTGAGTCGTGAACCCGAGCATGTGCGCTGCAGAGGCACCGGCGGGGTGAATCGTCCTGCTTTTTTCGGCGAGTCGTTGAATATCCGAAGGATTCGGTCGACTGCGCCCGAACACGGTCAGTCGGCCGCGATAATAGATGCCCTTGCTGAGTCGCTCGATGCTGCGCGCACGGGCAAGACGCGACAGGGCCTTTGCAACAGGCGCGAATGGCAGGTCACGAAAGTCCTGCATTCGCCACAATCGCTCACCACCGTTCTCGATACGGGACCGAACGACTCTGGCGACACGCATTCGGTGCTGTGAGTGGGCGTTCCTTGCCATGCTGCGATTCTGGGGTGCGCCATTCCAACTGTCAAGTTTTGTTGCAACAAAACATGACACCACAGCGCGCCCTGAGGCGCTCGACGCCTCCACCAACGGCCGAGCTCAGCCGTAGAGCTGCTTGAACTCCTCGGGCACGGGCTGTGGGGCCTTCATCGCCGGGTCGGTCCAGACGATCACGCTTTCGCATTCCGCAGCGAGTGTGCGCGTGCCATCGGCCGCCTCGACCTCGACCTTCTGGGCAAAGGTCGTGGAGGTGCGCCCGAGCTTCGACACCTGGGTGCTGATCACCGCCCTCTCCCCCATGCGGAGCGAATTGCGATAGTCCACCTTGCTGCTCACCAGCACGAAGCGCACACCCCAGCGCGGCTCGATGCGCCCGTAGTCGAGGCCGTGGTCCATGAGCAGGCAATTCCTGCCATGCTCGAACCACTGCGTGATGGCCGCGTTGTT
>SXUL01000096.1 GCA_005790545.1 Planctomycetia bacterium | reverse complement strand
CAGTGCGGACGGACTGGCCATCAGCGGCGGAGACCTCGGCAGTGCCATGCGGGCGCGCGGCGCGGTGGGAGCTGCGTTGGAGCGGATCCTGCTCCTCTCGCGGGGGCAGAACCCGCGCACGATGAGCCGCGATTTCACCTTCGCCTACCACGGCATTCTCGAGGCGTGGAAGGCGGATCCATCACGCGTGGATGAGGACGCGGAGGTGATCCTGCGCGCCTTCGAGGAGATTCCAGATCCCGCTTTCCGCTGGGCGCTTTCGTGGTTCTTCGAAAGCACCCGTGATGACCGCTTCGTGGATGCCCTCGTGGCAGTGGCCAAGGTCGATCCCCAGCGCGGGTTGCAGGCCTTGGGGCATCTCGGAACGGATGAATCACAACGCCGCATTCGCGCTTTGCTGCCTTTGCTTGAGAACACACAGGATCGCGTGCTCGCACTCGCGCACATCGTGTCCGGGGGCGTGGGTGGCGCGGCCGAACTGCTCGGCCACTGGACGCGTGACCGCGACAAGGCGCCCCTTGAACGTCTTGCGGCGGTGGAGGCACTCTCCAACGTGCGCTCGGATCCCGAAGCGCTGCGCACCATCATGGAGGTGGCCTTCGGACCAGCCGTGCCGCTGGGCGACATCGGCGAGCGGCGCATTGATCACGAAAGCGCTGACCTCCGCTCCGGCGCGGTGCTAGCGCTCATGAAACATGGCGATCACATCGCCCTGCAGCAGGCTCTTGCGCGCGCGGATGAGCAGAGCGCCGACCCGGCGTTCACGGCCCTCGTCGATCTCCACCTTCGTGCGTGGCAGGGGGGTGACATCACGCAGACCCTGCTCGAACGCGCGACGCGACGCCGACGTGTATCCCTTGGCGAAGCGCTGTGGTTCATGAACAACGCGGTGGCAGCGGATGTCGCGCGCCTGAAAGAACTGCTTCCCCGCGCCAGTGACGCGAGCGTGCGGGGTGTTCTTGAGAGCGCCATGACGCAGGCCGCAGCGCGCTAGCGAGCACTACGGGCAGTGCGTGGGGAGAGCGCCGCGCGGGAGAGGCGTCGGGTACTTGCCGTTGAAGCACGCGCTGCAGAAGGCGTTCGTCCCGCCTTCGACGCAGGCCATCAGGCCGTCGAACGAGAGGTAGCCGAGGCTGTCCACGCCGAGGAAACGGGCGATCTCGTCCACGGACTTGTTGGAGGCGATGAGCTCCTCGGGTGTCGGGAAATCGATGCCGTAGAAGCACGGCCACATGACTGGCGGGCAGGAGATGCGGAAATGCACTTCGCTTGCGCCCGCTTCGCGGAGACTCTTGATGCGACCGAGGCTGGTGGTGCCGCGCACGATGGAGTCGTCCACCACCACGATGCGCTTGCCGCTGACGACTTCGGGGACGGGCGCGAGTTTCAGCATCACCGCAGTCTTTCGCTCGGCATCTCCCGGCGAGATGAACGTGCGTCCCACGTAGTGGTTCTTCACGAAGCCCTTGTCCATCGGGATGCCGCTCGCGAGCGAGAAGCCCTGGGCGGCCGACAGTCCGGATTCCGGCACAGGGACCACGATGTCCGCTGCGGCAGGGTGCTCCAGCGCAAGCCTGCGCCCGAGGCTCTCGCGCACACGATGGACGTTCTGTCCGAACAGCCGACTGTCCGGCCGCGCGAAGTAGATGTGTTCGAACACGCACTGCGCACGCTGCAACGGCTCCGCCCAGCGCGTGCTGACAAGGCCGCGTTCCGTGATGGTGATGTGTTCACCGGGTTCGAGATCGCGCACGTGCTCGGCGCCGAAGAGAGTGAAGGCGCAGGTTTCCGAGGAGAGAAACCAGGTGTCTCCGCTGCGGCCGAGTGAGAGCGGCCGGAAGCCATGGCGGTCCCGGACGGCGTGCAATGCGCCGGGGCGCAGGATGAGCAGAGAGAACGCGCCTTCGAGCTTTCTCAGCGTTGCGTGGAGGCTCTCCGTGAAGTCTTTGCCTTCTGCGCGCGCAAGCAGCGCGAGCACGGTCTCCGTGTCCGTGCTGGTCTGGAAGATCGAGCCGGCCGCTTCGCCGAGGCGCCTGAGCTCGCGCTTGTTCACGAGATCGCCGTTGTGAGCGACCGCCACCGGGCCGCCGCGATAGTGGACGAGGAGCGGCTGGATATTCCGCGGATCAGAACCGCCACTGGTTCCGTAGCGCACATGCCCGATGGCCGCGGGGTTGCGCAGTCCTTCCACCTGCGCACGCGACAGGGCTTGCGTGACGAGTCCTGCGCCGCGTTCGCAGAGCACCGTCTTGCCATCTGCGGAGGCGATGCCCGCGGATTCCTGACCCCGATGTTGCAGCGCCTGCAGCCCCGCGTGCACCATCGCCGGCGCATTCCAGTCGCCGAAGACGCCGAACAGCCCGCAATAGTGCCGGATCTCAGGCTCCACGCGCATCCTCCGTGGCGAGCGCCAGTTCGCGCTCGAGTTCACCGTGCAGCGGATTCGCTAGATCGGCCGCAAGGGCCGCACGCGCGTGGAGGATGGCCTCGCTCGGGCGTCCCGCGCGACGTTCGAGACAGGCCAGCAGCAAGCGGCCCGTCGGATCAGCCGCGTCGCCGTCGAGAAGGTGCCGGAAGCGTTCGCGGGCTGCCGCGAAGTCCCCCGCGAGGTAGCGCTGCCGTCCCTGTCGGAACCACTCCATGCGCGCGACCAAGGCGCGCGGTGAGCGTCGTTGCATGGCGAGTCTCCAGGCATCGCTTGCTCCGAAGACCAGCGCACCGAAGGCGAGGACCAGAGCGCCGGTGCGCACTCCCGGGAATGCCGCGAGGGCCGGAACGAGTTCCGTGAGGAGTGCCAAGTTCAAGGCAAGGCAGAACACGGCGAAGATCGCCAGTCCGCTGCGAGCCCTGCCGAGGCACCACTGCGGGAGCCCCGGGATCGGGATCAGCGCAAGACAGAAGGGATTGCGGCGCGGAGTGGTCAAGGGAAGCGGGACACGCGCCCGTTGCCGGCGTCGCTGGTGCCCGCGAGGATCTTACGCAGGGCCGCGGTCGTCTGCGCGGGGTCCGTGGAGCCGCAGATGGCGGATGAAACGGCGGCCCGGCTGAGCCCCGCTGCCACGGCAAGCGGCAGAGTCGATGCGTCGAGGCCGCCGATGCCGAAGATCGGCCGCAAGCGCAGGGAGTCGACGGCCGCGACGTCGTCGAGTGGGCAGGGTGTCGTGTCCGCGCGTGTGCTGGTCTTGAAGAGTGCGCCCAGACCTGCGTAGTCGGCCAGCGGCGTGAGGCGCTCGATCTCGCAGCGGTTGTGGCAGGAAACGCCGAGGATGAGTTCTTCTCCGCCACGCAGCGCGCGCACGAGGCGCGGCTCGAGATCGCCTGCGCCCACATGTGCGCCTTCGGCACCGGTTGCGAGAGCGAGTTGCGGATCGTCATTCACGATCAGCGGGACTCCGGCAGCCCGGGTGAGGCGCAGCACAGTGCACACCCACTGGCGGAGCTCTTCCCGCGGGACCTGTTTTTCGCGCACTTGCACAAGTCCGGCCCCTTGGGCGAGTGCAGCTTCGAGCACGAACAAAGGCTCGCGCACGCAGAGCGAGCGCGTGAGGAGGAGGCAAAGCTCGGCACGCTGAAGGGCGAGCAAAGCTGCGGCGCGGTTCATGGGGCAGGTTTGCAGAGGGGCGACGGACCGCCAGCGAGCCAGGCCTGCAATGTCTCGAGATCGAGCACCGCGACGCCGAGGGCCTCCGCCTTGGTGCGCTTCGAACCGGCCTCCGCGCCGGCGAGAACAAAACTCGTCTTCGCGCTCACCGATCCTGTGACCTTTGCGCCTTGCTGCTGCAGGAGTTCTTCCGCGGCGCGTCGGTCGAGTCCTGCCAGCGTTCCTGTCACCACCACGGTGTGGCCGGCGAGTCTGGCGGATTGGCGAGCGCTGCGTGGCGCTGGAGGCTGGACTCCCGCTGCGGTCAGTTCGTCGAGCAGTCTCTGGTTCCCGCTGTCCGACATCCAGGCGACGACACTCGCCGCCACCACCTCGCCCACACCAGGGATGGCCTCAAGTTGCTCTTGAGTTGCCACGCGCAGGGCGTCGACCGAGCCGCAGTGCCTGGCGATGTTCTCCGCCACGACCGCGCCCACATGGCGGATGCCGAGCGCGAAGAGCAAGCGCGAGAGTTCGCGCGTCTTGGCAGCCGCGATGGTCTGCACGAGCTTCTCCGCGGAGCGAGAGCCCATGCGTTCCAGAGTTTCAAGCGTTGCGGGCTGCAGTCGGAAGAGATCCGCTGGTGTCTTCACGAGTCCCTCTGCCACCAACTGCTCCACGAGCTTCTCGCCGAGCCCGCGAATGTCCATGGCATCCACGCTGGCGAAATGGAAGATGCGTGCCTGTCGCTGAGCCGGGCAGGCGGCATTGGGACAGCGCAAGGCCACCTCGTCTGTGTCCTGCACCACGGCCGTGCCGCAAGAAGGGCAGCGTTCCGGCATGCGGAAAGGCGGGAGCGGTTCCTTCCGCAACTCGCGCAACACCTGCGTGATCTTCGGGATGACATCGCCGGCGCGTTGCACAATCACGCGGTCGCCGACGCGCGCGTCGAGGCGCGCAATCTCCTCGGCATTGTGCAACGTGGCCGAGGCGACGGTGACGCCACCCAGCATCACCGGCTTGAGGACAGCGACCGGCGTGAGTGTGCCCGTGCGCCCGACGCTCACTTCGATGCCGAGAAGATCGGTCGCCTCCTCGCGCGGCGGGAACTTCCAGGCCACGGCCCAGCGCGGTGTGCGTGAGCGGAAGCCGAGTTCCTCTTGCAGACGGAATGAGTCGAGCTTGACCACCATGCCGTCGATTTCGAACGGCAGCGTGTCCCGTGCGGCTGCCAGTTCTGCGAAGCGGGCACGCACGCCGGCCGTGCCGTGCATGCGGCGGCAGTGATCGATCTCGACCGGCAGGCCCCAGCGCTGGAGTTGTTCGAGCGTCTGCCATTGAGAAGAGAAGCCGTGTCGTGCTGCATCTACGAGCGTGTAGAGCGCGATCCGGAGCGGTCGTGCCGCCGTGAGCTTCGGGTCGAGTTGGCGGAGCGAGCCCGAGGCGAAATTGCGCGGGTTCATGAAGCGCCCTTCATCCTCAGTACGGGCGTCGTTGAAGCGCTCGAAGTCGGTGTTGTTCACGAACACTTCACCGCGGATCTCGAGCTGCGCGGGCAGCGCTCTGTCCGAGGCTTCGAGACGCAGCGGCAAGGAACGGATGGTGCGGGCGTTGGCGGTCACGTCCTCGCCGGTCTCGCCATCGCCACGTGTGGCCGCCCGCACGAGAACGCCGTTCATGTACGTGAGTGAAATCGACACCCCATCGAGCTTGGGTTCGAGGCACCAGTCGAGCGCGTCCGCATCCGTGCCACAGCGTGCGGCAAAGGCTGTGAATTCGCCTTCGTCGCGAGCGTTTTCGAGAGACAGCATGGGCGCGGCATGCGCTGCTGCCGCGAAACCCGCAACTGGAGGGGAACCCACGCGCTGCGTCGGCGAATCCGGACGCCGCAATTCCGGATGCGCGGACTCCAGCTCCACCAGTTCGCGGAGCAGGCGGTCATATTCCGCATCCGCGAGGGTCGGGTTCTCGGTGCCGTAGTAGCGGCGCGACGCTTCGTGGAGGAGACGGAACAGTTCCGCTGCACGGGCCGCGTCCTTCATGCGGCGTTTCTAGCATGCGGCGCGCATGCGGCAGTGCCGCACGCGCGCCATGTGCTCACGCGAGGGGGCGCGTCAGAATGCAATCCAGTCGTAGTTGCCGGCTGCGGTGGGGATGAACGTGATGTTGTTGAGGCCGGTGTGCAGCGTGCCCCAGGTGCCGAAGGAATAAAGCATGCCTCCGCCGACCGGGCCGGTGTTCGGTCCTCCCGCCGCGAACGGTGTCATGCCGGGGTCCGTTGCGCTGGGGGTGCCCGGGCTGATGCCGAGGAACATGTTCACGTTGGTGCCCGTGGGTGGTGTCGCCGGTCCGGCGACAAGGCCCGCAAGTCCGTCGAGTTGCACCGTGCCGGTGCTCGCGTCAATGATGAGCGCGAAAGTGTTCTGCACCGTGGTGCCCCAGTAGATCATGTTGGTGTAGTCCACGCGCAAAATGCTGGGGGTGGGAGCCGACACGGAGATTGACGAGATCCCGGCGAGCTGGTTCAGGTCGCACCAAGCACCCCAGAAGGCGTTGCCTGTCGTGGCCGTTCCTGCGCTGGCGGTGAACGAGAGGTTCGGAGTGGCGCCGAACATGGCCCGGCCGTTCGAAATCACGTGCAGGAGCGTCTGGCTGGTGCCATAGAACGGCACGCTGGATGGCCCGCAGAGGGGCGCGATGCCGAGTACATGGCTGGTTGATGAATCATCGCCGATGGGGCCCGGCACCGAGGGGCTGCCCGGCTGGCCGGTGAGTTCCGCCGCTTGCGAGAGAGCGAATCCGCCAGCTTGCGTCGGATCGACGGCAATGACTTGGGCTGCCACGGTGCCCGGAGGTGTTCCGAAGGGGATCAGGAAAGTGCCCGGCGAAGGCAGCAGCATCGGACCAATCCCGCCGTTCACGAAGAACATGGTCGGGTTCCCGAAGAGCAGATTGAAGATCTGGCCCGTGGGGAAGGTGATCCCGCCGCTTCCCACCGCGACCGATGGGCCGAATTGCACCGCGATATCGAAGGGTGATCCCGTCGCGACCCCGACGGTGGCCGTGGAAGTGGAGCCGATGCAGCGGGAAGACTGGGCCGGTGCATAGCTCAGCGCGAGCGCACCGTTGATGTCGAATACGCAATTCGGCGTATTCACCTGCCACATGGTGGGCACCGCACCGGGCACGTAGTCGATCTTGATGATCGGAACGAATTCGTTGTTGGAGAAGGTCCAGCTTGCGCTCGTGCAGTTGTTCAGCGTGCCGTAGCGATTGCCACCGTTCAGGCCGGTACCCGCGCTGGCGCCATCCATCTGCGGTCCCCAGATGGTGGTGGGCGTGCCGCATTTGGTGATCTGCACGATGAGGTCCTTGCCCAGCGTCGGGTCGAAGATGAAGGGCTGGGTGAGGCCGAGCGGAATCCAGGTTGCGGCGGGCATGCCCGCGGCGCCGGGCACGCCGGGATTCGTCCACGGTCCCGAGCGCACCAGAGTCGCATCCGTGCCCATGTTGGCAGCGTAGTTGGTGTTGTAGGTGGCCGTCCCGTAGTTGTTGTTCGAACTCGCCAGCGTGACGCCGAAGTTCGCGAAGCTGAACGCATTGACGGTATTGGCCGGAGCTGCGGCGCGCACCGAAATCTCCGTGATGATGATCTGGTAGTTGGCCGCGAATTGCGCCGAGTCGTAGACCCAGTGCCACTTCATGTCGCCAGTGTTGTTGATGACGTACGGCGTCGAGGATGGGCCGTCCACATTCAGGAATCCGTTGGGCAATGATTGGGACAGCTGGGCGAAGGCCACAAGCGAGAATGCAGACACGGCAGCGAGGATGCGCAGCGAGGTCATGGCGACTCCTGTTGGTGAGCGCGGAGGGGTGACGTCAGGGACCGTGGCGAGCCTAGTCTCGTGCTTCCCTTGCTGCAAGGGAAATGTGGGTGCGCGAGCGCCGGAAGGGCTTGGCTTCAGGATGCCGCGAGGCTTGGTGAGGCCGTCGCGGCCGGGGCCCGGCGCGACTCAACCAGCGTCAGGATCACGACATACCAGTAGCCGGCAAAGAAGAGGCCGCAGAAGGGGAGTGCGGTCCAAAGCCCTTGCTGGAGGGCATAGAGGAAGATGACGGTGGTGTAGATGGCGGCCAGAAACTCGGCCACCACGATGAGTGACTTGGCGCCGAGGTAGCGCTGTGTGCCCCCGCTCGATTTGGGCGTGCGCACGAAGGCACTCTGATGACCGACCAGAGCTTCCAGCACCGCGCGCGTCTGGTTGAGGGACAGTGCCGTTCCGAGAGCGAGAAGCCCCGGCACCAACACGAGATCGCGCCAGCGGAATCCGCGCGCGATCAGGGTCGCCACAAGGAAGAGCACGACGGAGCCTGTGGCCGCGAGGAAGATGCCAAGATCCAGCACATTGCCGGCCCAGCCTTCGAGAAGGCGCGCTCGCAGCATGAGCAAGGGCAGCGTGAACAAGAAGACGGGCAGCGCCGCGAGGTAGCAGAGATTGCCGGTGAGGTGGAAGAACGCTTCCTTGCGCACGGCCAGCGACACCTTTGCGGAGAGAACTGTGCCGAGGAGTTTCCGCATCACCTGAATGGAGCCCTTGGCCCAACGATGCTGCTGTGTTTTGAATGCGTTCATGCTCTCCGGCAATTCGGAGGGGCATGTGACATCGTCGCGATAGACGAAACGCCATCCGAGCAGTTGCGCGCGATATGAGAGATCCAGATCCTCTGTGAGCGTCTCATGATGCCAGCCACCGGCCGCGTCGATGGTCGCACGGCGCCAGATGCCTGCCGTGCCGTTGAAATTCATGAAAAGTCCGTGGCGCGTGCGGGCCACGTGTTCAATGCGGAAGTGGCCGTCCAGCATCACGCCTTGCAGGCGCGTGAGCGTGCTTGCCTGTTCGTTCAGGTGAGCCCAGCGTGCTTGCACCAAACCCACGGCGGCATCCTGGAAATGCGGCATGAGTTGGCGCAGAAAACCCGGTGCAGGCACGAAGTCCGCATCGAAGATCGCGACGAACGGGTGCTTTGCACTGGCAAGCCCGGCACTCAGTGCGCCGGCTTTGTATCCCGTGCGATCGGTACGGTGGATGAGTTCAATGTCGAGGCCGTGTGCCGAGAGTTCAGCGACGACACGGCGCGCGACCAGCGTGGTCTCGTCGGTGCTGTCATCGAGGACCTGGATTTGAAAGCGGTCGCGGGGCCATTCGAGGAGTGCCGCTGTGCGGATGAGGCGCTCCACGACGGTGGCCTCGTTGAAGAGCGGCAATTGCACGGTGACACCGGGCAGAAGATGCTCGGGTAGTGCGGCCGGAACAGCGGGCACCGCATTCCTGCGCGACCACCAGCGGCGCACAAGGCTGACGCGGTGCGTGCCGTAGAAGGAAAGCAGGAGCAGCAACACCGCGTAAACAAGGAGCAACGCGAGCGTGCCGAGGCCGGGCCCCGCAGGCCCGATGACGGCCTGACGCAGCAGTTCGTTGTCGAAGAGGAATGTCGGATGCGAGAACAGGGGGGGCTCCGCGCAGTTTGGTCCCGGCGCGAGGGATGATATGGCGGGGCTCCCATGACGCCAACGGAGCCATTCTTCGAACCCGAGGACCTCAGTTCGGCGCGGGCCTACGACTACGTCCTTCCGGAACACCGCATCGCTCAGGAACCTGTGGCAGATCGTGACGGGAGCCGGCTGCTCGTCGTCGGGCGCGCGGGACACATCAGCGATCACATGGTGCGTGAGCTCTCGGCCCAGTTGAATGAGGGCGATCTTCTCATCTTCAACGACACGCGGGTGATGGCAGCCCGCCTTGAAGGTGTGCGTTGCAGGACAGGCGGCCGCGCGGAGTTTCTCGCGCTCTCCGTCGATGGTTCACGCCTGGAGGGATTGCTGAAGACGCGCGGCACGGCTCTCGCGGGGGAGCTATTTTCGCTCGGCGCCGGACTCGAGCTCCGTCTTGCGGAGGAAACGACGGAGGGGCGTGCTCTCCTTGAGCTCGTGGATGCGTCCTCCGCCGCGGAAGCACTCGAACATCACGGACGCATGCCCCTGCCGCCGTACATCAGAAGAGCGCGTGGCAGTGATGCGAGAGATGCGCTCGATCGCGTGCGCTACCAGACCGAGCATGCGCAGTGTGTTGGTGCGGCCGCGGCACCCACTGCCGGACTGCACTTTTCCGAATCGCTTCGCGAGGCCCTCCGCGTGCGCGGGGTCCAAAGCGCCTGCATCACCTTGCATACCGGACTCGGAACCTTTCGGCCGCTCAGCGGGGAGTCCCTCGACACGCACGTGATGCATGAGGAAGTGTTCACCGTGTCCCGCGAAGCTGCTGCTGCCCATGCCGCGTGTCGCGCGCGGGGCGGGCGCGTCATCGCCGTGGGAACGACGGTGTTGCGCGCGCTGGAGACGGTTGCGACCGGCAACCGTGAAGAGGGTGTTCGGCTTCTGCCTCAGAGCGGGTGCACGCGCCTGTTCCTCAGGCCCCCTGCGGAAATCCTCAGCGCAGACCGTCTCTTCACCAATTTTCACGCGCCTCGCAGCACATTGCTCGTGTTGCTCGCTGCATTTGCAGGGCACGACAGCATGCGTGCCGCGTATGCGCATGCGCTGCAGGGGCCTTACCGATTCCTCTCCTACGGCGACGCGACACTCTTCGATAATCGCCGTCCGATGCGCTGAACGCACCGACCACCAACGGGAACGCCCGCTGCACATCCGAAGATGCGCCGCGGGCGCTCAACTGCGCAGAGAGTGGATCAGAGATCGAGGATGGCCGCGTTGGTGGCGAGCGGGTCCGCGACCATGATGCCCGTCACGGGTGCGCCAGGCGCGCTCGCGAAGGTCACACTCACAGTGGCGCCGATCAAGCCTGCCCCAGTGAGATTCGAGGCCATGGTGTCGCAGTCGAAGATGAAGACATCGACGCCGGCCTGGAAGCTGGTGAAGTTGAAGGTGAGGCCTGTGATGCCCGTGGTCACTGCCGGCGGAATCGTCGCGTATCCCATGGGATTCACCGTGGTGTCGAGACCGCAGTAGGTG
>SXUL01000095.1 GCA_005790545.1 Planctomycetia bacterium | reverse complement strand
GCGCTTGCACTCAACCTCGGAGGCCGGCCTGCCAAGGGCGGCGCGTTCGACGGGATGCTCGACGACGTGCGCCTCTCAGCCGCCGCGCTCAAGCAGGGCGAGTTGCTGTCTGCAGGTGATGCTGCCAACGAGAAGACGGCCGGCTACTGGCAGTTTGAACCCAAGCCCGGCGCGTTTCATGACGCCAGCACCAGCCGCAACGACATCCAGCCCCCGGCCACGGGGGCAAGGGCGTCGGCACTGGCGCGCGCCTCGGCGCTGGCCGATTTCTGCCACGCGCTGCTCAACGCCAACGAGTTCATCTACATCGACTAAAGCCCATGGCGAAGTTTGGCTGCAATCGGGTGGAATGGGCGGTGACGCGGCGCGATTTTATCGAACGCGCCGGCGCGGGCTTTGGTGCTCTGGCGCTCTCGGGCCTGATGGAAGCCGAGGGCGCTGCCGCTCCGGCTGGCGGTGGCGCGATTCATCCCTTGGCAGAGAAGCCGCCTCATTTTGCGCCACGCGCCAAGAGTGTCATTTTCCTCTTCATGGAAGGCGGGCCCAGCCATCTGGACACGTTTGACCCCAAGCCCGGACTCAAGCAGCACGCCGGCAAGCCGCTGCCGACCAGCTTCACCCAGGGGCTCATCACCGCGATGGGCGAGTATGGCGCCCCGGTGTTTCCCGACCGTCGCGAATGGAAGCAATACGGGCAGGGAGGGCTCTGGATTTCCGACTGGTGCCGGCACGTGGCCGAATGCGCCGACGACCTGGCGGTGATTCGCTCGTGCTGGGCCAATGGCATCGTGCATTCCAATGGCGTGTGCCAGATGAACACCGGCAGCATTCTGGCCGGCCGGCCGTCGCTGGGCGCGTGGGCCAGTTACGGACTGGGCACAGCCAATCAAAACCTGCCGGCGTTTGTGGTGATGCAGGACAACCAAGGCACGGTGGTGAACGGCCCGCGCAACTGGGGTGCGGGGTTCATGCCCGCCGTGTATCAGGGCACGCGGCTGCTGCCCGGCGCCGAACCCATCGCCCACCTGCACACGCCCGAGGGCGTCAGCGAGAGCCAGCAGCGGGGCAAGCTGGATTTCCTGCGCGGGCTCAACCGCAACCATGCCGCCTCGCGCACACAGCAGACGGAGCTCGACGCGCGCATTGCCGCCTACGAGCTGGCGTTTCGCATGCAGGCGGAGTCGCCCGGGGCGGTGGAGGTGTCCCGGGAAACAAACGCCACCCGGCGTCTGTACGGGATGGAGGACAAGGACTGCGCGACTTTTGGCCGCATGTGCCTTATGGCGCGGCGGCTGGTGGAGCGCGGCGTGCGCTTTGTGCAGCTTTACAGCGGCGCGGGCAGCAAGTGGGACGCCCACGCGAACATCGAGCAAAACCATGGCGACCGGTTTCGCGAGACGGACAAGCCCATCGCTGGGCTTCTGAAAGACCTGAAGGCGCGTGGGCTGCTGGACGAAACGCTGGTGGTGTGGGGCGGCGAATTTGGCCGGACGCCGATGAGCGAAAAGGGCAACGGCCGCGACCACAACCCCACGGGTTTCACCATGTGGATGGCCGGCGGGGGCGTGAAGGGCGGCCAGACCCACGGCGCGACGGACGACTTTGGCTTGCACGCGCTCAAAGACCGGCTGCACGTGCATGACCTCCACGCGACCATCCTGTGGCTGCTGGGCCTTAAGAATCTCGGCCTCACGTATTCTTACAAAGGCCGGCCGGAGAATCCCACGCTGAACGAGGGTGCCCCCTTCCAAGCCATCGCCCGATGAGCACGGGAAGGAGGGAGCGGATAGCACCGCCTCCCCCGCAGAGAATCTGCTTGCGTCGCAGGGCCGATTCGGACACCTTCCCCACCAAGCTGGAGTAGTCAAGCGGCGGCGCTGCCCATTCGTATAGCGGGCAACATCAAGCTCATAAAGAGGTCTCCGTTCAGGCGCCCAGTTGGATTAGTGAAGTTATGGGAAAGAAACTGTTCGTTGGCGGTCTGTCAAGAGACGTGACCGAGGATGAGATGGGTGAGTTGTTCGGCCAGTGTGGCTCGGTCACAGACAAGGTCATCATCTTCGACAAGTTCACAAATGAATCCCGCGGATTCGGATTTGTGACCATGTCGTCGGATGAGGAAGCACAGTCAGCTGTTTCCAAGCTGCATGATCAGGAATACAAGGGCCGTCGCCTTACCGTGAATGAAGCGCGTCCCAAGGAAGCCCGTCCCGGTGGCGGCTTTGGTGGTGGCGGCGGCGGCGGTGGCCGTGGCGGCTACGGCGGTGGTGGCGGCGGTCGTGGAGGCCGCGGTGGCGGACGCGGCGGACGCGGCGGCGGCTTCGGCGGTCGTGGTGGCCCCGGTGGCGGTCATGGCGGCGGACACGGCGGCCAAGGTCACGATGGTGGTCATGGCGGCGGCCAAGGCGGCCCTGGACATGGGAACGGCGGCGGAGGTGGTGATCACGCACCACGCCATTCCGACTGAGTCCATCAGAGACAGCCGGACGAACCGGCAACGCGCCCACGGGAGCCTTCGGGCCGACGTGGGCGCTGTCGTTTCTGAAGGATCTCGTCGCAGCACACGTGACGATTTCCGCCGCGGGGCTTAGTATCCCGCCGCACGAGAACGAGATGTCGCGACCGGGCGGTTTGCGGCACTCGAAGAACCGGTGGTGATGGTTCCACCTTCACCGGAACGGCTCGCGTGTGAAGACAGGGGAGTGTGTATGCCCAACGGCACGATCAAGTGGTTCGACAACCGCAAGGGCTTCGGGTTCATCGCCAGCGAACGCGGCGAGGACATCTTTGTCCATTACAAGAACATCGTCGGCGATGGCTTCCGCAGCCTGAACGATGGGGACACCGTGACCTACGAACTGGTCCAAGGCCCGAAGGGGCTCTTGGCCAGGGACGTGCGCGTTGTGCAGTCCGCGGCCCCCGCGCCCGGACTCGAACGCGGCGCCGAAGCCTGACGGCGATCATTGGCCCCCTTCCGGGGCCTGCTTACGATGCAAGCGCAGGGGCGAGGGCGGAGAGTTTCCGCCGTCGCCTTGCGTTCGCTATTCGCCGCAGCACTCACTCATGAACTCCATCAGCTCCGCCACCAAGGCGCGTTGTGCATCTCTCGCACCACACTTCCCGCACTGGAAGAAGGTCGAAGATCTCGTGGACCAGTGCATCGACATCATGCTCAACCACCGGCAGAGCGGGCACCCTGGTGGCTCGCGCTCGAAGGTGCAGTTGATGGTGTCACTCGCGCTCTCAGGTGCCATGCGCTGGGACATCCGCGCTCCGTGGAAGCCGTTCGCCGACCGCTTCGTGCTCGCGGCTGGCCATGCAAACCCCGTGGTCTACGCGCTGCTCGCGGTCTGCAACGAAGCGCTGCGTGTGCGGCTGCGCGCGACGGGTGAGCAACGCTTCGCGGTGCCGAACCCGGAGCGCTTCGCTCTTTACCCCGAGACGCTGCTGGATCTCAGGAAGCGTCATGGGCTTCCCGGGCACGCGGAGATGGAAGGCAAGACCCTCTTCTTCAAGTTCAACACAGGCCCCACGGGCCACGGCACACCGGCAGCAGCGGGCGAAGCACTCGGGCTCAAGCTGGCCGGTGCGGGTGAAGTGAAGGTGTTCGTTGTCGATGGCGAAGGTGGACACACCGCCGGCGGCACGCACGAAACCAAGCACACAGCTTGGGGTCTCGGCCTCGACAACCTCGTGTATGTGTTGGACTGGAACGATCACGGCATCGATTCGCGCGCCTGTTCGAGCGTTGTCTATGGCACGCCGGCTGAATGGTTCGACTCCTATGGTTTCCGCACCGTCGGCGTGGAACAGGGGAACGACACGGCGGCCTTGACCGAAGGGCTCATCGAAGCAGCCCTTGGCGACAACCCCGCGAAGACTCCGCGCTGCCTGTGGATGAAGACGCGGAAGGGGCGCGGCTACGGCGTCTACGACTTCAAGTCGCACGGCGAAGCACACAAGCGCGACAGCGAACTCTTCTGGGCGGGCCGCAAGGAATTCGCCGAGAAGTACAAGACGAGCTTTGCCGAGTTCGGCACACCGGACCCGAATGACGCAGCGCGTTCGCGCGCGCGGGCAGCGGCCCAGTTGGATGTCGTGATGGATGTGCTGCGGAAAGACGAGGCCCTCGTCACGTGGCTCGCCGATCGTCTTGTCGCACTCGGCGATTCCGTGCCGGAATCGATTCCCGGCTTCCGCGGCACGCGCACAGAGGATCCCGCTGAAGATCCGTATCTGAAGAACTGGCGTGAATGGCCTGAGTCGCTCTTTGTGGCGCCGGGCACCAAGGCACCGAACCGCAAGGGCTTCGCCACGGTGGGTGCGTTCTTGAACGCTTGGGGCGCCGAGCACTACGGACGTCCGCTCGTCATCGCCTGCAGCGCGGACCTCGCGGATTCGACGAACATCTCGGGCTTTGCGAAAGAGTGGGGCGGCTTCAAGGGGTTCGGGCGCTACGAGCGCGCGAGCAACCAGACGGGTGCGCTGCTGCCCACCGAGATCACGGAGTTCTGCAACTCCGGGATGATGGTCGGGCTCGCGTCGCTGAATCTCTCCACGGACCCGTTCAAGAAGTTCGCAGGCTTCTACGGGGCGTGTTCGACCTACGGCTCGTTCTCGTATCTCAAGTACGGGCCCATGCGGCTGTTCTCGCAGCTTGCGCAGGATTGCGATCTGAAGACCGGCAAGGTCATCTGGGTGGCGGGTCACTCAGGCCCGGAGACCGCCGAGGACAGCCGCACGCACTTCGGCATCTTCGCGCCCGGTGTGACGCAACTCTTCCCGGATGGCCATGTGCTCAATCTCTATCCTTGGGATCACAACGAAGTGGCACCGTTGCTTGGTGCGGCGCTCGCCACCAATGTGCCCATCATCGTGATGCATCTCACGCGACCGAACGTGGATACGCCGGATCGTCAAAAGCTCGGCATGGCCGGCTATCTCGAAGCGGGTCGCGGGGCCTACGTGATGCGCGACTATGTTGCCGGGCAGCCGCGTGGCGGAACGGTGCTCGTGCAGGGCACATCTGCCATGAGCGAGACGGTGAAGCTCATGGCCTCGGGCGCCTTGGAGCGCGACGGGCTGAATGTGCGCCTCGTGTCGTGCCCGTCCTGGGATCTGTTCCGGCTGCAGGATGAAGCGTGGCGCAAGAGTGTGCTGCCCGAATCCGAATGGCTCGATGCGACGGTGATCGCCAACTGCGCGCGGAAGTCCGTGCGCGACTGGCTGCCCACACGCTGGGCCGAGGAATACGCCATGACGCCAGACTGGGACAACCGCTGGCGCACGGGTGGTTCCGTGGACGAGATCATCGATGAATCGCGCATCAATGCGCAGTGGATCCTTGAGGGCCTCCGGCGCTACGTGAAGGACCGTCCGCAGCGCCTCGCTGCCATGCGCGCCCGAGTGGAGCAGGCGTGAGCGGGCAGTCGCGCGTGGTGGCACCGGGGTCGGCGGCGGCGCTCCGGCTTGCGAAGGGAACCCTTCTCGGCATTCGCGATGTCGAAGGGCGGCAGGCTTGCGAGCTGTTTGCTTTCGATGCCGTCGATGCTGCCCAGCATCTCGATGCCTCCGTCACCATGGAAGTGACCGGACGCCTGTGGCCCACGGAGAAGAGCAAGTTCTACTCCAACAACTACGAGCCGTTCTTCACGCTCATCGAGGATGCAGTGGGTCGACACGATCTGCTTCAACCTTCGAGTTCGCGCGCCGCGCGTGAGCTCTACTACGGTGAGGACGGAAAAAGGGTTGGTTGCCGCGAGTGGGCGCTGGAAGCCCTGACACGCGAGGGTTTGAAGCTCGTGCACCTGCCGCGCCCCGTGCATTTGTTCCGGCGCACGGATGTGGATGCCGAGGGCATCTTCAGCGCCATGGAAACTCCGTCGCGCCAAGGCGCGGGCGTGGTGCTGCAGTGCGAGCGCGACCTGATCGTCGTGGTTGCGAATCCGGATGACGAGATCAGTCTCGTGACCGGCTGCAACCCGACGCCCATTCAACTCGAATGGTGAGCGGAGCCTTCAGGCCCAGAGCGTCACGCGCTCGGGCGTGATGTCGAGGAGGATGAGCCCTTCCTCGTGGATGTCGAGGAGAGGCACGAAGGGGTTTTCCCCGACGAGGTCGCCCACGAGCTCGGCCGCGAGCATGGCGCCCAGCTCCCAGAGCAGTCGGTCGAGAAGCCTCTGCGCCGACTCCGCGTTGAGGGCGTACCCGCGCGCATCTTCTAGGCGCTGGAGGAGCACATCCTGAGCGAGCGGGAGCACCGTTGTTTCAAGCAGTACCGAGCGGCCCGAGACGGAAAAGAGCGGGTCGCCATCCACGCGTGAACCGGTGAGGAGCGTGGTCGTCACGCGCTCAAAGGTCGTGACGAGGCGCTGCTCCCAGAAGTGGCGCGCGAGCAGTGCTGGCTTGGCGCGCAGTTCTGCGAGTCCTTCATCGCGGGAGAGGACGACGAGGTCGCGGGGCGCGGGCGTGATGCCCACCAGCCGGATGTGCCGCTCGAGCGCGTCCGCCACGCGGGTGCTCGGGTCGGTCCTGTGGGGCAGCGTGCGGAACCACGGGACGGCGGCGATGCGCGCCATGAGGGCGTTGCGCTCGCCGGCGCGAGGTCCACGTTGAAGCTCGAGAAACCTGTTCAGCGGCGCGGACATTGCTTGCGGAGTTTGCGGGGCGCGTCGGTTTGTTTCGTGACAAGACGCTCACGCATGACGACCCGCCGGACGATACCTGTTTCATATGGAAACGCGACTTGAAGTTCCGTCGCAAAGTGTCGCTGCCCCGCCGCAATTCGCACGGAGTGCACTGCGCCTGCCCTTGCCCCATGTGGCGAGTGTGCACGCTGGCGCTTTTCGGGATGTGCTCGCGTTGCGCATCGCAGGGGATGCTCCCGTGCGTCTTGGCCGCACCAGCCTTGCCACGCTGCTGGCACTGGAGGCCGGGCTGACGGAGTTGCTGACGCATCAGGATGCCGTGTTGCCGGATGGTCGCGTGCTGGAAGCTCTGGCTGCACCGGAATCCGTCAACGGACAGCAGGCCGAAGATCTGCTCCTGCGCGCAGCCCAACGGCGCGGCTTCACCGTGCTTTGCTGCGGCGAAGGCGACGAACCGCTGCTGGCGGCCTTGCGCATCCGGCGCACGCTGCCACGCACCGCGTTGCTCGGTAGCCTGCGCATGGATGGCGCCACCGCGACGGCAGCCGGGCGCGCGGGGTTGGTCGCGCGTATCGGCGACACACGGCCCGACCTGCTCATCTGCCATGCACGCTCCAGCGGAGCTGTGCGCACGGCCGTGGCGATCGCGTCAGCGGCCTCGTTCCGGCACGCAGTATTCCGCGTGTCCTGAGCAGGCACGACGCTCAGCGGGTGACGAGGGCCGGCAGCTCTGCGAGCGTGCGCACGAGATGATCAGCGCCCGCGGCGCGGAGCGCTTCCGCTGCGTGGGTGCCGCTCGACACCGCAACGCTGGCAACACTTGCTGCGCGCGCCATGCGGACATCGAAGGTCGTGTCGCCCACCATCAGTGTCTCGGCAGGGACTGCCGCGTTGCGTCTCATGAGCAGTGCGAGCATGAGCGGATCCGGCTTGTGAGCCGACTCGTCCGCCGTGCAGGAATCCACGAAGAAGTGCCCGATGCCGAGGATGGGCAACACGCGATCAAGACCGGCGCGGGACTTGCCGGTGCCGATGACCAAGCGCTGTCCTGCGGCGCGCAGTGTTTCGAGTACGGGCAACACCTCGGGGAAGAGCCGGAGCCCCAGTTCCTTTTCCACGCCGCGGTAGAGCGCGGCGTAGTTCGTGATGACACGCCGTTGCGCGGAGTCCTCCGCAGAGGGAAGCAGGCACCGCACCGTGAGCGCGAGATCCACTCCGAGTTCTTCGCGCACTCGTACGGGGTCGTCGTCCCGCGGGAAACCGGATGCCTCCAGGGCGCGCTGCATGGTTTCCACCATCACCGGCAGGGTGTCGGTGAGCGTGCCATCCATGTCGAAGACGATGAGTTGGTTGCTCATGTGTGCAGCAGGCGCGCGAGGAATGTGACGGGGTGGAGCACTTCCACCGCCAAGCCGCGAGCCCGGACGCCCGCGCGCCACTGCAGGATGCAGCCGGGGTTGCCTGTGAGCAGCGTCGTCGCGCCTGTCGCGGCGAGATGATCGAGCTTGCCGGCGAGGGTCGCCTCGGCGAGCTCGGGGTGATCGAGGTTGTAGACGCCCGCTGAACCGCAGCAGAGCTCCGCATCCTTCATGGGCACCAACGCGAGGCCGGGTACACGCGCCAGCAGGGCCAGCGGCGCAGTGGTTTCCCCCTGAGCATGATGCAGATGGCACGGTGCATCCAGGGTGACAACTCCTTGATGGGGGCGGAACGCGAGACGCTCGCCGTGCTCGAGGAGAAAGCGCGTGACATCCACGCTGCGTCGGGTGAGTGTGGCGCCGGGCGCTCCGATGCTCCGTTCCGCATCGCGGAAGGCCGTGCCGCAACCACTGCTGTTCATGACGAGAACGGCCTCGGGCACGGATTCGAACGCGATCGCGTTGCGCTGGAGCAGCGCATGCGCGCCGTTCAGATCTCCATCATGCTCGTGCAGTGCGCCGCAGCAGGTCTGCGCTGGCGGAACATGCACATCAAAGCCCGCTGCCGCGAGGAGGGTGACGGTATCGCGGTTCACGTCCTGGAAGAGGACGCTCATGACGCAGCCTTCGAGCAGGGCGGTCGCGCCCAGACGCTCGCCGCGTGCGGCGGTGAAACGCGGCAGTGCCGCGCGTGCTGCTGCGGATGGCACTTCCGGCAAGGCGGCTTCCATGCGCCTGAGACCGGGCGGCAACAACGCGCGCAGTGGCCGCAATGGCGAGCGTTGCCAGAGCCGCAGGCACGATGCGAAGGTCTGCAGCAGTCCGCGTCGGGGCAGCAGTGCGAACAGGGTGCGGCGCACGAAACTGCGTCGCCGCGTTCCCGCGCGCACCGCGGCAATCACGGCGCCGTAGCGCACGGAACTCGGGCAGGCGGATTCGCACGCGCGGCAAACGAGGCAGGCATCCAGATCCGCGAGCACGGCTTCGGTTGCCTGCAGGCGCCCTTCGCCGAGAGCGCGCATGGTCCACAATCTGCCGCGCGGGCTCATGCTCTCGCGGCCGGTGAGGAGGTAGGTGGGGCAGGACTGGGTGCACAGTCCGCAGTGCACGCAGGCATCCACCTCGGCGAATCCGTGGCCAAAGGAGCGCGTCGTGCATGGCGCGCGGTTCACTTCCACGGGTGCACTCCGGGTTCGAGGATGCCCGCCGGATCGAAGTGCCGCCAGAGTCGCTGGAGCACGGGGTAGTGCTCCGCTGGAGTGGCGCCGAACGCGGCTTCACGTCGGAGATGTGCGCGCGCATCCCCCGGGAAATCCACGAGGGCTTCCAGCCCGGAGAGGCCGCGCGCAAGCAAGGCACGCTCATCCTCCGTGAATGGTTGCACCTCCACGCTGAAGGCCTCGATGGTCCCGGTGGCGATATCCGCGTCGATGCGCAGCGCGCGGGTGAGGCCGGCGAGGACGTGAGAGGCTCGCTCGGTGTGGGCGGGCTGCACGTCCACGCGCAGCACGCAGTGGTGTGTGCCTTCCAGTGCTTCCGGCGCGAGCACTTCGCCGCGAGGCAGTGCGTCGTCCGCGCTGCGGATGGCAGCGTCCACGCGCGCTCGCGCGCCGGCGAGGGAGAGGAGCAGGGATGCCCGGCCATCCTCATGCCGCGTCACGCGCAGGACCTCGGCATCGGGAATGCGCTGGTCGATGGAGCGTGCAGCGCTGAAAGCGTGGGCGAGATCAGCCGCAGCATGCCGCGTCACGCGGCGCGTTTCAGGGACGGATCGGAGACGGAACGTGAGTGAGAGCAGGATGCCGAGGGACGCGCGCGCTCCGGTGAAGAGCCTGCAGAGGTCGAAGCCGGAGACGTTCTTCACCACGCGCCCGCCACCCGTGATCCTTTTGCCGGCACCGGTGACCACCTCGATGCCGAGCACCTGATCGCGCACGAATCCGGTGGATTTCCTGGTCCAGCCATCCGCAGCGCGCGCGACGGTACCGCCGAGCGTGGAGCCTTCAGCGCGGGGTGCGAGGGCCAGCCTTTGCCCGTGAGGACGGAGCCCCGCTTGCGCGCGCAACACGCGGAGTCCGGCCTCCGCCGTGAACGTGAGATCGTCCCGTTCGTGGGCCAGAACGCGGTCAAGCCTTTCTGTGCAGAGGATGAGCGCGTGGCCGGATGTTGGAGCTCCGCGCAATGCGGATCCACCGCCGAGAACATGGATGCCGATGCGCGCGGACGCTGCGGCGCGCACCAGTTCCACGCACTCCTCGCGGCTGGCGGGTGCAACGAGCGGAAGCTCGTGGTGGGGATGGCTGCGGGGCGCTGTGCGCACGGCGGAAGCGCCGAGGATGGAGGCTGCGAGCGTGGCGGGATCGACGCTCATGCCGATCTCCCGCGCAAGACAGCCGGGCGCATTTCGCCGCAGGTCACGGGTTCGGGCAACACCTTGTCGGGATTGAGCAGCCGTCCCGGATCGAACACGGCTTTGAGTCCGTGCAGGAGCTCGATCGTTTCGGGGCCGAACGCGAGGGGCATGAACTCGCGCTTCTCGGTGCCGATGCCGTGCTCCCCGGAGAGGGCCCCACCGGCTTTCAGACAGACCTCCACGATGCGTCGCCCGGCTTCGAGAACCCTGCGCACTTGGTCGGGATTGCGACCATCGAACGAGATGTTCGGGTGCAGGTTGCCCTCACCGGCGTGAAAGACGTTGGCGAGGGGGAGGCCGAGCTCGTCGCAGATGCGACCGATGGCGGGCAGCACTTCAGGCAGGCGGGAGCGCGGCACCACCGTGTCCATGACGTAGAGATCCGGCGCGAGGCGGCCCATGGCGCCATAGGCTCCCTTGCGGCCCTTCCAGAGCCGCGCGCGCTGCGCCGCGTCCTCCGCTTCCTCGATTCGCAGGGCACCGGCGGCACGCAGCAGCGCCGTCGCGGCGTCGGCTTCAGCACGCACTGATTCCGCGGCGCCGTCGAACTCGAGGAGCAACACGGCGGCGGCGTTGGATGGGTAGCCGGACTTTTTTCCCGCGTGTTCGAGCGCCGCGATGGTGCGGTCGTCGATGGCCTCGAATGCGGAAGGAAGGATTCCGTGCGCGATGACGGAACTCACACCGTTGCAGGCGGAGCGCATGTCGGCGAAGGATGCGAGCAGCGTCAGTTCCGCGGGCGGGATGCGTTCGAGCCGGAAGGTGATGCTGGTCACGATGCCGAGGGTCCCTTCGGAGCCGACAAAGAGACCGCGGAGATCCGGGCCCTCCGTGCGTCCGCGCGCATGCCCCAGCTCGATCACGCTTCCATCAGCAAGCACGACCTCGAGGGCGAGCACGCTCATGGTGGTGTTGCCGTGCTTGATGCAGTGAGGTCCGCCGCTGTTCTCGGCGACGTTGCCGCCGAGCGTGGAAGCCGTCTGGCTCGACGGATCGGGCATGTAGGCGAGGCCGAGGGGCTTCAGAGCCTCGCTCAAGCGCACATTGACGAGTCCCGGCTCCACACGAGCCGTGCGGTTCACGGGGTCGATCTCGAGAATGCGTTTCATGCGCGTGAACGCGATGAGCGCGCCGCCCTGCGCGGCGGTCGCCCCGCCCGAAAGGCAGGTCCCTGCACCCCGAGCCGTGAGAGGAATCCCGTGCTCAGCGGCAAGGCGCACGATCTCCACCACTTCGGCACGGGTTTCCGGGAGCAGCACGGCAATGGGCAACTGGCGGAGGTGCGAAAGGCCATCGCACTCCCAAGGGAGCAGCAGGCCTTGGTCCGTGATGCACCGTTCAGGCCCGAGGAGCGTGCGGAGCGTGGTGAAAAACTCCGGAGCGTGAGCGGGCAGCATGAGCGGGAGCAGGATAACCACCAGACGCCGGGTGCGGAGCCGCGCATGGAGCTCGGCAAGGGGAGTTTTCGGCAATGGTGATCCGACAGGCAATCCATACGGCAGCGAAGCAATCGAGTATCCCGCTGCACACTTCCTGCGGATGAGTATGATCAAGCACGCTTGCAACCATCCAATCAGGGAGCACCCAACCATGTATGGACTCGTGAACAAGGCCATTCGCCAGATGGTGATCGAAGGCCACGGAGAAGAGACTTGGCAGGGCATTCGCGTGCTGGCGGGTGTCACCGACGATCATTTCGTTTCTCTTGACCCTTATCCGGATGACATCACCTACAACCTTGTCGGGGCTGCATCCAAGGTTCTTGGGGCAAAGCCCGAGACATTGCTGCACGCCTTCGGAAACTACTGGGTCGAGTTCGCATGGAAGGGTGATTACCGCCACATCCTGAGCGCCAGCGGGCGCACCTTCAGTGCCTTCGTCGGCAACCTGGACCAACTCCACAGCCGTTTGCGCGCGACCTTTCCGGAGTACGCGCCGCCCTCGTTCCGAGTGAGCGATGAAGGCCCATCGGCGCTGAAACTGCACTACTACAGTCATCGTCAGGGTCTGCTGCCCTTTGTCGCCGGTCTTCTCGAAGGTGTTGGTCGCCGTTTTCACGTGCAAGTGAGCACGGAGTTTCTGCCGCGGGCGGATGGAGCCGACCACGAGATGATGCTTGTGAGCTGGGGTCCCGAGGAGGTCAAGCCGCCGCATGCTTGAGGCTGGTCTCAACTCCCAGGACTTCGAAAGCGTCTTCCCGTTTCACTTCGCCGTGGACCGCGACCGCCGCTTCGTTGCCATCGGGCCCTCGCTGCAGAAACTGTTGCCGGATGTGCACCGGGGACAGAAGCTCTCGGCCGCATTCCAGATCGAACGGCCGCGGGTGGATCTGGATGGTGCGGAACTGGCAGCCTGCTGCGATTGCGTGGTGGTCCTGCATTCCCGTTCGCGGCCTGAACTGGCGCTGCGCGGTGAGTTGAAGGAAACGACGGAGGGCGGACTGCGCTTCCTCGGGGCGCCTCTCATTACGCGTCTTGAGCAACTGGATGCTCTCGGCCTCACGCTTGGTGATTTCTCGCAGCACGATGTGCTCGGCGACCTTCTCATGCTCCTGCAAGCGAAGGACGTGGCGCTGAATGACGCTCAGGAGCTTTCGCGCAAGCTCTCCGAACTCGGAGAGCGCCTCGTGCGTTCGGAGGCGTGGTTCCGCTCGGTGCTGCGTGGTTCCAGCGACTGCATTGCAGTGTTGAGCCCGGCAGGTGTCGTGCGCTGGGTGAATGTCGCTGGAGCAGCGCTCTTCGGGACGACTCCGGAGTTGCTCACCGGGAAACGTTTTCCCGATCTCGTGCATGTGGACGATCGCGCGCATGCGCTTGAGGCTTGGGAGCTCGCGACGGCTGCGGGAGGAGTACCGCAACGCCTCGAGTTCCGCAGTGCGCATGATTCTGGAAGCACCATTCTCGATGGAACGCTTTCGGATGCCCGGGCAGATGTCTCGGTAGCTGGCGTGATCCTCAATGCCCGCGACGTGACGCGACAGCGCCAGCTCCGAGAACAGCTCCTGCGCGCGCAGAAGATGGAGAGCCTCGGTCAACTCGCCGGAGGCATTGCTCACGATTTCAACAACCTGCTGATGGTGGTGTTCTACGGCCTGCAGATGATCGAGGACGCGCTACCGGCAGGGAGTCCTCTCCGCACGCACACACACGAGATCGAGACGGCGGCTGAACGCGCACGCGCTCTGACGCGGCAGATTCTCGCCTTTGCGCGGAGGAGCTTCTCCGCGCCGCGTGTGGTGGACCTTGCCGGAATCACCAACGATCTGGCGCGTTTCCTCGGGCGCATTGCCGGTCCGCAACTCAAGGTCACGGCGCGTATGCAGTCCGGGCCGACGGAGACACGCATCGATGTCGCGCTCGTCGAGCAAGTCCTCGTGGGCCTCGTCCTCAATGCACGCGATCTCATGGCGGCTGGCGGTGGCCTGGTGGTCACGGTGGAGCGGCAAGCGCTCGCGGCGCCTCTCGCGGACTTTGGTGGAGCGGTTCTGGAGGCCGGTTCGTGGATCGCCATCGGCCTCGAACACACAGCAACGCGCCTCGCGGATGAGGACCTCCAGTCCATGCTGGACCCTTTTGCCGGGAAGGGCAATCTCGCGGAGCGGCGCGGCATCGGGTTTGCCGGAACCTACGGCCTGATGCGGCAGCATGGAGGTGGGCTGCTCGTCGACGCAGATCACTCCGGCGGCACACGCATCACCGCCTGGCTGCCCCTCGCCAAGGAGCCGCTGGCCATCGAAGAGACACTGGCGCCACTTCCGGTTCCAACGAGCGCCTTGCACGTACTCCTGCTCGAGGATGATCTGGTGGTACGCAGCATGGTCCAGCGCATGTTGGTGCAGTTGGGCCACGTGGTCACCGCCGCGGCGGATGCTCGCGAAGCGGTGAAGCTCGCGACGGGAGCAGGCACGAAGGTGGACGTGCTGCTCTCCGACATCATCATGCCGGGCCTCTCCGGTCCGGAAGCGGCGGCGTTGCTCTTGCAGCAGCATCCGAAGATGCGGGTGCTCTTCATGTCCGGGTACCACGACGAATCCATCGCGCGCTACGGTGCCGATCCGACCAAGATTCTCGGGAAGCCGTTCGGCCGCGTGCAACTGCAGAAGCGGATCGATGAACTGATGACGGGCTGAGTGCGCGGGCTGCCGCAGCAGCCCGCGCTCGGTCGGTGTCAGCGCGCCGGGTTCATGAGATTCGCAAGTGTGAGGAGGCCGTAGGCCGTGCCCACCGCCTTGCCCATTTCATGGCTGTCAAGGAACGAACCGTCGATCTCCTGCAAGGTCACGAGGTATTCGAGAAGCTTCGCCCGTTCCGCGGATGCTGTTTCACCGCGGAGATGCGTGACGGCGTTGCTCACGTGGTAGAGCGTGTGCCAGAAGAAGAATCCCGCGAGTTCGCCATCGGTGTGGAAATCGCAGCGCCTCACGCGATCCAGCCGCGGTTGATACTTCCAGAAGTTGGCAAGCGAGGCCGCCACCTTCTCTGCCGAGCCTTGAGCATGACCGCTGCGCAAGAGCACTGATTCACAGATGGGCGAACGGCCCATGGAGTTCTTCATCGATTCGTCAGAATCCTTGGCGGACCGCCCCGCTCCGTAGGCGTAAGAACCGCCGGGCGAGCGCACGGACAGCAGTGCCTCCGCGCCATCATCGAAGAGTGAGGGTGCGATGGGCAGCCCCGCGTCCCTTGCCATGAGGAGAATGTCCATCACAGCGCCGGTGCTGAAGGGGTTCGGGTACTCGTGTGCCCAGAAGCCCTTCACCTTGCCGGTGGTTTGCGTGCGCTGCAGGTGCCCGGCGCATTCCTTCATGCGCGCCAAAGTGGCGGAATCCTGCTGGCCCTTGTCGCCATGCTGGAGCTTGCGTGTGAGATAGAGCAGACGATAGGCGTCGGCATAGATCTCCTCGTTGCTGCCACGATTCATCTTGCGTTCGTCGAAGAGGTAGCGCTCGCCGGCAGCAATCGCCGCGTCCACACGCTCGGGTGCGAGCTCACGCCACTCCTGCAGTGCCGCGAGGCTCAACGCGGTCGCGGCCATCCACGCATTCGGAGTGAGGTCAGGCGTCGGCCAGTAGGCATAGCGACTGTCAGTCCAGCCGCCGGATTCGCGCTGGAGTTGCAGCAGATGGTCCAGTCCTCTGGTGGCGACCTCGCGGGTGGCCGTGGCCGCCACGGGACGACTCGTGCCCGTGGCGTTCAGAGGTTGCTCTGCATGCGCGGCCACTGGATCTTCGAAGCCATGTGGCAGTGGTCCGATGGGTGTGAGATCGCGGCCCGTCATGACGCATGCCGAGGCTCGCGCTGCGAAAGGACTGGGTGTGCGGCTCGCGGCTGCTTCGCGCCATTCGTGCTGTGCGAGGAGGTCGTTCTTCAGCAAGAAGTGGGCCATGCCGCGCAGCCAGTGGGCCTCCACGGCATCCCTGCCGCGGCGCACGCTTTGCAGCGCGCTGAGCGCTTCGTCGAAGTTGCCGAGGCGAACGAGATTGCGCGCGCGTTCCAGAGCGACCGACGTGCCCTTGTCTTCGAGTCCAGCCAGGACCTCAAGGGCCTTGGATTCAGCGCCTGAGCGGCGGAGTGCCGCCGCGCGGAGCGTCCGGCGCGGAGCCGATTCTGCTGCGTCCAGCGTGCCGAGTGCGTCGAGTGCCGCCTTGGCGAGACCATCAGCGATGAGAGCGCTCGCATACTCCTCACGCTTTTCCGGTTCCGTTGCGCCCGCGAGTGCTTGCGTCGCCGCGGAGGGGCCGACTCCGGCCTTCTCTAGTGCCGCATCCATGAAGCGCTCGAACCAGATCGTGCTGAAGGTTCGGAATCCGTCCTTCATGCTCACGACGGCGCCGTCAGGCGTGAGCACGGCGAGCATCGGTTCCACGCGTTCGGGGCCGGTGATGCCGAAGCGCTTGCCAAGTGCTGCATCACAGGTCATGCGCACGGCCACGGTGCGGCGGTTCACCAAGGCCACGCATTCCGGGTCCGTGAAGAAGGTGAGCATGGCGTAGCCATCGAGGATGGCCGGGCGATACATCTGTCGCCCACTCAGTCCCGCTGTGATGCGCGGGCAGTACCAGAGCAACGCCTTGCCCTCAGCCTTGGCCTTCTGGAGCGCGGCATCGAGTGCTGCACTGCGATCAAGCTCCTTGCCGGCTCTTGCACTCTGCGACACCTCCGACTCGTTGCGACCTTCGGCCAGCAGGACCGGATCATCAAAGGCCCACGCAACCCCGGATGTGGGGGCGTTGGCATGGGCGGGCACGGCGGCGGCAGGAGCGCTGGGGGCATCCTGAGCAGTCAACGGGATCAGGACGGCGAGGAGGGCGAGGACGAGTGCGCGCATGAGAGTTCTCCGGGACGCTCATGCTAGCCCGTTCCGCGCTTGGGGATTCGAGTCGGTTCATGGAACAGGCTGTTCCGTGGATCGCCGCCACGCGCCCCGCTCGGGGGCGATATGCTCACGCCCGTGGGCGTCTTCAGGGGCACACTCATCTTTTCGCTGCTCACGCTTCCGTGGGCACTCGGGTTCTTCGCCCTTGATGCTGATGGCCCATTCAGCATTCACGACAGCATCATCTATGGCGTGATTGCCGAAACCGAACCGGGTTGGCAGATGAACCCGCACCATCCGGGTTTTCATGCGCTGCAGTCCGGTGTGCAAGTCATTCTCTCTGCCTGCGGCGTCGCACATCCGGGGTTCATGGCTGCGCGCGTGCTGGCTGGAATTGGCGCGGCTATCGCATTGGCACTCATTGCTTCGATGGCGGGCAGTCGCATGCTTGTCGGCATTGCGGCGGCTCTGGTCTTTGCGAGCGCGCGCATCATCAGCATGGAAACAGCCGTCGGCGAGACGAATCTCCCGGGCATCGCAGCAGCACTGTGGATGTTCAGGGAAGCACTCGCGGCGCGACCGCGCTGTGTGAGTCTCACTGCGAGCATCGTGGTCGCACTCTGGATGCGCGAGGACAGCATTCTGCTTCTGCCCGGAGTGCTGGCGGCCGCTGCGCCCGGCTTCGAGGCGTCACTTCGCTGGCGGCGCCTCATGGCAGTCACGGCGGTCGCTGGATTGGTGACTCTTGCCGGCTATGTCCTCGCCTTTCAATTCGTGGAGTATCTCCACGAGGGACGGGCCATTCGATTCACTGAGTGGTTGGTGCTCTACGCCCATGTACCGCAGATGGCCATCACGCACAGTGCAGGCATGGAGCGCCTTGTCATCTATGCGGGCAGCCTTGGCGCCGCGACCGTCGGGCAATTCGATGGGAACAGTTGGTTCTCCTTTGCCATGGGGATGCTCTGGTGCGGCGCATTCCTCGCGGCCGCATGGCTTGGCCGCGGAACCCTCCCGGCGCGCCGACTTCTCGTGGGCGTTGCGCTGATGCTGGCTGTGCGCCTGCCGTTCTTTGCCTGGTTCGAACCGGAGAACTGCGAATGGCATGCACTGCATCTCGCGCTTCTCGCCGTCATGGTGGCCGCCGCATTGGCTGAGCCGAAGGCGGGTGCTCGTCCTGCGGTGGGCGTCGCGGTGCTTCTTCTGCTGCTCGCAGCGACGGCCATGATCATAGGCCCCGGGCTCCTGCGTCTGCGTGAGCGCACGCTCATCACCGGCGTGGAGGAGGTGGTGGCGGCCGCGGGCCGGGACGCCACCTTCGTGGTGCTCACAAACGACCGAGCCGCCCACGCACTGCGCTATCTGCACCTCTTTCCCGTGATCTGCATGGATGCCGCGGGCGCCATGGGGGAGATCATGCGCTGCGTGCAGCAGAGAACGGCGGTGGCGTTCGTTACGGACCGCACCGTCGGCAACGCCCTGCCTTGGAGCGGCCCTCTGGAGCGGCGCGGCGCGGAGTTCATCGACGCGCTACGCGACACTCCGGGGCTTGCAGGCGTGCGCTGGTTCACCGGACCCGCCGGGCTTTGTGGTGCATTGAGTCTGACGCGCTGAGCGGCCCGGTCCCGCAGGCACTGCTGCAGAGAATCACGCTGCGGGTAAGCTCCCGCCCATGCTCAATCGCCTCTCTGTAATGATGTTCCTCCAGTACGCCATCTGGGGAGCGTGGTTGCCGCTGTTGTGGCCGTACCTCTCGACGGTGCATGGTTTCAAGCCTGAAGAGATCTCCATGGTGTTCGCCATGGGAGCCATGGGCGCAATCATTGCGCCGTTCATCGCAGGACAAGTGGCGGATCGCTGGTTCAACACCGAGCGTTACCTCGCTCTGGCTCACATTCTCGGTGGCTTGCTCATCTTCCAGCTCGCGGAACTCAACACCTTCAACGAGTTCCTGGTGTTCTCGTTCGTCTATTCGTTGCTTTATTCACCCACCATGCCGCTGTCGAACGCCCTCGCGTTCACGCACATGCCGGACCGCGAGCGCTTCGGGCGTGTGCGTTTGTGGGGCACTGTGGGCTGGATTGCCGTGGGCATCGCCATGGGGCAGTTCCTGCTCTACAAGCACTCGCCGGCGGGGATGTCGGGTGCGGCCCTCGCCCTCGAGCAGGCCAAGGGCATGGCCAATGCGTTCCGCCTCTCGGGAGCGCTCGGCATTGCCATGGGGCTTTATTGTTTCACGTTGCCAGCCACACCTCCGAAGCGCGGGCGCAGTGCCAATGCCTTCGGCGAGGCCGTTGGTGAAATCGTGCGCAGTCGCGAGTTGCTCACCATCTTCCTGCTCGCTGTGCCGGTCTCGTGCATTCATCAGTTCTATTTCGTGCACACCAGCGGATTCCTCGGCAGTGTGCAGCGGGATCTCGGTGCTGGAGATCCCTTCTCGGTGGTTTTTGGCGTCGGTGGTGGCGGCCTCATGACCGTGGGCCAGATGGCGGAGATCGTGGTGCTCGGGGCCATGGCCATGTGGCAGAAGTGCTGCTCCAAGCGCAACCTCTTCCTCATCGGCCTGCTCGCCTACGGTCTCCGCATGCTCTGCTTTGCATATGGCGCGGACATTGCAGCGTCGCTCGGCGTGTCGCCCTTGGTGGTTCTCATCACCGGTGTGGCGCTGCATGGCGTCATCTTTGGTTGCTACATCTTCCTCGCCTTCATCGTGCTCGACGAGCACACATCCGATGACGTTCGCGCTTCCGCACAGAGCATCTTCAACCTCGTGATCGTGGGTGTGGGGGTCATCGTCGGTTCGTGGGTGAGCGGCGAGGTGGCGAAATGGGCCACGGTGGACGGCAAACTCGACTACACGAAGCTGTTCAGCGTGCCCATGTGGGCGAGCTTCGCTTGTCTGCTGCTCTTCTTCCTGATGTATCCGCGGACATCGAAGCAGACGCAGTCAGCGGGTGCGTGAAACCATGAAGACCATCAAGGGCCCCGGCCTTTTTCTGGCGCAGTTCATGGGCGATGCTCCGCCCTTCAATACGCTCGATACTGCTGCGGCATGGGCGGCATCACTCGGCTACGCGGGGTTGCAGATTCCCACTTGGGACGCACGCTGCTTCGATCTCGAGAAGGCCGCGGCATCGAAGGCCTGGTGTGATGACTGGCAGGGGAGGCTCGCGTCCCGGGGCCTCGCGGTGACAGAGCTGTCGACGCACCTCCAGGGGCAACTCGTTGCGGTGCATCCTGCCTACGACGAGCTCTTTGATGCCTTTGCGGCACCGAGCGTGCGGGGCAATCCGAAGGCCCGCACGGCCTGGGCCGTGGAGCAGGTGAAGCTCTGCCTGCGTGCCTCGAGAAACCTCGGGTGCACGGCCATGCCAACCTTCTCCGGCGCTCTCGCATGGCCCTTCATCTATGCGTGGCCGCCACGGCCGCCGGGGCTCATCGAGGAGGCGTTCGCCGAACTTGGTCGACGTTGGAAACCCATCCTCGAAGTGGCGGAGGAGTGCGGTGTGGATTGCGCCTTCGAAGTGCATCCCGGTGAAGACACCCATGATGGCGTGAGTTGGGAACGCTTTCGCGACGCCTGCGGCCAGCACGCACGCGTGAAGATCCTTTACGACCCCTCGCACTTCGTGCTGCAACACCTCGACTACCTCGAGTACATCGACATCTATCACGAGCACATCCGCGCCTTCCATGTGAAGGATGCGGAGTTGCTGCGCGATGGCCGGAGCGGCGTCTACGGTGGGTACCAGAACTGGGCCGACCGACCGGGGCATTTCCGTTCTCTCGGCGATGGCACGACGGATTTCTCCGGCATCTTCACGCGGCTGGCGAAGTACGGCTACGCAGGCTGGGCCGTGGTCGAGTGGGAGTGTGCCTTCAAGGACCCGGTGGTGGGTGCGACCGAGGGCGCGGCCTTCGTGAAGCGCCACATCATTCGTGTCACGGACAAAGCCTTCGATGACTTCGCCGGCGGCGCGGACAAGGCGCAGGTGCGGCGCGTGCTCGGACTGGATCGCTGAGGAGACGGCATGACGCGGTTGCGCATGGGCATGGTGGGTGGCGGACAGGGGGCCTTCATCGGCGCCGTGCATCGCATTGCGCTCGCCATGGATGGTGAATGCGAACTCGTGGCGGGTTGTTTCTCGCGCGACCCTGCGAATACGCGTGCGACCGCTGCGGCATTGGGCCTCGACCCTGCGCGCGCGTGGCCGAGTTTCGAGGCCATGCTGGAAGGGGAGCGGCGCCTGCCCGCGGGCGAACGCATCGAGGCGGTCAGCATCGTCACTCCGAATCACATGCACGTGGCACCAGCCGTCGCATTCCTCGAAGCCGGTTTTGATGTCATTTGCGACAAGCCACTGGCCAGTTCCCTCGAAGATGGCGAACGCCTCGCGGCGGTGGTGAAGAAGACGGGCCGACACTTCGCGCTCACACACAACTACAGCGGCTATCCCATGGTGCGCGAAGCCCGCGAGATCATTGCGGACGGTCGCATCGGGCGCGTGCGCAAGGTCATGGTCGAGTACCTGCAGGGCTGGCTCAGTAGTGATCTCGAGAACAGCGGCCAGAAACAGGCCGCGTGGCGCACCGATCCGGCGCAGAGCGGTCCGGTCGGCGCGCTGGGCGACATCGGCACTCACGCGTTCCACCTGCTTGAGCACGTGACGGGAGCACAAGTGGAATCGTTGCATGCGCTGTTGAGCACGTTTGTGCCCGGCCGCCGCCTTGATGACGACGACATGGTGCTGCTGAAGCTCGGCGGCGGAGCGAGCGGAGTTCTCTGCTCCTCGCAGGTCTGCCATGGGCGCGAGAACGCGCTCACGCTGCGTGTGTTCGGAACGAAGGGCGCGCTCGCGTGGAGCCAGGAGCACCCGAACGACTTGCAACTCACGCGCGAAGATGGTGCCGTCACCACCCTGCGCACGGCCACCGGTGCGACGAGTGCTGCTTCACGTTCGCTCGCGCGCCTTCCACCCGGCCATCCCGAGGGCTACCTCGAAGGCTTCGCCAACATCTACCGCGCCTTTGCGCGTCGCATCCGGGGTGCATCGCCTGAGGAGAGCGCATTTCCCACAGTGGATGATGGCGTGCGCGGGCTCCGCTTCATCGACGCTTGCCTGAAGAGCAGCGCCTCGGCCTCGTGGCAAAGCCTGCGCTGATGGCGCAGCAGCGGCGCCCGCTGCCGCGGCGGTTCTTCGCGCGCGATGCGCTGGTGGTGGCGCGCGAGCTGCTCGGTTGCGAGCTGGTCTTGCGCAGGCGCGGCATCACCTGTCGCGGGCTCATTGTGGAGACAGAGGCCTACTGTGGCGTCGCCGACCGCGCCTGCCACACGTTTGGCGGGCGCCGCACGCCGCGCACCGAGACCATGTGGGGCGAGCCCGGACATGCCTACATCTACTTCACCTACGGAATGCACTGGTGCCTCAACGCCGTGTGCGCACCAGCCGGGGACCCGCAGGCCGTGCTTATCCGCGCGGTGGAGCCCCTCGAAGGAGTTGCGGCCATGCAACGCCGCCGCGGGCCGAACGGGCGCCCGGAGGATCTTTGCCGCGGCCCGGCGCGACTCTGCGCGGCCTTCGGGCTCAGCGGCGCGGACGACGGCAGAGACCTCACACAGGGAGCTCTCGTGATCGAGCGACGGCGGTCCAGCCCGCAGGGCAGGGTACTGACCGGCCCGCGCATTGGTGTCGCCTACGCGGGGCCTGACGCACGCAAACCGTGGCGCTTCGGCATCGGTGCAGTCCACTCGCGTCCGTTCTGAGGCGGGCGGGGAGGCGCTCTTTGGACTCCGCCGTAGCCCGGTGCGCTCCGAAAGACCTCGTCATGCAGCGCGTACCATGACAAGGAACTTCCCTCACACGCGCGCCCGGGGTCCGTCCATGCGTTCACTCCTTGCACTGCTCTTCATTGCCGCCTCGGTCTTCGCTCAGGATCCGAAGGTGATCCAGTGGGAGACGGATTTCGACGCGGCCCTCACCAAGGCCCGCGACACCAACAAGCCCATCATGATCGTGTT
>SXUL01000094.1 GCA_005790545.1 Planctomycetia bacterium | reverse complement strand
GATCCTTACTGCGTCATTCCTCATTTATCTCCCGCTCCGCGGCGTCGCCATGCCGGCCGTGAACGGCCTCGGCGAGATCCGCGCCTCCTCCCTGATGCTCGTGGGCATGGGCGTACTCAATCTCGTTCTTTCGCTCGCTCTCGTCGGGCCGCTCGGTCTGGATGGCGTCGCTCTCGGCACCGCGATTCCCAATGTGCTCTTCGCCATCGCGATGCTCGTGATCGCCTGTCGACGCCTGCAGGTCAGCGTATTCACATGGCTGCGCTATTCACTGTTGAAGCCTCTTCTCGCCACGATTCCCCTGCTGCTTCTGCTCTTCTGGTTCAAATGGGATGTGGGCGTGCGCACCTTCTGGCCACTGCTTTTCTCAGGCCTCGCACATCTCGGGTTGTTCGCGATCCTCGAATGCACCTTCGTCTATCGCAAGGATCCGTGGTTCGACCCCTGGGCGCGGCTCATCACCCGCCGCAAGCACTGAGGCCATCGCTCCTGACTCCTGAGCGCGGCAGGTTCAGCGCGGACTGCTCCCGGGCGCAAGCCGCCTGCCTTTCAGTCCCGGCTGCTCGCTGGTGCTGAGTGCGGGCAATCCCGGTCCGAGCCGGAAAGAGAATGCGCCCGGCTTGCCGCTGATCTCGATGATGAAACCGCCCGGGCCTGCACCCTTGTATTCATGGTGATTGCTGCCGGGCACTCCCGGCAATGTGACCGCCATGGGCGTGAGCGCGAGCTGCGTTCCATCCGGAGCGGTGACCGAAGCCACACACTCTCCCGTGAAACGCGTGAGCATGCGGTGAGGCGCAGACTTCTCGTCCACGCTGTATCGGACTGGCACACCTTTGCCGTCGGGTCCGCGCGCCAACTTGCCACGCATCACCTGACCCACGGCAATGGCGATCGCAGCAGGCGGAGTCGGCCATGCCTCCGTTGGTGCGGGCAAGGTGACTTGCACGTTGGCGCATTGGCCCTCCGTCAGCTTCACGTCCGAGATGACATCCAGATAACCCGATTCGCTGACTCGCAGTTGATGAGCGCCGGGATTGGTGTGAATGATCAGCTTCCCGGAGGCCTCACCGATGAACACACCATCCAGATAGACCAGTGCCGGCGATGGGTCCGTGGTCACGGACAGTCCGGCAACCGGCAGGACGGTATCGGGGCTGACCACCGCTTCTCCGCTTCCGGAAAAAAGGGCTGCGCAAATCAGACCTGACAGCAAGGGCAGCGCATGGGACAGTCGACTTGGCATCAGCGCTCCACTCTCCACAGCATGGCATTGATGTGGTCGCCGTGATCGCCTGTCGGATTCAGCAGACAGAGCCCGGTGCGCCGCCCCTTGGCGGTCAACGTCATTGAATAGCCATCCTCGCGGCGCGCTCCGAGCAGCCACTCGAAGCGGCTGCCTGATTTGCTCCAATCACCCGAAGGCGAGAATGCCTTGGTGTTCGTGGTCAATTGCGACACGCCTGTGTCCACGAGGATGTCGAGCAGGTCCATGAATTCACCGTGATCGAAGAGCTCCTCATGGGACACCCCCAGATGCACGTAACGCTCGGGGCGCTTGCGGCACGGAACAAGGAAATTCACGTTGTGCCCGGTCTGGTGTGTCAGGTGATCGGAGACGCCGTTGCCGTCGTAATCCGGGAAACCGCCCCAGCGACTGCTGATTTCGTCGATGCCGAGACGTGTCTCCGGATGCTTCTTCACCCAGTGCTCCACAATGCGGCGCGCCATGCAGAGCGCCTCGACATCACCCCAGTTGTTGGTGTGCAACATGCCGATGCCGCGGGCGTATTCGACGCGATCCTGATTCAGCGCTCCGTAATAGAAACCCGGCCCCTCATCCGCGAGTTGCAACAGCCCCGCCTCGGAGAGCACCGGAGAACCATCCGGATGCAGCACGTGCACCGGCCTTGACGCATGGATCACTCCCCGCTCCACACCCGCCGCCAACGGTGTCTCGCCGAGTTGCTTCAACCCGGGTTGTCTTGTGTCTTGAGCGCCCAGGGAATGCGCCAGCAGAAGCAGGAGGAGCAGACCGGGGCGGGTCACTTGGCTCCCAGCTTGGCGTTCAAGGCCACGATGCGAACGGCTGGCGCCCGGTGAATCTGTGTCTCCGGCGGCAATGCGGATTCCGCTTGCGTGAAGGTCAATACAGGAACCGCCGCAGCCAACGGTGAGGCCGGTGCATGGACCAACATCATGATGGTCGTGCTCTCGCCGGGCATGACACCAGCCGCCGGCAGATATGCAAGGCTCTGTTCGCGCGTCGCCAGCCGCTGCCCGGCACCGTCTTCCCAGTGCAGCTTCACGACATTGGCGAATTGCCAGTACCCGCCTTGCCACGGGACCGTACCTTCGTTGTGCAGCGTGATGGTGCACATGAACGGCACGCCTGAGAAAACCTCTGCCGGCATGGCAAACGCGGGGACCTGCGCACGGAAAGCCGCGGCGTCCGTGAAACGCGCCGGAGCGCTGAGCATGCCCGCGCGACGCTCGGCCAGATCCTTGTCGAGAACATCGGCATCTGATGCCATCAGCGGAACCAGCACTTTGCGCGCCTCTTCAGTGCGGCCCCGGGCATGCAGCTGTCGTGAATAACGGAAGCGCAATCCTGCATTGCTTCCCGTGCCTGATGCGAGCGCGTCCGCGTAGCGGGCAAGGGCATGCTCATACATGCGATTGACGACCGCGAGATCTCCGTCCAGTTCCATGGCGATTGTCTCTGCCATGGCCTGAATCTCGGATGCCTTCACGCCAGCACTCTCCAGAGCCTTGCGTGCCGGGATGCGGATGATCGGATCGCCGTCGTGCGCGAAACGCAAGAGCAGCCAGCGGATCTCCGGGTCGCCGGACAAAGCCGCCAAGTGAATCGCCAGCTTGGCTTGCACGGGAACTGGACGCAACAGACCTTGGGTGATGTATTCGCGCAGGAAATAGCCGAGCCTGGGCAAGCGCGCCTGTGGCAGGGCCTCGACCATCGCACACACCTGCTGCCAATTGCCACAGGTGATGATGCCCTCTGCCCACGCCATCGCGGCAGGATCGCCGAGGTACATGAGCGCCGTGGCCACCTGCCGCCTGTCGAGCGGCACTTCATCCTGCAGCAATCGCTGGAGCAGCGGTTGGCCAACCGTGTTGCCCTGGCGCGCCAACGCGCCGGCCGCCCGGAACGCGGCGCCTCCTCCTTCCTTGAGTCGGTCAAGAAGGAACGGCGTGGTTGCCGGAGCTGCAAGATCCACGGCCAGTCTGGCGAGATGGCTCGCCGCGAGACTCCCCTTGTGACTCGCATTCCACTGAGCCACGACCTCCTGTGCAAAGGCATCGACACCTGATGCGCCGAATTCGTTGGCAGCCTGCGGTGTCAGCTCGCGCGTGTAATCGAAGATGCGCTTCTGGATGCTGATGAGGAGCTTTTCCGCAGCCGCCGCATCCGCCGCGACAAGCGCGGTCAGGTCGGCGCGCAACTCCTCGCGCAATGAGTGCACGGCTGGCGTGCTCACGGAACTCTTGCCTGCGTCGATGCGAGCATCCCAGGCCGCCATCAACCCGCGCATGTCCGTTTCCGCACTCGCACCCCTGCCGATGAGATTCACGTTCTCGCCCGGATCAGACTGCAGGTCATAGTGCTCGTACAGATCCCGCTGCACATGGAAGATGAGTTTCTGGTGGCCGCTGACGACAGCACGCAGGTCGCGTTCGCGGTGCCCGGCCCGCATGCCGAAGAACTCGATGTAAGCGCCACTCTTGTTCCCGGTCGCGTCGGACAGCATCAACGGTGAGAGGTCTCTTCCGTGGCGCACCTCCGCATCCGGCAACCCGAGAATGCTCACCGTCGTGGGGAGAACATCCGTGAGGCTCACAGGCGTCTCGATCTTGCGACCCTTCAGCCCGGGAACCGAGATCAGCAGAGGGATGTGCACCTGTTCGTCATAGACAGAGGTGTTGTGGAACTTGCCGTTGTGTTCCTCGAACTCCTCACCATGGTCAGAAAACACAACGACGATCGTGTTCGAAGCCTCGCCTGTTGCCGCCAGCTGATCAAGCACACGGCCGACCTCGGCGTCGCACTTCGCGATCTCCGAGTCGTACGCATCGCTGATGGATGTTCCGAAGCCGAACTCCGGACAGATCTCGTAGGGCGCGTGCGGATCCATGTAGTGCATCCACAGAAAGAACGGGCCCGGTGGCTTCTCGCGCAGCACCCGCAGCGACGACGCCGTGATTTGTGCCGCCACGGCAGCCGCTTCCGGCTGATCCGGGTTGTAGGTCGTGAATCCGGTCTTGAGCAGACCAAACCAGTCGGGGTTGTGAGCCGTGGCTTTGTCGAAGGCCGTGACGCCCGCCGTGTACCAGCCCTGCGCCGTCAGCAATCCTGGCAGCGTCAGTTGAGCGCTCTCGGATGGCGTCGTGCCGTTCAAACGTGCATAGAGCGGCGTCGCGCGCGGCACGCGTCCCGTCAGCATGGATGCGTAGGAGTAATTGCTGGTCGGATAACTGGAGTACGCATGCGTGAAGACAAAAGCATTCTTGGCGAGCTTGTCGAGGTTGGGCGTTGTCTTCCGCGCATAGCCGTTGAAACTGACCCGGTCGGCACGCACGGTGTCGATGGCGACCCAGAGCACATTCATGCCGCGGCGCGCGGGAAGGGCGGCATCCAGAGCGCTCTGAACCACCGCGGTAGAACCGCTTGAGAAGACCTCCGCAGAAATCGGTGCCAGAGCATCGGTCGGACGGGCGGGGCGCAACGGAAGCAGGATCTGATTGGTCCACACGCTGAGCTCTGCACTGGCAGGGCCGCGGACCATGGCGGCAGCTCCTGTACGAAGCGCCGCGTCGCTGAAGCCCACCGCTATTCCGAGCGCAAGGAGAAGCGCAGCCGCAAAGGCCGTCCAGCGACCAAGTTTCGGGAAATACTGCAGCCCGATGCTGGCGGTCAGGCAGCATGACAGCGCCGCGAGGGCCACCAATTGGGTGTGCATCATCGGGTACTGCCCCACGAGCACGTAGGCGTTGGCGGCTTCACAAGCGAGCCCGAGCCCGAGAATTGCAGAGCCCGCCACGGCCGCTATCCACGCGCGGCGGCTCGTGCGTGCCAAGAGCCACGGAACAATGGCGAATACAACGAGGCCGATCGCGACAATGCCCGTGAGGCGAAAGCCCCACTCCAGCGCGTCGTGCCAACGGCTCTTCGCGATGGCCGGGCCGTCGAAGGTCGTGCGGTTGACCAGCACGAATGCAGCCACGAGAGCCAGTGAAGTCACCACGCGCGAGATGCGCCAGCGTCCCGTTGGGCTCGGCCCATCCGCACGCTGCAACAAGCGGACGGCCCCTTCCAGAACCAGCCCCCCGAGCGCGCAGTGGACGAGAATGGATGCAATCAGGACCGCGAGTTCCCAAACGCCCTCAACAGCTGGTCCTGAACGCGTGAAGCCGAAACAGAGATCCGAGCACGCGAGGATCAGGAAGCCGCTTGTGATGCTCCACGGAGTGAAGGCACGTTCCGATGGTCGGCAGATGGCGGGGCTCATGGCAGCAGGTTGATTCATGTCAGGCAGAGGAGCGCGAGAGGCACTGCGCGCGGGCGCAGTCTACCCTTTGGCTTCTTCGTGCAGGGCCCGCGAGCAGCTCAGTGCACGCCGATGCGAATGGTTCCGCGGTTGGAGAGCGCAAGCTGGTTCTGGAAGGCACCGAGGGGATCCGCGATGGCCCACTGCACATGCGTCGTCAAGCCGCCGAGCGCCGGGAGCGCGGGAATGGCGAAAAAGAATGACGCGCGGCCGATCGTGTTCACGGTGGCCGCACTCGGAGCGCCTGCTGCCGGAAGGAGCAGGTTCGGTGCGAGGGGATCAATGAGAAGTGTCACCCCGGGCGCGAGGGACCACGACACTGCGGCAAGGCTCATGAACATCCATGCCTGCGCGCCCACGCGCGCATTCTCGACCCCGATGCCGAAGCCGGTGTTGCCGAGCCATGGGAGGCCCATATTCATCACCGCCGGAATGCCGTTCGATCCGCTGCAACCAGCGCCGTAGTACGTCACGGACGCCGCTGGAATCCCGCCGTGGTACCAGCTCGCCGTCGTGGGATGCGTGCTGTAGTGCGTCTGCAACATGCCCGCCACCTTGGCGCAACCGCTCGGCCCGGGATGCGTGCCATCTGGTTGGAACTCGGAGCAGAGCCATGTGAGCCCATCACTGCGCGGATTCAATCCATCCGCCCACATGTAGGGGCCCCACGCGAGCCATGGCGCCACTGCGGCCGGCCCTGTGTGCGCGAGGGCTGGATCGCCGTTGATCTGCTGCTCGATGAGCCACTTCACACTGAAGCCGGATTCGTGCGCGTACGGCTCGGGGTTCAAGCTGGTTGTCGCATAGCCCGCATAGGTGCGACTCGAAATGTGACAGAGCCGGATGTTCGGGAACTTCTGCTTGAGCACCTGACAAATGGTGCGGAAGTGATCCCGCAGTGTCAGCGCTGCCGCGGGGAAGCCGGTGTTGGGCGCGGAGTTTGCTGTCTTCAACCACACCGATTGCACCTGCGCGTGCGTGATACCCGCGGTCAACAGACGTCCCGCCACCTGAGTCCAGTAGTTGTCATTGGGGTTCGCGATGAGCGCCGCAGTGGCACCACCCACGGCGCAGTCCACGACACGCACCGAACCGTTGCGCAGAGGATCGGCGTTGGAGACGGGCATGAACTGCTGCCACTCGGCCGTGTTGTTGGACATGCCGATGTTCACAAGCCCGATGCGGCCGTTCAGATCCGGCTGCCCCGTCGCGCTGAGCGGCTGCACCTGCGCCGCAGCGCTCGTCCCCGCAGCGAGGTGCGCCGCGGGGATCACATTCGATCCGCCCGGATAGAGCCCGCCCTGAAACCCCTGCCACAGGCCGGCTCCGAGATCATTCAGCGGGGGCCGCCCGGTCGTGCTGCCATTGCAGTTCTGTGCCGCGAGCAGCGCGGCCATGAATGCCCATGCGAGAGTGATGCGCATGCCTTGGGAACTCCTGAGGCATGAATCCTACCCCGCCCACCCCGAGTCACGACAACGCCATTTCCTTACTCGATCGGATGCGCTTCGAGGAACGCGGCCTTGGACAGAGCTTGAAAAAACGCTTGGTAGGGCTCCGGATCTGTGACTGGCGTGATCCCAAGCTGTGCATTGGCTCGCACGATCATGTGCGTTTCATCCCGTGGCCGCACAGTGACGCTCATCCGCAATTGGTATCCATCAAGCTTTGTGCCGCTCACGGTTCCAAGTTCGAGATGAGCTTTGTCCATCACGAAACTGAGGTCCTGCAGTGTCGCGATGACTGTCCGCAGCATCACCTCACGTTCGGTCGTCTTGTACAGACGGCCTTGAATTGCACGGAGTTCAACTTGGGATTTGCCGCCTGTTTCCAGAATCTGTGCATTCGGGCTACTTCCGCAACCGGCAAGTGTCAGCGCAACAAGAGCGATCACCGATCCAACGACAAGCTGCATGCGTACGCTCATAGGTTGTGAGCCTCCAAAAAAACGGCCTTTGACAGGCCAGCAAAAAACTGTTGGTACAGCTCGGGGGCGACCAGCGACTCTCGTCTGCTGACCTGACCACGATCATTCCATACGACGCGCTGAAATGTGACGCGAAGCAGTGTGTACCTGGTATCGCCAGATGAGGGTCTCGTTACGAGTGCCGCTCGAATCTTCTGGACATGATCGACGGGTACGGCAACGCCGGTCAGAAGCGCAAAGACGACGGCGCCTGCAATCTGGCCGGAGTCCGTTGCGTCGCGATCCTTGTCGCCGACAATTACCCCAAGCCCGGATTCACACTCCTCGATCATGTAACCCATGTCTTGAAGTAGACTGGCAGCGGCGATCAACAGCTTTTTTTCGTCTCGCGTGTCGAACCGCCGCGTTTGCATTTGTCGATTCGCCATCGCCTCTGGCGCCAATTGCAGGGCCGATTCAGCCACTTCCCCCCCAGAGGCAGCACAGCTTGACAGAGCCGCCAAAAGGCTGAGCGTCACGCTGAGCACAATCACAAGAGTAACAGATCCTGCGCGGACCTTCATGCGCAATCCTCCAGATATGTTGACACTGTCAGAACGAAGAACTGTGGTAGGCAAGATCGCGAACCTTGTTCTGCTGATCGAAGTAGATGATAAGTGTCATCGTCCTCTGCGACCGACTCGCGGCGGAGGCTTGGGCCGAATAGCCGGGGCCGACGAGCATCCATACACCAACACCCCCGCTCTCGCTGGAGCGGACTTCTGTGGTGGACATCCGGTCCCACGTCCACACCTGACGGCTTTCAGCATCTGTACTGACGATGTTGGGATTGCCCAGCGCCTGCAACACCTCAGATTGTGGCATTCCCTTGCTGATGCTCATCTGGACCTTCCCGGGCGTCAGACGGTCGCCACCTTGCGGATCCTCGACGGCCTGCCGATGGGCGCCAGCGCCAACACAAGCACTAAGGGTCAGACCAAATGCCAGAGCTGCACACGCCAGCAATAATTGACGGCTCATCGCACGCCTCCTGCAGCACTAATAGCCCGTTGAAGTAGCGCGGTTTTGAGTCTCAGGCGAGTTGATCACGCAAAACACCGCCAACGCGCTCTACGAGAAAACCACGCGCATCAGAGACAACCAACAGCAACAACTCCTGATCTTCTACGGGCAGCTATTCCTTTGCTGCAACTAGTAGGTTAGCGAGATCGCCGTCGATGTCAAGTGCGGATTCGCGCCCTCTCGACGCCTGAGGTCCATCGAAACTGCCTCCGAGCAGGATCCCCCGGTCCGGGTCGGGATTGCGTGACGTTCTCGCCTTTCAAGCGGCAGCTAAGTCAAGCAAGGACCTGCCTGTTGGCAGGCACTGAACAGGATCGCGCGTAGCGTCCCCGATCCACAACGTCTTTTCGCTACGCTCCTCCTCCCAAGAGGTTTGCAACCGTCATGACCGACCCGCTCTTGATGCTGCGCCGGCTCCGCGAGGGGAACCGGCGTTTTGTGGATGGGCGCGCGGCCGCGTCCCTCGGCCACCAGTTCATGCCCATGGAGGATCAGACTCCCGAGGCCGTGATCCTCGGCTGCTCCGATTCGCGCGTCCCGGCGGAGATCATCTTCGATCAGGGCCCGGGCGATCTTTTTGTGATCCGCGTGGCGGGCAACATCGTTGCGCCATCGCAATCCGCAAGCGTTGAGTTCGCGGTGACGCGCTACGGCACCCGCCTCGTGGTGGTACTCGGGCACTCGCGCTGCGGCGCCATACTCGCCACGCTGGAGGCTTTCCGCGCCGGCCACGCCGGCGATTCCGCGCACATGAACTCCATCGTGGATCGCGTTCGGCCCTCCATCCAGGCAGTGCTGCAACTGGGTGCGCATCTGGATGAAGAAACCCTCATCCGCGAGGCCGTGCGCGCCAACATCCGCGCCTCTGTGCAACAACTCACCCACAGCTCTGTGCGACTCGAAGCCCTCGTGGCCAAGGGCGAGGTGCTCATTGTGGGGGCGAAGTACTGTCTCGCCACAGGCGCCGTCGAATTCCTCGATCTCGGCACTGAAGCCCGCTGAATGAACACGGCGGGCGGAGCTCTTTGGCTCCACCCGCCGCGAGATGCGCCAGCGTCTTCAGATCAAAGCTTCGGCAGCATCTCTTTCGCACGGGCTTCGAAGCCCGTTCCGCGCAGGCGGTCCATGAGGCCGAGAAGATCCTTCTTGGCCTTCACCTTGTCGTTGGCGGATTCGATTTCGTTCAAAATCGTTTCTGCTGCGTCGAGCACGGCCTTCTTCGCTTCGGCGATCTTCTCCGTGAGCACCGCTGGCGTTTCCTTGGCCGCGGGTGTGGCCTTGACGAGAGCTTCAAGCGCCTTGGTGAACTCTCTCTGGCTCGCAAGGGTGGCGGACTTCGCGGCTGCATCCTTGACCTTGTTGAGGTCCTTTCGCGTGACGCCCTTGCCATGCTCCTTCACCAGAACCTTCGTGAATTCATCTACGTCGGTCTGAATGCCCTTTGAGCTCCCGCCGTTGCCACCCTTCAGCTCCTTTTCGGTCCAGGGGTCCACAATGGAGATGTAGGGGATCTTGCCGGACTTGTTGAACGAGCCGGCCTTGGAGCTGTTCATGCCCTCAATGTCCGCGAGCGTGAGCCCGGGCCAACTGAGCATCTGCAGCTCTTCCTTGCCGTCCGCGCCCTTCGCCTTGTAGGCGGCGGCGCGAGGGTCCTTCTTCTGAATGCCTTCAGGCAGACGCTGCAGCGCCAGAACCTCGACGGTGTTCTCTGCGGCGAACGCGAGGTATTGCTTGTTCTGCAACACGGCAGAATGCATACCCCAGCACGGGCCTCAAAAGAACCCGTGGCTGTGCACCACAATGGGCACATTGAGGAGCTTCGCTTCAGCGACGGCCTCCTCCCACGTCTTCGCGAAGGTGACAGTTGGGTTCGGCTTCTTGTCCGTCACTTCCGGCAGCGCGTCTTGCGCGCAGGCGAAGGGCGTCCACACGGTGAGAGCGGCCAGAAGCGCGAGGCCGCACAACAGAGTCTTCATCGTTCGCTCCTTGGAGGCCGCCCGGTGGTTGGGGCACGGGCGGGAGCTGCATCATATGCGACGGATTCGCAGGTTTCTTGAGCGGTCTTCCGCGCCGAAGTCAATGTCGCAAAACGCAGCACATCGCGGCCGTCTGTTCGAAAAGACGCAAGAGCACACCTTGGCGCGTGCGTGCAGGTCACGGCTCGAGATCAACGCTCAAGCCGCGTGTCTTTCCGGCCCGAAGTGAAGGGACGCCGCATTCCTGCCGGTGCAGGTCCGTTCTCATTGGCCGAGAACGTGACCCACTGGCGCGAGCGCAACGTGAAGTTCCTCCGGACTGCCCGCAATGCTTTCCGGAACAGACAGAGAAACAACCGTGGCACGAGTACGCCACGACAACGGAGAAGATCGAGATGACACTTTCATTCAACACTTGGAAGCCCACGCTGCTGAACGTGACGCTTCTCGCCATCATTGCCACGCTGACCGCCTGCGGCGGTTCGGGAGGCGATGCTGCCGCCGCTCCTGCCGCACCTGTCGGTGCGGACATGCCGGCGAACGGCGCGGCTCCGCTGAACACGATCAACCTCGCGAATGCCGCGGCGGTGTCGGTGGCGGTGACCTTCGATGCAGAGTCCCTCGCAGAGAACACCGTCACGGTGGAACTCGGCGATGGCACACAGGTGGTGAGTGCTTCCGGCCCCGCGAGCGCGGG
>SXUL01000093.1 GCA_005790545.1 Planctomycetia bacterium | reverse complement strand
TGCAGGGTTGCTGGCGCCCGGCACAACTACGGTTGCCGGCGCGGACGCAGTCGACGAATCGTTTCCGGGTTTTGGCGCTGCGCTGCAGCAATTGGGCGCGGCGATTGAAGCGGATCCCGGAGGAAGTGAGCGCCGAGGATCTCGGTGGAGCCGACGTGCATTGCCGGAAGAGCGGAGTGACCGACCACCTCGCGGAAGACGAGCCGCGCGCCCTCGAGATCCTGCGTGAGATGGCAGCGCGCGCCGGTGCGCACCCTCCAGGGCCGCAGGATGTCCGGCCGGTCACCGCACCCGCACTCGCGGTCGAGGATCTGTACGACCTTGTCCCGCTGAACGGCCGCGAACCTTGGGACGTGCACGAGCTCGTGCTGCGGCTCGTGGATGGCAGCCAGTTTCACGAATTCAAGGCCGAGTACGCCAAGACGATCGTCACAGGCTTCGCCCGCATTCACGGACTGCCTGTCGGGATCGTGGCCAACAACGGAGTGCTCTTCGCTGAAAGCGCGCGCAAGGGCGCGCACTTCGTGGAGCTCTGTGCCAAGCGCGGCGTGCCCCTGCTCTTTCTTCAAAACATCACCGGCTTCATGGTGGGGCGGCGTTACGAGAACGAAGGCATCGCGAGGGACGGGGCGAAGATGGTGCAGGCGGTGGCCTGTGCGGATGTTCCCAAGCTCACCATCATCATCGGTGGCTCGTTCGGAGCCGGAAACTACGCCATGTGCGGTCGGGCCTACGATCCGGATTTTCTGTTCATGTGGCCCAATGCGCGCATCAGTGTGATGGGTGGGGAACAGGCCGCAACCGTGCTGAGCATCGTCAAGCGTGAACAAGTGCTCGCACGTGGCGGGACCTTCAGCGCGGAGGAGGAAGAGGCCATCGCCGCTCCGATTCGTGCGAAGTATGAGGCGGAGGGGAACCCCATCCATGCGACAGCGCGGCTTTGGGACGACGGAGTGATCCTGCCCTCGGAAACCCGCGACGTCATTGGACTCGCCCTCGAGGCGACACTGCAACGTCCGCGCAACGAGAGCCGCTGGCCGGTCTACAGGATGTGAGCCATGCACAGCGTACGCGTCGAACTGGCAGACGGGCTCTTGAGAATCACTCTGGCGCGGCCCGAGCGCCGCAACGCCATGGACGAAGCGATGCTGGACGAGCTGACCGCGGCCTGTCAGCGGGCGCAGGACCCGGCGGTGCGCTGTGTACGCCTCGATGGAGAAGGTCCGGTTTTCTGCGCAGGAGCAGATATCGAATGGATGCGGCGCTCAGGCGCTGCGACGGAAACGGCCAACGTGGCCGAGGCGCTCCGTCTCGCGCGCTGCTTCCTCGCTCTTGCCAGTGTGCCCTGTCCTGTTCTCGCAGTGGTGCGCGGTGCAGCGCTGGGTGGTGGAACCGGCCTGGCGGCTGCCGCGGATGTTGTATTTGCCGCGGAGGGGACGCGCTTCGGATTCACGGAGGTGCGTCTCGGCATCGTGCCGGCCGTCATCTCGCCGTTCGCGCTGCGGAAGATTGGTGCCAGTGCGGCGCTGCGTTGGTTCCAGTCTGGCGCCATCTTCGACGCGGCTGCAGCAGAACGCATGGGCCTCGTGCACGGTTGCTTCCCTGAGAACGAACTGGAGGCGGCGGCGGGGAAGGAACTCGCTGAATGGCGGTTGGCTGCACCACTTGCGCAGCGAGAGGCGAAAGTTCTCGCACTCGCTCAGGCGCCCCTGCCTGATGCGGCGCGCATGGAAGCGCTGGCCTTGATCATTGCACGCAGACGGGCGAGTCCTGAAGGACAGGCCGGGCTCGGTGCGTTCCTGGAACGGCGCAAGGCGCCCTGGATTGCGGAGACCAACTGAATGCGGCGTGTGCTCATCGCCAACCGTGGTGCCATCAGTGTGCGCATCCAGCGCACGCTGGCCGCCATGGGGATTCCTGCCGCTGTGGTTTTCTCCGAAGCCGACAGGCGTGCGCCGCACGTGCTCGCTTGCGAGCGCTCGCAGTGCATCGGGCCTGCGCCCGCCCGCGAAAGCTACCTCGACATGGATGCGCTCATCGGAGCCGCGCGCTCCATGCATTGCGACGCTATCCACCCCGGCTACGGTTTTCTTTCGGAGAATGCGGACTTTGCTGCGCGTTGTCGCGAGGCCGGGCTGATCTTCGTGGGGCCGCCGACAGACGCGATCCGGCGCATGGGCGACAAGTCGCTCGCGCGCCGCTTGGCTCAGTCTGCGGGTGTTGCATGCGTGCCCGGAGAAGATGCGGCGTGCACGGACGCGGAGTTGCAGAAGGCGGCTGAACGCATCGGCTGGCCCCTCCTGATCAAGTCGGCGCATGGTGGTGGCGGGAAGGGCATGCGTGTCGTCGCCTCGGCATCCGGATTTGCGGATGCACTGGCTGCGGCTCGACGTGAATCGCTTTCCGCCTTCGGGCGGGATGAAGTCTTGCTGGAGCGTCTGGTGGTCGATGCGCGGCACGTGGAAGTGCAGGTGCTGTGTGATGCACACGGCGTGGCGCACGCCTTCCCGGAACGTGAATGCAGCCTGCAGCGCAGACATCAGAAGGTGATGGAAGAGTCGCCCTCGTCCGCGGTGCACCCTGAACTTCGGCGTCGCATGCAGGACGCTGCGCTGCGGGTCGCACGGGGCGTGCATTACGAAAGCGCCGGGACGGTGGAGTTTCTTCTGGAGCCGGACGGACGCTTCTGGTTTCTGGAGATGAACACCCGCTTGCAGGTCGAGCACGGCATCACGGAGCTGGTGAGCGGACTGGATCTCGTGGAGTGGCAGATCCGTGTGGCGGCTGGTGAACACCTGCCGCGCCAGCTTTTCGCCGATCCTCTGGGACACGCCATGGAAGTGCGCGTGTATGCGGAGGACCCGCTGAAGAACTTTCTGCCGGCCACAGGGGTGTTGCAGCGTGTTGAATGGCCCACCGGGCCGGGGATCCGCGTGGATGCGGGCGTGGCGAGCGGAAGCGAGATCACACCGTGGTACGACCCCATGCTCGGGAAAGTCATGGCTCACGGATTCGATCGCGAGGTTGCACGCAACAGGCTGATCGAGGCCTTGCACCGGACGGTCCTTTCCGGCACCGTCACGAACGCAGCCTGGCTTGCGGACTTGCTTGCGAGCCCGCTGGTGCGTTCCGGGAACACGCACACACGGAGCCTTGACGGGTTCATTGCCGAGAGTGCAGCAGCGCTTCCGGCTGAAGCCCGGTTCCTCACCGCGGCGGTCTTCGCGAGTCTCGGTGCACCCGCTGTTCCGCGAAGGAGCGATGGCACAGCGGTGGACGCAGGCCTCGGACTCGGAGCATGGCGCCTGAAAGGCGGTGACGCATGAGTTCCGGACGCTTTCACTTGGGAAGTGCATTGCACGCGTGGCGCTGCACGCGCCGCGGCGAGCGGCTGCTGCTCGAGGTCGACGGCAGTGCGCGCGAATATGAAGTGCTGGATGACCGGGACGGCTTGCTGACCTTGCGTGACGGGACGCGGGTCTGGCGTGTCGAGATCACGCGGAGTGCGGATGGCGTGCAACTGAAGTCCGGAGGCCAGACTTGGATTGCGCGGGATGCAGCAGGCAGCCGTCGTGCCGCTCACGCGGGAGAAGGGGATGTGGTTGAAGCTCCCATGACCGGACGCATTCTCGCGTTGGCTTGTGCTGTGGGTGCAGAGGTGCGGAAGGGTGATCTTCTCCTGACACTGGAAGCCATGAAGATGGAACACAGGCTGACCGCACCGCGGGATGGTCGTGTGGCGGCCGTTGAGGCAAGCGTTGGCGCCATCGTTGACATCGGGACCACGCTCGTTCGTCTTGCAAGAGTGCCCGAGGCATGACGAGCAATGCCATCCGCATCTGCGAAACGGGCTTGCGAGATGGCTTGCAGAATGAGCGCCATTGTCTCAGCGCCGAGGAGCGTGCGTCTCTGGCGCGCCTGCTGGTGGCTGCTGGCCACCGGCACATCGAGGCGGGAGCATTCGTGCGCGAGGATCGTGTGCCTCAGATGGCTGGAAGTGCGGAGGTCCTGCAGCGCGTGCACGGGCTTGCCGCGCGCTTCACTGTGTTGGTGCCGAATCTCGCCGGTTGGCGCGCAGCCGAGGGCGCCGGGGCGACTTCGGTGGCCGTCTTCGCGGCGGCCAGCGAATCGTTCTCACAAAAGAACACGAACGGGAGTACCGCGGAGGTTCTCGCGAGAAGTCGCGAAGTTGCTGCAGCGTGCCGCCAGCACGGCGCGACCCTGCGCGGTTATGTGAGCACCATCACACACTGTCCTTTTGAAGGTCGTGTAGCGGTGCAGGATGTGGTGCGTGTTGCGGAGGCACTCTTCGATATGGGTTGCGAGGAAGTGAGCCTCGGCGAAACGACGGGAAGAGCGGTGCCGAGGGACGTGCGCGAAGTGCTTTCCGCGTGTGCCGTGACGCTGCCGCTGGAGAAACTCGCGCTGCACGCGCACGACACCTACGGCATGGCCGTGGCGAATGTCACCGCCGCTCTGGAAGCCGGGTTGCGGAGTTTCGACTCTTCACTCGGCGGGCTCGGTGGTTGTCCGTTCGCGCCTGGCGCTGCGGGCAATATCGCAACGGAAGATCTGCTGCACCTCTTGCACGGGCACGGCTGTGACACGGGCATTGATGCTGACGCAGCCGTGCGTGTGGCACTGGCCGCAGAGAAGCTCCTCGGTCATGAGTTGCCGGGGCGGGTGCTGGCAGCAGCGCGACGTCGCAACTAGGGCGTTTCCTGGATCCAGGCGGGCTCGGTGATGCCGGCGCGCATGCAGTCCGCGCGTGCGAGAAGGAACAACAGGTCCGAGAGGCGATTGAGGTAGCGCAACACGGAACCTGTCACCGGCTCAGTGCGTGCGAGCGTCACCACCGAGCGTTCCGCGCGCCGGCACACGGCACGTGCGATGTGCAGGCTCGCTGCCGCACATGTTCCGCCAGGCAGAATGAAGTTGGTGAGGGGCGGCAGCGTGTCCTCGATGCGTGTAAGTGCGAGATCGAGAGCTTCGAGGTGCTTCACGGGGAAGGGTTGCACACGTTGCGCCAGCGGGTTGTTGGTGCGCGGGGTGGCGAGCTCCGCTGCGAGTGCAAAGAGATCGCTCTGGACGCGCACGAGGAGAGCGCGCTCGCCAAACGTCGGCGCTGTGGCAAGCACAAAGCCGAGTTGCGCATTCAGTTCGTCGACGCCGCCGCATGCCGCGACGCGCGCGTGATCCTTCGGGACGCGAGCGCCACCAAAAAGGCCTGTGTTGCCATCATCTCCGGTGCGTGTAGCGATGCTCATGGGGCCTAGTTTTGCCATAAATCGAGGGCTTCAGAACCACCGCGCAGGGCCTTGGAGCACCAACGGGACCTGTATTTTTCCCGGCACTGTCAAGGGGTAGCCGTGGAATCTCGTTGGGTGGCATAATGGAACGCATGGCTCTCGCAAGTCCTTGCCATGTCGCGATTTGTCGGACGCAGAATAATCATGCGGTGATCTCCGAGGATTCGTTGACACCCCATACGTGGGTCGTAGTATCCGCCCCTGCCCCATATGTAGGGGGTGTTCCGGGTGGGCGGGGTTCGGCATTCCGGCATCGGAGTGGGTGCCTCGGGTGGGTGGCCAGCGACCATGGGCATGGTTGGGGCTGCCTGATTTCCGGAACGGGGATTCGGCGGTTACGGGGAGCATGGCCATGGCGGGTGCAAGCACAAGGTCGAGGACGGTCTCGAAGAAGGGGAGCGCTGTGACGGAGAGCGCAGGCATGGAGATCGAGCGCTATTTCACGGATCCGGGCACGAAGGCGGTGGAGTCCATCGCGTTCGTGCGCAGGAAGTCCGTGATCAGCAATCCGGACGGATCCGAGGTCTTCCGGATGGACGATCTGGATGTGCCGAAAGGCTGGAGCCAGCTCGCCACGGATATCGCCGCGAGCAAGTACTTCCGCAAGGCCGGCGTGCCGGGCGGGGCGGGCAAGGGCAGTGAAACCTCTGTGCGTCAGCTCGTCGATCGCGTGGCCGGCACGCTGCGTGATGCCGGCGAAAGCCTCGGCGGTTACTTCGCGACCCCGGAGGCCGCAGAGAACTTCGAGCAGGAACTCGCGTTCATGCTCTTCAACCAGTTCGGGGCGTTCAACTCGCCGGTCTGGTTCAACTGCGGACTCGCTTCCCGCTATGACATCCGTGGCCGCGCCGTCGGCACCTGGGCCTACGACATGAAGGCAGGTGCCGTGGCGGAGTGTGAAGACTCCTACACGCGCCCGCAGCTCTCGGCCTGCTTCATCCAGAGTGTGCAGGATGATCTGCTCGACATCGCTGATGCCGTGAAGCGCGAGATGCGCCTGTTCAAGTTCGGGTCCGGCACGGGCTCCAACTTCTCGAAGATTCGTGGCGAAGGCGAGCGGCTCTCTGGTGGCGGAACAAGTTCGGGCCTGATGTCGTTCCTCGAGGTCCTCGACAAGGCGGCCGGTGCAACGAAGTCCGGCGGCACCACGCGCCGCGCCGCGAAGATGGTGATCCTCGATATGGATCATCCCGAGATCGAGCGCTACATCCTCTGGAAGGCGCGCGAAGAGGACAAGGCTCAGGCGCTCATCGCTGCGGGCTACGACTCCGATTTCAACGGCGAGGTCTACCGCACTGTTTCGGGGCAGAACTCCAACAACTCTGTGCGCATCACGGATGCGTTCATGGACGCGGCTCTGAAGGAAACCGACTGGAACACCATCAGTCGCACGACAGGCGCCGTGCACAAGGTTGTGAAGGCCCGCGATCTCCTCGACAAGGTCTGCTTTGCGGCCTGGCGCTGTGCAGACCCGGGAGTGCAATTCGACAGCACGATCAACCGCTGGCACACCTGCCCCAATACGGACCGCATCAACGCCAGCAACCCGTGCTCGGAGTACATGTTCCTGGATGACTCCGCATGCAACCTCTCCTCGCTCAACTTGATGAAGTTCCTGGACGACTCCGGACACTTCGATCTCGAGGGCTACCGCCATGCGGTCAGGGTCTTCACGACGGCCATGGAAATCGTCGTGGACTTCGCGAGCTACCCCACCAAGCTCATCGCGGAAAACAGCCACGACTTCCGCCCGCTCGGGCTCGGTTATGCCAATCTCGGCACCATGCTCATGGTGAAGGGCATTCCCTACGACAGCGATGAGGGCCGCAATATCTGCGGTGCCATCACTGCCATCACCTGCGGACAGGCGTACGCCACGAGCGCGGAACTTGCTGCCACGAAGGGCCCCTTCGCAGGCTACAAGATCAATGAGGAGCCGTTCCTCAAGGTCATGAGCATGCATCGTGACGCGGCCTGGCGTCTCGAGTCCTCCACGCACCCGGAATTTGCTGTGGCGGCGCGAGAGGACTGGGACCGCGCGCTGCAACTCGGCAAGCGTCATGGTTTCCGCAACGCACAAGCGACGGTCATCGCCCCGACGGGAACCATCGGCCT